>CAKNXK010000001.1 GCA_932182025.1 uncultured Candidatus Melainabacteria bacterium
CAACAGACTTGAATTCTTTCTGTCTTTCATACTTTAATTATTAAGTTAAACAAAAGTTAGTTTTCTATTCTCTCAGGAGAAATAGGTCTCCTACCTGTGAAAAAGTGTTGCAAATATATGCGCGAATATTAAAAAAGCCAATGTAGGATTGTACAAAAGCATGGAATTTTCCGTCTTTTCAACTGAAAAATAGTACAAACTTCTGTGAACAATCTCAAAATGGATAGTTTCAAGAGCATTTTTGTTATACAAGAGTGCTTTTATTTCTGATTGTTACTTTAATATTGTATTGTAAAACGTATAAACTAAAATTTGAATATGGCTAATCTTTCAATAGTAATTGTACCTGCTAAAAAATTATCTAACGGTAGACATAGAGTCAGGATCGCAGTGGCTCATCGTTCACAAACGAGATATATTTCAACCCAATTCATTTTGGATTCTGCAAATCAAATGAAAAATGGACGAGTAGTAAAACATGAAAATGCAGCTAATATAAATGCTTGTTTGCGCAAGTTGATTAATGAATACGAAGAGATTCTTTCGTCTATTCATTATCAGTCGAATATTTCATGCACTGAATTGATACATGTTATAACTCGGGAACAACAAAAAAAAGGAATAACCTTTAATACGGTAGTGAAAGAATATCTTTTAATGATGGAAGCAGACGATCGTAAAAAATCACATAAATTATATAATATAGCTTGTGCAAAGTTCCTTAAACATATGAAAGGTGATTTTCCTTTGGTACAACTCAGTCCGACACATATACAAAGTTTCGCTGATGTAATGAAGGCTGAAGGATTAAAAGAAACTTCTATCAGAATTTACCTCACTTTAATAAAAGTAATATTGAACTATGCCAGGAAAATGAATTATGTAACTTATTTAGTTCATCCTTTTGTTTTATTTAAAATGCCAGTTAGTAATATCAGAGAACTAGATCTGTCCGTTGATGAATTAAAAAAAATACGTGATGTGAAATTATTCAAGTCTGTGCATATCATGGCTCGAGATATATTTATGTTAACTTATTATTTAGGTGGCATTAATCTAAGAGACCTAATGGAGTATGATTTCACTAAAGGGAACTGTATGAGATATATAAGACATAAAACCCGTAATAGCAAAAAAAATGAAAATGAAATAGCTTTCACTATCCAGCCAGAAGCACAGACAATTATAGAACGATATATTTCTGAAAATGGGAAATTAGTTTTTGGCAAATATGAATCTTATGAAAAAGTATATAGTTTGGTCTTTAGACATATAGGGAAGGTGACTGATCTGGCAGGCATAAATAGAAAGGTTTCATATTATTCTGCAAGAAAAACATTTGCACAACATGGTTATGATATAGGTATCGAAATAGAAAAAATAGAATATTGTATTGGTCATAGTATGAAAAACAATCGTCCTATATTTAATTATATACGAATAATGCAAGAGCACGCCGATAAAGTTTTTAGAGAAATCTTCGATCAATTGCTTAAATAGTCAATGTTATTATATATGCATAAATGTCTTTCATATCATGTAAATGTTATTATTGTATTACCTTAAAAAGTAAGTGTGGTTCATAAATCAAGCAAATGCACTTAGACAGCTGATAAAGTACACTTACTTTTTGGAGATATTTTTTAAGTTCAAGTCAGGATATAAACTACTCCATATAAATTTGAGAGCAAAGTAAAATATTTCATAAATACTAACTAAAAGAGTTTTTTTTCCAACAGCAATAAGAGCACTTTATATTCTCTATTATTGTATCATCTATATTATAAAATTCGATGAAATGGGCTTTTTTTGATACTTTCAACTTTATATATCAAGTTAACTTTTGTTTAACTTAATAATTAAAGTATGAAAGACAGAAAGAATTCAAGTCTGTTGGGACATCGATTAAAATTTCGGTGG
>CAKNXK010000002.1 GCA_932182025.1 uncultured Candidatus Melainabacteria bacterium
ATATCCATACTTCCATTTTCTTATTACGGCAGTTTTCATGAAAACTTTAATACTTTTGGCTAATGTTTTACAATTTGTTACATGTAAAATTTTTACACTAAATGATTGATGTCCAATAAAACAGTATTATTAATAATATTAATATGGTTACAGTAAATAGATTTTTTGAAAAAGATTCAGTTAATATAGTATTCGGCAGCAACAACAAATATGCAAAATATTTGGGAGTTGCCCTAAATGCGCTAATTGAGAACACTTCTCAAGATAGATTGTATGATATTATTATTCTTGAAACAGATATTCAAGATGATATAAAACAGGTTATTTTAACTCTAATAGAAAATAAAAATAATATTTCTATACGTTTTATTAATACAAAAGAGATTTATGAAAGTTTAGATACCGAGAAATTATTCTGTCATATATATTTCACTAAAGAAATGTATTTGAGACTGTTTATCCCTCAATTGCTAAAAGATTATGACAAAGCTGTATACCTGGACTGCGATACTCTCATTCAGTCAGATGTTGCAGAGCTATATGATACAGAGTTAGAAAATAATTATTTAGCAGCCGTTAAAGATTTTAATACCATAGTAAATTTCAAGCACAACGACAAAGTTAAATACTATTACGAACAAGTACTTAAGTATGGAAACATGGATAATTACTTTAACTCCGGTATGCTTGTAATGAATCTTACCGAATTAAGAAATGTTAATCTTATTGAAAAAACGCTTGAACTTTTAGAAACCCACAAAGAACTTTTATATCCTGATCAGGACTTGTTGAATATTATTTGTAAAAACAATGTCAAAATTATTCACAGCGGTTGGAATTTTGTTTTTAGTGTTAATTCTGCTTTGATTTATGATAATTATTTTATCCCTCTTGCTGTCGAATGGAGCAAAGGACTTGAAAGCCAAAAAATCATACATTATTTATCAAATCTAAAACCTTGGCTTTATCCTGAACTCGGGTATTCTGATATCTGGTGGCTGGCAGCAAAAAGAACTCCGTTCTATCAAGATTTATTAAAAGAATATTTTGAAGCTCATCCGGAACATCTTGAAAACAAGTAGTTAATGTCCGATTGGGAAGGATTAACCGCCCGACACGATAATTTTTTTTCCTCCTTTACAAGAATAAAATGTTTATAGTCAAAGGGAGGAATATTATGAATAATATTTGCACAGCACCTGTGTATAAACTTGAAGAATTAAACAATATTTTTATCGAACTAACAGCAAAAAACTGCAACCAAAGATGTAAAAACTGTTATATCGAATTTGGCACAAAGAGTCTAAGCAAGTTCGTAAAAGATTTTATTTCTATTGATAGAATAAAAGAAGCTCTTGAAGATACACGCAATGAGAACATTCACTGTATCTATTTAACAGGCGCTGAACCAATGACACATCCTGATTTCAACACAATACTAAGGCTTTGCTTAAAGAGATGCAATGTTTGTATTTGTACAAACGGAAGTTTTCTTAATGAAAAAAAAATAAGGTTTCTTAAAAAAGTTGAAGACGAAGGCGGCACAAACAGTAACCAAATTTTCTTCAAACTATCTCTGGCTCATTTTGAAGAGCAGGAAAGTGACAAAATTAAGTACAGAGGACATTACAGACAAACATTTTTCGCATTAAAAACACTCTCAAGATACAATTTTTCATCAGTTTTAACAATCCAAAACCAATATAAACTTGATAAAAATCTTATTTGCGAAATGTTCAACAAGATATTCAAAGAACAGGAAATTTATAATACCGATTTACAAATAATTTGTTCTCATCCTGATTTTGAAGATGAAAATTATTCAAAACCTTCATTTAAAACAGACTGCATGTTTGGCAGAACGCTTTCAGAAAACGGGATTTACGCTTGTCCGTTTGTTTCAAATGACTACAGGGGACGAGCAGGCAGCTCTTTCAAAGATTTTTCAAAAAGCATCGCAGCCGAGACAGATTTCTGTGCAACATGCTCAAAAAATAACAATTTTATGTTCAGCATAGGATAAAATTCTACTATATAAATCTTATATAACGCACTGCCCAAGCGTAAGTGGCGCAATGATAGTAAACAATTGTAACATTATTCATATTAACTAATACTTAAGAGTTACTTTTCTGTTAAGATTATGTTATAAATAATAATGTAAAAATATATATTCTCAGAAACGGAGGCATCAATGTCAGTAGGACAATTCGTATTTATGTTACATAGCCACCTGCCTTATTACAGAAAAGCAGGAATGTGGCCATTCGGAGAAGAAAACCTTTACGAATGCATGGCAGAAACATACGTACCTCTTCTTAATGCAATCTCAGAATTGTACGAAGAAGGTATTAAGGCTAAATTAACCGTAGGCATAACTCCAATTCTTGCCGAACAATTAGCAGACGAACATTTACAACATGGTTTCGTTGAATATATTGATTCAAGAATCAAGGCTGTTTCTAAGGATTTGGATAGATATCCTGATCCAAAAGTTGCTCATTCGCAACACTTGAAATACTTAGCTAAATATTATTTCGATTTATGGAACAAATTACGTAATGATTTTGTTAATAAATACGAAATGAATTTGATTAAATACTTTAAAAAATATCAGGATTTAGGTTGTATCGAAATCACAACCTCAGGTGCTACTCACGGGTTCTCACCATTATTAGCAACTGACAGCAACCTTAATGCACAGTTCAAAGTTGGACAAGATACTACAAAAAGATTGTTCGGCAAAAAAGGTATGGGCGCATGGCTTCCTGAATGTGCTTACCGTCAAGGTTATGAATATGTTGGCAAAGACGGTAAAAAACACTGGAGACCTGCTATTGAAGTAACTCTTCAAAACAACGATATTCACTACTTCTTTACAGAATCTCACGTTATTGAAGGCGGTAACTCAATCGGTAACAGACGTGTAATCGGTATGTACGGAAATATTGAATACATTCCTCTACCTGAAAGACCTGCAACAGGCTATGACACATACTCAGCTTACTGGCTTCCTGATGCTCAAGTAGCAGTTATGGGACGTAACGACAGAGCAGGATATCAGGTTTGGTCTGCGGCTGACGGATATCCTGGAGACGGATGCTTCAGAGAATTCCACAAAAAAGACGATAAATCAGGCATGCACTATTGGAGAATAACTTCGCCAACTACAGATTTAGGCGACAAAATGCTTTATGACCCAGTGCTTGCTATGAATAAAATCGGAGAAAACTCTGACCATTATACAACCATGATTTATCATTTATTAAACGATTATAAGATGGCTAAAAACAAAGAAGGTCTTGTAATGGTTTCATTTGATACAGAGTTATTTGGTCACTGGTGGTTTGAAGGCGTTGAGTTTATCAAACAGGTTATCAAAAAGTTCAATGATTATCTTCCGGAAGTTGAAAGACTTACTGCTGGTGAATACGTAACTAAGTATCCGCCAAAAGAAGCTATCCAAATCCCTGAATCTTCTTGGGGACAAGGCGGTCACTTCTATGTATGGATGAACCACTTAACTGAATGGATGTGGCCTATTATCCACTCTTGTGAAAAACGTATCAATGCAATCGTTGATGCGCACGCAGAAGTTCCTGAAGATAAGTTATTACTAAGAGCTTTGACTCAATTAGCAAGAGAAAACTTGTTACTACAATCTTCAGATTGGCCGTTCTTAATTACAACATGGCAGGCTAAGGATTATGCAACAGATAGGTTCAATGAACATGTTGACAGATTTAGTTTAATCGCTGATATGATTGAAGCGGGTTCAATTGACGAAGCTAAGCTTCATGAAATTGAAGAAATTGACAACTGTTTCCCTGAAATCGATTACAGGGTTTATCAGTCAATCGAAGAAGGTGTTATACCGCAGCAGGAAAAGAAGCTTGCGCCGTTATATACATAAATTTGAAAACAATAAAAAATAGTGTAGCTTAATAGTTACACTATTTTTTTATGCTATAATACATTTATGAAATTAAAAATTTTCAAACATTTAATAATTAGTTTTTGTGTAATATTTTTAATTCCTTTTTGTTTAATAAAATTTTCACAACCCATTTGGGGAATGTTTTTAGCTATAATTATCCTTTTGCTAATCAATCCCATTTATTTTATTGCATCACCATGGATTTTTCCAAGCAAATCAAAAGCTATATTATTTATTCCGATTGTTGATATTACACTATTTATATTATTCACAATAACAATATTAAACAACTCCGCTTATGAATATCTGTATGCTTATATCCCACTTTCAAGCATATCTGCAATAATAAAAATTTTATACAAAAAAAGAAGCAACTCATAAGAGTTGCTTCTTTTTTATTTACTTCATTCTATACAGCGTAAACTGAAACTTGTTTTCTGTCACGTCTGTGTGATTCGAATTGAACTTTACCGTCAATTAGAGCGAATAAAGTATCATCTGAACCAATACCTACATTGTTACCAGGGTGAACTTTAGTTCCTCTTTGACGAACTAAGATATTACCAGCTTTAACGATTTCGCCGCCGAATTTTTTAACGCCTAAACGTTTCGCTTCGGAATCACGACCGTTACGGGTCGAACCCATACCTTTCTTATGTGCCATTTTTATTCTCCTTTTAATTAATCTTTTATTTTGAAAATTACACCTTGGGCATATTTGGAACTTCAAAATAATTTTGGAATTATATTTTTATGCCGTCTTAATGTTCTTTTCTTTTTGGTTACTTTTTCTTTTTAGTAAAGAAAAAGTAATTATGCTTCAGCTGATTCAGCTTTTTTAGAAGCAGTTGTTCTGATTTTGTTAATCATTACACGAGCAAAACCTTGTCTGTGACCTTGTTTTTTTCTGTAACCTTTTTTAGGTCTTTGTTTGTAAACAATGATTTTCTTTGCTCTGTCAGTTTTAATGATTGTGCCTTCAACTGTTGCTTTTTCAACATAAGGTTGACCAACTTTTGATTTAGCGCCGTTAACAATCATAACAACTTTATCAAAAACAACTTTAGCGTCTTTTTCTTCGCCTAATAATTCAACGTCAACATAACGTCCTTCTTCAACTTGGTATTGTTTACCACCTGTTTCGACAATAGCGTACATTGTATTTCCTTTCTTTTTGAGGAGTAGCAATCCTTTGTTGCAAGGATATTTTTTTACTACTAACCTATCTAATACTATTTATACTTCATTTGTACCATAAGCCATGATAAAGTGTCAAGAGTATTAATTATTCAACCTGCTTGAACCAACCTGTAATCAAAGTGCAGAGGCGGACTCATAAGCTAAAACTAAATTAAGGAGTTTTACAAAATATCAGTCAACCCTTATCATAATAAAAAATATTTACCCCCTTGCAAAAATGTTTAAATTCTATTAAGATATATATATTAATATTAAGAAATTAAAAGAAATGTAACATAATTAAAGGTGGTAGCATGGCAGAAAATGAAGAATTGCAAGAAGAGATGAGCGAAGGAGAGGCTCGCCAAAAGATTTTAGTTGCTGACGACGAAGCCAGTATCAGAAGAATCCTTGAAACTCGTCTTAAAATGGTCGGTTATGATGTGGTTGTTGCAGAAGATGGCGAAGAAGCTGTTGATGTATTCAACAAAACAAACCCAGATTTGGTTGTTTTAGATGTCATGATGCCTAAAATGGACGGTTACGGTGTAACTCGCGAAATCAGAAGAACATCAGATGTTCCTATTATTATATTAACAGCTTTAGGCGATGTTTCAGAAAGAATCACTGGACTTGAATTAGGTGCTGATGATTACGTTATCAAACCTTTCAGCCCTAAAGAACTTGAAGCTAGGGTTAAGGCTGTTCTTAGAAGAACTATTTCTAAAGACGTTATTATTCCTGCTGGTTCAAGTGCAGGTGCAGCTGCAGCATCAGGTAAAGGTGCTAAAAATGTTATTACAACCGGTTGCATCAAAATTGATACAGCAAGAAGACAAGTTTACAGAAAGAACGAACGCATCAGACTTACTGGTATGGAATTCAGCCTTCTTGAATTACTTGTTAACAATTCAGGACAAGCTTATTCAAGAAACGAAATCTTACAACACGTTTGGTCATACCCTGCAGATCACAGAATTGATACTCGTGTAGTTGATGTTCATATTTCAAGATTACGTTCTAAATTGGAAGCTGATCCTACAAACCCTGAGTTAATACTAACAGCTCGCGGTATCGGATATATGTTCCAAAGAATCAATTAATTTATAAAGGTCGACTCAATGAGTCGACCTTTTAGTTTGCCGTGCTCGGCTATTGCAAGCAATAAAAATTTGCTTAATTATTCTATTATGAAAAGAATTTTTACAGCAATTACATCATTATTATTATGCCTGCCAACTTTTGCTTATGATAGAGAAGAGCAGGCAAACGTAACACTTTATAAAAAAATTAACCCTGCTATTGTAAGTGTAGACTCCCAAATTTCGGATGGTCTATCCTGCGGAACAGGATGTATAATTGATAAACGAGGAATTATATTAACAAGTGCTCACGTCATTGAAAGTGATAGTGTCGTTGTTACAATGGCAAACGGGCAAAACTATACAGCTAAAGTATTAAAGAAATTTGGAGAAAAACAAGACATCGCACTTCTAAAAATCAATGTTCCCAGAGATTTAAAAACAGTAAAACTTGGAGACTCAGAAAAAATCAGAGTTGGTCAAAAAGTTTTAGCAATCGGAAACCCGTTTGGATTTAACGGAACATTGACTCAAGGTATTATTTCAAGAATCGATTATTCAAAAAATCGTATACAAACAGATGCAGCTATTAACCCCGGTTCGTCAGGAGGCCCGCTTCTGAACAAACGTGGAGAAATAATTGGCATAAACCAAGCGATATATAATCCTGATAATAATATTTCAAATATTGGCATCGGATTTGCAATTCCCATAAATCTTGTTAAAGAATACTTGAAAGAAAGCAATACTATATAGTATTATTAAACACAAGGAGGGGAACTATGAAATTTTTACACACAATGATTAGAGTTAAAGATATCGATGCATCTTTAAAGTTTTATACAGAAGTTTTAGATATGGAGCTTGATCACAAAAAAAGACTTGAAGACTGCTGGTTATATTTTTTGAATGATAAAGAAAAAACTTGTCAAATTGAATTGACTTACAATGATGAGACACCTGCAGAAGGGTATCAAATTGGTTCAGGATTTGGGCATTTTGCGTTTGCAGTTGAATCTCTTGATGCGTTTACCGCACAAATTGCAAAACTTGGCTATGATTATCTTTACCCGCCATTTGATTTAAACGGCAAAGGTTCTAAAATAGCGTTTTTAAATGACCCTGACGGGTATGAAATCGAATTAATCGAAAAAGTAAACTGGGATTAATAAACAATTTGAACGGTAATACTTCTTGAACGCGGCTTATTGTCGAAGTCAAGAAGTATTATTTGCTGCCATGTTCCAAGGTTTAATAATCCATCAACAAGTGCAACACTCACAGAGCTTCCAACAAGAGCGGCTCTTACGTGAGCATAGCCGTTTCCGTCGTGCCAAATTTCATCGTGATGATACTCTCTGCCGGTTGGAGCAATTCTTTCTAACGCTTCTTTAAGGTCTTCTACAAGCCCATCTTCATACTCAATCGTTGTAACAGCAGAAGTACTGCCCTGAATAGAAACACATACGAGCGCATCTTTCAATGCGTGCTGATAAACACAGTTTTGAACGTGTTTTGTGATATCTATAATATCATTCATTCCTTCAGTATTTATTATAAATTTTTCATTAATTACGCCCATGTTTCTTCACCTTTTTATACACAATGACACAAAAAATTATTATAACAATTGTAACCGCCAAAATAACCAGTTCCAAATATTTTTTCACAGCTTCACCAAAGAACATAAGAACAAGGCTCACAAGAAAAAATCTTGCACCGCGACCAAAGAAACTTGCGATAAAGAATTTGATAAAATTCATTTTTAAAATACCGCTGGCAATTGTAAATACCTTATATGGGATTGGAGTAAATGCAGAAAAGAATACTGCAAATGAGCCGTATTCAGCATACATTTTTTCAACAGCATCCAATTTATCGCGTTTTTTTCTGAATAAGAAATTAAAAACAGGTCTACCGCCGAACAAGCCGATAAGGTAACCGATAACACCGCCTACAGCAGATGCAATAGTACAAATCAATGCGTAATAAAGAGCTTTTTCAGGTTTAGCCAAATCCATTGCTATTAATAAGAAATCCGGAGGCGGCACTAAGAAAAAACTTTCAATACAAGAATTTATTGCTAATCCTTGAACTCCCATTGTCTGAAACCAATTATTCATATTTACAAATATTTCGTGCATTATTCTATAACCTTATATAATGTTGATGAGTCTTGAACACTCACATTTCCTGTTGGAATTATTAAGACTTCTACTTTTTCAGTTCTATTTGAATACTCAATCTCAATAATATCCCCAACTTTTAACTGCTTAGCAGGTTTAGCAGGATTACCGTTAACCAGCACTCTGCCCATTTCAGAAACTGTATTTGCAACAGTTCTGCGTTTTATCAAACGGGAAACCTTTAAGAACTTATCCAAGCGCATGTACTACCTCTTTTACAAGCACCTTAAATCTTTCTTTTGCTACACTTGCCGCATGAATAACATCGGAATGAGAAAGAGCTACCGTACTAACTCCAGCTGCTGAATTACAAATACAGCTAATTCCTATTACATCCATCCCTGCCCATTTAGCAACAATTGCCTCAGGAACTGTTGACATACCGACAGCATCAGCACCGACTATTCTTGCCATACGAACTTCTGCAGGAGTTTCATAAGAAGGTCCTGTTAGAGCCATATAAACACCTTCCTGAACATCAATACCCAGCTTGGCAGCTGTTTTTTTAGTAAGTTCAACCAATTCCGGTGAATAAACCTCACTCATATCAGGGAATCTATCGCCCATAGTATCGTCATTCGGACCAATCAACGGATTAACATTCATGTGGTTAATATGGTCTGTAATAATCATTAAATCCGATGGATTAAAAGCCGCATTTACACCGCCTGCGGCATTTGTCAACATAACAGTTTTAACCCCAAGCTTCTTCATAACCTTAATAGGAAAAACGACTTTTTGGATTGGATGACCTTCATAATAATGAAATCTTCCTTGCATCATCACAACTTTTTTACCGTTGATTTCTGCAAAAACTAAACGGCTTTTATGACCGGATACAGTTGAAGCTTCAAACCCCGGGATTTCTGAATAAGGAATAGCTATTTCACAATTCTCATCAGCAAGTTCACCAAGCCCTGAACCTAATACAATACCGATTTCCGGCACAAAATCACCAATTTTCTCACGAATAAAATCCACACTTCTTTGCAGCATAACTATCTCCTAAAATACCCCTATAAACCTTATTCATTCTATTATAAAAAAAATTATACTGCAAATAGCAAATTTATTTTTTATATGGTTTCTGTTATTATTAGGCAAAAGAAAGGACTTATATGAACGGAATAAACAATAATATTGCTTTTCGAGGCGCACTTGGTGAAAAATTTGTCAGAGAAATAACCGTTAACCAAAGAACTGTCTCTGCCAATGAATTATTGCAAGCCTCAAAAGGAAAACTAATGGGTCTGGACTCGGGAAAAGTAGTAGATATCTTTGAAGCATTCTCATCAAGCTTGGTTAGAGAAACCCGAGAAAAATTATCTTTAAAAGAACGTATTGAGTCTTTCAAAAAAGAATTGCCGGAAAGAATTCAAGAAGCAATAAAACATACAGAGGAATCAATTTTTTCAAGCGTAAGACCGGTACTTGAAAACAAAGATAAAGAAATTGCAAAAAGAGATAGAATAATTGCAGAACTAAAACAATATGAAGCAATGGCAAAAGTTAAATCTATTGAAGAAATTGATGTTGTTATGCCGGAAACGGCAATTGCAACTGCTCAAGCAATGAAAGAACACGCTAAAGAAGCACAAGAAAGTATGTTGACTTACCTTTTGACAGGAAAAGGACAAGAAGCAGTATTAGAACAAACTGAACGCAGTAATATACTTACAAAAGCAATGGCAGACGGAGTAACAAAATTACCAGAAGTTTCGGAAGCAACTAATGGTTTGAGATTTGCAGAACCGCTATATTTCTTAACAAGCCTAATGGAAACATCATTAAGAGATGATAGAGGTGCCGTTGTAGTTGTCCCTGCTATAAAGGCTCAAATTAAAACTAATATTACAGGTTTACTCGCTCCGCACTATAGCAGCAGATTCTCAAATACTACAGAAAAAGGAGTTAGCGAAAACCTTGATAGAAAATTAGAAGACTTAGTTCAGTTCCATACAAATCTGAATGCTCAAAAAGAAAAGTTTAAGGCAACATGTCCTGATACTGTCAAAATCGTATTCAATCCTGAACAATATCAAATGGAAGCAATTGGAATAAACGGAGAAATTATTGCAACACAAAATTTATTCTAAATAAAATCAGATAAAATATTATTACTCAACAAGACACCTTCAAGCGTTAATTTATAACCGCAAGGTGTCTTTTGAATATATCGAGGAGAATATTTATCAATAACAGATTTATATTTTTTATCAAAATCAATATCCATTTTTTGAATATTAATTCCCTCTTCTTTCCTAAAGCCAAGAAAAATTTCTTCCTCAAGCTTTTCTTGTGGTGAAACCCTGTGTTTTGCTGCAAATCCACTCGGATTTTTTGAATACTCTTCTAATGTTTCATAATTAGAGTACCTTATTCCATCAACATAACCATGTGCAGCTGCGCCAAATCCATAATACTCCTCATTATTCCAATAATTAAGATTATGTTTTGACTCAAACCCTTTTTGTGCAAAATTACTGATTTCATAGCGATAATAACCCTTATTTTCTAGTAAACTATTTATCTCAAGATACATATCAGCCTGCATATCATCATCAGGAATATTTTTAGGGGGGTAATTATAGAAATGAGAGCCCTCTTCAATCTTCAAGCCATAGGTTGAAATATGTCGAATATCTAAAGATGTAATAATTTCTAAATCCTTTATAATATCAGCTTCAGGTAATCCGTAGATTAAATCAAGACTTATATTATCAAATCCGGCTTTTTTAGCTGTTTCCACTGCCATAATAGTATCTTTTGAGCTATGTCTGCGCCCTATTAGTTTTAATACATCATCATTAAAAGTTTGAGAACCCATACTTATTCGATTTATACCGATATCTTTTAATGCATTTAAGTAATCGAGTTTAGCATCATCCGGGTTCATTTCTAAAGTAACTTCGCAACCGTCAGCAAGCTTAAATTCAGACACAATATTAGAAATCATTTCTGCACTTATCAAAGAAGGTGTACCTCCTCCAAAATAAAGTGTATTGAGGTTTTCACCCTTATAATTACCATTTATATCCGCCAATAAGGCATCAAAATAACCATCTTTCATACCCACAAAAGAGACAAACGAACAATATTTACATTTTGATTTACAAAACGGTATATGTATATAAGCACTTTTTGGCATTTATTCATCCAATTTTATATAATTAGAATCCCATCTTAAATCAATATATTTGACCTTCTTATTAATCATTTTTACTTGTGGAAGTAAAGATGGCAAACGCTGAATTTTATCGAAAGTCGAAGGATTAATACTTCCCAAACGAATATTAGCAGTAGGTATCTTCATATAAACATCTTTAGGGTTTCGATAATCTATATATTCTAACGATTCACCGGTTTCACGCTCAACAAGTATAGCCAATTTTTTGAAATTATTAACCTTAACAACATCCCAATTACGATAATCATCACCTGAACCGTAAGTAATAACCGGTACAGTTTTATAATCCTCGGCAAGTGGCATATACTCACGCCCAATCAACTTTCCATCAGCGGAAAAGAAAGCAATCGGAGGTACATCAGTATTAGGAGAAATTGTAACAATTGGAGTCCGCTCAATTACTATTATCTGTAGTCTTGCAGGGAACCAAAATCTTCTGATATATACATCTTGTATTGGTTCCAACTGTTTAATACTTTTCTTTAAGTTATCGGTTTTTACTAAAAATATAGGCTTTTTAGGAACCTGATTTCTTCTTAATGCAGATAGAATTTTTTGAGAAGGAACAATTCTATTATTAACAATTTCCAACTGCGGATTATTCAAACTATCAAATGCGTTAGAATGCAATCTCCATTGAGGCATTTTAAGAATGAAAAATCCTATTGCAATCAAAGCCATAATCAAAAAGAATTTATACCACGCACGCAAAACACTTAATCGGCGCTGCGAACGTCGTATCTGTCTTTGCATTTGAGCCTGTTTCAAGCGTCTAGCCTGATTGGCACGCGGTGATTTTAATTCTTCATCTGACATTATTTATTAAGTCCTGCACTTTTTAGTACCATTTCTACTAAATTATCGTAATCTATCCCTCCGGCAGCTGCTTGAGCCGGCAAATCACTTGTATCAGTCATACCTGGATTTGTATTTACTTCTAAAATATAAGGAACCTCACCCACAATATGAAAATCTACTCTTGAAACTCCTGAGCATCCGCATACTTCAAAAGCCTTAACCGCATATTCTTTAACCTGTTTTGTCATCTCAGGTGAAAGCTCTGCCGGTAAAATAAATTCGGTCATTCCTTTTGTATACTTAGCTTCATAATCATACCATTCATTTTTTGGTCTAAGTTCAAGAATTTCTGTTGCAAAAGCTTTACCGTCTTTCTCTAAAACACCTACAGTAGCAGCAATTCCTACCAGATATTCTTCAATTAAAACATGTGCATTATATTTACGAGCTTCGTTAACTGCCTCAACAAGTTCTGCTTCATTATTAACTTTATTCATTCCAAAACTTGAACCTTCAGAAACAGGCTTAATCATAAGAGGATATTTAAGCTCGCTAACCTTTTCAACAGGATTTTCATTTGGATAAAGATAAACTGATTTAATCAAAGGAAGCCCAGCTGTTGCCATTACTTTTTTTGTATATTCTTTATTCATACAAATTGCACTAGCCATAACACCACAACCGGTATAAGGAATTTTTAAAATTTCTAAAACACCTTGAATACAGCCGTCCTCACCGTATTTTCCATGAAGAGTATTATATGCAAATTCAAAGCCTTTCAAATCGTTCATAACATTCTCAGACACATCCACTATCTGAGCATTTTTATAACCTAAACGCTCAAGAGCAGCAAGGCAATTTTTCCCTGAACGTAATGAAATCTCGCGTTCTGAAGACATTCCTCCGCATAAAACTGCTATTTTTGAGTCCTTTGATATAGTATATTGCATAATTCTTCCTCTTTTTCTGTTTTATCCCCGATAAATATAATTTCAGGTTTTAATTCTATTGTATAAATATCTCTAACAGTTGTAAACATTTTTACCATTAATTCCAGAACATCAACTGACTCAGCCTGACCTTTGTTTACAATAAAATTTGCGTGTGTATCCCAAACCTTAACATTTGGCATATCAAAACTTTTTGCCCCTGTTTTTTCCAGAAGTCTGCCTGCTGAATCATTCGAAGGGTTTCTGAAAACACTGCCGGCATTCGGCGTTTTTAAAGTCGGCTGAATACCTTTCCTTGAGTCTAAGTTTCTTTGCATAAGGGCTTGAATTTCTTCTTTTGGTGCTTTTTTAAGCTCAAATTCCGCACCTAATAAAATATACCTGCCCTCTTGTAAAATAGAAGTACGGTAATCAAATCCCATTTCTGATTTTTCTTTATAAACAACTTCTCTTTTTTCTTTATCAAAAACACAGCAGCGCACTAAATTATCAGAAATACATTGTCCGTGACAACTTGCATTCATATAGATTTCACCGCCTATTGTTCCAGGAAAACCTATCATAAACTCAAAACCGCTAAGCCCGTTTTCAGAAGTTTTTTGAGATAGCAAAGGTCCTTTTACTCCGCAAGAAGCTGCAACAAAAGTCCCGTTAATAAAATAATCTTTCATCTGAGTAGTCAAAATAAGATTACCGCTATACCCGTTTGAGGAAATAAGAACATTAGAGCAGTTTCCAAGTACAATATAGTCCTCAAGTTCTGTCAACAGCTGAACAAATTCAGATTGAGTTTTAGGCAAATACAATTTACCGATTTTTCCTCCAATCTTAAATGTTGTTAGATTTTTTATCTCAAAATTTTCTCTACATTCTATTTGCAAAAGTATTTCCCCAAATTAGTAATTGTTCCGGCACCCAAACCTATTACAACATTGCCTGATTTTAAAGTCGGCAAAAGAGTTTTAGCAACATTCTCTATTGAACCGCCAATATATTCAGCGCTAATTTCTGATGCAAAATTTTCGCCGCTTACTCCGTCAATCATATTTTCTGATGCTGCATAAACATCAGTAACAATAACTCTTCCTGCATTCTCAAAAGAGGTTTTAAAATCATTCCATAAGCTTTGCAATCTTGTATATCTATGCGGTTGAAAAACTGCAACAATATTATCTTTACCAAACTTCAACGCCGCTGCCTCTAAAGTTGCTTTAATTTCAGTAGGATGATGCGCATAGTCGTCATACACTTCTATGCCGTTAAGTTCACAAACTTTTTCAAAACGTCTGCCCATGCCGGTAAAAGGGGTAAATGAATCTTTAATACAATCCAAATTAACTCCCGCCTCATTTAAAGCAGCACATACAGCTAAAGTATTATAAACATTATGAACACCTGCTACAGTTATAAAGATATCTGTTAAAAATATGTCTTTATAATAAATTTCAAAACTTGTACCTTCTTTTGTGTATTCAATGTTTTTAGCTGTATAATCAGCTTTTTCAAGACCAAATGTTATAAAATCACCGCTTAAAAGCTTAATTCCTTCATTATCATTATTAACAATAACTTTTTTTGATTGTGAAATAGCCTGATTAAAAGTTTTAACCAAGTCAGTCATACCATTTTTATAAAAATCAAGGTGATCTTCTTCCAAATTGTTTATAACCAAAATATCAGGATTATATTTTACAATTGTTCCGTCACTCTCATCCAGTTCTGCAACAAAATGTTCTCCGGATTTATGCTGAGCGTTTGTATGCAATTCAGGAACAATACCGCCGTCTACAAAAGAAGGCTCTAATCCTGATTTATCCAAAACAAAAGAAGCCATCCCGCTTGTAGTAGTTTTCCCATGAGTACCTGAAAAACCTATAAAACATTTTTCGCGTTCCTGAGCTGATTTTGCAATCTCTGCCAACAAATCCGAACGATGATAAATCTTCATCCCAGCTGCTTTAGCTTTAACAAGCTCCGGATTATTTTCTTTAATGGCAGTACTAACAACCACAACATCAGTATCATCAGGCAAGTTACTTTCACAATGCCCTATATTTACCCCCGCACCTAATTCTTTAAGCGCATTAATATATTTACTATCAGCTATATCAGAACCTGTAACCGTATGACCATCTTGAAGGAGATACTTTGCAAGCCCGCTCATTCCTATTCCGCCAATCGCGATAAAATGATATTTTCCCAATTTATTTACCTCGTAAAACCACTCATCTATTTCGTAGTTTTAATAGAATCTATGCCATATTTTCCCCTATTATAGTATAAAGGCAAATATTTATGTACATGTAATTTTTCTTAACACACAAAGCAATTTTTACCATCTTTCTGTTTTAATATAAATGTGTAGAAGTAATTTTGGAGTAAATATGACGTCAGTACAAAGTGTAGGACCAAGCGTTCAACAACCAATGCAAATGCAGCCTGGATTTGCGCAGCCGCAATACTATCCAGAGGTTTTAGATGTAAAAGAATACCCTGATCATTTTGTTTATACAATTAAAGATGACGCCTCTACCGGGAAAAAATGGGGAGTAGGCCTCGGGTCATTCTTCTTACCCGGTTTAGGTCAGGCAATCAATGGTCAATGGCTAAAAGCAGCAGGTTTCTTCGGCGGCTGTTTAGTTGCAGGAAAGGCTCTTGCAAAATATAATCCTATACTGGGCGGATTAACAACACTTGGTATTAGCATTTGGTCAATCGTAGATGCTGTTAAAAACGCTTCAAGCAAAAGCAAACAAGTTGTACCAAAAGAAAATATTAACGCCCAAGGATAATTTAATAAATTCTTCTAAGAATTAATTTTTTCTTTCAAATCCTGAATTTCGTATTTTAAACGATTTAATTCACATTTAATCGGGTCAGGAATTCTGTTATGCATCAAAACACCATCAGGACTTACAAAATGCTGATGTACAATTCTCCCTGGAACACCAACAACGGTACAGTTTTCAGGAACATCATCCACAATTACCGAACCTGCTCCAACTCTTACATTATCACCAACCGTTATATTACCTAAAATTTTAGCACCGGCACCAATAATTACATTATTTCCAATGGTCGGATGTCTTTTCCCACTCTCTTTCCCTGTTCCGCCTAAAGTTACCTGCTGATAAATAAGCACGTCATCTCCAATAACAGATGTTTCACCGATTACAACACCTTCTCCGTGGTCAATAAAAAATCTGTTACCAATTCTTGCCTTAGGATGGATTTCAATCCCGGTAAAAATTCTTGTCCAATATGACATTAGTCTTGGCAGAAAAGGAACTCCCCAATAAGCAAGTTTATGTGCAATTCTATGAGAAATCAAAGCCTGAAGCCCGGGATAACAAAAAAGCACCTCTGCAAGATTATTAGCAGCAGGGTCGTTATCATAGATAACTTTGATATCTTCTTTGAGTTTTTTGATTGCACGTATTAACATGACAAATACCTTTCTCCGGTATCAGGAATAATCGCCACAATCAACTTTTCAGGATACTTTTGAGCCAACTCTTCTGCTGCTACAACATTAGCACCCGCTGAAATTCCACAAAACATACCGTGTTTATTAGCTAATTCTTTTGATTTATTAATTGCATCATCGCCTTCTACGGTTAAAATTCCATCAAGTTCTTTATCCTGACAGATTTCAGGAATAAAATTAGCACCAATACCCTGAATTTTATGCGGGCCAGCTTTGCCATCCGTAAACAAAGGACTTTCAGCAGGTTCAACCCCATACACATGAACACCTTGCAAATATTCCTTCAATCCAAAAGCAGTACCGCCTGTTCCAATACCTGCAACAACAATATCAACATTTTTGCCTGTATCGTCAAGAATTTCTTTAGCCGTTTGTTTATGAGCCTTCGGATTATCAGGATTTGCAAACTGCATTGGAATCCAAGCATTGGGGTAACTGTTTTTAAGCTCAATCGCTTTTTCAACAGCCCCTTTCATTCCAAGTTCTTTTGGAGTCAAAACAAGTTCTGCACCATAAGCAGCTATCAGTTTACGACGCTCTTCTGACATACTTTCCGGCATGCAAATAATAAGTTTCATCCCAAGAACAGCGCATACCATTGCTAAGCCGATTCCTGTATTTCCGCTTGTAGGCTCAATTATAACAGTATCTTCATTAATATCGCCACGCTCAAGAGCAGAAGATATCATTGAATAAGATGCCCTGTCTTTTACTGAACCCGACGGATTAAAATACTCAAGTTTTAACAAGATATTGTCCGAATATCTTACCAGAGGAGTATTTCCTATACATTCAAGAACATTATCGTATATCATACTAATTTTGCGAACTTTCTTTTACCTGCCTGCAAAACTTTATCCATATTCGGAGTAACAACAAATGTCATATCTGAAACTTTTTCTCCATCAAGTTTTACACCGCCTCCTTGAATAAGACGTTTTGCTTCACCTTTGCTCTGAACAAAATTCAAGTTTACAAGCAAATCTAAAATATTTATATCTGTGTCAATTTTAACACTTTCAATATCATCAGGAATTCCCTTATTGGATACAACATTAATAAAATCTTCCTGAGCCTTATCAGCACCCTCTTTGCCGTGATACTCTTCAGTAATCATATGAGCTAAGCGCATTTTAATATTACGAGGATTAACTGAACCTGACTCAATTTGTTTATCCATTTCAACAAGCTCAGATTGTGGAACATCAGTTAAAAGTGAATAATAACGTGTAATCAATGTATCAGGAATACTCATCAGCTTGCCAAACATGTCTTTCGCGCTATCAGTCAATGAAATACAATGTTCAGGATATGTTTTAGACATTTTAACAACCCCGTCAGTACCCTCTAAAAGCGGTAATAACATAACATGCTGAGGATATTTTTTACCATAAGCTGATTGAATATCACGCCCTAAAAGTGTATTAAATCTCTGATCTGTACCGCCTAATTCTATATCAGAATCAATAGCAACAGAGTCATAAGCCTGCATTAAAGGATAGAAGAACTCATGAATAGAAATAGGTCTTCCGTCAGCATATCTTTTTGCAAAATCATCTCTAGTCATCATCTGAGCAACAGTAACCTGAGAAGATAGTTTTAATAAATCCGTAAAACTCATTGGATGAAGCCAATCCGCATTATTGGTAACCTCAGCATTGGTTACATCCAAAACCTTTGACATTTGTTCGAAATAAGACTTAGCATTTTCATCCACCTGTTCCTTAGTTAAAGCAGGTCTTGTATCAGATTTACCGGAAGGATCGCCTACCATAGCAGTAGCACCCCCGACAATAAGAACAATCTGATGTCCAAGCGCCTGAAACTCTCTTAATTTTCTCATAACTACAGTATGACCAAGATGTAAATCAGGTCTTGTTGGATCCATGCCTAATTTAACTCTTAATGGTTTATTATTATCAGCAGCATACTGCAATTTAGCTGCCAAACCCTGAGCACCATCCGGCAAAAATTCTGCATTACGAGTCAACTGCATTGCTTGTTCTAAAAATTCTTGTCTTATTTCCATTTTTTATACTCCCTTGATGATTATAAATTATACCATAAAAAAGAGGGCTGAGATTATCAGCCCTCTTTCAAATCTCAAAAATTATATTCTACACATTACCGTAGTAAGCATCAATATAGATTTTCTTAATATCTTCCATCAACGGATATGCAGGGTTTGCACCTGTACATTGGTCGTCGAATGCAAGTTCAACCAATTCATCTAAGCTGTTCATGAATGTTGCTTCATCAACACCAAAATCTTTGATTGAATTTGGAAGTTCAATTCTCTTCATCAAGTCATCAACTGCATTGATAAGAAGTTGAACTTTTTCATCATCATTGTTTCCGCCCAATCCTAATTCGTCTGCGATTTGACCGTATTTAGTCTTAGCACAAGGGAATTTGTATTGAGGGAAGATTGCTTGTTTATGTGGAGCATCAGATGCGTTGTATTTCATAACTTGTCTGATAAGAAGTGCGTTAGCTACACCGTGTGGAACATGGTACATAGCACCAAGTTTGTGAGCCATTGAGTGGCATAATCCTAAGAAAGAGTTAGCAAATGCCATACCTGCAATTGTTGCAGCATAGTGCATTTTTTCTCTTGCGATAGGATCTTTAGCACCTTCTTTGTATGAACGTTCTAAGTATCTGAATACCAACTTAGTTGCTTCTAAAGCATTTGAGTTTGTAAAGTTTGTAGCCATACAAGAAACATAAGCTTCGATAGCGTGAACTAATGCGTCAATACCTGATGCAGAAGTCAAGCCTTTTGGCATACCGTCAACAAAGTTAGGGTCAACAATCGCCATATTAGGTGTTAAAGCGTAATCAGCGATTGCGTATTTAACGTGAGTTTCGTCATCAGTGATGATAGCGAATGGAGTTGTTTCAGAACCTGTACCTGAAGTTGTAGGGATAGCAACCATTGTAGCTTTTTTACCTAATTCAGGAATAGAACAGATTCTCTTTCTGATATCCATAAATCTCATTGCGATATCTTCGAAGTTTGTATCAGGTTGTTCGTACAATAACCACATAATCTTAGCAGCATCCATTGGAGAACCGCCACCAAGAGAAATGATTACATCAGGTTCAAACGGTTTTAACACAGCCATTGCTTGATTAATTGTTGACAATGTTGGATCCGGTTTAACATCAAAGAATACTTCGTGTTCAATACCGATTTCGTCAAGAACCTTAGTAATATTATCTACAGCGCCAGAATTGAATAAGAATCTGTCTGTAACGATAAATGCACGTTTTTTACCGGCAAGTTCTCTTAATGCAAGGTCTAATGCACCTCTCTTGAAGTAAACTTTAGGTGGAACCTTAAACCATAACATATTTTCTCTCCTTTCAGCAACTGTTTTGTAGTTAAGTAAGTTTTCAACGCCTACGTTACCTGAAACAGCGTTACCGCCCCAAGAACCGCAGCCAAGTGTCAAAGATGGTTCTAACTTGAAGTTGAATAAGTCACCAATACCGCCTTGAGATGATGGTGAGTTAATCAATACACGGCAAGAAGGCATTTTCTTAGCATATGCATCAATTCTATCGCTAGAACGTTCATCTGTATAAAGAACTGAAGTGTGACCTGCTCCACCGTGTGATACAAGGAAGTAAGCCTTTTCAGCTGCATCTTCAAAATCAGAAGCTCTGTAAAGAGTAAGAATTGGAGAAAGTTTTTCTCTTGAGAATGGATCTTCCCAATTAACTTCACCGCGTTCAGCAAGAAGAACTTTAGCGTTTTCAGGAACTGAGAAACCAGAAAGTTCTGCAATTCTGTGAGCTGATTGACCAACGATGTCAGGGTGAGCTGTACCGCGTTTTGGATCGATAAATGGAAGGTCAATCATTTTTTGTTGTTCTTCAGCGTTAACAAGGTAAGCACCTCTGTATTGGAATTCAGCTTTAACAGCTTCATAAACACTGTCAACAACTACTACTGATTGTTCAGAAGCACAAATCATACCGTTGTCAAAAGTTTTTGACATAAGAATATATGATACAGCCATTTTGATATCAGCAGTTTCATCGATTACAACTGATGTATTACCAGGACCAACACCTAAAGCAGGGTTACCTGATGAGTATGCAGCTTTAACCATGCCAGGACCACCTGTTGCTAAGATACAATCAATTGAATCGTGGTGCATTAAAGCGTTTGAAAGTTCGATTGAAGGAACATCAATCCATCCGATAATATCTTCCGGAGCACCAGCTTTAACTGCAGCTTCAAGAACTAATTTAGCAGCTGCGATTGTGCAGTCTTTAGCCCTTGGGTGTGGTGAGAAGATAATTGCATTTCTTGTTTTTAAAGCGATTAAAGATTTGAAAATCGCAGTTGAAGTTGGGTTAGTTGTAGGAACGATACCTGCAATAACGCCAAGAGGTTCAGCAACGATTTTAATACCGTTAGCTTTGTCTTCTTTTATGATTCCGCAAGTTTTTGCGTTTTTGTGTTTGTTATAAATGTATTCAGAAGCGAAGTGGTTCTTGATAATTTTATCTTCAAGAACACCCATTCCTGTTTCTTTAACAGCCATACGTGCTAAAGGAATACGTGCTTTGTCAGCAGCAGCTGCAGCAGCTTTGAATATAGCATCAACTTGTTCTTGAGAATAAGTTGCGAAAATCTTTTGAGCTTTTTTAACCTTAGAAATAAGTACTTCTAATTGGTCAAGTGTTTCAACAACACTTGGAGCGTTAAGAGATTCTTCAAGCTGTTCAACAGTTTTTTTTGTTTTTGTTGCCATGATTTGTGTCTCCTATCTTGTGTACAAGCATACACTAATATTACAACACAAGGGTTTTAGAGTGTCAATAAACGGGTATTTCAGACAAAAATATAGAAAAACGGCTGAACTCCTTCGCCTGAAATGATTTAGAGAGTGTATAACATACACTCTCTAAGAAAAACTTAATAAAATCTTTATATTTAAAAAAGAGAGGATATTATCCTCTCCTATTTGGGCGATACGTGACTCGAACACGTGACCCCCACAATGTCGATGTGATGCGCTACCAACTGCGCTAATCGCCCACATATCAATAATAACATAAACAAATATATTGCAACTTCAACCGACGCAAACCTCCTTGTAGTCTCACAGCAGAGGACAACTTGGAATCTTAAACCTGCCGGTAGCATTGTGAAATGTCATCCGACCCTTGTTAAAAAAATAAAAAGGGACTGAATAAATCAATCCCACATATAAGTACATATCCCAATCAACAACAAATTTAAAATTTATATCAAGTTCAAAGCGATACTTGGCAGCTGGTTAGCTGTCGAAAGCAATGTTGCAGACGCTTGCTGCAAGATTTGAGCCTTAATATAATTTGAAGATTCTTCTGCAACATCTGTATCTCTTAAAGTAGATAAAGATGATGTTAGGTTTTGAGCTTGAACATCAATCGCCGTAATCGCAGAATCAATTCTGTTTTGAGCCGCACCGATATTTGTAGCTCTTGATGACAATGTTTGAATAGCTGTATCCAAATTTGTTAGCTCAGCAGGCGCAGTGTCATTAGCCGAGCAAGCTGTTGCCATCTCTTCAACATCCTTACCTAACAAATCATTAACCGTAGTCTTTTCAAACAATCCCTTGCTAAGAATAATTTGTGAATTTGCATCTGCATATAGCCCAACCTGAAGCTTAATATCTGCAGTTATTTCACCAGTCATTAATTTAACACCGTTAAACTCAGCATTTGCAGCAATACGGTCAAATTCTTCTAAACGAGCTGTTATTTCTGCTCTGATAGCAGCTAAAGAAGAACTTCCGTACGTACCGTTTGCTGCTTGTTCCGTTAAATCTCTTACACGCTGTAAATGACCAGCCAACAATGAATAAGTTTCTTCGGTTGTAGTCAACATATCATTACCTGTTGAAGCATTATCAGCAGCAACATCTAATGAACTCAACTGAGTCGCCCAAAGTTTTGAAATCGCATAATCAGCAGCATTATCTTTAGCGTGGTTAACCTTATAACCGGTTGTCATTCTTTCAATTGAAGTATTCAATGCATTTGTCGCGCTGTTTAAATTTCTTTGCGCAATAATCGAAGAAACATTAGTGTTTATCGTAAGAGCCATGTCCTTAAAAAACCTTTCCGTGACAGCAGTTATAAACTGTCATATAAATCCCTAATCTATACTATCTTGAGTACACAAACCCTCAATTTCTCTCTCAAAGGGTTTATATATATCTCACATATCCTTGTATACAAACATTATAGATTAACTGTATAAAAAATACACCATGCCTTTTTAATATTTTTACATTTTTTAACATTTTGCCGGAGGACAAACCTTCTTATCCGCCTCTGATGTAAAACTACAATCGAGTTCTCATTGGTTGGATTAAAGTTGTGTTATAATAAATACATATATAAAAAGGGGAGATTAATATGCCTAAAGTTATTACAATTGGCAGTGCCACAATGGATGTATTTGTAGAGTGTGATGAAGCAAACATCGTTTCTGTTTGCTCAAAAAATAAAAGTTCGGATTTCATGAGTTACCCTTATGGCTCGAAAATTGATATTTCTACTTTTTCTTCAAATGTCGGCGGAGGCGGAATTAACACAGCATGCAGCTTCGCAAAATTAGGATTTGAAACCTCTGCAATATTCAAAATCGGCAATGACATCTATTCGGATGGTATATTAGAATTCTTTAAAACACATAATGTAAATTTGGATAATATTATTCAAAGAGAAGATACTTCAACCGGCTTTTCTATAATATTAGTAAGTTTTCAAGGTGACAGAACAGTTCTGGCACACCGAGGCGCAAATGCAGAAATAAAAGAAGCTGAAATCAGTTTTGAAGCTATTAAAAACGCTGATTTTATCTATATTGCACCACTTAACGGAGAGTCAAACAAAGTTCTGGAACCTATAGTAGAATTTGCACATACACACAACACCAAAATATGTTTTAATGCAGGAACAACCAGCATAAAAAGAGGGTTTCAACATCTTAACAAAATTCTTTCATCTGCTCATATAGTTGTAATGAACAAAGAAGAAGCAAGCATGACTACAGGAATACAAGTTCGTCCTGATACTAAAACAGAAAAATTCTCTCATGAACTTATCCACCAAGATATTAAACAAATGCTTCAAACTTTGAAAGTAAAAGACTATCAAATAATTGTTATAACCGACGGTAACAAAGGTGCTTATGCTTATGATGGTGATAAATTCTATTTTTGCGAACCATTCCCTTCTCCGGTAGTTTCAACACTCGGAGCCGGAGATGCTTTTGCATCCACATTCTGTGCAGCTTTAAACAGAACAGATATTAATATAGGAAAAGCTCTTATGTATGGTTCTGTAAACTCCGCTTCCGTTGTTTCAAAATTTGGTGCAACAGAAGGTCAATTGAGCTTTGAAGAAATAGAAGAAAGACTTAAAAACTCACCGGAGTACACTTATTTAATAGGTTAATATGATTCAGCAATTTTCACCTAATATGTTAAAAACATTTGTACTCTGCCCTAAGAAGTTTGAGTTTAAATACATAAAAGGAATTTCCATGCCTGTAAACGATGAAATATTTGAAACAGGTAAAAATATTCACGCACTCGCTTCATATTATTTGCGAAAAGAAAATATTGATAAAATGGAAGCTTCACTTAATCCAAATGAGAAGATTTTATGGAACTATCTAAAAGGATTAAATTATTTAGGGTATGAATGCATTAATACTGAGTACAATCTGGCAGTAAAGATTGGTAATCATTTTTTTGGTGGGCGTTTAGATGCATTAGTAAAAAACAATGGGAAATACTATATACTAGACTATAAAACCGGCTCAATACCTAAAAATGCTGCTTTTGATTTTCAAACAATGATTTATTTATTATGTGTAAGAAAATTCTTTAAAACAGATAACGTCTCCTTTGTATATCTTGATTTAAAAGGCAAATCAGAAGTAAAAATTGAATTAACCGAAAATCTAATTAGCGAATATGAGAACAAACTGGTTGCAATTGCAAATAAAATAGATAAAGAAGAATTTTCACCAACAAACTGCTCTAATTGTGAATTTGATATTATATGCTATCATTAACTTATGAAAAATTACTTAATTGATACTCATGCACATTTAGATATGCTCGACCATTTTGATTTAACCGGAGTTGGCAAAGTTATTATTCCATCAGTAGAAGAAAAAACAATGGACAAAGTAATCGAATTAGCTAAAGCTCCAAATCTTTATGCTATGGTAGGGATTTTCCCTTCAGAAGCCAAAACATATTCCAAAGAAGTGGAAGACAAAATGATTGAGCGCGCTAAAAACCCTAAAGTGGTTGCAGTAGGTGAAATCGGCTTGGATTATTATTGGGATAAATCTTTCAATGATATTCAACAAGAAGTTTTTACTAAACAAATAAAAATGGCAAATAAACTTGAGCTGCCAATTGTTGTTCATGATAGAGAAGCACATAAAGATACCTATGATATATTAAAAGAGGTAAATAAAGGCTCTAAGGTATTATTCCACTGTTTTTCAGGCAGCATTGAATTTATGAAAGAATGCACAAAAGAAGGTTGGTTTATCGCACTGGGCGGAGTTGTAACTTTCAAGAACGCTATAAAAATGAAAGATGTTGCACAAGAGATTCCTCTCAATCAACTTGTATTGGAAACAGATGCCCCTTATTTAACCCCAGTACCTTTTAGAGGAAAAGAAAATCAGCCGGCTTATGTGAAATATGTAGCAGAAGAAATAGCTTCTTTAAGAAACATGCCGGTAGAAGAAATTATTGATATTACAACAACAAACGCGGAGGCATTCTTTAATCTATGAAAAAAGAACGTTTAGATAAAGTCTTAGTTGATTTAGGTTATTTTGAGAACAAAAGTAAAGCTTCTGCTGCAATTTTAGCAGGCAATGTTAAAATTGGAACAGAGGTTATTACAAAGGCTGGTTTTCAAATTGACCCTTCTAAAGAATATGATTTTCAGGTAAAAGCAATGCCCTTTGTATCAAGAGGCGGGTTTAAACTAAAAAAAGCTTTAGAAACGTTTCCTGTACAAGTAGAAAGCAGAATTTGTTTTGATGCCGGTGCTTCAACAGGAGGTTTCACAGACTGCTTGCTTCAAAACGGAGCTGAATTTGTTTACGCAGTAGATGTCGGCTACGGACAAATTGACTGGAAAATTAGAAGCTCTGAAAAAGTTAAAACGATTGAAAAAACAAACCTTAGAATATGTTCTTTTGACGATATTTACCAAGAAAATGAACCTGTTGCAGATTTACTGGCTTCAGATTTATCATTTATTTCATTAGAAAAAGTTATTCCAAATCTAAAAACATTATTAAACTCTGAATTTCATGAAATGATTTGTTTAATAAAACCACAGTTTGAAGCAGGAAAAGAACAAGTCGAAAAAGGCGGAGTTGTTAAAAACAAAACCGTACATGTTGACGTTATCCACAATGTTATTAATTGTGTAAAAGATTTGAATTATATTATTAAAGGACTAACTTATTCATCAATAAAAGGTCCCGCCGGAAACATAGAATATCTGATATGGTTCGCTACCTCAGGCGAGGATGTTGAAGTTGACATTAATAATATCGTAGAAGAAGCGCATCAAAACTTATAGTTTTCTTTAATAAACCTAACAGCATTTCTTACATTTGCATAAGCTTTTGCTGCAAGTTCACCATATACAAAATTCCAATCATAAGCCCATTCTTCAAAAATATCTAAATGGTCTTCATTTGTTGATACTTTGTGCTTATATTGATCTACTTCCGGAATACCATATTCTTTGCTGGAAACAGTTGCAAAAAATCCGTCTTTTTCTGCATAGTTCAAAGTTAGATTTACTCTGTCAAGCTTATCTAAATCACGCGCTTCCAATGCAGCTCGTAATGATTTATAACCGTTTTTAAATTCCTGCGGGCAATTTTCTTTTCCTAAGCGGTTTATGATTGTTCCACCGCAATATACTTTTCCAAATGATGTTTTATTCTCTAAATTATTTATCTTCATAGCCATAATTATAACATAAAAAAACAGAGTCAAAATGACTCTGTCTTTAACAATAGTTGTAATTAGCTATTTGATTAAAATTAAACTTCTTCGCCTTTTGGTCTAATCATCAAACCAGCTAGCGCTAACACTGTTGCTCCAACAGCTGCAGTTTTCCATGTACTTGCTTTTTTACATTTACCCAACAAGTCTTCAGTTAATTTTTCTTTAGCTGTATTTTTAGCAGAAGTTAAGCCTTTCTTTGCGTTTGAATAAGCATCTCTAACACCGCCTGCTAAGCCTTTAGTATCTTTTTTAGTCAAAGCTTCTTCAGCATCTTGTAACGCTTTTTCTGCAGCTGTTAAAGCTTCTTTTTCTGTTTTTGCAAAATCTGCTTTTCCAATTGCTTCTTTATAGCCTTGAGAATCTTTTACCAAATTTTCAACAATAGCTTTGTCAGCTTCTTCTGTAGAATTCAGCAATTTTCTAAAGTCTGCTTCAGAGTATTTAGTTCCGTTATACTCATAACCTTCAGGCAATGCTAATTTCTTTAAATTTGCCAATTCTGTTTCAAAAGCTGCTTTTTCTTTATTTTCAACAGCTTTTTTTGCATTTTCTAATGCGATTTCTTTTTCAATAACAGCATCTAATTCAGCTTTTGCTTCAAAACCATCCGGCATTTTAATATCAGCTACAGCTTTTTCTGCATCTTGAACGGCTTTTGCCTGTGTTTGGATAGCTTCCCAATTTGCTTTGTTGTCGCCGCCTTTTTCAACTTGTTTTTTTACAAAAGAATCATCTTTGTTCACATCTGCAATTGCTGCTTCCCAAGAAGAGTATGCAGGAGTCTTAAAACCTACATTTGCAGCCGCTGCGCCACCGCCGGCAATTCCACCTAATGCTGCACCGCCTAATACATAAGGCATGGCTGATGGTCTTTGTGCCTGTACTGTCATTTCATCTGTCATAACTAATTACTCCTATATTTACAACTTACTACTATTATTGTCTGTACTAAATGTAAAAATACAATAGACCTTTACATATTCCTTCCACAAATATAAAGACTTAAACAAAATAAAAATTGCCTTTTTTTTATAAAAAGCTTAACAAATCGTAACATATTGTGTATAATAAAGGCATGAAAAAAGAATTACAAACTATTAAAGACGAATTAGAGCAGAGAGAATACGAAATTCTTAGTGAATATGCTACAAAATGCAAAGACTCAAAAGGCAGAAAGACTCCGAGAGAAGATGAATATCCTATTAGAACAGAGTTTCAGCGCGACAGGGATAAAATTTTGCATTCCAAATCTTTTAGGAGATTAAAACATAAAACACAAGTATTTTTATCTCCTTATAATGATCATTTTAGAACAAGATTAACGCACACATTGGAAGTTTCTCAGATTGCAAGAACAATGGCACGAGCACTAAGACTAAACGAAGATTTAGTTGAAGCAATTTCTTTAGGGCATGATTTAGGACATACAGCATTTGGACATTGCGGAGAAGCTGCATTGAACGAACTTTTGCCTAATGGTTTTTATCACAATCTTCAAAGTGTAAGAGTTGTTGAGCACTTAGAAAACATGAACCTATGCAAAGAAACCGTAGATGGTATTTTAACCCACTCTTGGGGATATAAACCTAAAACTCCTGAGGCACAAGTTGTTCAATACGCCGATAAAATCGCTTATATAAATCATGATATTGAAGATTCTGTTCGTGCCGGAGTAATTACAGAAAGTGACTTACCAAAGGATTGCAGGGAATATTTTTCATCAAATCAGTCTGATAGATTAGGAAAAATGATTTCTGATATTATAAGAACTTCTATGGGGCAGCCAAAAGTTGCTATGAGTGAAGAAGGTTGGTTTTATGTAACAAAGCTTAGAGAATGGATGTTCGATAATGTCTATCTTGACCCTGTTACAAAAGCAGAAGAAGTTAAAGCGAAAAACATTATTAAGTCATTGTTTGAATATTACACAGAAAAACTTCAAGCTTACTACGACAAACAAGATATACCTCAGCTGATAACCGACTATATTTCCGGCATGTCTGATTCTTATGCAATAAGAAGATATCAAGATTTGTTTATACCAAAACCGCTTGCAGACACAACAAGCGACGAAGCTTTATTCAGAAAGATTAAAGATGAAGTATATTAAATTTGGAACCTATTCAGGTCAAGAGAATATGCAGATTGATTCTGATTTATTGAATAAAGCAATTGAAGAACAAGAGCGAGAAACAATTTTTAGACTTTATGCATGGTCTCCAAAATGTATTTCCTTAGGAAGAAATCAAAAAGATGATTTTATTAAGGGTAAGCCTATTGATGTAGTAAAGCGCCTAACCGGCGGTCGTGCGCTTTTGCATGATAATGAAATCACTTATAGCTGTGTAATGCCTGCCCAAGAAGGTATTAGCGTAAATGATTCTTACAAACAAATTTCGGGGATTTTAATTAATTTCTTTAAAACACTGGGTGTGGAATTAGATTTTGGTGAAAACAAAAAGATTTCAACAAAATTTGACTACTGCATGCTAATATCAACCGGTGCAGATGTTTGTTATCAAGGGAAAAAAATAATTGGTTCTGCTCAATTTAGAAAACAAGGATATATCTTACAACACGGTTCAATATTATTTGACTACGACAAAACCTTTTTAGAAGAATTGTTCGGCGAAGAAGTTAAAGGGATTACAACAGTAAAAGAAATTTTACCTGATATGACAAAAACTGAATTTGTAAAGAAATTGGAAAACTTTATATTAAACCCTGAGTTTTTTATATAAACAAATAAAAGTACCAACTAAAATAGCCGAAATTATAGTACCTTCTCTTAAACCTTCTACTTTATGTAGTACAGCGAGACTCAATATTATAGATAGTACACAGAGAGAAAAATCAAATAAGACTTTTGTTTTCCCAAAGTTTTTGTTTTTAAAAGAAATCGCTTTAACGAGTCCTTCTCCCGGGACATAAAGCAAATTAGCATATACTTCAAGACTAATTCCCAATGCCAAGATTGCAGAACCGACTATTAACAATAATAACTTGCAGATATAAATATCGCTTTTAAAATATGCAGTAATGTGCATTCCTATATCAATAAAAACTCCAAAAAACAATGTTACCAAAAGCTGAAAATAGTCTACTTTACGAAAATTTTTCCTTAATATTAATATTTGAAAAATCAAAAAACAAATATTAATAAATATAGTAGTAACCCCAAAAGAAAAAGGTGTCATAAATGTTAATACATAAGGCAAGCTGGAAATCGGAGTTGTGCCCAAATCAGCTTGTGTAGAAGCGGCAATACCCAGCCCGCATAAAAAAATTGCAATAATAAATATAATAATCCGGTATGAAAACTTCATACTCCTATTTTAATGCAAACGGCTAGACTCGGAGCAATTATGCTCCGAGTCTAGCCGTTTTATTACAAAATCCAGCAAAGAACCTCAAAATATCACCCAGGTCATAAGAACCATCTGGTTCCGGTTTCATAACACTTTCAGTCGTTTGTTTAGAGTTTTCAATTATGGTAGAAATTCTTTCATCAGTCAAATTCGGATAGTTTTGCTTCAAGACATTTTTCATATAATCTGCATAAACACGTAAGTAATCTAAGGTATTTTCTTTTGTATCAGCATGAGCACAAATATTAGTATGTCTTGCAGCACGCAAAGCTTCTTTTAATTTAATTTCATCATCTGTCAAAAAGAAATCAGCTGTTTCTTCAAGTACTTTGTTTTGAGTTTGACTTATAATTTCTTTATCAGGATTAAACATATCTTTTATAAGCATAGCAGTTTTGAAGGATAAGGGATCGTCCTGTAGTTTAACATCTTGAGCTTCAAAAGATTTTTTGACAAAATCAATTAATGTATTAACGCAATCATTAACAGTGTCTAATTTATAATTAGAGATTAAAGCTTCTGTTGAATAAACATCATACGATCCATTTGATGTGTTTGATTGATTAATGGCAATATCTGCAATCTTAGTAATAATTTGATTTAGTTTTTTATTAACAAAAGATTCATCATACTTTAAGCCGCGAGCTTCCATTTGCGATTTAATATATTGCTGAAGCTGTTCCTTAATCTGACTCATTGAAGCAAGAAGATTATTATTAGAAGTATCTTTGACTGAATTATCTAAACCGGAAATACCTGAATAATCAAATTCATTACTATAATCAATAGGAGTTGTTTTCTGATTATTGTCAGAAGTATTATCTGAAACACTGTAGTTATTCAAGGTTGATTGCTTTATTTCAGCCATTTTTTGTAAGTACTCAGAAAGAGGAGTTTTATTATCACTTACACCACTGGAATTATATGCATTCGCATTTGTATAAACAAGGTGATAGCTCTTACCCTGATATGTAAACGAAATTGTATATCCATTGTCACTACGATCAATGCAAAAATATGTGCAAACATTTTTCAAAGTTTCTAAATCACTTGTATCGCCATCCATTAATCTGTCGATAATTTTATCTATATCAACATCTGAATTCGATGAAGTACCGGAAGGTTGTACATTTACGGTAGGGCAAAACTGCTCTGGTTTTGCAATTTTTTGATTAGATAAGAATTTTTTCAAATTTCCATCAAGCATTGAAATCTCCTTTACTTTTTATACTTCCATATAATGTTATTATTTTTACAAACAACTACTATTGAATAAGCTTCATTAGAGTCTTCAATATTCAGAATACAATCATCTGCAAGAAAATAGTTTTTAACCGGACCAGAGACCTCCCAGTTATTTTCTAAAAAAACCTTTACATCATCCAAATCTTTTAATTTTGTTAATTCAAGCGCCTGTTCAAGTAACAAACTATATTCATCAGAATTTTTTGTATTAGATTCTGATAGGGTTGAATAGAGGTTATAATGATTTAATTCCATAAATTTGATATCCTTTTGGCAACACAATGCATATTGTGTTGTATTTTTAGTATTATGAATTAGTTAACGACACAATTTATAAAAACTTTAGGGATTCAGTTTCTTTTGTAACATTTGTTAATAACAACCAATTTAGTTGTTAAATTTAAAGCAAATTGGGGTGTTTTCCTTTTTGGGAATAAAACTTTGTATTAATCTTTTTTCCAGCTTGGAATCCTTTTGAAATACAACACAATATGCATTGTGTTGTATTTTTTATATACGACCCCTTATCTCTTAATGAAAAATTAATATTTCCTTCTTGATTACTATTTTTGTTTGAATTACGATTAGTTTGTTATAGAAAATATTTTACTAATAAGAAGGAGTAAAAAATTATGAGTAAAAGAAAAGTAGCTATTAACGGATTCGGTAGAATCGGTAGAAACACATTGAGAGCAGCTATCAGAGAAGGTATCTTTGAAGAATTAGATTACGTTGCTATCAATGACCCAGGATTAACACCTGCTAACGCTGCACACGTTTTCAAATATGATTCAGTTATGGGTCAATTCTGCGGTACAGTTGAAGTTGAAGAAGATGGTCTTGTAATCAACGGTCACAAAATCTTATTCTTCGCTGAAAAAGACCCTGCAAACTTACCTTGGGCTAAACTTGGTGTAGAAGTTGTTATCGAATCAACTGGTTTCTACACAGATGCCGAAAAAGCTAAAGCTCATATCGCTGCTGGTGCTAAAAAAGTTATCATTTCAGCTCCTGCTAAAAACGAAGACAAAACTATCGTTCTTGGCGTTAATGAAAATGAATACGATCCAGCTAACCACAACGTAATTTCAATGGCATCTTGCACAACTAACTGTTTAGCACCTGTTGCTAAAGTTATCAAAGAAAAATTTGGTATCGTTAAAGGTTTGATGACAACTGTTCACTCATATACTGGCGACCAAAGAATTCTTGATGCAGGTCACAAAGATCCTCGTAGAGCTAGAGCTGGTGCTCTTAACATCGTTCCTACTACTACTGGTGCTGCTAAAGCTGTTGCTTTAGTTCTTCCAGAACTTAAAGGTAAATTGGACGGTTTCGCAATGAGAGTTCCTACTCCAGACGTATCTTTAGTTGACGTTGTATTCGAAACTGAAAAGAAAGTTACTGCTGAAGAAGTTAATGCTGCTCTTAAAGAAGCTGCTGACGGACACGTACTTTGCTACAGCGAAGAACCATTAGTATCTTCTGACTACATTGGTTCAGCTCAATCTTCAACTGTTGACTCACTTCTAACAAAAGTTATGGGTGACAATATGGTTAAAGTTATTTCTTGGTACGATAACGAAATGGGTTATTCTACAAGATTAGCTGAAACTACAAGATTAGTTGCTTCTAAACTTTAATCTTTAAAAAAGATAAGAAAGAGCTTGTTCGAAAGAACAGGCTCTTTTTATTTTGTTTGTGTTAGAATAGTTTTATTATGAAAAGAAAACCAATTATCGCTGTAGTAGGACGTCCAAATGTTGGTAAATCTACATTTGTAAACCGTCTGGTAGGAAAAAGACAATCAATCGTAGATGACATGGCTGGTGTCACAAGAGATAGAATCTATTTTGATGTGGAATGGCAAAACAAGTTATTCACAGTTATCGACACCGGAGGGATTGTACCGGGTGACGAAGATGAAATAATGGTTTCTATATACGATCAAGCTCGCATTGCATGTGAAGAAGCCGAGAAAATAATTTTCTTAGTTGACGGCATTGAAGGTGCAACTCCTGTTGACATGGACATTGCAAACATACTTCGCCAATCAGGAAAACCTATTTATTTGGCTGTTAATAAGGTTGACTCATCAAACCAAATAACCATGATTAGTGATTTCTACTCACTTGCAGTTGGCGACCCTATTGCAATTTCTGCCCTTCACGGCTCAGGCGGTGTTGGTGATTTATTAGAAGAAATTACCAAGGATTTTGAAATTGACGAAGAAGTCGAAGAAGATAACACAATCAAAATTGCAATTGTTGGAAGACCTAACGCTGGCAAATCCTCTATTGTAAACGCACTACTTGGTGAAAAACGTGTAATCGTTTCTGACATATCAGGAACAACCCGTGATAGTATCGACTCTCGTCTAAAATATAATGACAGAGATTTTGTTATTATTGATACAGCTGGTATTAGAAAAAAAGCAAAAGTAGACTACGGAGTAGAAAAATTCGCTGTAGACAGAGCAATACGTTCAATTCGCGAATGCGATGTCGCTTTGATGGTTATTGATGCTACAGAAGCTGTAAACGGTATTTCTGACCAAGACAAAAAAATCGCTTCTATTATTACAGAAGCCGGAAAAGGTATGGTTATTGCAATCAACAAATGGGATTTAATTGAAGACAAAAAATCAAACACCATAAATAAATTTGAACAAATGATTGCACACGAAATTCCATTCTTGGATTACGTGCCTAAGATTTATATTAGTGCAGTAACACATCAAAGATTAAACCAAATTTTCACAAAAGTGGAAGAAGTTTATGCTGAATATACAAAACGCGTTTCTACAGGTTTATTAAACAAGGTTATTAACGAAGCTTATGCTCTTAACCCGCCTCAAACTATCAGAAATAAGCGTTTAAAAATTCTTTATGCAACTCAAGCAGCAGTTCATCCTCCAATGTTTTTGTTATTTGCCAATAACGAAGAGTTATTAAAAGAACATTACAAACGCTATTTGGAAAACAAACTAAGAGAAGCATTTGGATTCTTTGGAACTCCAATAAGAATTTCTGTAAGAACAAGAACTGACAAAAAGAAGTAATTACTTAATAATTACTATATCGCCACGCTTAACTTGTTGTGATAATTGTTTAATAACTTCGTTGTCCATTCTTATGCAACCATGCGATGCATACTTTCCTATACTGTTTGGATTATTGTTTCCATGTATAAATTCACCGGTTGGAGATTGTTCTCCTGTTTTAACATCAACTTTATTTAAACAGATTATCTTAGGACCATAGTCTCTTGGCGCTCTGCGTCTTTTTGATTTAGCCGGTGCAGTTTTATATGGATAAGTTTCTGTATGAGTTACAATTCTAACTCCCGTATGCGTAGGAGTAGATTTTTTCCCGCTCGCAACAAGATAGGCTGTCTGCGGATTGCCATCACTATCGTATTTGTATAAAACATTTTTACTTAAATCTACTACAATAGCAGCTTTATGCTTCACTCCTGCAATTATAATATCAGCTGACGGAGCACCAACAAGCTTGTTCTTGTCAGAAGTGCCTGAAGCAGGAATTGAATACTCAAAAGTATCTTGTTTAACAGTTTGAGAAGCAACCGGTGCTGCCAACAAAGGCACTGCCATTACAGTTGAAAGAGCAAAAGTACGAATAGAATTCATTATTTTCATACTATTATAAAAAGCTATAAAAATAATTTTTGCTAGTACATTCCAATTAAATTTCTAACTTCTTTTAGGACTTTTTGCGCTTCAACGCGAGCTTTTTTCGCACCGTCCTCCAGAATTTGCTTAACTACTTCCGGATGTTCTTCATAATAACGTCTGCGCTCACGTATTTCTGCAAATCTTTCATTAATTTTTGCACCTAATTGACGCTTACAATCAGCACACCCGCGAGCGCCTTTTTCACATTCGCATTTTACGGTTTCAACTTCTTCTTCTGTGCCGAATATTTTCCAATATTTGAATGCAACTTCGCAGTCCTCAGGATGTCCGGGGTCATCTTTTCTCATTCTGCTTCTATCTGTAATAGCAGACATTACTTTTTTAGCAGTAACTTCTGCTGTATCAGAAATCTTGATATCATTGTTGAAAGATTTACCCATTTTATTTCCGTCCAAGCCGCAAATAAGAGAACATTCGTTCAATTTTGGCTGTGCTTCGTGGAAGAAATCTGTATTATAAATATTATTAAACCTTCTTGTAATATCTCTTGTTAATTCAACGTGAGCAACCTGATCAATACCAACAGGAACAAAATCAGCATTAAACATCATAATATCTGCAGACATTAATACCGGATAGCCCATCAAACCATAGTTAATTTGAGAAGCCATGCCATCTTTAGATTTAAGTATTTTTGCCATATCCTTCAAGGTCGGGTCACGTTCCACCCAGTTTTGAGGGGTAATCATACTTAGATAAATATGCAATTCTGCAATTTCAGGAACTTGTGACTGCACATAAATCGTAGCTTTGTTTGGGTCGATTCCGCAAGCTAGCCAATCCATTGCAACTTCCAAAACATCTTGTTTTAAGTTTTCTGTCTTATCATACTTTGTAGTCAGTGCATGCCAGTCCGCAATAAAGAAATAACATTCATACTCATTTTGCAGCTTAAGCCAATTATCAATAACACCAAGATAATGACCCAAGTGTAATTTTCCTGTGGAACGCATTCCTGATACCATTCTTTGCATATATTAATACCTCATCTATAACTTAAATAATCTAATTTGTCCCGCATCTAAATCAACATAGATTTTGTTTTTACGGGTTTTACAATAACCTTGTCCTTGAATAATTTCAAGAACTTCATCTTTTTTTATACCTGAAACTTTTAGTTTAACTCTCTTTTGAGCGTGTTTTGGATCTAAATTGCCTACTACAAGAATAGTTTCACCTTGATATGACCTAGTATAAGCAAATACAGAAGGTTTATCCGTTTTAATTGGAGAAAACATTCCCTTGGTCATTAAATCTAGTTTTTCATTTCTAAAATCAAATGCGCGTTTAAAATTATCTTTTACTATATCAGAGTTACCTTGCGGTTTTCTTGAATAATTAAATATATCAAGTTTTCCTCTATGAACAAAGTAGTAATCGTCATCTGTTTCAGTAAATGTTGCTTTAGTATTTGCCCAAGGGTAAATATAATCATCGCCGAATTGAAATCCATCTATAAAATAAGGATTAAACGGCAAGGTTGCTTCCAGCCAGCACATCATTACAGATAGGTTTTCGCCTCTTAGAACAATCGGACTCACTTCATCATGAGTTGTAAAAGACATTATTACGCTTTTATCATCAGGATATGATGTTAAAAGCTTCTTATTGAATTTAATATGTTCTATTAATTCGTTAGAAGTTTTCCAATCCTTGAGGTTAAAGAAACTGCCATAATAGCCGTCAAAACCTGCTTCCAAAAGTTTATCATAAGGTGTAAAATCAGCATACTTACTTGGCGGTTCTCTCCAAGAATCCGATGCTTCTGCAAGATACAAGAATTCAGGATTACGCTCTCTTGAATAATTTATAATTTCTTCCCAGAATTTATAAGGCTTAATAGTTGCCACATCTGCTCTAATCCCATCAGCACCAATATCCATAACCATATCAACAAAACGTTTATGAACATCAATAACATCTTGGCTTGAAGTATTCAAAAGTCTAACATCAGTCCAGTCAGTAGGGACAATCGAAAGTTGTTTTTTATCTTTAATAAATAACTCCGGATTAGTCAAGAATAAATCATAAGCTCCGCAGCTAGGAAGATCAATAATTACTTTAATACCACGCTTATGGCACTCACTAACAAAATAAGCAGCCTGTTCCATTGGAGTCATTTGAGAGGTCAAATCCACAAGCTGATGATTAATAGAATCAAAATCAGCTATTGCATATAAAGAACCAGCAGTACCGAGGGATTTAAGCTTTCCAACCGGTGTGATAGGAAGAACATGCAACACATTTACACCGGCAGATTTAATCTCGTCTAAACGTTCAACAGCGTTAATAAAATTGCCGCTTTCTTCATCATTATCAATTATTCCATTACCATTTGTGTCTTTTGCATTAAAATTACGAATATTAATTCCGCAAATAACAGTTTCGTTTTTTAAAAACATAGTACGAAGACCGTCTTCAGCATAGACAGTAGAAGATAGGATAAAAAACATCAACACTGCTAACAATATTTTCTTCATAATTTATCCCCCTCTACAAAACAATTTTACCACAAAGATAAATTAGATTGAGGCTAAAATACAATTTGCAACTTCTTCTGCAGAATAATTTTCAGAAAGGCAAGCCCTAACTTCACCTAATTCTGCAATAGTTTCTTTTCTATATTCTGTATCATAAAGAAGCTTTTCTGTCTCGTAGCAAATGTTATCAAGATTAAATTTTGCCTGAATAAGTTCCGGCACAATATTTTTTCCTGTAATAATATTTGGCAAAGATACGTTCTTAATGCATCTAACCATAAGATAAACAAGATAGATAAACCAAGGACCTTGATAACCAATTATCATTGGTGTTTGATACAAAGACGCTTCCAAAGCAACTGTTCCTGATGCCAAAATCAAAGAATCTGACACGCTCAATAGTGCATGGTTTTCGCCTTTAATAATCTTAAAATCTGTATCTTTGACATACTTGTCAAATACTTTATCACTCAAATTCGGTGCATGCGAAATACAAAACTGTAATTCTGGATGCGATTTTTGAAGTCTTTTAGCAGCTTTAACAAAAGTATCTGCCAAATAAAACAACTCTAACGGACGTGACCCCGGAAAGACAGAAACCAATGGACGATTAATATCAAGCCCGTGTTTTGCGAAAAATTCTTCTTTATCAGCTTTCTTCGGTAATTGTTTTACAAGAGGATGACCGCAAAAATGAACATCAATACCCTCTTTCTTATACATTTCTACTTCAAAAGGGAAAATACAAAGAACCTTATCAACAAACTTTTTAATTCCTTTAATACGCCATTTTCTGCTTGCCCAAACCTGAGGCGGGATGTAATGAAAAACCTTTATACCTTTACCTTTAAGTCTTTTAGCCACACGAAGATTGAATGTTCCGTAATCAATCAAAAGAACCAAGTCCGGTTTAAACTCTTCTAAAATATATTCACTGACCTCTTTTTCCAACTGTAGATGTTCTATTGCCATTTTGAAATTAAATCCAAATGCAGACATCTTAGAATGGTCGCAGAACAAAGTTGCACCTGCATTCTTAAGATTATCACCACCAATACCTTCGATTTCGATATCAGGATTTTTTGACTTAAGAATTTCTACAACTTTACCTGCATGGATGTCACCGGAATGCTCACCGGTAATAACAAAAATTTTTTTCATAATCACTAAACTGCCATTACTACAATATTATGTTTATTTGCGTATTTAATTACTTCTTCCTGATCAACAATAATAGTTTCACCGGCTTCTACAGCAATCAAATCAGCTTTATGTTTTTTCATAGTTTTAAGAGTTCTAAGCCCGATAGCAGGAATATCAAAACGCTTATCCTGATGAGGCTTCGCTACCTTAATCACTCTTGAATTTTTTTTAGCAATCTTGCATCCGCGTTTAATACATTTATCAGTACCTTCAATCGCTTCAACAGCCATAATCATTTTATCTTTTATAACAACAGACTGACCGATATCAAGCTTGCCGCTTTCTTTTGCTAGCCAATACCCATAATTTACATCATCAATCTGTTCTTGATTAGGTTGAACTTTCCCAAGAACTCCGGAAGGAATCATCAGATTTTTAATAAACAATGTTTGATCAAGAATTGTAATCCCGATTTTTTCAAGTTCCTCAATAATCATAAGCATCACTTTGTCATCATTAAGACGAATAGCTTTTTTGATAAAATCTAATGCTCTTGCATCAAACTTAGGGCGCTTTAATAAAACAGTCTTATTTACCTTACCCAAGAAAGTTATTTGCTTAATTCCTTCTGCTTTAAGCGCATCTTCAATTTTTTGGACTTCACCAGGACAAAAAGAATACACTTTAGAACAATATTTTTTCAACTGGGAATAATTATCATTAGACAGCGAAATTGCAACGACCTCTAATCCGTTTTCTTTTGCATACTGTGCCATTTTAACAGGCAGCAATCCGTCACCTGCAATTAATCCTTGTTTTTGTTCCAAAGCTATTGACATTACTTAATCATCCTCCAATATATGACAATAATACAATAAACATGCTATTTAAGTAAACCTCGGCTTAATAATTTGTTATCTTACACCGAGGATTTACACGACAAGATTTACCCCTTGCTAATTTTTTTTTATTTGATATACTAAAACTTGTCGGAATTATGGCGCCTGTCGTCAAGCGGTTAAGACCTCGGATTGTGGTTCCGATATGCATGGGTTCGAATCCCATCAGGCGCCCCATATTAAACTTATCATCAGTCAATCGGTCTAAGAAGTCGAATATGACTGATTTTTTATGTGTTCGAAATTCTGAAAGATTATATTGAATACCTTCTGGATAAATCAGCTTTTGGAGTCTTTGCCTAAAATCTAAACTTCCATTTAACCATAAGTCTTTAATGTTATTTAATACGAATGTACAACTATTCAAATACTGTTCAATATCAACATCTGGTAATTCAATAGTTGCAATATCAGCCTTTTTAGAGTTTATAGAGCTGTCATAATCCTCATTTACAAGCTTATAGTCATTTTCTGTAATTCTATCTTCTAAATATCGTTTTGTAAGTTTTTTCTTATTTTCAATAAGTTCTTCAAGCTCTTTATTTAGCCTATTTAAGGTTGTTTTCTGTTCTTTAATACTATTTTCATAAGTATCTTCTAAAATAGCTCTAAAAAGTTGTAACAACTCTTTTTTAGGTTTAATTTGCTCTAAATGAGTAATAAAGTCACCTTCTATTCTTGATTTTGCAACTCTGAATTTAACATTGCACTCTTTATTATGACAATGATAATATGCGTATTTTTCTTTTCTACCTTTACTATAACTTGCTGTTAATGGAGTGTTGCAATAAGGACACCTAACATATCTTCTTAAAGGGAAGTCCTCTCGATTGCGTTTGTAACCACTTATTATAGGCTTCTTTCCATCAAGAATAGCCTGTACTTTGTAAAATGTTTCATCATCTATAAGTGGTTCGAAAATTCCTCGTTTTGGTTCTTCAAGCCAATTATAAGTTAATAATCCTATATAAACCTTATTCCTTAATATTCTTCCTATTTTATTTTTATCAAGTTTTTCCATGCCGGCAATACGAAGTTTTTCTATTAACTCTGTTTGAGAATATAACCCTGTAGCAAATAATTCAAAAGTCATTTTTATATATTTAGCATTAACTGGACAAGGTATTAATGACTTTTCTTTATCATTTTTATAACCGACTGGAGCTAAATTAACCCATCTCCCTTGTTCAACAGCTCCACGCATTCCCAATTTTGTGCGTTCCTGTATTTTTCGCCATTCATATCTTGATGTACCTTGATTTATCCATCTTAATAGTTCAGCTTCTGCTGTTTCTTCATTATTTTCAGTAACAGATAATGGTTTAATATTATTCTTATCAAAAAATTTACCTAACTCTAAGTAATCGCTTTGTTCACCTCTTGATAATCTATCCCATTTCCAAAAAATAAGAGCATCAACATCTTTGTATTTTTGTGTACAGTATTCAAACATAGCTTTTAACTGAGTTCGAATTAGATCTTTTGCACTTTCACCTTCTTCAATGAAAACTTTATCAATCTCATAACCCTGTTTTAGTGCAAATTCAATACATTCTTTTTTCTGTTGAGCTAAACTATAACCATGTTTAGCTTGTTCTTCAGTTGATACTCTACAATAAATTACTGCTTTTGGCATTTTGAGTTACCTCTTTTTGATTATTTATCAGTACTGTACTTAATTGATATAGTGCATCCCTAATTTCTTCTAATTCTTTTTTTGACAATTCATCTTCGCTTAACCCTAAAATTTTACGGCATTCTTCAATACTAAGCATTTGCTTATTCCCTACTGCTTGTATTGAAGTTCAAGTATTACATTGTCACTTCAAAGATATGATTTACTATAATAAATAGTTAAATTAGCTCAATTTATTCATTGTCGCTAATCTAGCTTTTCGATTTTTTCTATTGAAATATTGTAAGATTGACCTGTACCTTTTCCAATAGTTGTTTTAATATATTTATCTTGTTTTACAAGATTTTCCAATTCTTCATTGGTAATATCTGTATTATTTTTTATTTGAGTTGTTCTGAGTAATAATGATTTGCTGTTAGATTTCTTTTCTATTTTAATATGTTTTATTTCATTATCTCTTATAGTTTTAATAATTTTTTGTTCTTTAGAATTTGGCAAATCTTCTTTCAATGATAATTCATCTGTAATTGCTTTTTCGTTATCAGAATGGAAAATATATTCTGCAAAACACTTAAATATTTAGAAAAAGGTAATACTAAAAATGGTTTAAATTGTTTTAATCCATTGGCAATATTTAAGGCTAAATCTTTTTCAGTTAAATAAAATGCATCACAATTATCATCTATCATTATGAAGAAATTTACACCTCTTTTATAAAAAGTCGAAGCATAAAAATCAAAATATCTATAATTAAATGTACGATTTTTTATAAGAACACCAGCACTATCATCAATTACTTGTTTTACAATTCCTTTAATTTGTTCGTTTGAATAACCAAACTTTTTTAAATCATTTATAAGAAGTAATTGAACACCTGTTCTAACAGAATATTTTCGCCACTGTATATTGCTTGTTCTTTTATCCTCAAATAAACCTTTTGTATTCCAATCATTAACTTTACGATAAGTAATTTCAGATTTATTATTGTTTGATAATTGTTTTGATGCTTCAAATATCGTTTTAATGGATAAAAATGGATGAATAAAATAAGCATTTAAAATACTTAATTCATAGTATTCGGATGTATTCACAATATTTTCTATAAAAAATGTGTTTTTGTATTCATCAGCAGTTTTATAATCTTTAATATTTATAAATTTTGGATTAAAGTTTTCTAAATCAGCATTATCCATTTTTATACCTCAATGTATAATTTATTATAATATATTGCAATTATACATGCAAGTATAATTTAAGAAATATTAAACCTTTATTCTAAAACGAACCCATTTGAGCTTGAAACATTTATATCTAGACTATTTGGAATATATTTATATTCAGAATTTCTATTAACCATTAGCCTTTCTAATTCATGTTCTATCTTAATAAGATTATTTTGAATACTTGTTTTATATTTTTGAAATTTATTTAATTCGTCAATAAGATCAAGTTTTATTTCTGGTTTATATCCTTTTTTCAAGCAAGTAGAAAAATCCATTTCTATATCGGGATGTATTTTGGTTTCCAGATATTCTTTTTCTACTAAACATATTCTTCTAAAAGTCAATAAATTAGATAAAAGGATTTCCACCATTTGATTTTCATACTCATTAACCGGCATGAAACAGTTATAAATAGATTTGCAAAAATCCTCATTATTTAATTTATCAAATTCCGTTGTTATCTTGCTAAAAAATCCATATTTTGTTGCATTTTGACTTGATATAGATTTTCCAGATTCCGTTTTAACACCACCTTTAATAGCATTCTTTCTATTTGCTTTAATTTGCTTTATTGTAGCCATAAGTATTTTCTCCTTATGACTATTATATAATTTTTTCTAAAATTCTGCTTTTTAATAAATCTTTTTGTCTGCAAGGATTGCATTTTTTATACTAAAGTTACCATTATTATTGGTGTATTCTATTTCAAAACTGTTTTCTAAAGGAACACCAAAAAGATTTTGAGCTTCTACTATACCAAATACTCGTATAACTTTATTTTCGTCTATTGAATAGTTCATATTTCTATACTTGGCTGTTTTAGGTGCATTAAGGAATTTTTCAATATAAATTTGTGATTGTACTTCTAATTTCGCCCAGTCATTAGAATTTAAAATATAATCTGTAATTTTAGCGACTCTTTTGCTTTCAACTATAATGTCTTTCATATCATAGTGCAATTCTGTAATGTTACCTTCTTTATCAATATAGGCTATAAGTTTAACTGGTATTCCAAATGCTTCTATATAATAAACATCTCCATATTCTTGATCTTCAATGTTAGTTATATTACCAACTCCACAACTTACAAGAGTTTCATAAACCTTTCCGGCTTGATCTTTATCTAATCCTGTAACATTTGCTATTAATTTTGCATTTTTATTATTCCTATATTTACTTTTTGTTGAACTTTTTGTTGTAACAGTATTGTCGATAGTAGTATTTATATTTTGAGGTTCTGGCATGGAAATAATTATACCTATAAATAAAATACTAAATACAGTAAATTTAAAAATACCGATTAAGGCTTTTATAAGGACTAGATTTGTATTTTCAGAATTACTATTTTTATTAAAAACTGTAAAAAATGTGTGCAGTTTATTGTTTATTTTATTTCTTAACGGTGGTAATAGTGTTATTCCTAATAAAGTAAAGAATATTCCCATTCCTCTTACTTCTGGACTTAAAAGAAGCCCTAAACTGCATAATAAGAAAAATAATCCAATTATCCATAAACATACATCTAAAAACTTTTTCATATAACCCTTTCTTGCATTCAAATGCAAATTTTGACTAATTTTATTTTGTAATATGCATATATACTTGCATAAAGATAAAAGAAATTCAACTTATTTTGTGGCTAAGGTTAATTCATTTTTACAAGTATTTCATAAAGAATATATTGTGAGGTGAAAAATGTCTGAATTGAAAAAGCTTTTAGGGAAAAGAATTAGAGAAATAAGAGTTGCAAGAAATTTAACGCAAGAAGATTTATCAGAATTAACTGATATAGGAGCTTCTAGTATAAGTAAAATTGAAAGCGGTCATTTCCATCCTACAGATGAAAACCTTGAAAGAATTGCAAATGCCTTAAAAGTTGAACCTTACAAACTATATATGTTTAATCATCAGAAAGATACAAAAGAACTCCTGCAAGACATCCAAACAATGCTAAATAAAGCAACAGATGAGGAAATAAAGCTTGCTTACAAAGTTTTGAGTGGGATTTTAGATTAATTTTTTTTTGAAACTCTGATAAAATATTAGAGTATTCGTGAATATCATTATGATCAATCCAATGGCTTGCAAAATGTGGAATATCATTTTCTTCCAACTGATCAAGATATAAACTTTGTTTTGGTTTATGTTGTGGTTTATGTTTAATTATGAAATTACATAGTAGAGTAAATATTTCAGAGTTTTTATCATTTTTAGATAAAATTAGAGTTATTAAATTAATTCCTTGGTATAAATTCTTTTTATTTTCTAACTTTTCAAAATAAATAATTATATTTTGAATTAAATCTTTAGTTATTTCCTTATTTCGTTTACTAGCATTATTATATGTTTGTACAGCTAAACCTACAAAATGTACAAAATCTTCTATATATAAACTAGAAAAGTTTTCTGAGTTAGTATATTTTTCTAAAATATTCAAGAAAATAGAGTAGAGGTTCGCTAATAATAAACTTGAGGCATCTAATAATAGTTCTTTTTGGTAGTTGGTAGCATTTATTCTTTTAATAAATATAAATATACATTTTTGGATATTATTTAAAGCTTCTAAAATTCTATTTATACTAATAGTATTATTGCTATCAAATAGTGTTTTTGCTGAACTTTCAAACAAATCAAGAAAATTAGTTATGCAATTAAAACTTCGTTCGAAATACACATTATCGTCAAAATCATAAACTAATATAGCATTATAAACTTGATCTAATGCATTTACATAATGAGTAAACAATGAAGAACCATTAATTATAGCATTTTTATAAGGTGTCATAATATATGGAGAATTATTTAATATATCTGTAACAGATTTTAAATTTAAATCTCTACCTATATTATTAAAAAATATAGAAAAATCACTTGGATATGTATTATATGTTGTTAGTAACTTAAAAGTTTGTACAAAAGCTTCTTTAACTTTGTTTTCAATATAATCTGTATCTATAGACATTTTTTCTGTCAAATTGTACATAGCAATATTATAAAAAATGTTAATTAAATCGGTAATTATAAGGCTTATAAGATTGATACACCAAGCATTATTTGTTACTTTTTTCGTATTATTCAATGTCCAAATAGTTACAGCTAATGTACTTAAATCATCTACTAATCCGAATGCTTCATTTATCGAATGATTAAAGATAAGTTTATGAGTAAATTTTCGTAAAGAAATAATTGCATCACAAGGAGCAGAGGTGTTTTCTAAATTTATTGAAATTATAACAAATTCTTGTGCATTTTTCTGAAAAGCAGAAAATCCAATAGTTTGTATAGTATGAAAGCTATTTTCATCAGTTTTTTCATTTATCGCACAAATACCGATTTTCTCATTTAAATCAACAATATGTTCTGGAAATGATTGGTATTTTAGCTTTACAGATAAAATAAATAAATCTTTAATTTTATATGCAAGGAACTGGTAAAATTTTGTTTCTAAATTAATTTTATATAATTTATTGTAGGTTCTTGCAATATTAATAAGAGTATTTTTACAAGTTAAAAAATCATTTAAATTATTTGCTCTTAAGAAATTTTCAGCTTGTCTAAAAATTGGTTCTATTTGCTTTTTTAATTCTTCTATTGTTGTTTCTGAAATTGTATAGTATTTTTTTCTATTAATACCCCAGAGTTTATATTTAATAAAATATTTTATACCTTTTTTACTCACATCATTAATAAGAGTTTTATCAGAAGAAATCCTCCAACTTTTAATAAAATTAATAGTATAAATTTCATATAGTTTAAGAAGAATGTCAAAATTCATCATAAAAGATATGTTCATTGCAATTATTATTAATTTTAAAACGAGATAAATTGATGCTATTAGGATTATTAAATCAATAAAATTATTTGAGCCGGCATAATAAAAAATAAACGTTGCAGTTGTATATATAGCTAATACAATAAATAAGTAAATGTTTGTATTTTTCCATTGTTGAAGTATTGATTTAAAGTCAGAATATTTATTTTCAAATTGTTGTAACGTAGCAAATAAAACAGTTAAAACAATAGATGATACAGTGATAACAATTCCAATAGCTTCAAACACGGGATGTTTATTGTCATTTAAAGTTGTTGGAATATTCCAATGTGCATAAATATAATATACAAACAAAACAGCTATGCCAATATCAAGTATTTTGTCAATAAATTTTGTTATTCTGAACAGCTCTTTATTTAAGTTATACAAAAATTTATAAATATTGTTGATAATGAAACTATTAAAAGATGTATTTTGCCTATATATTTCAATTAATATAACAATAGGAATTGCGATAAGAATGGTATAAATTGTAAAGAAGTCAAACAAATGCAAATAATAGATTATTCCGACAATACTAATAGTTATTAAAGTTCCTAAGAACAAATAAGCTAGGTTGATAAGAATTTTATAGCACAAAGAATTTATATTTATTTCAAGATTATTCATCATCTTTTATTAGCATACTCCTACCATTTTTATTTATTGTATATAATGTTATGAAATGAAATATAATTGTTGCTAAAGTTGCACAAAAACACCAAATTATAGCAAACCAAAATAAGATAGGTTTTAAATTAAAAGATAGATTTAAACTTATTTGTAAGTTGTTTATCAAAAAACAAATAAATTTAATCGTAATTATATAAAAAATGGTAGCTATTAGTATAGATAAAAAATCTAATATAAATAATTCAAAAAAATCTTTTTTATTCTTTTTTATGATA
>CAKNXK010000003.1 GCA_932182025.1 uncultured Candidatus Melainabacteria bacterium
CAGATGGGAAAAGGCTAATGACTAAAAAGGGATCATTAGACTTTTTGTTTTAATATACTATATAGAATCGCGGAGACGCTTACTCCTAGACTATATACTCTATGGTTTTTGGGATACATACCAGGAATATTTTCTTTAACTGACGCATCATAATTAACGTGAAACCATTTCTCTAATGTCTTTATCCACTTAGCCTCCTTACCGTCATTTGTTGTACCTATTTTCTTAAGTATAGTTGTTAAAGGACTACCCTCACAATGAACTTTCTCTCCATTAAGTTTTATATCCATAGTTTTAGAAACCTTAACAAGTACAAAATCAACAAGTACAGCCAAACCACCGGCAAGACAAGCGACTAATAAATCCACGTTATTAACATCAAGTGCTTTATCTGCCTCAGTCTTACTATTAACAGAAAATAATATAGAATCTATTTCTGTATTAATCTGCTGAATGTCATCTATAGTTGATTCAGAAGATATGTTCGATTCATCAATCCCAGCTTTATCAAAAAGTGATTTAATTCTATTATTTAATTCTTCCAATTTTCTGTCATCTTCTTTTATATCTGAAGCGAGAACTGATGTTTGTTTTTTTACTGCAAAAATATCTTCTTGAAGACCAGAAATTCTATTTGATAAACTATGAAAATCCTCCATACTATGCTGCGCCTTTAACTAATTTTTCTAGAATCTTAATGCTTTCTTCTAGATTTTTTATTTTCTTTTTGTTCTTCTCATTAGCTGTTTTTAGTTTAATAACTTCCGATTTCAATTGACTTACCTGTTGATTAATATTCAAAAGTATTTGTTGAAAATACGATGTATCCTTTTGTATTGCTAAAACTATTTCTTTAAGCACTACTTGTAATTTTGCTGCTTCAGATAAAACTGCATTTGAACCAAGTGATGCAATTGAAGCACCTACAGCAGTACCTGCAGTTGCACCTAGTAAAGAGCCGCCACCAACTAATACGGCAATACCTCCTGCCATACCAAATCCACCAGCAGCTACGGCACCGCCACCAAGTGCTGCAAGGCCGGCGGAAATTGCAGCTGCACCAGACAAGCCATTTGCAGCAAAAAAAGCAATTATCTCATATTGAAATGTAACTATTGCAATTAAAAGTACAATAATTCCTATTCCAGCCCCCATTGCAACTTTTGTCCAATAACCTGAAAGTTTTTTTACAGCTGATTTATGAGAATTTTCAAATACTTTAATATATTTCTTATCAATACAAAGAATATCAGCAATTTCATTGAGAGTTTCTTGCCTTACCTTTTTATCAATAGCCAATCCTTTAAAAGGTTTATAGGCTTCCTTATTATCACTTAAAGGATAGTATGGTGAATATAAAACACATTCTAAAAACACCATATACTTCCATACTTTATTCTGTGCATTTATATCTAATCTATTTATTTTAGTTTTCAAATCTAAATTACTTAATTTAATCTGTGACGGATTACCTCCAAATGATTTCAGATAGTCATCAATAGATTTATCCCATGTATTCAACCAAAGTTGCTTCTGGCCTCTCTTATTTGAACCTAAAATTGGCTTTTTTTTACCCTCTTCATGTACATCATTGAATGTTAATTTTCTTTGTAGAGCAAAAAGGATCTCGCTTTGTTCTGCAGTCAATCCAAAAACTGAAAATTTATTTTGCATGTATTATAAATAAAATTATTGTTTATACGAATTAAACTAGTTGTCAAAAATTAAATTCTACTAGTCCATATAATGTTACAATATAATTGATACTCAAAGTTACAAAAGATTACTGTTTAATCAAGTATACTAAAAGATATTTAAATATGTATGATTGCAAATTAATTCTTTCAAATTAAATCTTCACATATATTAACGTTACATTCTGTTTATTTACTAATATTAGTATTAAGAATTAAGGTTTTCATTCAATATGTAACATTAATAGTATAAGATTTATAATGTCTTTAATATTCTTATTACAGCTATTATATAATTTGGATCCTCCGCATACCCAATCTCATCAAGCCAAAGCAGATAGTTTCCTACTTTATACTTATATTGCACTTTAGTATAATAAGCCCTTACACTTTCTGTCCAATGATTGAATTCATAGTATTTTCCTGTACGTGGATTGGTAAGCCCGAAAAGATTATGCTTGTTCCGGCATACTGATGAACGGAACCATCCGGTCTCCAGTATAGCCTGGGCCAATACTATTTTGGGATATAGAATTCTGTTTCTTATAATTTCTTTATAAAGGTTAGGGATAGTAAGTTCAGGAAGTTGATTTTCTGCTTTTATAATGTCATCTACATTCTTTTGCTGTTCTCTTTTCAGGGATGCTTTTCTGTCACTATTCCGGCTGTTATCATCCAATTCCTTTTGATTGTCCAGCCTGACAATCAGGGTATCCTTTACCATCATCTTATTCTTTTTCCCTTCTGTAACATCCTTTCCAGCATTGTTATAAGCCTCTTTTTGTCTTTCTGTTGGCAGATGGAAAAGCCACTCAACTTTGACCCTTTTGGCCACGCAAGATTTGCCCACCTTTTTGTACTATATGATTGACCCTTTAAAGTC
>CAKNXK010000004.1 GCA_932182025.1 uncultured Candidatus Melainabacteria bacterium
GTGTAGCACTTGTGTTGCATTTTTTTGAGTAGTTTGTTCAAAAGGCGGAACTTGTAGTTTTTTATCATTTTATGGAGTTTTGCTCAGAAGCCGTCTATTTGTCTACGTGTGTAGCACTAAATCATCCACGCTTCTTCAATTAAATCCATATGTCCTTTTTGAAGGAATTTTGCAAAATCTCGTGTATCTACTTGAGCAGCTACAATCGACATTAAATCTCCCGGTAGTTCTGAAATCATATTAACCAAGGAATCATGATTAAGCATAATCATTGGTTTAATCATATCCGGTTTCATTAATGTGTTTAACATATTACAGTAAGTCTGATTTTCAAATAATGTTAAATAATCAGGGTTTGTTTTTGTCAATTGGAATGTAACCTGTCTCTGAGTATCAGGATCAATAGATGCCATAAATTTACGGAATTTGTCATCAGGAAGTTGCTCAATACTCTGTATAAGTTCTAATGGATTGGTCTTGTCAGACGGCATACCTGTAACACCTTCAATAAATTTCTTCATAGCATCAGGAGGCATACATTTTAATTGCTCAACTACATCATATTTTTCAAGTTTGTCGTTTAAGAAAAAGTTTGATAAATCATCTTCGGTAAACATCATTACAATCTGTTCTAACGGAAACGCTTCTCTAACAACATTTACAAGCTCCTCAATATCAACTTCCATAAGCATTGCAAGAAGTTTCTCCTGAGTGAAGAAATATAAGCCCATTCTCAAATCATCTTGTCCTAGCATTGGTAGAACTTTCATTCTAGTCTTATCGTCCATTTTATGTAAAAGAACAAATTTGTTTTCAACATCAGTAAGTTCAAATAGCTTTATAAGCTTTTCCGGAGAATGATAATATTCACGAGCATGTTTTACAGCATGTGTATTGCCGCGTTCTGCCTCTGCTTCAATAATTTCATCTACTGTAGCCAAACCGTAATCGCGTATCATTCGAGAGGATGATATATGCATCCTTTCTGCGAATAATTTCATATTTGCGTCGATTACTAGTGACATAGTCTCTCCTTAAAAAAGTTCTTATATATATAAAGTATATAGGTTGTAAATAATTGCCTTTTCTGTGAAGATTTGTAACGAACCATAAAATGTGTTATAATTGTTTTGTTATGAAAAGATTTGTTTTATGTATTTTAGCATTATTTTTGGTTTTTATAAATACCTCTGTTTTTGCGGCTTCTAATTTTACGCAAAAAGAGATTAAAGCAGCCGCATCTGATGGGTTCAACTTGAAGGCAACTTTGACTTATCCGAAAGATAAAACAAAAAAAGAGTTTTCTACAGTGGTTTTGCTGCATTCTCTTGGATATAATTCTCAGTGGTGGGGTAATCTTGAGCAGGATTTGCTTGATAAAGGTTTTGCTGTGCTTGCAATTGATTTACGTGGGCATGGTGCCAGCATTTATAATTCAAAACTTACCAAATCTTCTTGGAAAGATATGAAAAATTCTGCTTATGCAAAATATCCAGATGATGTAATTAAGGTTATTAATCAAGTTAAAGAGGAATATTCTAAGAAAATCTTTTTTGATAATTGGGCTGTTGTTGGTGTAAATATAGGTGCAAGTACAGCTGTCTTGGCTTCTGATAAGTTATCAGTCAAACCGCAGGCTATTGTTATGATTTCTCCGGTTGTTAAGACTAAGGATTTGTATATACCTGTCTCAATTGCTCATTTAGATAATGTCGATTTTTTATCAATTACCGGTACTGATGAAACAGAATCTCAAGAAGCTGAGGCTTATTTGAAAAGATTTGCGCAGAAGAATTTTGCGACCTATGTTTCTCCTGTCAGAACTTCAGATATGCTTTTATTAAAAAACGATCCTGAGCTATCAAGAATTATTTCTGCATGGATTAACGAATATCTTAAAGATTAGCACCGTTTTCTTTTAGTTTTTGCAATGCTTGTTTAGTGCCTTCATATTGGCGGCAAAGCTTGAAAACAAATTCAATAGAGGCTTTGTCTTGTTTTATTGCATCTTTTAGTTTATAGATATCTGCAAGTTGAAGCTTTGAAAAATCTTCTTCCGAAGATGAAAATAAGAATTTTTTTAAAAGTTCTTGAGAATCTCTGTCCATGCCTGCAATATTGTGTTTAAATGCGTACCAATTATAAAAATGGTAGATAAAATAGTATTTATTTATTTCGCCTTTTGTAAGAATAAACATTTCATTGGTTTTTAGATTAAATCCCTGTTTTACCAATAGCGAAAGATAAAGAGCCTTTGCTCCTTTCTGCGGGTAAATAAAACCTTCGTTTTCTCCAATGGAGTTTAGTGATTTTGAGTTATCTATATAAAAAACACTTGTTCCATGTTTTTTTATGTATTCCAAAACTTCTTTTGGTTCGTAATTTGAACTTTTAAGTATAAGAGCAAGTTCTTCTTCCATCTTAGTTTTTTCGCTTTCTGCAATAGCATCAAAACTCATAAAACACCCGTTGGTATAAAAACTTTTTCTTTTGGAATTACTTTTGACTCCGAGTGTTTTGTTTAAGTTATTTGTCAGCCTTCTTTCTTGAAGGGTTAGAAAAAACATTACAATTTTTTTGAATAAGCTCATGGTTTTATTATGTCATTAAATTTGTTAATCTTCAATAGTGCTGTATATGTTGGAAGAATTGTAATATTTTCTTCTGCTTTATTTCCAATATATTCAATTGCTTTTCTAATTTCAGGGATAATTTTTATATTTTTGCATCCGGCGTATTTAAGTCTAAGTGCCATATCATTTGCCCGAAATCCGGATACTATAATTTCTTTTTGAGCCTGGTTAATAGCTTCGAATTCTGCATCCCAAAGCCAGGAAACATCTCTGCCGTCAGCGTAATTATCGTTGATTATTATTAGTATATTAGAGTTTAAATCAACTGTTTTAAGTACTTCATTCGCTCCTATAGGGTTTTTGATGAGTTGAATTAGTGTTCTTTTATTATTTATGTGCTTAACCTCGCTTCTTCCAAATGCAACTTTGAATGTTTCAAGATTTTTTTGAATATCTGTTATCCCCAGTTCAAGTGCTAAAGCAATTGCTCCAAGTGCGTTGTAAGCATTGAATAGACCAACAAGGGGAACTTTGTATTCTACTCCATTTATATTTAGTATGGAGTGGGTTTTGTGCAAAGTTACATCTGCTTTATATTTCGGCTCAACTCTTTTGTATCCGCAATCACAGTAATAATGTCCTTGTTGTGCAAAGAATTTTTTTTCATAATTTAAAGCTTTACCGCAATTAGGGCAGTTGAAAGCTTCTTCTACAGCTGTTGTCTTATTATCAGCGTTATAAACATTTTCTACACCATAAAAAATCGGTTGTTTATTTTGTGAAGTGAAAGTTGCAACTAGCGGGTCATCGGCGTTTAAAACCAGTTGAATATCCGGTTTCTTATCGATACCCTTTTGGATTAATTTTTTTGTTGTAGCAAGCTCACCATATCGGTCTAATTGATCACGAAACAGGTTTGTAACTAGAAGATAGTCTGCATCAAATCGTTCGTAGATTTTTTCTAAATACGCTTCATCGGATTCTAAAACAGAGTAGTTGGTTGGTTTAAAAGGGTTTATTCCTAATGCAAGTGCATTTACAACACCTGTGAGCATATTTGCGCCCATTGAGTTGTTTATAACAGATTTTTGGATTAGGTGGGTAATTAGTCCTGATGTTGTTGTTTTACCGTTTGTACCTGTAATATTTAATTTTGATTTTGTGATGTATTTATTTGCATATTTCAAAAAATCGGGACAAAGTTTTAAAACAAGCATGCCTATAACAGAAGTTCCTGACGAAAGTTTAGTAATTCTCATTCCTGTATAAACGGTTTTTGCTGTTATAAGTGACAAATAAAATCTAAGTTTACCCAAGAAATAATCCTCCAAGCGTATTTTATTTTCATTAATAATAAAATATAATCTTATAATAATACAAAAAAGAACGGAAAAGTTATGATTTTTACATTCTTAATAGTAATAGTTTTTATAGCAGAATTAATCATTGCATTTACGATAATTTCAGCATTGGTGCGATGGGGAAAAAGCCTTCGCAATCTTAATCTGACGATTTCTTATCTAAAACCTTCTATCAGAGAGGTTTGTGTTCTTGCAAGAAAAATTTCGGGGCAGATGGTTGAATTTGCAGAAGATTTTGTTCAGCAGCAGAAGGAGAATCTTTTACAAAATGTTTCCAGAGTTATTTTAGGAGCATTATTCTTTCGTAGATTTAGAAAATCAAAAGTTTTAAAATTAATCGGTAAGGGTTTATCCTTGCTTGAAATCGTGGTATAATAGACATATATAATAAAAAGAGGTTAAACTATGAGCAAAGAAAAATCTTCAATAGGTTTTGGTATAGGGCTTCTTGCAGGTGTTGTAGGCGGCTTGGTTGCAGGTATTTTATATGCACCTTGTCCGGGATCAGAAATGAGAGCAAAAGTTAAAGATACAGTATGTGATTTAGCTGAAAAACACTCTCCTGCTATTAAAGAAGCAAAAAAACAGGCATTAGAGTCTGTTGATTTATTAAAATACAAGCTTGAGCGCCAGTATAAAAAGTTTGGTAATATGCTTAAATCAAAAAAATTACGCCGTGCGAAAGAATTGGAAAGCGAAACAAACTTCGATTGGTAGTCAGTTCCAAAGGAGCACTTGAATGGAAAATAGAACTAGTAGTGAAGAGGAATGTGCTCCGCCCAAAGGTTGAAAATCTACCAGCGCCAACCACCAGGTAGTCAGTTCCAAAGGAGCACTTGGAATAAAAAATAGAACTAGTAATGAAGGGGGATGTGCTCCGCCCAAAGGTTGAAAAAATGGAAACAGCACAATTATATCAAGGTTTGACTTTTTTGGCGTATTCAACAGGGGTTATTGTTATTCTTGTTGGGGTTATGCTTGTTAAAGTTTTGTTTGATGTTTCAAAGTTAACAAAAAACTTGGATGAAACAGCAACAATTATTAAAACAGAGTTAGAGCCTACATTGAAAAATCTTAACAAATCTGTTGAGATTGTAAGTGGAATCATTATCAAGGCAGACGAGGGAGTACAAAAGGTAAGAAACTTTATTTCAAAAACTCCTTTGAAATTGTTCGGGCAATTGTCATCTTTTGCAGGAAAAGCTACAGGCGGCTTCTTTAAAGGGCTATGCAGTGCTTTTACAATGTTTTCAAAAAGATAGACGACTTAAGTACCCGAATTGGCGATAAAAATTTTTATCACAAAAGTTAAACTACAATAGAAGGAGAAAATATTATGTCAGTAACAAGATTTTTAGCAGGTTTTGCAGTAGGAGCAGCGTTAGGTGCTGTTGCAGGTATTCTTCTTGCACCAAAATCAGGTGAAGAAACTAGAGAAATGCTTGGCGATATGGCATCTGATATTGCTAAGAAAACCGATGCAAGAGTAAAAGATATTCAGAAAAAAGCAGATGATATCGTTTCTGATGTTCAAGAAAAAAGTGAAGAAATCATGTCTAAGCTTCAAGACATGCTTGGTAAAAAAGAAGAACAAGAAGCTTAAGAATATCTTAAAAAATCAAGTAAAAAGAGGAATTTTAAAAAAATTCCTCTTTTTTGTTTGACTTGTAATTTTTTTTATAATAAAATGATTAAGTCGTCTGCTCCGGTGGCACGCCACTGGTAGAAAAGTCGATAAGCAAAAATTGGATGTAACATGCTCCAGTGGCGGAATCGGTAGACGCGTTGGACTTAAAATCCAATCGGGGTTCACCCTCGGTGCCAGTTCAAGTCTGGCCTGGAGCAATTTTAAAGGTCTGTAGCAATACAGGCCTTTTTAAATAAAGGAGTATGGTTAATGAGCGATTGTATTTTTTGTAAAATCATAAACGGTGATTTTGGAACAGAGTTTGTTTATGAAAATGAGCATGCTGTAGTTTTTAATGATATTAATCCTAAGGCTGATACACATCTTTTGGTTGTTCCAAGGCTTCATGTTGAATCTCTTAACGAGTTAGATGATGAAGAACTTTTGGGCAAACTAATGATGACTGTTAAAGAGGTTACAAAAAAACTTGGCTTAAATTCATACAGAACTGTTATTAATACCGGAAAAGACGCAGGACAAGAAGTCTTCCACTTACACATACATATTTTGAAAGGGAACATAAAACTATGACACAATTCTACAAAGAAATAACACCTTCAGGTTTTGGTATTGCAATTAAACAGAAAGAAGTTCTTTTCTCTGAACAATCACCCTTCCAGAAGGTTGAAATTATTGATACAGATTCTTCTTTAGGTAAAATTCTAACTTTAGATGATTTGATGATGACTACAGAAGGTGATGAGTTTCATTATCACGAAATGATTGCTCATATTCCTATGATGCATCATAAAGCGCCTAAAACGGTTCTTGTTATTGGCGGCGGTGATGGTGGCACTGTTCGCGAAGTTCTTAAACATGACACTGTTGAAAAAGTTGTGCTTTGCGAAATTGATGGTATGGTTATTGATGCTTGTAAAAAATACCTTCCAACAATCGCTTGTGAATTAGATAACCCTAAGTGCGAAATTTTGGTTGAAGATGCAATTGAATATATTAAAGACAAAGAAAACATGTTTGATATTGTTCTTATTGACTCAACTGATCCAATGGGTCCAGGAGAAGGCTTATTTACAGAAGAATTCTATACAAATGTTAAACGATCTCTTAAAGAGGGTGGTATTGTTGCAGCACAATCAGAATCACCTTTTGTAAACAAAGAAGAAATCAAAAAAATGTACACTTTATTGAAAAAAGTGTTTCCAATTTGTTCAACTTATACTTCAAATATTCCAACTTATCCAGGTGGATATTGGGCTTGGGCGTTCTGTTCAGAAACTGTTGAACCGCTTTCATACTGGGATGAAAGAAGAGGGAACGAGATTACTAAAACTTGTAAAATTTATAATAAAGAATATCACGAAGCAAGATTTGCGCTTCCAAATTATTTAAAAGAGTTGTTATAATAAAAAAAGCGGAACTAATGGTTCCGCTTTTTTTATTATTCTTCCTATATTTCATCTTTTTTTTCAGGTATGCCATTATTTTCTTTTGAAGGGTCAACGGCACCTCCGCTTTCATATAGTTCAAGCAGATTTTCCATGTCATTATTTAAATCGTCCATCATTGCTTGTGGAGAGTATTCTTCAATCTGCTGGGTCAAATCTTCAGGGCTGCCTTCATATAGGCTTCCATCTTCATAAGTATATGTTGTTGTGCCGTCTTCCGATTTTGTTTCAATGACGGTTTTTCCTTCACTATCTGTATAAAGCATGTTGCCTTCTTCATCGGTTATAGCAAAGCCTCTGACTTTATATACAGTTTCAGGATTTCCATTATATGGTTCATCTTCAAGGGTTTCAAAAAGCGGTAATCCGTTTTCATCTACCATAAGTTCACCATTTTCATCTACTTTTTGACGGAGTTCTATACCATCCTCTGTCATCCAGCGTTCACGGCCCCATTCATCTTCAAGAGGGATACCTTTATTTTTATCCAAGAATGAAGCATTACCGCCCATTCCGCAGCCTTCATTGTTGGTAATATCACCAACAATATTCATAATTGTATAGTTAAGCTCAAATACTGCAATTTTAAGTTCTTCTTCCGGTGTTAGTTCGGCTCCTGAAGCTTGTTTCTTTTTCAATGCTTTGTATTCAGGCTCCTGAATAATTGGGAGGGGTCTATCTTCATCCCATCCATAGCGTTCTTTAAGGATGTTTTGAATTTTTTCCTGATAATCGTATACTACGCCGGTCATTCTTTCACGAAGTCTTACTTCATCAGTTTCAAGACGTTTATTTACAAGAGTTGATTGGTTTTTAAAGAAAAACTCAAGAGAAACTTCTGTAAAGTTTTCGTACTTACCATTTGTTTTTCCAGGAGTGAGAATGTAGTATTTGCCATCACTATCTTTATAAAGACCTTTAACCATTGTTTCTTTAGGCCCTGCCGGTTTTACTACTATTTCCGAGTCAATGTCAACAAATCCTACATTAAATGTGCTTTCTAAATCTATTTCATTATCAATATAAACATCATTGTGAACATTGCCATTTGAGTCTTCATACAGATGCTGTGTAACACCATATTGTGAATATGATGAACGGTCATACGCAGCATCCATTGTTTCAAAATCAAATTGTATATTGAATGTAACGATTTTAGCCAGTTCCGGATTGTTTTGAATCATGTCAACAATTCTGTTCATACCCGCTAGAGTACTAACAGTTATATCGTAATGAGCAGCTCCGGTATTTGGATCAACAATCGGAGTAATAGCATCAACCCCATCAATATTTAAAATATCATCAACCGGTAATCCGGCAGAAAGTTCAAAGATAGAGACCTGAGCATCATTCATATACCAGCCGTAGTTTTCACCCTTAAACTCATCATCACAGTTTAGAGAACCTGTAAAGTTTGAATTGCATATAGAGATAAATGTTCCGTTGCAGTTTCCAATAATACCTCCAATTCTGCTAGTATCATCTAGTAACCAAGACAAACCGGTATCTTCTTCTCCCGACTTTGTAATGTTCATGGAGCTAGAACAGTTATTAACAGTTATTACTGTTTTGCCGGCTTCACCAATTAAACCTCCGGCTGACGAATCTGTTATATTGATATCGCCGGATGTATGGCAATTCTCAATAACAAGAGAATTCTGTAATGTGCCATTAACATAGCCTATTAGACCACCTGAATAGAAAGCCCCGTTTACATTTACATTTGTATTAACATTGGAAATAGTAACTTTCCCAAAATTTTGAGAATCCATTTCTTTACCAATCAAGCCGCCGACAGCTTGATGTCCGGAAACAGAACCTGTTACAGTCACATTATCGATATTAGTATCTCTTGAAATACCGATAAGTCCGCCTACAGCGGTTTCGTTATATTCATCGGGAGCGCTTATATCAATATTCTCCAAAATAACATCTTTTATTTCTGCTCCGTTAGTTACTCCAAATAAACCAACAGCGTCTGATGTCCCATCATCTTTTATTGTTAAATTTTTTATTGCGTATCCATTGCCGTTCAAGACTCCGCTGAATGCTGTTGACCAAGGATCATCAGCTTCCGGATCAAGGTGCCCGATTGGTTCCCACTCAATTCCTGCAAGGTCAATATCATTCATCAGAATATATTTGCCTGACATATTATTAGCCATAGCTTGTAAGTCATCAGGTGTTTTAATAATAGTATATCCTTGTGAAACAGCCTCTTCTTCAGTTAATTGAGAAACATCGTTTGCCAATGTAACTTTTGAAGCTTCATAAGCTTCTTCGGCTTCTTTTAATTCAGCCTCAGCTTTTTCTAATTCAGCTTCTGCATCTTCAAGCTCTTTTAGACTCTCTTCAGCTTCTTTATTCTCTATTTCTGCACGTTTAACAGCTGTTTGAGCATCTTGCTGCGCCCTCACTAATTTGTCATATTCCAGCTTTGCTTCATCTTGTGCTTTTCTAAGTTCTTCTAATAGTCTGTCAACTTGGGCTTGAGCTTGGGATATAGCATTTTCATCTTCGCTACCCATCAATGAATTTAAATAATTGAGTGCATTATCATATTCAGATTGTTTAGATGCCACTTTTGTATTTGCATTTGTATAAATATTCTGTTGTGATGTTAAATTTTCATTTGCATTAGAAACAGCTTTTGTTGCAGCTTCAGCCTCAGCTTTCTCTTTCTCTGCGCTTATTTTGGCTGCTTCTGCTTTTAATTTTGCTTTCTCAGCAGCTTCTTTTGAAGCTTCAAGAGCTTTAGCATAATCTGTTGTTATATTCATTAAGCACTCCTTATTTAAAATACTTTTTATATAACGGCATAAATTTATATTTCTTTAGGGAATGTTAAGAAAATTTTACAATTTCATCTTAAGCTTAGAATTTCCTGAGCTTGTTTCTCACTAAGCAAGCAGGCGCCGCCCAAAATTTCTGTATTTAATACTACTTGAGCATAAGATTCTGCAAGTTCAAGCTTTAAATAAGCATCCTCAATTGTTTTAGAAGCAACTATAAATCCATGGTTTGCCATTAATACTGCGTCGTATTTATCAAAGTATTTAACTGTATTATCCACAAGCTCATGTGTTGAAGGAAGTGCATATTCTGCAAGAGGAATACCTCCAAAATAAAACACATTCTCAGCCATAATCGGGTCCATTAAATCCTTACCCGCAGAAGCAAAACTGCTCAGATAAGGTGAATGAACATGGATAATATAATTTATTTCAGGTCTCTGTTTATAAATTTCAATATGCAAAAACTTCTCACTGGAAGGTTTCTTTCCTTTTTCTAAAGATTTACCCTCAAAATCAGTATAAACAATATGTTTTTTTTCTAAATAGCCATTTGCAGAGCCCGATGTTGTTATTAGCATTCCTTCTTTGTATCTTGCAGAAATATTCCCTGAATAACCGGGGGTGAAGTTTTTTTCACCGCAAAGTTTACCATAAGAAATAATTTTATTTTCTAATTTTGCTCTACAGAACATCCTATAAAACCTCTTCCATAATTTTAATATCTTCTACAACAGCTCGTTGTAAAACTTTTTGTTTTTTAGGAGATTCAAAACTGTTTTCATTTACTTCTTTATTTTCAGATTTTCTTTTTTTGTCTTGTTTGATTTCAAGAGTTTCATACTCTACATTTATGCCTTTTGCATCCATCATCATTTCTACTGTGCAGTATAAATTTTGTCTTATAAAGTCATAACCAACATTGAATTTCATATCGTCAGGACCAACCGAGAAGTAGAAAGAATTCTCCTGAAAATCTCTGCCATTTGCTGAATCATTGGTTAGGTTTATTGAGCTAAACCAAGAAACTGTCAGATATCTTGAAAGTCTTAAGTATTCTCTTAAATATAAATTCTGTTTCCCATATCTATAAGCATCAAATACCGGCATAGGAGTGTTATCATCATATACAGAGAAGAAATAACCAATATCCTGCATCCAGCGTTTGTATTGTGTATGCAATCTTGGACCAACACGTCCAATAACCTGTGTATCTCCGTTACCGTAAATAGCACTGGATAATTGGGTATTTACTCCAAATTCGAATGCCTTCATGTTTTCTTCATCTTTGTAACTGTAAAGATTTTGACCGGCTTCAGCCATATAACGGAACCTTGTTGTTCCCATATCAGTCCCTTTTAATTTTTCAAAATGGGTATCATAGTCTAAATCTTGGTAATAACCAGCATCAAATCTATGTCTGAAATAAGAACGTTGATCTTTTAATAAGAATGAATTAGATGAATAAGTTTTGTCATAAACCAATGATGCACCATATTTAGGTCTTCTTCGTCCTAAAAACCATTCATCAAAGTAACTGTTCATACCATATTGCAGGAATAAATTATCATCAAGTTTTTGTTTACCATAAACAACAAACTTGCTTGTAGCTGTTCCATAAGCTGCCATTGTCTGGTTTGTACCGCTGCTGAATCGACCAAATCCGCCTATACCAAAACCGCTTTTATAATTTAAAATCGGCATGGCTTTTAAAACAGAGCCTTTTGGTAATTCAAATACAAACCCCGGACCGGTATATATTCCTAAGCCACGATATGAACCGATTTCCCAGATATTGCTTTCAACAAAATCGTGGTTTTTATTAGTATAAATTTTAACAGCAGGAACTTTAAAAATTGTTTTTTCGCCTTTAAATATATGAGGTTTTTTTAGCGAAATTATTTCTAAATCACCTTTTTGTGTAATTTTAATATCTTTTGCTTTTAGTTTGAAAATACCTTTTTCAATATCCTCTTCTATTGAATCATATTTTGGTACAAGCATCTTATGTATTTTAGGTCCGCGCGTTGCAGAATGAAATTCAATAGGATAAGAGTCTTTAACTTCAATAGAACCATTTTCTTGAACTATTTTATCTCCATAAACATAGCCTTTTTGAGCTTTAATCTCGATTGTAGCTGTTCTTGTAAGAGGGTTTTCGATAAGAGCGTTTTCTTCGTTCATATCAACAAAGATGTAGTCACCTGTTACGGTTTGACCGTTTTTAAGAATTCTTACATTACCCTCTGCTTTTATGGTGTTATTGATTCTGTCAAATGTAATAATATCAGCTTTAACGACTGTTTCCTGTTTTACAAATTCAACACTAACATTTCCATTTGCATGGATAAGATAGTTTGGAGTGTCGTAATCAACATTGTCACAATCAAGAATAATATCTTCTGTTTCAGCTTCTTCTACAGCTTTTTCTTTTTTACGGAAAAACGATTTTTTTGTTTTTTGGTTTTCTAATGCAGTTTCTTCGTCTGCTTCAAATCCATCAGGATTCATTTCTTCAAAATCGTCTTTTAATTCTTTGGAAGCATATTCAGATGTTTCAATTTCTCCTGTGTACAAATCTGCTGCAGTTGGTGCTAGTTCAAATTTATTATTTTCTTTTTCATTGAATTTTTGTTTTAGTTTTAATCGTAACAACTTAATTGGCGGTATAGTTTTATCGCCTTTTGAAACTTTGTTTTTATCTTGAAGACTATCTTCTTTAGCCGGTGGAGTAAAAAACGCATCTCCGGTAAAATCAGATGCTTCAGAAAAAGCAAAATCAGCCCAAACTGAGTTTGCAGCAACAATTGATGATATTAAAGCTATTATTAATTTCCTGTTCAAGATTAAATTCCTATATATAATTTAAAGGGTTGTTAGGTTGTCCGTTCACTCTTACTTCGAAATGACAGTGTGGACCTGTGCTGTAGCCTGTAGTTCCTTCGTATCCTAAGGTTTGACCTTTGGTAACTCGCTGTCCGTTTGTTACAGCAATAGAGTTCATGTGGGCATATAGGGTTGTAACCGGTTTTCCATTTATTATGCCGTGCTCAAGGATTACAACTTTTCCATATCCTCCATACCATCCTGAGTAGATTACTTTGCCTGAATTGGAAGCCTTGATTGCTCCAAGGTTTGGACCGCCGATATCTATTCCTGAGTGGAAAGAACGGCTGTTAAAAATCGGATGGGTTCTATATCCAAACGGAGAAGTAATTCTTCCTTGGATTGGTTTAATAAATCCTGATGCTACCTGAACACTGCTGTCTTTGGTCGTTTTGTTGATGTAAGTTCCAATGCTAGCAGATTGTTTTTCAAGCTCTTTTTCTGCTTTTTGGTAAGCAATTCTGTCTGTTCTCAACTTATTAATCATGTTTTCGTTTTTAGCGATAGCTTTATTAATATAGGCTTGTTGAGAGTTAATTGACGCAACCGAACGTTCAAGATTGCGTTTTCTTAATTGTATATTACGGGCAATTTGGTTAATTTCTTGAGCTTTTTGTTTTGCTTCAAGCATTCTGTTGTAGTCGTCCTGTAAGATTATTTTTTGGAAATAAAGTCTGTCTACGAGCATATTAATGTCTTCAGAACTTAGTAGAATTTCAAAATAAGCTTTTCTTTGAGATTTATAAACTCGTCTTATATGATCCGAAAGAACGAAATTCAGATTGTTGTATTCAGCAGAAGCTTTATCAAGTTTTGCCTGCAGTCCATCTAATTCTTTTTGTGCAGAAAGAATCTGGCTTTTAGATGTGGTTAGGTTAGCATTAGCGCTTTCTAATTTTTGTTGGTTTTTGTATAATTTGTTTGTTTCAACGCTCTCAAGCCATTTTAAACGATTGATTTTTTCTCTGGTTTGGCGTTTTTTTGTTTCAATATCAGTTGCGGCACAAGAACTTAAACACCCAAAAGTGTTTAATAAAATCGCTAAAAATATTAAAATATTTAATATTTTTTTTGAAGTCACGTTTTATTTCCCCATGCTTAATACTGTAGCTAAAACTGTAAAGCCAACCATCCAAAGGATTACGGCTACAAGAATAAATCCAACTATAATCTTTTTGTTATTTCTAAAAAAGTCCATTCCTAACCTCTCTTATATCTTTATCATAGTATAAAAAAAGCTGAATTTCAATTAATTATAGATTTGTTACATTTTTAAAACTTTTAAAAGTTATTTTGCACAGAAACAATAATAGTATAATCTGTCTAAAATATACTTAACACCCTTTCCAACTTTTCCTAAAAGTGTCTTTGGTGGTTCAGAAGCAGGGGTTGCAGTAATTTTATACATTAGTGCTAATTGATTGCCTTTTTGTAAAAACTTCTGTTCTTTTCCAGTAAAAATTTGATTATAGTATGTAATGCTCTGAACTTTCATATTGTCAACTTTTCTAAAATGTCGTAGGGGGGACTTGAACCCCCAAGGATTTCTCCACACGCCCCTCAAACGTGCGCGTATACCGATTCCGCCACTACGACCCGTACTCTTTATTGTTCAATTATCAAATTTGCATTTGTCTTCGCGGCGGAGGAGTTTCACTCCCTCCATTGGCTCAAGATTTTCGCTTAATCGGATTTAATATCCTACGCAAAACGTGACGTTTAGTCACCTTTTGCTGCTCGCCAACGGAGTCCTTGCCACTACGACGCGATTTGCAAAAATAATATTAACATAAAAATTTTTTCGTTACAATGCTTAATTTTTATTGACACGAAAAAGCTTCTGATAGACAATAAACTTGTGTATTAAGGTATATATTTTACCTCAACTTAAAAAGGTGGTTTTATGAAAGTTTCAGCTATATCAAATAATTCAGAAGATTGCAGACCAAGACGTAATTTGTTTATACGTTTCAGTAATAGTTTTATGTCTGTGCCGGAAGGTGAAAATCCTATGGCAAAAGCAGCTGCTTCTAATCCTATTGAACAGCCTGAAAAACCGGCTAAACTTGGTATTGAAAACTTACAAGAATTCACAATTTTCCCTAAAGAAGTTGTTGATGGAAAAACTATAATCACTGCATAGGAGAGTGAGATGATTTTGAAAATTTTTAGAATGGAACATAACAAGTTTGTACCTGAATATAAAACAGAAGGTGCTGCAGGCATGGACTTATGTGCTGCAATTGAAGAAGGTATTACTTTGCAGCCGCTTGAAAGAAAGCTTATTCCTACCGGTCTGAAAATAGAACTTGAACACGGTTATGAAGCTCAAATCAGACCTCGTTCAGGACTTTCTATTAAACACGGTATTAGTCTTATAAACTGTGTTGGAACCGTTGATGAAGATTACAGAGGCGAAGTTTGTGTTCCTGTTGTTAATCTTTCTAATGAAGCCTATACAATTCAGCCTGATGAAAGAATTGCACAAATGGTAATAGCACGTGTAGAACAGGCTAAAATCGAAGTAGTAACAGAGCTTTCAGAAACTTCTCGCGGTGAAGGCGGATTTGGTTCAACCGGAAAAGTATAAAATACTTGACGTTCACCTAAAAAAAGTATAGAATGAGTGGATAGCATGCTAATTTGTATGCTACGGTCAATTAAATTATTTAGGAGAACACGTGATGTACCAAGACGAAAAGCTTATTTGTGAAGATTGCGGTTGTGAATTTGTATTCACTGCAGGCGAACAAGAATTTTATGCTGAAAAAGGTTTAACAAATAAGCCAAAAAGATGCCCTGAATGCAGAAAGGCAAAAAAGCAGCAGCACAGAGGAAAGAAAAGAATGTATGACGCAGTTTGCGCTAAATGCGGGGTACAAACACAGGTTCCTTTTAACCCTACTCAAGGCAGAGATGTTTTATGCAAAGCTTGCTTTGATGCTCAAAAAGAAGCTGAGTAGAATTTATAAAAAATATTTATGCTTAAGTCTTGAAATTCTTTCATTAGATTTCAAGACTTTTTGTCGTAATACAGTATCCTTTTCAACAATTTTGTAAAGTTTTTCTATAAGTTCAAGTGTTTTATCATCAGAATCTCTGAAAATAAACATATCAAGACCTGCATTAATCCCCATGATGCAAGCTTCCAACCTTCCATAGTCCTGAACACCTTTCATGACCATATCATCTGAGATAACAACTCCATCATAGCATAATGTGTTTCTCAAATATCCTATAGCATTTTTGCTTAAAGATGCAGGCATGGTTTGTTTGTCAAAACAGGTACAGTGTAAATGTGCAGCCATAATCATTTCGATATTGTCATCAATTGCAGATTTAAACGGTTTAATATGAGTTGCTTCCATTTCATCAATCGGTAAATCAATAACAGGCAGTGTTAAATGACTGTCCTTATCCGCATCTCCGTGTCCCGGAAAGTGTTTAACACAAGGAATTACACCAAATTTGCGGGAAGCTTCTACAAAAATTTTTATCCCCCTAATTACTTCATCAGGGTTGTCAGAAAAAGAGCGTTCACCAATAATGGGGTTATTCGGATTTGTATTTACATCCGCGCAAGGTGCAAAATTTAAGTTAATCCCATATTCTGAGAGTTCATGAGAAATCTCTTCTGATTGTGATTTGAGTATTCCTTCTTTATAAGCATATCTAGCTGAAAGCCTTTTAGGACGTATATTTTCTGTGCGTTCAACTCTGCCGCCTTCTTGGTCTATAGAAAGAAACGGAGGTATGATTGCTTTTGAGTTAATATCTTTGATTAAATCTATAAAACTTTTTTCGTCAGTTATGTCTTTTGTAAAAAATATTACACCACCAAGTCCTTTTGCTAAAGCATTATCAAGGTTTTGGCATCCTAAAATAAACATTTGATAAACTAATTTTTCCATAAAACAATCATACATTTAAGTGATGAGAAAAATCAACTTTTTATTATAGTATAATATAGTAAAGGGGTATTAAATGAAAAGAATTATTTTATCAATATTAACAGCAATATTTTTGATTTCTGCGGTATCACTAGACGTATCTGCAGCGAAAAAGGGTTCGAAATTATCAAAAGAGGCTGTTCAGCAGATGTCGGATGATATTGATAATTTAACAAAAAAGATTTATTCCAGAACTTTGTTGTCACCTCAGGACAATGAAACTCTTATTGGGATTAAAATTCAGCTTGATAATCAAATGTTGATGTCACCTGCAACTGAGATGGCGCCATTGTATTACAAGGCTGGTAATGTTTATAAGCTTCGTGATATGAAATCAGAAGCGATTGATTGCTATCAAACTATTTTAGAAAACTTCCGCGATACAGCTCTTGCTCCTAAGGCTCAAGCTGCATTAGAAGATTTAGGAGTAACTGTTACAGCGCCTAAAGTTTCTGAAGAGGAAGAAGCAGAAGACGGAATTTAAGTTATGGGACAAAGATTTGTCGAAGTTTTTGCCGGAGCGTATGCTAGCGGTAAATCTGAAACCTCAATAAACAGAGCTAGACAGTTTTCTGCAAAAGGGGAGAACATTACTCTTGTGGATTTGGATACGGTTGAGCCTGCTTATACATTGCGTCCTATAGCCGATGAGCTGCAAGCTTTAGGTATAAATGTTATTACTCAGCCTGATAATTTTGGTTTGGGTGAGGCGGCGAGTTATATTACTCCTGCGCAGGTAAATTGTTTGTCACAAGAGGGGAATATCATTATTGATGTCGGTTATGGTGCAGGCGGGTTGGATATTCTTGATATTATTACCAATATTGATAAAGAAAATGATTTAAGAATTTATCTTGTTGTTAACACTTCTAAGTTTGAAACCTCAACCGTTGAGAATATTGTTGAATATGTTACTTTTTCAGAAGGTTTAGAAAAGCGTCCTTGGAAAAAGTTTGCAGGAATTGTTTCTAATACACATTTTGGAGATGAAACAACAAAAGAAGACATTATAAAAGGTTATGAAAAATTAAAAAAAGCTTCCGAGATAATTAATCTTCCGATTATTGCTATCGGTGTTCCTGAAAATCTTCAATCAGAATTTGAAACAACTTATGACAGAATTGATATTTGGATTTATAAACGTATGATGCCAAAAGCGTTTTGGTAAAATTGCCGGAGATGGGACTTGAACCCACACAGATTTCTCTATACGCACCTGAAACGTACGTGTCTACCATTTCACCACTCCGGCAAGTATTTTAATTATATAATGAATTTATTAATTCTTCAAACTCTGGGAAGGATATTTTTGTCCATTCAAAACCGTTGATTGCAATTTCCTTTTTAGAAATTAATCCTGCAATATAGAAACTCATCGCTAATCTATGGTCGTGGTAACATTCAAGTTCAGCATTTCCTGTTAAATCTGATTTTCTTACAACAAATCCGTCAGGGCGTTCTTCGATATTTACTCCAATTTTTTGAAGTTCTTTGACCAGACAAGTAATCCTATCTGATTCTTTGTTTCTTAAATCACCTGCATCTTTAATTATTGCTTCACCTTCCGCTTGTGAAGCCAACACTGCAATTACAGGAAGCTCATCAATTAATCTCGGGATATCAGACCCTTCTATAACGCATCCTTTTAAAGATTCTGTATATTGAACTCTTATGTCAGCGCAAGGTTCGCCCGAAATTTCTCTTTCATTAATAATATATACTTCTCCGCCCATGCGTTTTACAATATCTAAAATCCCAGTTCGGGTTGGGTTGATGCCGACATTTTTTATAATGAAATTAGAGTCTTTAATAATCAATCCTGCAACAATAAAGAATGCTGCAGAAGAAATATCTCCGACAATATCAATGTCTCTAGCTGTAAGTTCTGATGGGTAAATAGTTGTGCCTTGAATCTCTGCTCCAAGGTATTTGAGAAGTCTTTCTGTATGGTCTCGTGATACATAAGGCTCATTGAAAGTGGTTTTTCCTTCTGCTCTTAATCCTGCCAAAAGTATTGCTGATTTAACCTGAGCACTTGCAATAGGTGAAATGTATTCAATTCCATGCAAAGGACAACCTTTGATTGCAAGCGGTGCATGTCCGTCGGCTGCTGTAATTTCGGCACCCATTAAAGTCAAAGGCTCAATTATACGCTTCATTGGTCGTTTAGAAAGACTAACATCACCTATTAAAACAGAATTGAAATTTTGACCTGCAAGTATACCCGAAACCAAACGCATTGTTGTTCCTGAGTTTCCGCAATCAAGGGCAGAGTTTGAATCAGTAAGGTTTCCGCCTTCAACCCATAATGTTTTTTCGTCCAAAAACTCAGATTTTATTCCAAGCTGCTTAAATAAATTCAAAGTTGAATGACAATCTGCTCCGCTTGAAAAGTTTTTGATTATACTTTTGCCGTTAGCAATGGAGGAAAACATAACAGCGCGATGTGAAACCGACTTATCGGCAGGGATTGTTATTGTGCCTGTTAAAGGTTTGGAAAAACTAACTGTTTTAATCATTTCTTACGATTTCAAATATTGCCTTGCATTTAGCGAATACTTTTTCAGCGTCTTTTAAGAATAACATATTCGGGCCGTCGCATAATGCTTTATCAGGGTTTGGATGAATTTCGAAGAATAATACATCAGCTCCTGATGCCATAGCGGCGTTTGCCAAAATTGGAACAAATCTTCTGTCTCCGCCTGTTGAATCTCCGTTTGACCCCGGCATTTGTACACTGTGGGTTGCATCAAATACAACAGGATAGCCAAATTCTTTCATTATAGGGATTGCTCTGAAATCAGATACAAGATTATTGTAACCGAACGTCACACCTCTATCAGTAAGCATTATTTGGTTATTACCTGCATCTTCAACTTTTTTCACAAGAGATTTCATTTGCTGTGGAGCAAGGAACTGCCCTTTTTTTATATTAACTATTTTCCCTGTTTTAGCTGCTGCAACCAATAAATCAGTTTGTCTGCATAAAAATGCAGGGATCTGAAGGATATCAGCTACTTCTGCTGCGACAGCTGCTTGGTCAGGTGTGTGGATATCAGTAACAATAGGTAAGTCAAACTCTTCTTTGATTTTGGCTAATAATTCGAGTCCTTTTTCCATTCCCAAACCGCGATAAGAAGTTATTGAAGATCGGTTTGCTTTGTCATAAGAGGATTTGAAAACATAATTTATGCCGAGTTTTTCTGTCACTTTTTTTAATTCTTCCGCTGTTTCGCGCATGACATCAAGTGATTCTATTGCGCAAGGTCCTGCAAGAACTGTAAGTTTATCTCCGCCGATTTCAAGATTGTTTAGTTTAAGCATTAATGCTCTCCTTATGCTATATCCCAACGTCCGCAAGTACCGCCCCAGCGAGCGATTATGTTACCTTTGATATCACCGATTTTTTCAACATGTCCAACCGGTTCTGCGCCTTCGAGAATTGTGATAACTTCACAGTTATTAGAGCATCCTGTGCACTGGCATGTAATTGATTGGAAATTCATATTTCCAACTTCCCAGCCCTTGAATTTTGTAGGAACTTCTGTGTACTGATGGTTTTCCATTGCTAATAAAGCTGCACCAATTGCCCCCATTGTCTGGTGGTTTTCAGGTACAACGATTTTTGTGTTCAAAGCTTCTTCAAACGCTTTAACCATACCGGAGTTTGTTGCAACGCCGCCCTGGAATGAAATTGTAGGTAAAAGTTCTTTACCTAAAGCAAGGTTGCTTAAATAGTTTCTTACAAGAGCCTGACACAATCCGTATAATAAATCTTCAACAGGATATCCTAATTGTTGTTTATGGATTAAGTCTGATTCAGCAAAAACACCGCATCTTCCTGCAATACGAGCAGGATTTTCTGAACGGAGTGCCGTTTCACCAAATTTCTCAATAGGAACATTAAGTCTTTGTGCCTGGTGGTCTAAGAAGCTTCCTGTACCAGCTGCGCAAACAGTGTTCATTGCAAAATCTGTTACAATACCGTCTCTTAAAATAATAATTTTACTATCTTGTCCGCCGATTTCAAGAATAGTTTGAACTCCAGGGATATTTGTACTTGCTGCTACGGCGTGTGCTGTGATTTCGTTCTTAACCACATCCGCGCCAACCAGCGCGCCTGCAAGGTTCCTGCCGGAGCCTGTTGTACCTACCCCCTGAATGCTGTATTCGTTTGTTGCTTGAGCAAGTATTTGACCCAAGCCTTTTTGAACTGCTTCAACAGGTTTTCCTGCTGTTTTTAGCATGTATGAATCTATATATTTGCCCTTTTCATCTACAAGAGCTAATTTTGTTGTAACTGATCCGACGTCAATTCCTAAATATGCATTTAAACTCATCTTTTTTCCTTCTTCCCTTTAATAAATTAATTATATCACAAAACATTTATTTTCGTGTTAGAATAACAACGAGGGCAAGAAAATGAATACGAAAAAAATATATGTATCGCTATTAATTTTGAGTGCTTTGATTTCAGCACAAAGCGTTGAAGCTAAGATGACAAAAGAAGCGCATAACCTTTACCAGCAGGCATGTGCTTATGAATATAAAAGTGATTATAAAACTGCTATAAAAATTATTCAGCAGGCGATTGAGCTTAATGGCGAAGACGCTATGCTTTATACAAAGATTGCAGGGCTTTATTCTGATACAGGAAATTATGAAGAAGCACTTTCGGCTTACAAAAAGGCAGTAAAGCTTCGTCCAAATGATGCATTTATTTATATTAGTATGGGAAGTATTCTTCAAACAATCGGTGATTATGAAAATGCATACAATGCTTTTAAGCAAGCACAAACAATTTATCCGGAGTACAAATATAATTACCTAAACCTTGCTAATATTGAATATTTTAGAAAAAATTACGCTTCAGCAATTGATAATTATAATACGTTTCTCAATGCTTATCCGGATCACATGGAGGCAAGTGAAAATCTTGCAAATGTTTATTCTATCACTAATGAACATTCAAAAGCTTGTATTATCTATGCAACGCTTTATAAAAAATACCCATCTGCTTTTACTGAATATGAAAAATACGGTATGGCTTTGTTTGAAACAAAACAATATCAGGCTGCATCAGGCATGTTAGAAAAAGCGCTTAACGGCAATGAAGACAGCGCTTTGATTAATGCTAAACTAGCTCTTACATATCAGAATATGGGTGAAAATGAAAAATCTCTTGAAAAATTTATAAGAACTTTTGAGATTAATCCGGAGCTTACAGCATTAAAATTCGATTATGCAAATCTTTTAGGCAATATGGATAAAAATAATGAAGCAATTGAGCAGTATAAAGAATACTTAAAAGCTTTTCCTGAAGATGCAGATGCATATCGAAACCTTGGTTTGGTTTACAAAAAAATTGATAATAATGATTTAGCGTTGTTTAACTTTGAAAAATCTTACTCAAAAGATTCTTCTAATGTAGAAACAAAAAAAGAACTCGCATACTGTTATCATAAAAAACAAGATTACAAAAATGCTCTTAAATACTATGACTTTGCTTTGAAATCCGAGCCTGAAAATCCTGAATTATTAGCAAATAAGGCTTTAACTCTTCATGCAATGGGAAACTATGTTTCTGCTATAGAATTATATAAAGAGCTTCTTGATAAACAACCGAATGAACGTATTGAACAAAATCTCGCAGCAGCTTCTATTGCTTATGGGTACGAATTATATGACAAACAGGATTATGGTCAGGCGATTTTGTATTTTGAAGACGCTATTGATTTGAATGATAAAGAAGCTTCTGCTCATTTTGGTTATGCAAGAGCAAATGCAAAAATGGGCTGCTCAGATATTGCAATCGCAAGTTATGAAAAAGCTGTAATTCTGGCTCCGGGTAATATTGATTATGCAACAGAGCTGAATAATTACAGAAATGAACATAAATCGTTCACTGAGCCTGTGGTTAAAAAGCCTGTGGAAGATGTTAATATTATTGCACCTATTGTTGCAGAGCCTATAAGTGATGCAGAAAGCCTTATAAAAAAAGGCGATGAAGCATATAAGCAGCATAAATTTGATGAAGCAATAGATTTTTATACAAAAGCTGTAATTTTTGAGCCGTCAAATAAGCTAATTATGCAAAAAATTGCTAATATTTATAAAATCCAAGGCAACAATGCGAAAGCTCTAAGTTTTTACGATAAAATTATTTCTCTTGATGAGAATAATAGTGACGCTTATTTTAACAAAGGCTTGGTTTATGCTAATCAGAAAAACTATGACGAATGCATAACATGTTTCCAAAAAGTTATAAGTTTGTCTCCGGAATACCCTTATGCATACTATTCTCTGGGTATGGCTTATGAACAAAAAGGTATGAATGACGAAGCAATTGAATACTATAGTTTATATTCAGGTATTGAGTCAGATGAGAAAATGCTTAATATTGTTGAACAACGTATTAAAAATTTGGAAAACAAATAATGCGCAAGTTTTTTCTACTTTTAATATTGCTATTGTTTTTGGTTTCAGGTTGTGTCTATGACCGCGGGATGATTCTTTTTAATACAGAGCCTATTACAAAGGAAAATGCACTTACAGATGAAATAAATTTTAAAGTCGGAAGCAGAGTATACTACTTATTTATTGCACCAAAGCGTATGGAAAATAAGTATATTCGTGTTCAAGTGTTTAAAATGATTGATAATGCTCCTTGGGGCGGAAATGAAGTTGTGCGTACAAAAGACTTTCGTCTAATGAAAGACCAGCGATATTATTATATGGATTATTTTACCTTTCATCAGCCCGGGAAATATGTAATGCAGGTCTTCTCAATTGATGATTTGCAGCACCCTCTGGCAGTAGACTTCTTCTTTGTACGTTAGTATATGTAAATTTTTGTAAAAATGTTTCTGAATTTCTAAAGTTATTGCAGAATTTGCCGTTAAATTTTTTGTAAGTAAAAGGAGTAATTTAATGTCTTTGTTAGATTTGTCAGGTGTAAAATTTAATTTAGCAAATGTTATGCAGTATTTTGAAAAACAAGGGGTTGAATTATCTGCAGAAAATAAGAGCCAGTTAAATACTATTTTTGAGAATTGCGATACTTTTAATGATGAGTATAATGCTGCAGGGCCTGATGGATTCATTAGTAAAAGTGAAATTTCAAAGTTTATAAATATGTTTTCTTCGGTTATGCCTTTTGCGAAAGCTCAGTTAAATAATTTTGTTGAAACTTTTAATACTGATAAAAAGATTGAATCTCAAACAGCACCAACAGCTGCTGATGCAACAACTTCTTCTGAGGCAGTTGTAGAAGGTGATATTAAAGTTGCTGATTTAAAATATCCGAAACCTTTAACAGCAACAACAGATATTAGAACTAATTATGATTGGTCAGAAGAAGAGTTCAACAAAGTTTTAGAGTTAATGTTGGATGCACCAAGATATAAAGGTAAATTTAAAAACAGTGTTTTGAAAGGTAAAGCCAAAGCTTTTATTGAAGCGGGTAAAAAATATAACATTGATCCGCGAGCGTTGTTGGCAATTGCAATGTGTGAATCAACTCGCGGAACATCTTCTGTAGCTCTGAATAAGAATAATGTAGGCGGTCTTAGAGGATCGAAAGGTTATATAACTTTTGAGAGCGTAGATGCTTCTATTGATAAAATTGCAGAAATATTGAGCAAGCGATATAATCAAGGGCTTACAACGCTGACAAAAATTGGTCAATCAGGTAAGTATTGTGCTAAAAGTGCATCTGCAGCCTGGATAAAAGAAGGCAATTCATATTTGTCTAGTTTTAATAAGTATTATACAACTGATTAGGTTTAATTTTAAGCTTCACTTTCAGCAGGGAGCATATTCTTTGGAATATATTCTTCGATATCCTCCGGAGCCGGTTTGATAGGAAGTCTGAAACCGAATGTTGAGCCTTCGCCTTCTTTTGATTGTACAAATACTTGACCGTGGTGATGTTTTTCAATAGTAACTTTTACAAGGTGTAAGCCTAAGCCCGTGCCTTTAACAGTATGAGTAGCGTTTTCTACGCGGAAAAATCTGTCGAAGATTTTCTTTTGATATTGTTCAGGAATTCCAGGCCCTTGGTCTTCTACGCTAATTTCTACGTACTCTCCGTCGCGGGAACGCTCTGCTCTAATCTTGATACGTTTACCGTCCGGTGAATATTTGATTGCATTTGAAACAATATTCATCAAAGCACGCTGGATACTGTCAATATTCAAATAAATTTCAGGTAAATCAGGTTCTTTCATTATAGAAATAGTTAAATCATGTTCTTTCGCCAGTACTTGAACTTGATTTACGCAATCTTCAACAATTTCCATAATATTTTGTTTTGTTTTTTCAAGACGTACATTTTGTGACTCGTAGCGTGAAAAATCAAGAATATCATTAACCATGCGATTAAGTCTGATGATTTCCTGATTCATAACGCCTATAAATTCTCTTTGGGTATTAAAGTCAAAGTCGTTTCCAAAGTTGTAAAGTGTATCAATATAGCTTCTCAAAACTGTTACCGGTGTTCTTAATTCATGAGAAACATTAGAAATAAAATGCGAACGAAGCTGATCCATTTCTACATCTTTTGTAACATCAATTAAAACAATAATGTAGCCAACGTATGAGTTTGAACGTGTAAACATTGGTGAAATCAAGCATTTTATAATGCGTTTATCGATTTCAATGTTAAATGGAACCGGTGTGCCGTCTTCGTCAAGCGGAGTGTCTTTGAATTCTGCTATTTTCTCGTTAAAACAAAATTCTCCGCTTGAGTCACAGAATTGTTGGATTTGAGTTCCTACAATATCATCTTCTGCAACTTCAAGGAGTTTTTTAGCGTGATTATTAACCATAATAACTTTATCATGATTATCACAAACAACAACGCCGTTAACAATACTCATAAGTACGGATTCAAGCTTGTTTCGTTCGAATGTAAGACTTTCAATTGTCTGTTCGTTATAACGGCTTAATTTCTCGGACATATCATTAAATGCGCTGTAAAGTTCTTTAACTTCTTTATCAACATCTTTGTCTTCAAGTTTATAGCCAAATTCACCTGATGAGATCTTTTTAACGCCTTGATAAAGTTTACGGAGTTCAGTTGTAATGATCGAAGAGTTCATATAAACAATGCCGACAATTACAAGCCAAGCTAGAAGGAAAACAATACCGATAGAAACTTTTGTTGTTGCAGAAACATTATCCATAATTCTGCCGGAAAGTCCAACTGTTACCGAGCCTACATTCTCAGATTGCCCCATGTTTTTAATTATCATAGGAGAACTTACTGTAATCTTAGCTTTTTCTGCTTGTTCAGGGTAGTCATCTTTACTTGAATAAATAACTTTTGAATTATTATCTTTAAATATAATAAAGGCTATATCATCATTACTTTTTAATATGGAAACAGAGTTAGAACGAAGCGCATCATATTTTGCAAGCTGCGGAACCTCTTTGGTTACCTCAACTCCTTCAATAGCAAGGGTTTTAGAAAGTACTTGTGCAAAACTCTTATATGCACTGTTCATATTTTTGTCAATGCTGTATACAGAAAACCCTGCTACGCCCATAATAAAAGCAGTACTCACCGCAAGACCTGCTATAATAAGTCTTGTTTGAGCTGTCATTCCTTTTTTAGTCTTCTCCCCCTTCACAGGTTCTACAGCAATGTTTTCCATAACGAAATTATATCATGCTAAAAATTTTTATTCTAGTGGTATAATTCATATCATGATTTTTTGTAGAATAGCGTTACTTTTTTTATTATTTTTGATACCAGAAGTTTATGGTATTGAAGAAGTAAAGCTTGATATAAAAACTTTGCGTGAAGTCGATACGGCTCATCAAACGTCTTATTTGTTTCAAGAAGTTTTAACCAAACACTTTGACAAATCTCCGATAGAAAACGTTCATTTATTTGGATATTATAGGGCGGCTTTTGATTATGAAGATGACGATTTTACATACGGATTTAGTTCTATAAGTGCCGGTGTGGATGGGGATTTTAAGGATGGAAAAACTCATTATGAAATGCGTTTTCGTTTTAATCCGAAACACGATTGCTCTTTTTTACAATATCTTCCAAGTAATATGTATATTGCTAATACTTCAATCCCCCATCATACGGTTGTTGTCGGACATACAAGAACTCCAACCGGCTATGAAGGCGGGAAGTCATTGACTACACTGCCGCTATATGCATATTCACAAATATCAAGAAATTTTGGTAATGTAAGAAAGGTTGGAGCCCGCGTAAAAGGGAATTATGACTATATAGAATATGACCTTGGCGGTTACAGCTCTGATGTATATTTTACAAGTTTTTTCCCCGGTGCAGAGTTCGCAGGCTGGGCAAATCTAAAGCCATTAGGCGGGTTAGATAAAGAAAAATACGGTGTCTTAAAGCTCGGCGGAGGTATAACAACAGGACAGCGGCACGGAGATTATTTCGTATCAGGTGCATACGCAGGTTATGAACGCCAGAAGTTTTCTGCTGATTTTGAATGGGCAAAAGCAGATGGTTACAATGGAAACAAAGGGTTTTCACCTAATAAAGCCGAAGGATTTTATACAACTCTCGGGTATAAAATTACACCTAAATTTCAAGTTGTGGCAAGATACGACCAATTTAAGCCTAATTTGGATTTGTCCCTTGTTAAAAGAGAATATTCTGCAGGTATGAATTACTTTATTAAAGGTCAGGCTTTAAAAGTTATGCTGAATTATATATTCTGTCAAAATAGTAACTCTAAAGATTCACACAGGATTTTAGTTGGTACGCAAGTTTTATTATAAATTATGCTACATTATCCATTGATATAAACCCTGCTAGGTTTTCGGTTTTATATGTTCTTGTTCGTTGTTTAACAGAGTTTCTTTCGTTTCCTCCAACTGTTTCAAAGCTTCCATCAGAATTTACCTTTGTTACAATTGCGGTATGTCCATGTTTGCCTGCAGGTCTTGTGATAATCATAATATCTCCGACTTTAACATTCTTAGCAATAAATTCTGCTTTATTGCTTGCAGGTAGTTTTAAAAATCTGTTATTTGTTTCACCCCAGCTTCTTAATGAAGCAACAGAGCATAGTGATGGCGGGAAGCTTGATGGAAGTTTGCTTCCATAAACGTCATGAATAACTGTTGAAACAAAATCAGAACACCAAGGTCTGTTTTGCCCTTTTGAAAATAGTTTGTTGCCTTCTGAGTCAGAATTAACTTTCCCGACATAAGAGGCTGCCTTTTGTGCTAACTGTGATTGAAGCGGTCCTGTTAATCTTGTTACAGTGGAACTACTTTTGTTAAATGTGTCCCCAATACTAAAATTACTATTGAATGTCATTGGAGTCTGGTTCCACAAGCTTGTTGTATTTATATTGTTCCAATTAAATGTCATTTGCGGCATTTGGAACAACGGTGTTTGTTGTGCAAAATTAAAGAACCCCGGTGTAAATTGGTTGAAAGTCGGGAAGGAGAAGAAATTATTAAAGGAAAAACTATTGAACGGCATAAACATATTGTTAAAGCCGCAGCTGCAGTTATTAAAGAATGTGCACATATTAAAAAATGTCATTGGTTCTCCTTGTATATATAAAGTATATAAAAGAGAAACAATTGCCTTTTTGTTACAATTCTTAATGTGTTATACAGGGATAAATATTGCGCTCGGTTTTCTTACGTTATAGGTAATCGCTTGAGAAACTCCTCTGCCATCTCCGGTTGTAATTTCAGTATGCCCATATTGTTTATTATATCCGGAGACACCTTTGTCATATACAAGTACGCAGCCTGCCGGTAAATCTTTTACGTCAATACCATTTGGAGAAATTTGTTTGAAATTCTTGTTTTTACTTAGAATGCCAGTCATTTGATAACCGTCACCCATTACGTATGAACCCATCCCGGCTGCTTCAATCGCTTTTTTTGTATAAGTTGCACACTTGCCGGTGCCTTTTATGCTGCTCCAACGATCAGCTTGACGTCTGTCCATCGCAATTTTAGCTAGCTTTTGCCCTGTTGTTGCATTGTAGCCTTCAAGTTTGAGTCCGGAGGTGTTTGGTTTCAGCTTATTTGTTGTGCGTGTAAAAGAGTCTCCAATGCTTAAATTGTTATTCCAGCTAAAATTGCTGTTGTCAAAAATATTTAGATTTGAAAAATCAAAGCTTGGAAATTTAATACAATTATCAAAATTAAATAAAGGTACATTGTTCCACATATTCATTAACGGTGTCATTGTATTAAAGAAACCGTTATCACTATTTATATTAAATTGTGGAATAAAACTAGTAAAAGTCATAAAAAGATACCTTGTATATATAAAGTATATACAAGTCTAAAAATTGACTTTTTTGTAACGATTTGTATATTTGTTATACAGGAATAAATATTGCGCTTGGATTTGGAGTTAGAGAACTTGAAATTCCATCAGAAATACCGGTTCCATCTCCACGCGTGAATTCGGTGTGACCGTATATTTCATCAGAATTGCGGGAGCATTTGTCGTATACAAGAATACATCCGGCAGGAAGTGTATTTACATCCGTGTCAGCTGAAATTTCGCGGAAATTAGGATTATATCTGAGAGTATTTGTCATTTCATAAGCGTGTGCACCGGTGCAGGCACCTAAACCTGCCAGAGCAATTGCTTCTTGTACAAATTTTGCACAATAACCGACTTCTCCAACTGCCCTGTTCTCTGCAATGTTTGTTAATAAGTTCCCTTTAGAAGCATTGTAATTATCAAGTGGTGAGGACTTGGTAAAACTGTCAGTATTTGTATATGAAGGAAACATAGGTGCATTCCAAATGCTTTGCATTGGCTGTATAAAATTGAACATTGGAAATTGAAATGGAGTAAATCCAAAGTTTGGAAAGAACATGTTGTTAAAACAACCTATATTAAATTGTTCAAAACCATTAAAAAACATCTTAACCTATTTTCCCTTATTTATATAAAGTAATTTTGGTTAGAAAAATTGCCTTTACCAATTAAGAGAACCAAAATTTTGATATTTATTAATATAATTCTGGTGGGAGTTAATAATTTTTTGATAGTTGTTTTTTCCTTTAGGGTTAGATAAAATCAGCGCTTCATAATGAATTATTTCTTCCTTTAATTTTCTGATTTTCTGTTTTAAGGTCTCGTTTTTTATAAATATTTCACCTGAATAACCGCAATTGTCACAGATTATTGCAACGGCAGTATTTGGAAATGTTTTACAGGTTTCCGGCATGTTTGGATTTGTGCACTGGTTGTTTTTATCTAAGTACTTGCAGGTATAAAATTGAGCTTCTGGAAATAAGTTTTGAACTTTTTTTACATAATCTTCGTTAATAGATAAAGCGGTGCTAATATTAAGCGGTGTAAAAAAATCTTGGACAGGTTCTTGTCCATCTCGTATAATATTACCGTTACAGGCTGGTATAAGTTTGCAGCAAAGTCCGCATTTATTACAAAAATTACTCATAAATTTATTATACATAATTTATAGGATTACAGGAAGTAAAAAATAAGCTACTATATAATAAAATAAGGAGAAAGAAAATGAAAAAGACAATTGCAGTTCTTGGTTTGGCACTTTTACTTAACAGTGCAGCATACGCTGACGGTAATGCGTTTACACCATTAAACTTTAATGATACCGCCTATAAAACAAATACATCATACACAACTCAGTCTACTAATGTTATTTCTGAAACAGAAGCTGTAGGAAATGGAAATATTCAGAATGCAATTTCTCAGTTAGAAAATGCGCAGGTTGATATTAGAAATGATTTGTTAAATTGCAAGACAAAATATGCTGATGTTGATGCTCAATACAAGCTTATCAAAGCCGAAAGAGCAGCATTAAAAAAACAAACAAAAGCTGTTGAAAAAAGAATAAAAGAAATTGATACTGCAAAAGAAAAAATCAGAAAAAATATGTTATAAGAAAAAGGCGGCTCATTGAGCCGCCTTTTTTAGTTGCGTTTTTGCTGAAATAATTGCGGTGTACCTGTTTGGTTGCAAACTCCAAACTGGCAGCTTGAATTGTAGCTGAAGTCATCTTGTACTTGTCTGAAGTTTCTGAGTTCTGTGTTCGGAGTGTTTACTCTTGCAGGGTTAAGTCTTGCTTCTGGGGTGCCTGAAAACTCTTTGATATTAGACTTGGGTGCATAAGTTTGCTGCAAAGGTTCACGACTGAATTGAGCTATGCAGGCAGCACCGTCACCATCAATAGGACAGCTTGCAAACGCAGGGATAGAGGTTAGAATGAACGATAATATTAAAAGTTTTTTCATTTCGGGATTTCTCCTTTCATATTTATTGTAATAGTCCGGGTGGGGTTTTCATCAATACTTTTACTTAGGACTTTTCAACTAAATGTAGGATTTGTAAAGTTTTGTAAAATGATAACATATATTTGAAAGGTGACGGAGGGTAGTTTTGTACGCTTATAGAGAGCAAAGTCAGGTAAGACCATTACATGCTGTTCCAGAAAGAAGAACTGCAGCTCCTCGTGTTGTACGTAAAAAAAAGAAAGTAAAGAAACAAAACCCTTTAGTTGCGTTTTTTAGAACTACACTTTTGCTGTCTTTTCTATCTGTATTTATTGTTTTTGTTCATCCAACTGCTTATAATTGTTTGATAAAACAAGTGTTTTTCCCTGAAAAAATTCCTACAGTGACAGGTTTTACAAATACAATGAAAACTCAAAATCCTTGCTATCGTATTGATGTGGATTTATATAGAATTGCAAATCCTGTTACAAACTATGTTCATAATGATATGTTTAATAACGAGCTTTTACTAACTCCAACTGTTGAAAAAGCTCATAGTGAAGTCACCACAATGTATCACACTACCGAAATAGCGTCTCTTAAACAGCAGTTAACGGGTTTGATGGCTCAATATCCTTCAATAAAACCATCTATTTATGTTTGGGAGTATGAACAAGGGCAGTATATTGATATTAAAGCAAATGAGCTTTATCCGGCGGCTAGTATTATCAAGCTGCCTGTGCTTGTTAGAATGTTCAAATCGATTGAATCAGGTCAATTTAAGCTTAATGATGAGATGAAAATGCTTGAGCAATACCGTTCTTCGGGTTCAGGCAATATGCAGTACGGACAGGCTGGCAGAAGTTTTACAATGGATTACCTTGCAAAAGTAATGATAGAGGATTCTGATAATACTTCTACCAATATGATTATGGCTAAAATGGGCGGTATGGATGATGTTAACATAGGTTTAAGAGATTGGGGTATTTCAAAAACTTACGTCAGAACCTGGCTTCCTGATCTAGGCGGAACAAATAAAACCACTGCTTATGATATAGCAAAGATTCTTTATAACCTTGATAATCCGGGATTCTTGAATATTAATTCAAGAGAATCAATTATTGATTATATGAGCCATGTTAAAAATGACCGTTTAATCCAAGCTGGATTAGGTGAAGGCGCTTTGTTTATCCATAAAACAGGTGATATTGGAACAATGCTTGGCGATGCAGGTATCGTATATGCGCCAAACGGTAAAAAATATATTGTCGTAATTCTTGCAATGCGTCCGCATAACTCTTATCAAGGAAAAGAGTTTATTGTAAAAGCATCAGAAACGATTTATAAAGCGATAGCCGGTTAAAGTTCTGATGTGCAGTTTGGACATCTTTTTGCTTGAATAGGAATACAAGTGAAGCAATAAGGGCATTCTTTTGTTGTTGCGATTTCTTCTGCTTCTTTTTGTTTGCACATTTTGTCTTTTAATGTATTAATGGCTTTAATTATTGCAAATATTGCGCAAGCTACAATTAAGAAGCTGATAATAGTATTAATAAATGCGCCGTAGTTTATTGTAACAGCTCCTGCTGCTTTTGCGGCTTCAAGAGAGGGATAACTTGTTCCATGCGGGTAAATTTGAAAATAAAGATTAGAAAAATCAACTTTGCCTAAAATTAAACCGATTGGAGGCATAATAATATCTTTGACTAAAGAGTCGACTATTTTTCCAAACGCAGCACCGATTATGATACCGACTGCCATATCTATTACATTTCCGCGTAAAATAAATTCCTTTAATTCTTTAAACATAATAAACTCCTTTTTTATAATTGTAACATATTAATAATGCGCATCTATGCCCCCCTTGTGTATGTTTTTTGTTTGTGGGAAGATATATCTAACTGGTAACAGTATAAATAGTAGTAGTAAAAATATAAGGGAAAAACAATGGCTAGAAAAACTCCATTAGAAAAAATCAGAAATATTGGTATTGCTGCTCACATCGATGCAGGTAAAACCACTACAACTGAACGTATCCTGTTCTATACAGGTAAAACCCACAAAATCGGTGAAACTCACGATGGTGCAGCTGTAACTGACTTTATGGAACAAGAAAAAGAACGTGGTATCACAATCCAATCAGCTGCTGTAACAGCTACTTGGAAAGGTCACCAGATTAACATTATCGACACACCGGGCCACGTTGACTTCACAATCGAAGTAGAACGTTCACTTCGTGTATTAGACGGTGTTGTTGCTGTATTCTGTGCAGTTGGTGGTGTTCAATCACAATCAGAAACAGTTTGGAGACAAGCTAACAGATACGAAGTTCCTCGTATGGTATTCGTTAACAAAATGGACAGAACAGGTGCTGACTTCTACCGTGTAGTAGATCAAATCAAAACAAGATTAGGTGCTAATGCTGTTCCTATTCAATTACCTATCGGTGCAGAAGATCAATTCACAGGTCTTGTTGACTTGATGACTATGAAAGCTGAAATCTACACTAACGACTTAGGTACAGATATTAAAGAAGAAGAAATTCCTGCTGACTTAGCAGAAAAAGCTAAAGAATATCACGATGCAATGGTTGAAGCTATTGCTTCTGAAGACGATGCTTTAATGGAAAAATTCTTCGAAGATCCTGATTCAATTACTGTTGAAGAATTAAAAGCAGGTTTAAGAAAAGCAGTTTGTGACAACAAAATCGTTCCTGTTTGTTGTGGTACAGCATTCAAAAACAAAGGTGTTCAATTGCTTCTTAACAACGTTGTTGATTATATGCCATCACCTGTTGATGTTAAAGCTATTGAAGGTGAATTAGAAGATGGTACAAAAACAGAAAGACATTCTTCTGACTCTGAACCATTCTCTGCTTTATCATTCAAGGTTATGACTGACCCATTTGTTGGTCGTTTAACATTCTTAAGAGTTTATTCAGGTGTAATTACATCAGGTTCTTATGTTCTTAACTCAACTAACGGTAAAAAAGAACGTATCTCAAGATTGGTTCGTATGTATGCAGACCAACGTCTTGAAGAAACTGAAGTTTATGCTGGTGATATCTGCGCAGCTGTTGGTTTAAAAGATACTACAACAGGTGATACATTGTGTGATGAAAAAGCTCCTATTATCTTAGAAAGAATGAGCTTCCCTGAACCGGTTATTTCTGTTGCAATTGAACCAAAAACAAAAGCTGACCAAGATAAAATGGGTATCGCTCTTCAGAAACTTGCTGAAGAAGATCCGTCTTTCAGAGTTAAATCTGATACAGAAACAGGTCAAACAATTATTTCAGGTATGGGTGAACTTCACTTAGATATCATTGTTGACCGTATGTTAAGAGAATTCAAAGTAGAAGCTAATATTGGTAAGCCACAAGTAGCTTATAGAGAAACAATCCGCGGTAACGCTGATCAAGATTCTAAATTTGCTCGCCAATCAGGTGGTAAAGGTCAATATGGTCACGTTAAAATCAGAATTTCTCCTGCTGAAGAAAATGCTGGTTTTGTATTCGAAAACAAAATCGTCGGTGGTGCTATTCCTAAGGAATACATTGAACCTGCAAGAAAAGGTATGGAAGAAGCTCTTGAAGGCGGTATCTTAGCTGGATTCCCTATGATTGACGTTAAAGTTGAACTTTACGATGGTTCTTACCACGAAGTCGACTCTTCTGAAATGGCGTTCAAGATTGCTGGTTCAATGGCAATCAAAGAAGGTACAAGAAAAGCACAACCTTGTATTTTAGAGCCTATGATGAAGGTTGAAATTGAAATTCCTGATGAATTCACAGGTACAATCATCGGTGATATTTCAAGAAGACGTGGTAGAGTAGAGGGTCAAGAACCTCTTGGTAATACAGGAAACGTTATCGTAAGAGCAATCGTACCTTTGGCTAACATGTTCGGTTACGCTACAGACTTGAGATCAAATACTCAAGGTCGTGGTACATTCTCTATGGAATTCCAAAAATACGAACAAGTTCCTGCTAACGTTGAAAAAGAAATCATCGAAAAATCAGGTGCTAACAAGTAATCACTTGTAATAAACAAAAAGTAGGGTGGGCAAAGCCGTCAGGCGTGCCCACCTTTTTTATGTAATCGGTGGGCACGCTAACGCTTTTGCCCACCCTACTTGCTATTGATTTTCAAACATTTGTTGTGCGAGTTTATCTTGTTTTTTATGTGGTGACATGAATAGAGCTGCTATTACACCTAAGCACATTCCCCCAAAACCGCCAATTATTCTGGCTTGTGTGCGAGACATCTTATCTAGTCCTTGCTTTGCTATTTCTTTTGCTGTCTCATCAGATACTTTAACTGGCATTCCACCAATAATAGCGCCAAGTGCTGTTCCGCCAAGAATAGAAAACCATTGTTTGCGCGTGTTTTTCTTGTCAATATTACGATGTTCTTTTATAAATTCATCAACTTTTTCGGGTGTTGCGGTGTATGTCTTGGCCATTCCGTTTCTATACATTACTTTGACGGTTTGTGTTCCGTTTTGTATTGGACCGAGTGTCGGCTTTTCTGGTCCAAACCATTCTACTGTTGACATAGATAAACTCCTTTCACATTGTAACCTTCTAGTTTATATAAAACCTCAACATCTTAAAAATTGCTTATTTTTTACGCTTTAAAATAGTAAATAGTTAAAATTGACTATTTATAATAGGTTTGGCGTTTACATAACTTAATATAAAATACTTTTAAGTACTAAATGTAAGATTTTAACAAGTTAAAATTGTAAATTATGGGCATAAAAAAAGAATTAGGCAGAAAAATTAAAAATATGCGGATTTCTAAAGGTTATACGCAAGATAAATTGTCAGAGATGGTTGATATTTCGCAAAAGGCACTTAGTCGCATTGAAATAGGTGAGAATTTTGTTACAGCGGAAACTTTAGATAAATTGCTTGTCGCTTTAGAGACTACTTCGGAAGAACTTTTTGCAACCAACAACGTGAAAGAGTCTAAAGATTTAATAAAATCAATTCATCAAAATTTGGCTTTAATTGGTGAAAATTCTGAGAAATTAGAAATAATTTACAATCTCACTAAAAGTTTAATTAGGTAAGTGGAATGGGCACTAGCCTTCGATAAAATTTGTACTCGTTATAGCTTTTAGGCAAATTATTCCAATATCTATAAATAGTTATCCCTTTTTTTATAAATTCGTTGGCGATTTCATCGGCTTCTTTATCAGTGCTTACCAGCAATGGGTAGCAAAAAGGGCAAATAATATTTTCGAATTTTAAAAGATTTTGACTCTTAAATCTTTCGTGGAGTTCCCAAAATCGCTCAACTCGGTTATTATCCGCTTCAAGTTCAAAATCGTCAGTACTCAGCCATAAAGTAGAGCCTGTTTTTTCAAAGAACTTGTGTTTAGCATTAAAACTTGCAAGCCCTTTGGGTTTTGAATAATAAGAATGGGCGTTGTCTATTATTATATTGGGATAAATTTTAACCAGTTTGTCTACATTATTTTCGCAAACTCCAAAGTAATTCGGGTAAAGAATATAACTTTCTTTTGGAAATTCGCTTATGGGCATAAAATTATCATCAATATGATAGAATATTGGTTTACAACCTACTTCAAACAAGCTGTGTCTTATTACGTCGCATAGATAATAAGGAATGAAAAGTTCCTTGATATCAAAATATTTTATTATATATTTGAGCGAATTTCTTGCTAAATCAAATTCCAATTTTTTGAACATATCAAAATTATAACCAAAAAAAAGAGCCTGATTAGAGGCTCGTTGGAATTAAGAATAGCTGGAAGTATGAAAAAGATTTAATACTTATATTTAACTTGAAGAATGCGTTTTCCGCTATCGCATAAGTGGCTAGTTTTTGTTAACCGTTATTATAATATTGACAATATTTCTTGAGATACTACAATGGGATATATAACTAGTAAGTTAACGTAGTATATTTAATCAAAGAAGGAGATTAATCTCATGGCACGTGAAAAGTATGAACGTACGAAACCGCACGTTAACGTAGGTACAGTAGGCCACGTTGACCACGGTAAAACAACATTAACTGCTGCAATCACAGGTTGTATGGCAGCTGCTGGTAAAGCACAAGCAAAGAAATTTGATGAAATCGATGCTGCTCCAGAAGAAAAAGCAAGAGGTATAACCATCTCTACTGCTCACGTAGAATATGAAACAGATGCTCGTCACTACGCACACGTAGACTGCCCAGGCCACGCTGACTATGTTAAAAACATGATCACTGGTGCTGCTCAAATGGACGGTGCTATCCTTGTAGTTGCTGCTACAGACGGTGCAATGCCTCAAACTCGTGAACACATCCTACTTGCAAGACAAGTTGGTGTTCCTAACCTTGTTGTATTCTTAAACAAATGCGATATGGTTGACGATCCAGAATTATTAGAATTAGTTGAAATGGAAGTTAGAGAACTTCTTTCTTCATACGAATTCGATGGTGACAACATTCCATTCATCCACGGTTCAGCTCTTAAAGCTTTAGAAGCTGTTCAAGCTAACGGCAACATTCAACGTGGTGAAGACAAATGGGTTGACAAAATTTGGGAATTGATGGATGCTATCGATTCTTACTTCCCAACTCCAGAACGTGACTTAGACAAACCATTCTTGATGCCAGTTGAAGACGTATTCTCTATCACAGGTCGTGGTACAGTTGCTACTGGTAGAGTAGAACGTGGTATTGTTAAAGTTGGTGACGAAGTTGAATTAGTTGGTTTAGGCGAAACTAAGAAAACAACTGTAACAGGTGTTGAAATGTTCAGAAAATCACTTGACCAAGGTCAAGCTGGTGACAACGTTGGTGCTTTGTTACGTGGTGTTGATAAAACTGAAATTCAAAGAGGTCAAGTTCTTTGTAAACCAGGTTCAATCAAACCTCACACAAAATTCACTGCTAACGTTTACGTTCTAACAAAAGACGAAGGTGGACGTCACACTCCATTCTTCCCTGGATACAGACCACAATTCTATATCAGAACAACTGACGTTACTGGTTCAATCAAATTCGAAGGCGAAATGGTAATGCCTGGTGATAACGTAGTTATGGACGTTGAACTTATCAACCCAGTAGCTATCGAACAAGGTATGAGATTCGCTATCCGTGAAGGTGGTAGAACAGTTGGTGCTGGTGTTGTAGATAAAATTGTTGAATAATTTTTGATACAATAGATAGTTATAAGAAGACCTGATTCTTTTATGAGTCAGGTCTTCTTTGTGCTGATCACTCTATCCAAACCCTTTCTGGATGGGCTGGGGTGATATTGTTATGGTTTATATTAACAAATAATTTTGTTCAGTATTTTGGATAAAAGTACGTTTATAACTTTCCGGAATTGTAATCTTTACATATTCTTCCTTTTTCCTTAGTCCGCTCAAGCCTATGATTAAATTGTCATGGTTGAAAAATTTTTTGATGAATTTCATGTTTAAAACCTTTCGTTTGTGTGATATAATACGTTTAAGGATTTTTAGAATATTGTCAAGAAAGGGGAATTATGGCTAAAGTAACAAAAGATATGGGAATTTTAGATATTGTTCAGCAACATCCTGAAGCAATTGAAGTTTTTCAAAAATATGGCATGGGTTGTTTAGGCTGTGCAGCTGCTAGATTTGAGAACCTTGAAGCTGGTGCTAAGGTTCATGGTTTTGATCCTGATCAGATGGTTGCTGATATTAATGCGCTTATTGCTGAATAGATGATAAAAGGAGAGTTTTATGCACTTATGGGAATTATTGGGGATAGTTGGGATTGCATTCCTTATTTTGGAAATGTTTACGCCTAGCATGTTCTTTTTGAATTTTTCGTTAGCAGCTTTTATAACTGCTGTTATTTCTGTTTATACAAAAAATCCGTACACTCTTGTTATCACTTTTTTTGTATTTTCATTTGTAAGTTTTGTATTCTTAAGACCAATTTTGGTTAAGCGTTTTTGTAAAAGCAAAGAAACCGGATTGGAGAATAAATATATTGGAAAATTGGCAAAAGCAGAAGAAGATATTACAGAAGCAGCAGGTTCTATCTCTATTTATGGTGAAAGATGGGATGCTAGAAGTGAGAATGGTTGTTTTATAGTCAAAGGTTCCGAGGTAAAAATTATTAGAAATGAAAGCATAATTATGTATGTAGAGGGAGTTTAATGATGATTACATTTTTTATTTTCTTAATTGCGTTAGCAATTTTATTTGTATTTAAAGGAGTTATTATTGTTCAACAGGCGGAAGTTGTTATTGTTGAAAGATTGGGTAAGTTTGATAGAGTTCTTCAATCCGGTTTCAACTTTATTATACCTGTTATTGAAGCTCCTCGTGCGATTGATTGGAAGACTGTTCAAAAAGGATTTGACGGTTCAACTTATTCAATTATTCAAAAGAAAACAAAAATCGACTTAAGAGAAGCTGTTTATGATTTTCCTCGTCAAAACGTAATTACAAAAGATAACGTTTCAATTAGTATTAATGCACTTTTATATTTCCAAATTGTTGATCCTAAATCAGCTGTTTACGAAATTCAGAATTTGCCGGAAGCGATTGAAAAGCTTACTCAAACAAACTTAAGAAACCTTGTGGGGCAGCTTGATTTGGATGAATCTTTAGTTTCAAGAGATAAAATTAACCATGAATTAAGAGCAATTTTGGACGATGCTACTAATAAATGGGGTGTAAAAGTTAATCGTGTTGAGTTGCAAGACATTATTCCTCCTAGTGATATTCAATCAGCTATGGAAAAACAAATGAAGGCTGAACGTGACAGACGTGCTGCAATCTTAGAAGCAGAAGGTTTGAAAAAATCTGCTGTTCTTAAAGCTGAAGGTGAAAAAGAAGCTGCAATTAATCGTGCAGAAGGTGATAAACAGGCAAATATCTTGAGAGCTGAAGGTGTTGCTCAAGCAAGAATTCTCGAAGCTGATGGTGAAAAAGAAGCTATTCAAAGAATTATTGGTGCTCTTGCAGATAAAGGTCAACCTGATAAATACTTGATTGCTATGAAATATCTTGAAACAATGAAGACTATGACAAGCGGAAAGGATAACAAAATTGTTTACATGCCTTATGAAGCAACAGGAATATTAAGTTCTGTTGACGGTATTAAACAAATGTTTGGGGGTAAATAAGGGTTGTGATATAATATATCTATCTTCCAAGAATATAGAAAGGGATTATTATGAAAAAAGGAATATGTTTAGCTTTATTACTTGCAGGATTTGCTACAACTGCATTTGCATATAACTATGATACAAATTTGCCATTGCCTGGTAAATCAATTGCTGATACAAAATTACAGCAAGATTCTTTGTTTACGGTTTATATGTTTGCGCACAGAGTTGCAGCTGCTGATTGCCAAAACTTTGCTATAACTGATACACAAGTATCAAAGCCAAAGGTTGATAACAAATGGCAGGAAGTTTGGACTGTTCAAGCTTGTTCAAAATCGGCTAATATTCCTGTTAATTTTGAACTTAAACCTGAGGGTGCGAGTTACGCAATTGACCCTATGGGTGTAAGAGTTATTACAAAATAGTAATAAAAGCGGGTTTTAAGCCCGCTTTTTATTAGGAGGATTATGATTAAATTTGGAACAGATGGCTGGAGAGCTATTTTAGGTGAAGACTTTACTGCTGAAAACGTAGAAAGAGTGACTTTGGCTATTGGAAAATATGTATTTGATACATTTGGCTTTGACAAGCCTGTTATTATTGGTTATGACCCGCGCAGAATGGCCGATGAGTATGCTGAATTAACAGCAAATCTCTTGTATCAAAAAGGGTTTAATGTAAAATTATCAGAGCGTGTTGTTCCAACTCCGGTATTGGCTTATAATGCTAAACAATTGAATGCTTGTGCTATTATGTTTACTGCTTCTCATAATCCTCCTGAGTATTTGGGTATGAAGTTTATTCCTGATTATGCGGGGCCTGCTACATCTGAGATTACGGATAAGATTGTTGAAAATCTTGATAAAGAATATGAATTTGGGCAAAATGGTTCTTTAGAGAAAGTTGATTTTATGCCGGTTTATCATGAGCACTTAAAGACTTTAATTGATTTCGATAAGATAAGTGGTGAAAATGTTATATTTGACGGTTTATATTCTGCCTCAATCGGATATTTTGATAAGCTTGTTGATGTAAAGAAGACTCTTCACATGGAACATGATGTAAACTTTGGTGGCGGGATGCCTGATCCGAAACCTAAATATTTAAAAGAATTGATTGAAATGGTTAAGGCAAATCCTAATACCATTGGTGTTGCAAATGACGGTGATGCGGATAGATTTGGTGTTGTTAATGAAAAAGGAGAGTATGTTTCACCGAACGAAATTATTGCAATTTTGTTGAAGTACCTGCTTTCAAAAGGATTTAAAGGTGCTGTTGTTAAGACAGTAGGTTCAAGTCTTTTGATTGACAATGTTGCAAAAAAACTAGGCGTTGATGTTATTGAAACTGCTGTCGGGTTCAAACATGTTGGTGAGGCAATGCGCTTAAATGAGGTTATTATTGGCGGAGAAGAATCCGGAGGTTTGAGTATTTCCGGTCATATACCGGAAAAAGACGGTTTGATTGCAAACCTTCTAATTATGGAAGCTATGGCTGTTACCGGTAAAAAACTGATTGAACTTCAAGAAGAGATATATGAGCTTGCAGGATGCAAATTCTATACAGATAGAATTGATTTAAGAACAGAGGATGTTGAGCCGATTTTAGAACATTTTAAAACTCTAAAGAATTTGGGTGAGTATGAGGTTACAAATATTGACTTAAAGGACGGAGTGAAGTTAATGTTTGGTGATAAAACCAAAATTTTGGTTCGTCCTAGCGGTACAGAACCTCTTTTAAGAATTTATTTTGAAACAGATAGTTTAGAAAAGCTTGAAAGTCTTAAATTGACAGCAGTACAAAAATAGTTTAAAATTAAAGATATATTTAGAGAGGATAGCATATGCCAAATACAGATTCAATGCCCGTTGAGGTAATTATTTTAACAGAAAATAACGATATTAAAGGAACAGTATATGTTTCTAAAAGTATTGCTGAAAATAGACAGTTAACAGAACTTTTGAATAACAAGGACCGCAGATTCTTAGCTGTAACTAATGTTGAAATTTATGCAAAAAATTCTAACCAACCTCCAAAAAGATATGAATTCTTAGAAATTCACATGGATTCAATTTTGATGATTCATCCAACATCTCAAGCTTTATTTAAAGAAACTCCTAAAACTCAGGAAGATATTGCAAGATTTAGAGAGTTAAGAGCAAAATTGAACCAAACTAAACCGTTTTAAGAGCTGCAGGGGAGTGTTTTATGCAGAATAATATTTTAAGAGAATCTAATATAACTAAAATTTATCTTATATACATTTTGCCAAATGGTATAAAGAAAAAAGTGAATGTTTCGCTTCGTTATATGGGTGATAAGGAATGTTATTTTGTAGGTACTGTTTTACCAAATTTTGTTAAACCAAAACGCAAATCTCCTTTGGAGATTATTGTGTATACTTCTGACGGGACTTATAGAGCAAATGTTAAAATTCTTGATACAAATGTCGGTCTTAATGAAATTATGTATCAGGCAGAACTTCCTAAAACTTGGAATTTTACGCAATTAAGACAAGGAAGTAGAAAAAATGTTGCCTTACCTGGATCTTTAAAATTTAATGACGGGCATGAAATTCAGTTTGAAACATTTGATTTGTCTGTAGGCGGGTTTTCGTTCTTTACAAATGAAAAAATCTCTACAATTTATCAGCGATTTTCAGCAATTGGAACATTAGAGTTCCCGGCTGAACTTTTATTAAATTATCCTGATAAGAAACTTGTTACAGAGGTAAAGTTTGTACGTAATCAAGAAGAAGTTGAAGGAGAATTTGGAAAAGCTTTCTATGCGTTGAAATTTGTGCAGTTAACTCCTGATGAGACAATGATTTTAAAGAATTATCTTTTAAGTTTAGAATAATTGTATTTGACTTTGGGGAAAAAAGAGCTAATAATATTGTATACATAGTCGAAGGTGTATAAATGAAACTTATTAATAGAATGAAAGTATTTGAACAAAAATATGTGTTTTTGAGATGGGCAACAGGGGCTGAATATGGAAAAGTTGTCTATGTTGGAGATGATTATATCGAGTTTAATATTATCGACATAGATACTATGGAATACAGAGAGACTGTTATTATTAATTCTCAGCTTATTCTTGAGGCTGTCTTTGGAGGCCCTGATATTTCGCGTATAATTGCAGAAATATCTTCAATGATTGAAGGTTAGTATATTTGTAGTATAATTTCTTTATGGTAACTAAAGCTGTCACAGCTACAACTGTTGGAATTAATGCTTATAAAATAGAAGTGGAAGTTGATGTTGTTAATTCTCTTCCGAATATTAGTATTGTAGGATTACCTGACAGTGCTGTTAATGAGGCTCGTGAGAGGGTTCGTTCTGCTATCAAGAATTCAGGTTTTTCATTCCCTTTGGGAAGGGTTATTGTAAATCTTGCTCCGGCTGATATAAAAAAAGAGGGTACGAATTTTGATTTGCCTATTGCTGTTGGAATTCTTAAAGAGCAAGGTATAAATATTCCTGATAGTTCTGAAACAGCTTTCTTAGGTGAATTATCTTTAGACGGTTCGCTGAGGTCAATAAATGGGGTTTTGCCGCTTGTTGTAGGTTTAAAAGAACAAGGGGTTACTACTGTTTTTGTGCCTGATGAAAATGCAAAGGAAGCTGCGCTTGTTCAGAATGTGCATGTCTTTGGGGTGAAGCATTTGGGTGATTTAGTTAATCATTTTACAGGAAATCCTATAAAAGAAACTTTTGTGGATATAAATAAGTATTTGAGTGATAAATCTGAAGAAGAGTATTCGGTTGATTTTAAAGATGTTAAAGGTCAGCAAAAAGCGAAAAAGGCATTAGAAATAGCTGCAGCAGGAGGACATAATATTCTTATGTCAGGCTCTCCCGGCTCAGGTAAAACTATGATGGCAAAATGTATGGCATCAATTCTTCCTCCGCTTGAGTTAAAAGAGGCTTTAGAGTTAACCAAAATCTACAGTATCAGCGGACTTTTAAGTCCGGATGAGCCGTTAATGACAAAACGTCCTTATCGTGCAGTGCATCATACTGCATCGGCAACAGGGATTATCGGAGGCGGTTCTAATCCTAAACCGGGTGAAATTACACTTGCACATAGAGGTGTATTGTTTCTGGATGAGATGGTGGAGTTTCCTCGTCAGGTTTTAGAAGTCCTAAGACAGCCTTTAGAAGACGGAGAAGTTACTATCTCCAGAACAAAAAGTTCTATCAAATATCCGTGTAATTTTATTCTTCTTGGTGCTATGAACCCTTGTCCATGCGGATATCTGGGTGATAGAGAAAAACAGTGTTCTTGCTCTGATGTTCAGGTTCAAAGGTATAAATCCCGTTTGTCTGGCCCGCTTTTGGATAGAATTGATTTGATAATTGAAGTACCGAGATTGACAACGGAAGAGTTAATTAATACAAATTCTGAATCTGAATCTTCTGCAGTAATTCGTGAAAGAGTTATTAGAGCCAGAAAGTTGCAAGCAGTGCGTTATCAGGCAGAGGGAATTCTTACTAATTCAGAGTTGTCTGCAAAAATGATTAAAAAATATTGTGTTTTAGATGACAAATCTGAGCAGATTTTGAAAATGGCTGCTCAGAAATATCAGCTTTCGGGAAGAAAGTATAACAGAATTTTGAAAATAGCGCGCACTATTGCAGATTTAGCCGGCTCTGATAATATTAAGTCCGAACATATTACGCAGGCGCTTCAATACAGAGGCTAGTTTGTTCTTTCTGCAAGTTCTTTATCCATTAAGAATAATGCAACTTTATCGTCTCCAAAAAGTTCAAGGCGTTTGATAATGTTTTTTACATTTTCTTCTTCTTGTACTTGTTCTTCAATATACCAATCGATGAAGTTTAGAGTTGTTCTGTCACATTCTTCTTCGGCTTGTTTTGCAACGGTCATAATCGCACGTGTAATACATTTTTCGTGTTCATAGATGTGGTTAAAGATTGATAAAATTCCTTGAAATTCAAATTCAGGAGTTTTAATTTGTTTTAAGGTTACAAAACTGTTGCAGTTGATTAAATAGTCAAATATTTTAAGTCCGTGTTCGACTTCTTCTCTGGCTTGGATTTTCATCCAAGATGCAAAGCCGTTCAGACCAAGCTCTTTTAAATGCGCCGACATTGATAGATATAGATAACCTGAATAAAATTCTTTATTAATTTGTTCGTTCAAGATTTCGTTAATTGTTTCACTAATCATTTTTACCCTCCCAAAGTCCATGAATATTACATAATTCAAGTGCATCTACATCTTCATCAAGACAAGAAATGTCAAATTCAGCTTTTTCGCCCGGGTTGAAATATTTTAGGTGAAGACAAGACTTGTCTCTTTTGTAAACCTCGATAAACTGAATGTAGTGTTCTTGTTCCATAGGGTGATGTTTTAGAGTAACGTAGCGTTTACCTTCAATCATTTCAAATTCAGGAGTATGTTTTTCGGCTAATTCATTTTCTTCTTCTTTGTGCGGGATAAGATGTTCCATTGGCTGTCCGCAGCATACGAGTTCTCCTTCTCCGGAAAGTATTACTTGAACAAGGTTTCCGCAAATGTTGCATTTGTATAATTCTAATTTTTCAGTCATAGCAAATTCCTTTCACAAATATATTAACCCTTTATTGGAAAACTACATTGTAGGAAAGGGTAATTTATGCTACTATTTGTAGTATGACTAACTTTTTTAATAATCCGTCAGGACAAGCTTCAACGCCAATTGAAACACAATATGATGATTTAAAAAACAATTACAGGCAAAATTTTTTGATAGCAGCAGACCAAGTTCGTGCCGCTGTGGATAAATTTAAGCCTGAAAATCCTTGTGCAAATTGTGTGGTAAAAGATTGCAAAATAGAGACGAAAGATGTCTTTACCGACTATCCTGCAAGCTGTGCTTATAGAGATTGGCAGATGCAGATAATAACCTTTTTAACCGGTGATTACAGACAGAAGCTAAAACAAGATTATAAAGCTATTATGGATAAAAAATCTGAATGTGAGTGTTCAAGATGCGGAAATTGCTGCAGGCTTGCAACAAGTGAGCATTCTTACGAACAGCTTAAACAAAGGGCTATGCGCGGGGATAAATTTGCAAGGGATTTTGTTTCGGTATTTGTTCCTTATGAGACAGAAGAAGAGGCAAAACTTGCCAATCCTGAGTTTTTTAAGCTTTTAGAAGAAACCATGGAAGATCAGAAAGTATTTTATTACCATTGTCCAAAAATGAACGGTAATGAGTGTTCTGATTACGAAAACAGACCGGATGTTTGTAAGGATTTTCCTCATAATCCTTTGAAATTATTGCCATCTACCTGTTCATTTAATATTTGGAAAAATGCCGTGGCTAAGCAATCGATGCTTTTGAAAGCAAAAACGGATATAATAGAATTTTATAAAAATAAACTAGGCTAAGGGTAAAGCTAGTCAAGATTACAAGATGGACGTGAAAATGTTAACATTATCAGGATTAAAATTAGAAGAATTAGAAAAATTAATGGATGAGTTTGGTGCAACAAAGTTTCGCGCAAAACAAATTCATAACTGGATTTATACAAAATCTGTTTCAACAATTGACGAGATGACAAATCTTTCGAAAGATTTTCGTGAAGAATTAAAGCAGAAAGCTGTTGTTACGGAAACTAAAATCAAGGTTAAGCAGGTAAGTTCGGACGGTACGATTAAGTATTTGATTGAATATCCTGATGGAGAGTGTGTTGAAACCGTTCTTATGCGTTTTGATAATCGTGCTAATCTTACCGCTTGTGTGAGTTCTCAAGTTGGTTGTGCGGTTAATTGTTCGTTTTGTGCAACAGGAAAACGCGGGTTTATAAGAAATCTTACTTATGCTGAAATTATTGAGCAAGTGCTTACGATTCAGCGCGATACGGGGTTAAAGGTTACCAATGTTGTATTTATGGGGCAGGGTGAACCTTTATTAAATCTCAAAAATGTTCTAAAAGCTCTGGAAATATTTAATGATGATTTTCAAATCGGTACAAGAAGAATTACGATTTCTACAAGCGGTATTGTACCAAAGATTAATGAGCTGGCTGAGGCTGAATTGCAGTCAACGCTTGCAATTTCTCTTCACGCACCAAATCATAAACTTCGTGCCGAATTAATGCCGATAGAAAATAAATACCCTATTGATGAGCTTAAAAAAGCGTTGCTTAATTATGTTGAAAAAACAGGGCGCAGAATTACTGTTGAATATATTCTTATTCACGGATTCAATGATACTCCTGAGGCTGCAAAAGAGCTTGCTCTGCTGTTAAGGGATTTGAAATGTAATATTAACCTGATTCCTTATAATTCTGTTGACGATACTAAATACAAAAAATCTACAAATAATGATATTATGCAGTTTAAATATTTGATGGAGCATTCAGGAAAAAAAGTTACAGTACGTCTTGAACGCGGTGCTGATATTGATGCAGCTTGCGGGCAATTAAGAGGAAAAGTTGCTGCAAATGAATAATGTTTTTCAAAAGAATTTATCTGCTTTGACAATAAAAAACCAAGAACTTGCTTTAAAACTGCAAACTTATATTCCTGTGGATATACCGCAATTGGTTCAAACAAACGGATATAACCTGATTTATAAGGGAAAATATATTCATAGCGAACAAAATCCTTTAGCAGAAGCGCAGGAGATTTTTTCTTATGCAAAAAATGAACCTGTTTCAATTCATTTGATTTATGGATTGGGTTTGGGGTATTTGTTTCAGGTTGCGAGTATTAATTCAAAGGGTAGTGTTATATTGTATGAACCTGATTTGAATATTTTGAAAGTTGTATTTAGTCTGGTTGATTTTTCAAATGATATATTGAAGTCAAATGTATTTATATGCTCAGAGTATGATGAGGTTTCAAAAGCAATACATCAAAAATCCGGCATGCAGAATTTCCCTGAAATGCTTACATTGCCGTTTCAAACTGGCTCAGAAGGGTTTGGTGAGCTTGTAACAAAATTGCAGAATACCGTGGGCTCATATAGCTTGGATTTGAAATATACAAAAGAAAAATTCTATCCGTCATTAAAAATGTTATTGAAGAATGTTCCAAATTTATTGAATGAGACTCCGCTTATCAGGTTTAAAGATGTTTATAAGGGAAAAACTGCAGTAATTGTTTCTGCCGGCCCGACTTTGGATAGAAATATTGAAACTATTAAAAAATATCGTGACAAGTTTGTTTTATTCACAGTTGGAACAGCTTTGAAGACATTGACTGCAAATGGTATTAATCCTGATTTTCTTCTTGTTATTGAGACATTTGATTCCTCTAAGCAATTAGAAGGAGTTGATTTGAGTGAGGTTTATTTTATTACCGAACCATATTCAAACCCAACGTTAAGAGATTTTAAGTTTAAGAAAAGACTTTCACATATTGCTTCAAATGTTCCTGTAAATCAATTCTGGGCAGAGATTTGCAGTGAAAATATTGATGAATATTTTTCTAAGGGAACTGTTTCTTATACAGCGTTGAATTCTGCCAGAATTCTTGGATGCTCAAAAATTATTCTTGTCGGGCAGGATTTGGCTTACATAGGCGGGCAATGTTATAGCAAAGACTCTGCTTATAAAGATTTGATTTGTGCACATAATCTGGATACCGGAAGGTGGGAGATTATGGCAAAAGATTTTGAGGCGTTTGCAGATGCGCTTTCTAACTCACCTGATGTTGAAAAAAGAATGCAGGCTGCAAGAAGACGTCTTGTAAATCTGAATAATTCTTTGCATTTTGTTAAAGGGATTAGCGGTGAGATGATTCCTACTGAGTCTGTTTATGCGGCTTTTGTCGCGCCGTTTCAAGAGTTTGCTATTAGGTTTAATGATAGAAGGTATATTAATACGTCTCTTGTTGGAGCGCAGTTAGACGGGTTTGAGAACATGTCCTTAGAAGAAGCACTTCAAGATGCGGAGACTGTTGGTGATTTAACTCTGGTTGATGAATTTAAGTATGATGAAGATTCTATTTTAGCCAATTTAAATTTAAAATTTGAGGAGCTGAATGAAATAGTTTCTGTTATAGAAGAAGGTAAGAGATATGCAAAAACTTTGAATAATAATTTGAAACGATATAGAGCTGCCAATTTGGAAGTTTTAAAATCTCTTAAAAAGCTTTCGGAAAATTATATTGCTTTATCTTCAAATAAATCCAAGTTGTTTGATTTTATTACGGCATCTGACAGGATTGATTTGGATTATGAAATGAAAATGGTTCAGAATTTTGATGTTGATACTGTAACAAATATCGCAGCGAAAATTTCAACATACTTAGATAATGCAGAAAAAAGGATAAAAGAAATTAATGAAAGTTTTAATACAAAGGGTTAAAGAAGCATCTGTAACAATAGAGAATGAGTTATATTCTTCCATTAATGCGGGAATACTTGCACTTGTCGGGATTGAAAAAGGCGATACTTTAGAGCAGGTTCAAAAAGCGGCAAAAAAGATTACAGGTTTGCGTATTTTTCCTGATGAGAATGGCAAAATGAATCGTTCTTTAATTGATATTTGCGGGGAGATGCTTATTGTTTCTCAATTTACTCTTTGCGGTGATTGTAAAAAGGGTACAAGACCGAGTTTTGATAAATCGGCAGAGCCTCAGATTGCAAACGAATTGTATGAAAAATTTATTGAAGAAGTATCTTCTTACGGCATTAAAACCGCACACGGAAGATTTGCTGCAATGATGGATGTCGCATTGATTAACGACGGTCCGGTTACTTTTATGATTGAGATGTAGGATTGTTGCAAAACTTTACAATCTGTGTTAGGATTATTAGGAAGATAATAGAGGGCGAAAAGGGGATTCAATGAGCGAAGGACATTGGATTGTAAATAAAGTTATTATGGGACACAATCTGTCCTTTAATATGGATACACTTGTTACAATGTGGGCTGCAATGGCGTTCTTGCTTGTTGTTTCTTTTATTGCAACAAGAAAGCTTTCAATTTTTCCTTCTAAATTGCAATTAGTGTTCGAATCAATTCTGGGGTATTTTAATAACCTTATTAACGGTATGATTCATGAAGGCGGAAGAAAACACTTCCCGCTTATTGCATCTTTATTCTTGTTTATTGTAACTGCAAATTTGATGGGGCAGTTGCCTTTAAAAATGATTGAATTAAAACACGGTGAAATGGCATCGCCTACTAATGATATTAACTTAACTGCAGGGTTAGCGGTAATTGTACTTGTTTATTATGTTATAGCAGGTTTGATTAAGAAAAAGGGCAAATTCCTGCTTCACGAGTTTTCGTTTGTAGGAATAATATCAATGCTTGTTGAAATTTTGGAATTAATTACAAGACCTCTAACGCTGGCATTGCGACTTTTTGGTAATATTTTGGCAGGTGAAATTCTTATTACAGCGCTTTTAGGACTTTGTGCCTGGGGCTTGCCTTTGCCGATTATGTTTTTTGAAATATTAGTTGCTTGTGTGCAAGCGTTAGTGTTTACAATGCTTACAACGGTATACATAGCGACAGCGGTAAATGAAGAACATTGATGTGAAATTCATCCCGCCGGTAAACTGTTCAAAAGGAGCACTTGGAGCAGAATATATAGGTTAGTAGTTTAACGAAATGTGCTCCGTCCAAAGGTTATAAAAAAAGGAGAGATAAAATGGAAGAAGTAAAAACAATTTCTGATTTAGCACAATTAGGTGCAGGTATTGCAATGGGTTTTGGTGCAATCGGTGCAGGTCTTGGTATCGGGTTCGCTACTAAAGGCTTGATGGATGCTATTTCAAGACAACCTGAAATTGCTGGTAAAGCAGTAGGTTTCTTCTTAGTAGGTGCTGCGCTAGCTGAAGCTTGTGCAATCTATGCTCTTGTTATCGCTATGAAATTATCAGGTATGATGGGGTAGTTGAATTTTGTGTAGAGTGATTGCGGAGCGTGAAGCAATAATTCAATACAGACTTTTAGATTACTGGATAATAGGTTATTAAACAATGGAATTCAATGCAACATTTTTAGCAACAATAATATCATTCTTAGTGTTTGTCATTTTGATGAACAAAATTTTGTATGCGCCAATTCTTAATATTATGGAAGAGCGTAAGAATTTTGTTGACGGAAACTATAATGCAGCTCATGCAAATGATGTAAAGTCAGAAGAATTGACAAATCAAAAAGAAGAAAAGATTTTAGGTGCTAAAGATGAAGCGCGCGGTAAGTACGTTGAAACTCTCGATGGCTATAAAAACCAAAAATCTGAAATGGTTGCGAATGCACAAAATTCTGCAAAAGACGAAATCGAACAGGCTAAGTCTGATTTGAGACAGCTTTCGGATGATGTTAAAAACGGGCTTAAAGGTTCTATGACCGATTTGGCTAATGATATTGTTGAAAAGGTTATCGGTTATAGAAGTAATGTAGAAGGTTTTGATGACAACAAAGTAAACGAAGTATTGTGGGGTTAGTAAGGTGTTTGAAGAAATAATAAGTTACATAGCAAGAACAAATTTATTTAACTTCATAATATTTATGTCTATTATCCTTTTTCTTGCTCATAAAATGGATGTAAAAGGAAAATTAGAACAGTCAAAAATTGATGTTAACAATGTAATTGAAGAGTCAAAAACTATAAAAGCCGACTCGGAAGCCAGATTAAGTTCTATTGAAGAAAGTATGACTCATATTGAGGAAGAAATCGAAGCTATTTTAACTAAATCCGAAGAAACAGCTAAGCTTGTGGGCGAAAAAATTGTTCAGGATGCAGAAAAAAATGTTCTTGTAATTCGTGATAATGCAGGTAAAGCAATTGAAAACAGCAGAATTATATTAAAAAATGATTTGATTAAAAGAGCAACTTTAGCTTCTGTAGAAGTTGCAAAATCAAAAATTCTGAATGAATTAAATTCTAATCAAGGTTTGCATGACCAATTGATTGAAGAAAGTATTAACGCAATTGAAGGAGTCCAAATATGAAGACACAAAATTGTGAACTCATTGCTAAAAGATGGGCTCAGGCATTAATGGAGCTTGCTCAGGAAGACCCGAATATTTCTAAAGAAGATATTCTTGATGATTTGAAAGAGATTTCAAATACAATTAATTCTTCTCAGGAATTATCAAATGTGATAAACAATCCTTCAGTTTCGACTGAAGAAAAACAGATTGTTTTATGTAAGGTGTTCCAAAATAGTATAATGCCGATTGTTTATAACTTTTTGTATGCGCTTAATTTGAGAAAAAGAGTTGATATTCTTTCTCAGGTAGCTGTTGAGTTCGAAAAGGAACTCGAAAGAATTAAGAATATTGCCCGCGTTAAAGTTACGTCTGCAATTGATTTAGCAGATGAGCGCAAAAACGATATTAAAAACAAGATTGCAGAAAAACTAAGCAAAGATGTTGTTGTTGATTGGAATGTTGATAATGACATTATTGCCGGGTTAATTTTCAATATTGACGAAACAATTATTGATAACAGTATTCGTCATAAACTGGATGACTTAAGTAAGAATATTATAAAGGGGTAAAGATGGCAGTAATAAATCCTGATGAAATCAGCTCTATATTAAAAGAGAATATCAGAAACTATGAAGCTAAAGCAGAGGTGTCAAATGTAGGCAGTGTGCTTGAAGTAGGTGACGGTATTGCTCGTATTTACGGGCTTAGAAATGTTATGTCAAACGAGCTTGTTGAGTTTGTTGACGGAAGAGGCACTTTAGGTATTACATTAAACCTTGAAGAAGACAATGTCGGGGTTGTAATCCTTGGTGAATACACTCATATTAAAGAAGGTATGGCTGTAAAAACAACAGGACGAATTGCTTCTGTTCCTGTTGGAGATGCGCTTATCGGAAGAATTGTAAGCCCTACTGGTGCTCCGTTGGATGGTAAAGGTGAGATTATTACTGATAAAACCCGTCCTATTGAAAGAGTTGCTCCCGGTATTGTTGCAAGAAAATCAGTACATGAACCGCTTCAAACAGGTTTGACTTCAATTGATGCTTTGACTCCAATCGGACGTGGTCAGCGTGAGTTGATTATTGGCGACAGACAAACAGGTAAAACTGCTATTGCGATTGACACAATTTTGAACCAAAAAGGCGGAGATGTAATTTGTATTTATGTTGCTGTTGGTCAAAAAGCTTCTACTGTTGCTCAGTTAGCTAAAACTCTTGAAAAACATGGTGCGATGGATTATTCAATTATTGTATCAGCTACAGCTAATGAAGCAGCTCCGTTACAATATATTGCGCCATTTGCCGGTGTTGCTATTGCAGAAGAGTTTATGGAACAAGGTAAACATGTTCTTATTGTATATGATGATTTGACAAAACACGCTCAGGCTTATCGTGCGATGTCACTTCTTCTTAAAAGACCACCCGGACGTGAAGCTTATCCTGGAGATGTTTTCTATCTTCACTCAAGATTATTGGAACGTGCTGTTAAATTGTCTGATGAATTGGGCGGCGGAAGTATTACTGCTCTTCCAATTATTGAAACTCAAGCGGGTGACGTTTCAGCATATATTCCTACAAACGTAATTTCTATTACAGATGGACAGATTTTCTTGGAAACATCTTTGTTCAATTCAGGTGTGAGACCTGCTATTAACGCCGGTATTTCTGTATCGCGTGTTGGTGGTGCAGCTCAAACCAAAGGGATTAAACAGGTTGCAGGGAAACTTCGTCTTGACTTGGCTCAATTCAGAGAATTAGAAGCATTTGCTCAGTTCGCGTCTGACTTGGACGCAGCAACTAAGAAGCAGCTTCTTAGAGGTCAAAAGTTGACAGAAGTTCTTAAACAGCCTCAGTATAAACCATTATCAGTTGCACAGCAAGTAACAATCTTATTTGCAGCAAATGAAGGCTATTTGGATGAAGTTGATAACAAAAAAATCAATGATTTCAAAACAGGTTGGTTTGAACACTTTGAAGCAGCTATGCCTGAATTAAATACAAGATTAAATGAAGGTGACAAGTTGTCTGATGAAGACAAAGAAGCTTTGAAAGCTGAACTTGAAGCGTATGTGAAAACATTATAGGAGATAGATTATGAAATGCTATAACCACCACGATAGAGATGCATTTGGTGTTTGTCAGATTTGCGGTAAAGGTCTTTGCTTGGAATGCATAGATAAAGATAGCGATATGGTGCTTTGCGCTAATGAGCATAAGAAAAGTGCATTATATAATTTTGTTCTAAATTCATTATTTATTATTGTTGCAATTGTTTGTTTTGTAGCAGCATATAATGATAATTTTGATTGGTTCAAAATTGTATTAGGAATTCTTTCTCTTTCTATTGGTATTGATGGATTTCGTAAGGCTAAAAGAAAATAATAAGGTAAAATATGCCAAACTTAAAAGATATTAAAAGCAGAATATCAAGTGTTCAAAACACTAAAAAAATAACTAAAGCAATGAAGATGGTTGCTGCAGCGAAGGTTAAAAAAGCTGAAAATACTGTTAAGGCTTCAAGACCGTTTTCTGATGAACTTTTGCATTTATTCAGAAGAATGCTTGCAACTGTTGGCGAGTACTCGACTGTCGGCTTGAAAATAGAACGCGGTCTGGATAATTATCCTGTGCTTCTTGAAAGACGTGAAGTTAAAACAGAGGGCTTACTTGTAATTACTTCTAATAAGGGGCTAGCAGGTGCTTATAATGCTAATATAATTAAGACTACTTTGAAACGTATTAAAGAAAATACTGAAAAAGGGATTAAGACTGTTATTTATCCCGTTGGTCAAAAAGCTGTTTCAGGGTTTAAGCATAAGCCCGGTAACTACGAGTTAAGAGAAGGCTATATTAGCGTTGCAAATGACCCGACTGCTACAGGTGCGAATATTATTGCAGAGGATATTGCAGAAGATTTTGTAAACGGTAATATTGATAAAATTGATATTATTACAACACATTTTAATAATATGATGTCTTATAATATTGTTAATTGGGAAGTTTTGCCAGTTGAGGTTGAAAAGGCAGAGGTTCACGAGTTAGACCCGGTAATGGAGTTTGAACCGAATGCTCATGCTGTTTTGCAACAGTTAGTTCCTATGTTCATTACTAATTCGATTTTCCAAGCTCTGTTAGAAGCTAATGCCAGTGAACTTGCATCCCGTATGACAGCAATGTCAGCAGCTTCTAATAACGCCGAAGAAATGATTTCTACCTTAACGGTTGATTATAACAAGGCTCGACAAGCAGCTATTACACAAGAGCTTGTTGAGATTGTTTCAGGAGCTTCAGCTATTTAAGAAAAAGAAAAAGCGGGAATTTTTCCCGCTTTTAAATTCACTACCTTACGTCTTTAAGTGATTCTGAAAGTTTTGTTATTTTTTCTTCAAGTTTTGAGTTCAACTCAGGATTTTGAAGATATTTTAAAATTGTTTCTCTATCGCCATTCATTAAATATGTTGCCGCGTCAACTTTTAGCTGTGGATGTAAAACAGAAATTCCTAAAAATGCACGTCCTTCGCGTTCTTCATCGCGTTCAATAAATAAGGCAACATTATCAAAATTTTCTGAAAAGTTTCTGAAATATCCTTTATCGGGAATTTCACGTTCCACTCTGGCTTTAATTGTTTCAACAATTTTTCCCAATTCTTTTGATAAATCCATTTTAGCTCCGCCTTTTGTCCAAGGTTGTATTCTTATATTAATATTATTATCATATTTTATCATAATTTTACCTATGCTGCTTCAAAATATCTTACAAAATCTTTTTCCAGTTCTTTTTGTAGTATGTGGTTTTTATCGTGCAATGCTTTCATACTTTCTTCTGAAAGAACTTTTGGGAATTGCTGCGGTAGTTTTGGTTTAATTGCAGGAAGTCCGAGTTCTATTCTATTATAGTAATTATAGCAGCTTTCAAGATATTGATTGTAAATTGCGTATTCTTCATCTTTAAGATTTTTTACTGCATTTGAGAATGGTTCAAACATTTCACCCAGAGTATTTTTACCCTGTCTTAAATCATACGCGATGTGTTCATATTCTCCAATCATATTAGTCATTTCACCTCTGAATTGGATTTCTCCAAGAGCGCCGTTTTGATGAACTACATTCATTTGAGCAGTTCTGTAGCCGGAGTTTTTGATAGATTTAGAAGAAAGTTTTTCTAATTGCTCGGCAGACCATCTTCCGCTTAATCCTCTGGCATCAGATATAATAACAACGCCGGAATCTTCTCCTAGTGCCATAGCAAGCTGACGAATTTGATTATTACTAAACTCAGCAAGTCCGTGCGGTCCACGGTAGTTGTTTATTTCTGTAATGTTAATAGGAAGAATTTCTTCTGACTTTAATCGTCTTAGAATATCATCTTTAAATAACCCGCTTGTTTGCAGTTCTTCAATTGTAGTTTCACCTTTAATAATTCTGTTTTTTAGAATGCCTAATGTAAGTTGGTCAACAACTTCTCTTGAGCGGGCTTCGACGAGGGGACGCGCAAATTCTTCGAATAACCTAAATCCTTTATCAACTTGGGTAGGATCAATAGGTTCTTGATAAATGTATTTGCGAAGTAAAACAGCATCTTCTTTGCTTAAATTTTGTGCTGCAATCATTTTATCAATTTGAGACTTGTTCAATTTATCCAAAGATTGTGTTATAACTCTTGAGCCAATGCCATCTTCAATACATGCAACAGCATCATTCATTGATGTAAAGGTTTGGTTTTCGGCTTTTTTGAGCCCGCGCTGGAGTTTAGTTTCAATACTCAAAGCTCCTTTGGCACGGTTTTGAACTTGTTTTACACTTCCTAAGTGGTCAAAGATAGTTATTATTTCTTTTTGTGCTGCCGGTTGTTGTGACTTTAACAAATTTTCAACAAACAACGATGCATCGCCTAATGAAGCTTGGGCTTCGCGTGTAAGCGCGCCGTCTTTCATTGCACAGGTGAAAAATTCTGCTGATTTTGGATTCGTATGAGCTAAGATACTTTTGCCGGGTTTGACAAAATACTTTGCTATTTTTCCTAATAGTTGTACTGTTCCCATAATTTCCCTATCTTTATAAAGTATTTTTGTTAAAGAAAGTTGCCTCGGATGTAAAAAAATGTTACAATTACAAAAAAGGTTGTATATGAATAAAGAAGAGTTAAAGCAGAAGATTTTTGATTTAGAGAATAAATTTTGGGAAACAAAAAAAGCAGAAATTTACAAATTAGCAGAAGGAGATCCTACTGCAACAATTATTCCTATTGAACAAATTAATAGAGAATTAGATTCAATTTTAGCTTGTGATACAGAAAATCCGGATGCTCTTAAATTAAAAATAGAAATATTATTACATTGTAAGAAAAAAGCTGATGCTGATTTTTATGCCAAGAAATTTTTTGAAATTTGCGACAAAAAGCTGGAGTTATCTCCAGGAGACTTCAATTTATTAATGTATAAGCTTGTTGTCCTTAAAGCTTTAGACAGAAAATCGGAATTTAAAACTCTGGGTAAAAATATATTGAATTCGTTTGATATTAAACTGTCAACAGATCCTGATAATACAGATATTTTATCCCAGAAAGCTACTGTTTATTCTCTTTTGGGAGATAATAAAAATTCGATTAAGCTTTATAAAAGAATTCTTGAATTAGATCCTGCTAATGAAGAAGCTAGGATTATGATAAGATGTGAATCAAATCCATATACTCTAAAAGATATTTTTTCTACAATAATCAGTATTTTAATTTTGATTGCATCTATAGCAGTATATATTTTCATGTAAATTTCCTTTTTCTTTGTTTTTGGTATAATAAAATCAAATAAATAAAAGGAGAAATCATGCTAGAACTATTGAAAAAGAGTGCGATGGAACAATCCAGAGCTATTCAAAATAAAGAAGTTTCTGCTGTTGAGCTTACTAAAGCATCTTTAGAAAGAATTAAATCTCTTGATGAAAAATTAGGTGCATTTAATTCAACTACTGAAGAAATTGCTCTTGAAACAGCAAAAAAAGTTGATGAGAAAATTGCTAAAGGCGAAGAACTACCTTTGTTAGCAGGTGTTCCTCTTGCTTTAAAAGATAATATGAATCTTATCGGTTCTCGTACAACTGCTTCAAGTAAAATTCTTGAAAATTTTGTTTCACCATATAACGCAACAGTAACTCAAAAATTGTTGGATAACTTAGTTCCAATTGTTGGTAAAGCTAACTTAGACGAGTTTGCAATGGGTTCTTCTAATGAAAACTCTGCTTTTAAAAAAGTTCATAACCCTTGGAATTTAAACAAAGTTCCTGGCGGTTCGTCAGGTGGTTCTGCTGCTTCTGTTGCGGCTTGTGAAGCAACTCTTGCTTTAGGTTCAGATACCGGAGGAAGTATCAGACTTCCAGCAAGTTTCTGTGGTATTGTAGGTATGAAACCTACCTACGGTAAAGTTTCAAGATATGGTTTGATTGCTTTTGCGTCATCTCTTGACCAAATCGGGCCTTTCTCAAGAACAGTTGAAGATTCTGCTGCTTTATTGGAAGTTATTTCAGGCTATGATAAACATGATTCTACTTCTTTAAAATTGCCTGTTGAAAACTACAGAAATTCTTTGAATAACGATATCAAAGGTATGAAAATAGGTGTTGTTAAAGAGCTTGTTTCAGAAGGTCTTTCACCTGATGTAGAAAAAGCGATGAAAGCAGCTATTGATACTTATAAATCTTTAGGTGCAGAAATTGTTGAGATTTCGTTACCTAATCTAAAACATTCAATCGGTATTTACTATATCTTAGCTACAGCTGAATGTTCTTCAAACTTAGCAAGATTTGATGGTGTAAGATATGGTCATAGAACCGAAGATGCTTCTAACTTGCTTGAAATGTATTGTAAGTCACGTGCAGAAGGTTTTGGGCCTGAAGTTAAACGTAGAATAATGCTTGGTACTTATGCGTTGTCATCAGGTTACTATGATGCGTATTACAAAAAAGCTCAACAGATGAGAAGAGTTGTGACAGAAGATTTTGTTAAAGCATTCTCTCAAGTTGATGCGTTAATCTCACCAACTTGTCCTAATACAGCGTTTGATTTGGGTTCAAGAACAGAAGATCCGCTAGCAATGTATTTGACTGATATTGCAACTATTTCGGCAAACTTGGCAGGTATTCCTGCAATGTCAATTCCTGCAGGTTTTGACAGCGAAGGTATGCCAATCGGATTGCAGATTATGTCTCCGCAGTTGACAGAAGCAAAATTGTTTAATATTGCTTACAAGTTTGAACAAGAACACGATTATTACAAGCAATTAGCAAATATTTAAAAAAAGAGGCGAAAGCCTCTTTTTTTATGCAAAAAATTTTTTTATGGGGTTTAAGTTAGTATGATTTATTCAAAGAAATTACAAACATATATTCCTGTTACAGTTCAAAAACTTAGTCAGACTCCTGTTCCATACTTTGGAACTTTTACAAAATATCTGGTTAAAGATGGAAAAATTCCTGTTGGAAAAGTTGACTTAAAAGATACTTTTGACGGTGTACATGTTGAATATATTGAAAATATGAATCCTCAATTATATTCGGGTTTCGGTACAATTGCAGATCAAATTGAAGTAGAGCATTGTTTAAATCGCAATTTGAATTATTTTGAGATTAAATCAGAGGCAGCTTTGAATTCTCATGCGCTTCATTATTTAAGAGGAAAAAGATTTGACTCGGAATCTGATAATGAAGCAGTGAGAAAAATTATTGCAACAACTCCTGCCGGACAAAAATTTGATACTCAGGCATTGGGAAGAATTCGTATGTATATGCCTTGGGAATTAATAGAAAAGTATATTGATATTATTAAAAAATGTCCGCTTTTAAAGTAATTAATTGCTTTTTCCTGCTCTATATCCGCAATAAGAGTAAATGAAAGGAAGTGCTTTCTCTAAATGAAGTTTATCAGCCATTGGGAATTTAGCTAGAACAAGGACACCCAGCATGTCATCAAGGTTAGCCAGTGAGTCTTTTAAATTAAGTTTTCTGTCCGGATTCTTATCTTTTGGGTCGCATATTAAATTTGAAACCGATGCTGCTCCATGCATCCCGATTAGAAGGCTGCTTGCAATAGATGCGATTTTAGCAGGAATATTATTTATTTTAGGTGTTGTTTCACATAAACGGATTGCGGCTCCTGTAAGCCAAGTGGGTATTGCAGCATTTAGAAATTGGAAAACACCTTCTTTTGCTTTTGCACTATTTGCTTCTTTATCATTACCAATCATGCCTGCCGTAACTCCGCCAAGTATTGGTGTTCCTGATAAAATTAGCATATCTCCTAAATTATATTTGAGTTTGTGCGGGTTTTTTATACCTTGTTTTTTCATCATTATTGCCATAGGAATTACAACACCCGCAAAAGAACCAACAGCTGCTTTAAGTTTATCTTGTGATGTTGATTTTCTGGTTTGACGATTTCTTCTAAGAATTTGTGTGGTTGATATGTCGTTCATTGCGTTTTTATTATAAAATAAAAATTTACTTTACACAAGTGGTTATAAATTTTATAATATTGTCTAAGAGGAGGTAGTATTTTGATTATAATAGAAAAACCTTACGTTTCAGAATTTTTAATAGACAGCATTGTTCAAAATGATTGGGCGGTTTTGGAAAACGAAGCTCTTGAAATTGCAGATATTGAAGAAGGGGCTTTTGAAACGATTGATACAGATACAGCTAAAGAATATTATAGTCAGGTCGAATACCCTATTATTTATTCTAACTCCGAAAATTCAATTAATTGGGTTTTAGAAAATTTACCGGACTCAAATTTGAGCCGCTATATTAAATTATTTAAAGATAAACTCAAATTTAGAAAAATGCTCAAAGATGTTTTTCCTGAATTCTTTTTTAAAGAAGTTGAATATGACAATTTATCAAAGCTTCCTCTTGAAGAATTAAAGTATCCGTTTGTATTAAAGCCGGCGATTGGTTTTTTGAGTCTTGGAGTTCATACTGTTCATAATGATGAGGATTGGAAACACACTCTTGTTGAGCTTGAACATGAAATGAAACTTGCTCAAAAATTCTATCCGGAAGCTGTTGTTAATGTTTCTAAATTTATAATCGAAGAGTATATTCAGGGTGAAGAATACGCTGTTGATGCTTATTATGATAAAAACGGCAATCCTGTTATTTTAAACATTTTCCATCATCCGTTTCTGAATTCAAAAGATGTAAGTGATAGAATTTATGTTATGTCATCAGAGATTATGATTAAATACATGGCAAAATTTGCAATACTTCTAAAAGTAATCGGAGATAAAAACAATATAAGAAACTTCCCGCTTCATATTGAACTAAGAGTTACTGATGATGAGAGAATTATTCCAATAGAAGTTAATCCCATGCGCTTTGCAGGATGGTGCACAACTGATGTTTCAAAATACGCTTGGGGTATAAATGTTTATGAGTGTTTTATGAAGCAGACTTCTCCGGATTGGAATGAAATTTTGTCAAAAGCTTCTAACGAAATGTTCTATTTCTCTATGGCAGAGGTTTCTTCTAATATAGATAGAGATAAAATTAGCGGCTTTGAATATGATAATTGGCTTGCTAATTACTCTAATGTTTTGGAAGTTAGAAGAATTAATCCTAAACATCATCCGCTTTTTGCCGTTATATTCGGTTCTACAACTAATAAAGATGAAGTTAACAGGATTTTACAATTAAAAACAAAGGATTACACAATATTTAATGTGTGATAAAATACTCTTATGGAATCATTTTTGAAAAAATTAAAGGAATTTGATAAAAAGAAGCTTGGATATTTAATAGCACTTATTTTGTTTATAGGTGTAATGGGCTGGGCTTTTATTTCGGCAGGAATTATAAGTAAAAGTTTTACAAGAGAACAGATTAGCGGTTCTAAAGACGAACAGCGTGTAGATGCAGTTGGTGTAATTATTACTGAAACAAAAGAAGGTAATAAGTATTTCGAAATATACGGTGAAACAGGTAATTACAGTAACGATAGAAGCATTGCTACTTTGAATAATGTTGTAGGAAACTTTTACAAAGAAGGCGAAGTTGCGATGAGTTTTCAGTCTTCTAAAGGTTCATACAATGAAAAAGAAGGTTCTATTACTTTGTATGAAAACACTTATATTGTGCTAAAAGATGAAACATCTCTCGAGGCAGATAAGCTGACCTGGCTCGGCAATGATAAAGAAACTGTTGCAGAAGGTAATGTTAAAATCCGCAAAGCTAAAGAGCTCACTGCAACTTCTGAAAAATGCATAATTGGTGCAGGTTATGATAAATTTAAAATAATTGGTAAAACTCAAACAAAACTTTATAGTGATAAAGGAGTATAGATGAAAAAGATATTAGTAATCTCATTTTTAATACTTTCAAGCTTAGCAGTTTTTGCTTCTGATTTGATTATTGAATCAAAAACCCAAACTTATTCTGACAAAGAAAAGAAGATTAAGCTTGATGGCGGTGTTAAAGTTAAAATCGATAATCTTACTGTAGAAAGTCCAAGAGCGGATGTTTCTGTTAGACGTAACAACAAGCTTGATACGGCAACTTTTTATGACAAGCCTTATGCTTTCGAAATAAATGCAAATAAAAAAAGAGAAGTCAAAGCTAACATATTACAGGTATCTTTGATTAATAAAGTTGTAAGAGCTGAAGGTGATTCGCAATCTGTCATCACTGAAGGCAACACTCCGATTGTTGTAATTAATGCTGATGCACAGGAATACGATACAAAGAGTAACGTAATGGTTGCAACGGGTTCTGTTAATATGAAATACAAAGATATTGAAAGTTTTTCAGACAAAGCCGTAATCGTTGCCGATCCTAAAGGCGGATTGAAGAAAATTGACTTAATCGGAAATGCAAAAGTTAAGCAGGAGCAAAATACATCAGAGGGTCATCATTTTGTTTATAACCCAATTACTGAAGAAATGTCCGTAAGCGGTGCTACAAAGACTGTTGCGATTACTGATGACGGTAAAAAACTTACAATCCACTCTGATTATCAGCAATACAATAAAAAACAAAATTCTTATATTGGTAACGGGCATGTAAAAATCTGGTTTGATGATTATTATGCTCAAGGTCCTAAGGTTTCTGTGTTCCCTGATAAAGAAACCGGTAAGCCAAACGAAGTTTATTTTGTTGGACGTTCAAAAATTGTTCAAACAGACAAAGATATTATTGCTGATAAAATCCGTATGACAATGGATCCAAAGGATTTTCAGGCAGAAGGTAATGTAAGAACAATTATTCACAATATTGATACAAAAGACAGTGAGGATTTATAGGGGTAAATATATTTATCTCGTTGGTGAAAAATTCTCAATAGGAAGGTTAAAAAATATGTCAGTTAATATAGATAGAGCAATGGAGTTCTTTAAAGAGCGTAAATATAAAGAATGTATTGATGTTTTCAGTACAGTTTTAGAAAACGAGCCTGATAATGCTGATGTTTACAATAATATGGGCGTTGCATATTCTTGTCTTGGAGAGTATGAAAAAGCAGTTAATTATTTGAATAAGGCTTTGGAGCTTGACCCTGAACTTGCTCAGGCTTATATTAATCTATCTGATATTTACTATAAAGCAGGTGATATTGCATCAGCTGTTGGAGTTTTGCAGCGTGGAAGCTATGAATTACAAGATAATTTAACGATTGCTCATTTGCTTGCAAGGGTTTATATTGACGACCAGAGATGGGATGACGCAATTGACGAATTGGACAGAGTTTTGGAAGGTGAACCTGAAAACTATGATGCATACTATGATTTAGGTCATGTTTATTTTGAACTCGGTGATTACGAAGGCGCAATTTCTAATTTTGAAACGGTTACGCAGTACAGAGAGGATAGTGAATTATTGTTCTATTCGCTTGCGCAGGCTTATGAATCTAACAACGAAATAGATAAAGCGATTTCAAATTACTTAAAAGCGATTGCGGTGAATGACAAGTTTACGCTTGCGTATAAAAAAGTTGCAATTTTGTTTATGGCAAGAAACGATTTTGAAGACGCGCTTGAATACTTTGAAGAGTATGCAAATTTTGATATCCCTGAAGAGGAAAAAGCGTCAATTGCGAAGCTGGTTGAAAGAATTAAGGCTAAGATTTAGCTTTCTTTGATTCTTTATATAACAATAATGATTTGTTTTTAAAATATTTTATATCAGGTTCAATGCGATTGATTTGCTGTAAAATTTCTGATAAATCAGTCAATTTACGCATGCAGTTTTTAACATCCTCTGCTGAATGATAACTTGCAAAATCCCGACTTTGCATTACTTCTTTTATGCGCCTTTGAGTTTCAATAACTGCTATTTTTGCAAATTGTAATTCTGCATTCATGTTGTCGAGATTGTATTCAAGAGCTGTTTTAATTTTAATTGTCATAATATTATTCCTATGTAGCCTCAAATTTGGGGCAAGTTTTTTATAGTTTAGCATTACTATAAAATATATGCAAGAAGAGAAATCTAAAATATTATCTAAAACTGTTGGCAAATTATTTGATAAAGCTAGGCGTGGTGCAGATATTACTTATACTCTCTTCTGTTATGAAAATAATATTAAAAAATCAACATATGATAGAATAATAAAAGGCGAAACTCAATCAACTTTATATAATATTGCAAAAATGGTAAAAGCTTTAGGCTGGAATTTTCAAAAGTTTGGCGAAGAGTTAGATAAACAACTCCCAAAAGAGTTTTGGGATGATGAGGATTAATCTTTATTGTAATTTGTCATTTTAGATAACTTATGTAATGGTTCGTTAAATTCATATTTTATAGCAAAATCAATATACTTGTCTTTGTTTGGGTATATTCCCATGTACTTTACGATGTCTTCTATGATATTAGAATATACTTGTGCTCGTAAGCAGCTGGCATGAGCGCTTTCTAATCCGTTTTTGTAAATGGTATTGATTAAGTGCATGTATGACCTCTTTTCAAATATTAATATAGTCCTAGAATACATATATGTATTCTAGGACTATATTAATGCACTGGATGAGAATTTGTCAATATGTGATTATATTGTTATGAGAGATGAAGTGCAGATAAAACAGTTTGGCAGAAATTTGAGTGCAGAGAGAACTCGACAAGGTCTAACTCAAGATGAATTAGGTGCTTTGGCTTCTTTAGATGGCACTTATATTGGCAGAATTGAACGCGGTGAAGTAAATCCAACTCTTACAACAATCATCCCAATTTTAGAAGCTTTGAAGCTTCCTTTTGAAGCGCTTTATAAAACAAATATCAACTAATCCAAATATACGATGCATTATATTGGAATTTATATTAATATTAAATTGAAATCGGGACTCCCGAAGGTTTAAAATTTCTCGAGCACAGACTTAAAATCGGAAAACGCTTGATGAAAGGAGGACCTGCTTATGATTAAAAAATTAGTACTAATTTATTTAATTTTGCAGCAATGCGAAAACAAAGAACTAGCACTGACGTTAATCATAATCGCGCTAGTTCTTCTGAACTAATACGAACTCGGGAGTAAAAATAAGTTAACTACCAATTAACTTATGCCCGATTTCTTCTTTTATTATAATCTATTTTTAGAATTTTGCAATATTTATATTTTCTATTTACCCCTACCCCTGTTTGGGTTATAATTTTCATGCGTTGAAAAGAAAGGAAAGAGACCAATGAAAAAATCAATTAAAGATTTAGGCGACATTAAGGGAAAAACAGCTCTTGTAAGAGTTGATATTAATGTTCCTCTTGATGAAAACAAAAATGTTACTGACGATACTCGTATTCAAGCTATCGTTCCTACAGTTAATTTCTTGAAAGAAAAGGGTGCTAAAATCGTTCTTATGGCTCACTTAGGAAGACCAAAAGGCGAAAAGAACCCTGAATTCACCCTTGAACCTGTTGCTAAATACATGGCTAAAGTTTTTGGTGAAGAAATCGTATTTATTCCATCAGTAGAAGAAGCTGCTCCTTATGTAGCTAAGCTTGCTGACGGTCAAATTGCTTTATTGGAAAACATCCGTTACTACAAAGCTGAAGAAGCTAAAGATGACGATATGACTTTTGCTGAAGAATTAGCAAAATTAGGTGATTTCTATGTTAACGACGCTTTCGGTGCAGCTCACAGAAACCACACTTCTACTGCTAAATTAGCAAAAATCCTTAAACCTGCTGTTTCAGGTTTATTGATGGAAAAAGAAATCAGATGCTTGTCTCAAGCTCTTGATAATCCTGTAAGACCTTTCACTGCTGTTGTTGGCGGTGCTAAAGTTTCTTCTAAAATCGGTGTTTTAGAAAACTTGCTTGACAAAGTTGACAATATGATTATCGGCGGCGGTATGGCTTATACATTCGTTAAAGCTAACGGTGGTAAAATCGGTAACTCAATTTGCGAAGATGACCAAATCGAAGTTGCAAAAGCTATTGAAGCTAAAGCTGCTGAAAAAGGCGTTAAGCTTGTAATGGCTACAGACGTATTAGTTGCTGATGATTTCTCTGGTAATGGTACAAACAAATTCGTTAAAATCAACGAAATTCCAGACGGATTTGAAGGTGTTGATGCAGGTTTAGAATCAAGAGTTGCGTTTGCAGAAGTTCTTAAGTCTTCTAAAACAATCTTGATGAACGGCCCTGTTGGTGCATTCGAAAATCCTAAATTTGCAGAAGGTACAAAAGCTGTTCTTGAAGCTATCGTTGAAGCTACTAAAAACGGTGCGGTTTCTGTAATCGGTGGTGGTGACTCTGTTTCTGCTGCTAAGAAATTCTGCAAAGCAGAAGATTTCACTCACGTTTCAACAGGTGGTGGTGCTTCTCTTGAATTTATCGAAGGTAAAGTACTTCCAGGTGTTGCAGCATTAGATGATAAGTAGCGCTAAGCATTATAAATAAAAAAGGTTCGGGCTTTAGTCCGAACCTTTTTTATTTTAGCAAATTGCCATAAATCCATATTCTTTAGGGTCTCTATGTGCCAATCCGACACCGTCTTGACCGAGTGAAACTTTGTTTCCTCCTTCATCAGAAACATAGCCGATTTGTCCCGGCATAGATATTCCAAATTCATTTCCTGTCGATACAGGAGCAACTCTTGGTGCGGTCGGTTTAAGTGAGCCGAGCTTTCCGAGTTGATAATTTTGATCAATCATTGGATTGTTGTGTACTGCGCCCATAATTATACCTTTTTTCTGTCTATATTTTATTAAAGTATTAAAAATATAAAAAATTGCTTTGTTAATAAAAATTGTTACAAAAGTTTAAAGAAAAACTTGTATTTAAATTTGCCTCATGTTACTATTTCTTTGTCAGACTGCTAAAGGACGCTTTTATTGAGCAAGAATTAATTTAGTAAGTGACGAGTACCCGGGTGCCAGTAAGGGCTTGGATAGAAACTACAGGTTGGATGTTTAGGTGACGGCTTGTGTTATATGCAGGGAACTTATACTACACCCACAATGAAAAGGATGTAAAAATGAATACAGATCCAATAGCAGATATGCTAACTAGAATCAGAAACGCAAACGCAGTTTCTCACCCATCAGTAGAAATGCCATCTTCTAAGCTAAAAGTTGCTTTGGCTAAATTGCTTAAATCAGAAGGTTTTATTACTGATTATTCAGAAAAAGCTGAAGGAAATTTTAAAACACTTTCTATTGAGCTTAAGTATGATGAACAACACAAACCTGTTATTTCAAAACTTCAAAGAGTTTCAAAACCAGGTTTGAGAAGCTACTCAAAAGCTAAAAACTTGCCACAAGTATTAGGCGGTTTAGGTGTTGCAGTTGTTTCAACTAGCAAAGGTCTTTTAACTGACCGTAAGGCAAGAAAAGAAAACCTTGGCGGCGAAGTTCTTTGCTACATCTATTAATTTTTTAAGCACGCACAATTGACAGAAAAGCGTGTTATTACACAATCTAAAAGGAGAAAATTATGTCACGTATTGGTAAAAAACCTATCGAAATTCCTTCAGGTGTTGAAGTTAAAATCGAAGGTAATGTTATTACAGTAAAAGGACCTAAAGGTACTGAATCAGTTGAATTCAGAAGCGAAGTAAAAGTTTCTGTTGCAGATAATCATATCTTAGTAGAACCAAATTCTGATGATAGAAAAACAGGTGCTTTGCACGGTTTATTCAGAACTCTTATTGCTAACGCAGTAAAAGGTGTTCACGAAGGATTTGAAAAGAAATTAGAAATCGTTGGTGTTGGTTACCGTGCTAACATGGAAGGTTCTAATTTGAACATGGCTTTAGGTTATTCACACCCTGTTTTAGTTGTTCCTCCTGCAGGTATCACAATTAGTGTTGAAGCTAACACTAAGATTTCTGTAAAAGGTACTAACAAACAAACAGTTGGTGACGTTGCAGCATTCATCAGAGGAAAAAGACCTCCTGAAGTTTACAAAGGAAAAGGTGTTAAGTACGAAGGTGAATACATCAGACGTAAAGCTGGTAAAGCTGGTAAAAAATAGTGCTACGCACGTAGATATTTGGACGGCTGGTTTAGTGAGATTACTAACTTGTTTTGTAAGCTGCAAACCCGCCTTCTGAACAGACTACAAGTATATTACATGTGAAGGGTTAACGCCCGTTAAAGCAGTAAGAAAGGAAAAAGCTCTAGACGATTGGCTTGTAGTAGCTAATTTATATAGGGCAGAATGGTGAAAAAAATGATTAAACAAGAAATTAGAAAACCAAAAGTTCAAAAAAGACACCAATCAATCAGAGTTAAGTTGTCTGGTACAACTGAATTCCCTAGATTGGCAGTTTATAGAAGTACAAAACACATCTACGCTCAACTTATTGATGATGAAAAACACGTAACAGTATGTTCAGCATCTTCTGTTGACAAAGACCTTAAAGAAAAACTAGCTCACGGTGGTAACATCGAAGCTGCTAAGGTTGTTGGTGAAGCTATCGCTAAGAAAGCATTGGCTAAAGGCGTTGAATGTGTTGTATTCGACAGAGGCGGTTTCTTATACCACGGTAGAGTTGCAGCTCTTGCAGATGCAGCGAGAGAAGCTGGCTTGATGTTCTAGAAACATTAAACTTTTTAAGGGCGGTTTGGGTTTATCCAAACCGCCCTTTTTTAATATTTGTAAAGGCTGGAGGCGAAAATGCTTGCCTGAAAAACATGTTTATAATACGATTATAATGGTTACACTAGCTCGATAGGTATAACCCTAGTTGGGATATAGACTAGTAGCGGAACATCCGACGAGTTCTATTTGCCCCGATGGAGCGGTTAGCCCGTAGTAAAACAAGTTAAAACAAAAGGAGACACAAAGATGTCAGTAGCATCACTTATTGAACTTTTAGAAGCAGGCGTTCACTTCGGACACCAAACTCAACACTGGAACCCAAAAATGAAACAATACATTTATGGGGCTAGAAATGGTATCTATATTCTTGATTTGAGAAAAACAACTGAATTGTTAGACGCTGCTTATGAAGCTGTTAGAGAATACGCTGCAAAAGGACGTAACGTTCTTTTCGTTGGTACTAAAAAACAAGCTGCAGAAGTTGTAGCTGAAGAAGCTAACAGATCAGGCGCTTATTATATCAACAGAAGATGGTTAGGCGGTATGTTAACTAACTTTGAAACTATCAGAGGCAGAGTTAACAAATTAAGAGAACTTGAAGATTTTATCGCTTCAGGTCACGCTGAAAAATTACCTAAAAAAGAACAAGCTCAACTTAACAGACAGCTTGCTAAATTAAGCAAAACTTTAGGCGGTATTAAAGAAATGCGCGGTTTACCTGATATTATTTTCGTTGTAGACCAAGCTAAAGAAGATATCGCTATTGCTGAAGCTAACAAACTAAACATTCCTGTTATTTGTTTAGCTGATACAAATGCTAATCCGGACGGTATCAACTTCGTTATCCCTGGTAACGATGATGCTATCCGTTCAATCAAATTAATCACTTCAAAACTTGCTGATGCAGTTCTTGAAGGTAAACAACTTAAAGAAAACAACGCTAACGCTAAATCAAAAGTAGAAGCGGTTTCTGCTGCTGATGCCGGTGTTGAAGTTGCTTCTGTATAGGAAAAATTAAGGTACAAGGGGCAAGTTAGCCCCTTGTTTTAAATAAGGAGATTAATAATTATGAATATTACAGCTACAATGGTAAAAGAACTTCGTGATAAAACCGGCGCTGGTATGATGGATGCTAAAAAAGCTTTAGTTGAAGTTGATGGCGATATGGAAAAAGCTATGGAAGTTCTTCGTCAAAAAGGTATTGCTTCTGCTGATAAGAAAATGGGCAGAATCGCTGCTGAAGGTAGAATTGGTTCTTTCGTTTCTGATACCTGCGGTGCTATGATTGAAGTTAACTGTGAAACTGACTTCGTTGCTAAAAACGAAGAATTCATCGAATTAACTAACAATCTTGCTCAATTTGTTGCAGAATCAAATCCAGCAAACGTTGAAGCTCTTCTTGCTGCTACTTGCCCTAAATGTGGTAAAACAATTGAAGAAGTTCTTAAAGAAAAAATCGCTTCAATCGGTGAAAAAATTACTGTTAGAAGATTTGTTAGATATGAAGGCAATGCTGCTACTTATATCCACAATGGTAAAATCGGTGTTCTTCTTGAAACAGATGCTAAAGATGAAGCTCTTGCAAAAGATGTTTGCTTACACATCGCTTCTTCTGCTCCTGAATTTGTTTCAAGAAAAGATATTCCTGCTTCTGTAATTGAAGAAGAAACAAGAATCGAAATGGGTAAAGAAGATCTTGCTAACAAACCTGAACAAATCAGAGCTAAAATTGTTGAAGGACGTGTTAACAAATTAATGGCTCAAAAATGTTTAGTTGAACAACCATTCGTTAAGAACCCTGACCAAACAATCGAACAACTTATCTCAGGCAAATTTGCAATCGTAAGATTTGATAGATATGTTCTTGGTGAAGGGCTTGAAAAGAAAAACGAAAACTTTGCTGATGAAGTAATGAGCCAGTTAGGTAAGTAGTTTCTTAAAAAAGAAATAAAAAAGCGGGGGATAATCCCGCTTTTTTATGTTAAAATATATTCAAATAAAGCAGCTGGATAATCGCGCCCTACGGGGTGAGGAAAGTCCGTGCATCCAAGGACAGACCGCCGGAGAAACTCCGGGCAGCGTGAGCTGGCGGATAGGACCACAGAAACAATACTGCTAACCGCCTTTATGGTAGGAGCGATGGTGCAACGGTGAGTTAAGAGCTTCACCAGCGATACCGGAAGGTATCGGCTAGGCAACCCCCGGTCGGATGCAAGATTGAATTGAGCGCTTGAGGTGTCCGCCGATGCTCAGAAAAATCGCTAGAGACTAAGAGCAATCTTAGTACCAGATAGATGATTATTAAAAGTAATTCACTTTTCACTTATAGCTTTTCTATAATTTGGGAAGTCGGGTGAAAAAAACAGAACACGGCTTATGGGCTGCTTTATTTTTTTAAAGTTTATTGATATCAAGAACTGTTTTTAATTTAAGCGCGTAGATATTGGATTTGCCAAGAAGAGCAAGTTTTACTGCATCTTTTTCTGTGGTGACAATATTACCTTCAATATTTTCAACATCTGTTAATGTATATTGATGATGATCGTCAAATGTTATTTTTTCTTTGATTTTGTAATCAGGTTCTAAGAACTTATAGAACTGTTCCGGCTGACCGATTGCAGAGAGTGCGGTTATTTCAGAACCTTTTTCAAGATGTTCGCCTGAGATAATATTATATGCATAGTCAGGCTCAATTTTACATACAAGGGTTTCAACTCCTTGTTTCTTTTGCATAATTCTAGCAAGTTTTTCTGCTTTTGTGTGCTCTGTGTTTTTACTTACAATAATAAGTTTATCAACTCTTTTGAATCCTTCAATTCCTTCTCTTAAAGGTCCTGCAGGAAGCAGATTTTCGTTACCAAACATTTTTTCAGAATCAACAAGAACAAGGTTTAAATCACGATAGAGTTTTCTATGTTGAAATCCGTCATCAAGAATGATTTTTGTTACGCCAAGTTCTTTTATAGCGTGTTCACAGGCTTTAACTCTGTTTGAACAGGTTAAAACTGCGCACATATTAAGATTAACAGCAAGCCAGTAAGGCTCGTCACCTGCCATATCTGCTTTGTGATAAAGGTTAATTCCATCTGAGATTATGTTTACTTTTTTGTTGTCTAGTTTTCCGCCGTAGCCTCGAGAAACAATTGCAACTTTTTCGCCTTTATCAACAAAGTATCTTGCAAGTTCTGCTACAACAGGAGTTTTGCCGACTCCGCCTGTTGTGAAATTGCCGACAGAAATTACATAAGCATCTACTTTTTTTGCTTTTAGAATTCCTTTATCGTATAAAAAATTCTTTGCACTGCTTCCAATTCCATAAAAGACAGAGCAAAATTTTAGCAGATTAAAAATAAAGCCTTTGGCATCTTTATTATAATGGATGCGGGTAATTTCTGTTTTTAGGTTCATTTACCCTTCCACCATTTTTTTGAATTTCTCAAAATCTTCTTGTGTATCAATTCCTACAGGAACATTTTCAACAATAGCAACTTTGATTTTCATTCCGTTTTGTAATGCCCTTAATTGTTCAAGGCTTTCTGCCATCTCATAAGGCGCTTGGCTTAATTCTGTCATTTTGAATAAAGCTTCCGCTTTATATCCGTAAATTCCTAAATGCCCGTAGAATTTTGATTTGCCTATATTACGTTCAAAAGGAATTTTTGAGCGAGAAAAATACATTGCGTAGTTATTAAAATCAAATACGCATTTTACAAGATTAGGATTATTTACTTCATCCTCATCTTTAATTTCTCTTACAAGAGTTGATATATCAGCTTTTTCATCAAATTTTACGCCTTTTATCACAAGTTCAATATTAGCTTGTTCTATAAGCGGTTCATCACCTTGAAGATTAATAATATATCCAATTTCAGGGTGTTTACGTGCAACTTCCGCAATTCTATCGCTTCCGCTTTTGTGTTCAGTTGATGTCATCTCAACTTCTGCGCCAAATTTTTTGCACGCATTAAAAATTCTTTCATCGTCTGTAGCAATGATTACTCTATCAACAAGCGGAGTTTGTTTTGCTTTCTCCCAAACCCATTGTATAATCGGTTTTCCACAAGCTTCTAATAATGGTTTTCCTTCTAATCTTGAAGAACCGTAGCGTGCCGGAATTATAATTGCCGTTTGTTTATTATCCATTTAATTTCCCCTATTTAGTTGCGTTAATAAATACTGCATTTGATTTTAGACTTATTTCTCTGTTTGTTAAATAATTCTGTACATCAGACATGTATTTGTCAACAGTTACTTCGTCAAAATACTTAAGATAACGTTCTTTTGTAGACGCTTGTCCCGGTGATGGAGGGTTGTTGAACCATTGTTCTACCATTCCGTCTTGGACAATATAGTTCGAGCGTACTTCTTGAACCTTAACTTCAGGGATAGAAAAACCTGCAATTTCGAGGTTTGTTTTTATTGTATCTTGGTCAAAGTTGCAAAGAGAATCAAGCGGATTTTCCATTAGTTCGTTTTCTATGCGTTTAAAGTCTTCATATTTTTCAATATACATTGGGTCTGTAATTTCCCAGTATCTTGTATTTGAACGAATAACGGGTTCGAATGCACAGAATTTACCGCCCGGTTTAAGTATTCTATAGACTTCGTTTATAGCAAGTTGTTTATTAACAATATGTACTAAAACAGAGCGCATAAGTGCTTTATGTACTGTGCTTTCAGGAAGTGCAATATGTTCGCAAGGTGAAAGCAGCATTTCATAACCGCCTCGGACGCCGGATTCATCTAAGATTCTTTTACAGTCATCAAGGCAGTCTTGAAATTTGTCTGAAAAAATGATTTTGCCTTTGCAATCTTGCATTTCAAGAGCTTTAAAAGCAAGAAGACCTGTTCCGGTTCCAATGTCAATAACCGTTTCATATGGTTTAATTTCTGCATACACAAGAACAACATCTCTAACAGCTTCAAGCCATTTTGTTGTTTGTTCAATCATTTCCGGTGTTTGACCGGCAAATCTGTTTTGTTTCAACCATTGTGTCCAGTTTTTACATATGTTATCCATAGAGTCTCCTTTACTTGAAGATTATACTATATTTTTATCAAAATTTTAAGGCTTTCTTTTGCCTTATTTGCTTCAAAAGCTTCCAGGGCATCATCAATTGAATAAGTTTTTGTAATAAACGGTGTAAAGTCTATTCTATTATTTTTTAGTAGTCTTAATGCAGGTGGGAACTGACCGCAGCGAGAACCCAGAACTGTGATTTCATCAATAACAATCGGAGCAAGATTAAGTTCTTTGCCTGAAGCAACTGTGCTTTTTAGAACAAGAACCCCGCGAGGTTTTGTTAATGCCATAGAGGTTTCAAAACCTGATGCTGAGCCTGTTGCTTCAACAACGATATCGTATTTTTTCTCTATTTTAAATTCATTAAGCAGTTTTGTTTTAACCCCTTGAGCTTTAGCAATATCAAGTTTGTTTTGGTGTTTGCCGACCAAAAGAACATCAAGGTTATGAGCATTGAGAGTTAGTGCTGTTGTTAATCCTAGTTTGCCGTCTCCTAAAACAACTATCTTAGACATTGGTTCAATATGCAGTTGTTCAAGGATTTCGCAAGCAGCAGCAAGTGGTTCAACAAAAACTGCCTGTTCATCTGTTACGTTTTCAGGAACTTCAAAAAGAATGTTTGTAGGAACAGTTATGTATTCAGCCATACAGCCGTCTTTTTTCCAGATGCCTATGGTATGTCTGTTAGGGCAGTGGCGGTAATTCTTTTTCGCACACCATTCGCAGTTAGGATCTTCGCAGCCGTAGCTTATTTCTGCAACAACGCGTTTGCCTACAAGTGACTTGTCATCTCCGTTCACTTCTTCTACAACACCAACAAATTCGTGACCTAGAACGCCGACATATCCCATATATCCTTTTGTGATTTCGTAATCAGTATTACAGATACCAGCTAAAGTTACGCGGATAAGCGCTTCGCCTTTTTGCGGCGCAGGTTTTGGGTAATTATTATCTAATTTTAACTCTTTATCAAAAACAATTGCTTTCATTTTACTCCCTCGCTTCCAGTAATAATTTTATCGCAAAAATATTATGGGTAGTATATCTTGGGTTAAGATGTAAAAAAGTTGTTACAAAGTGGAAGCGTTTAAGAAAAAATGTTATTATAACCTTGTACTTGATTTCAAAACAAAGTTTACCCACTTAGCTGCGTAGGAGAAATCACCCCAAAAAGTATGAGGGAGTCATATTGCTTATTACTTGTATACTTACAGGTTTAATAAGTATGCAAATTTAAGCTGGAGGTCTTATGCGTCATTGCTGTCAGTTTAAAGCTGATGATATTTATTATTTAAAAGAAACAAATCTTTATGTTTCAAGAAAGCTTTCTATAGGATTTTGTCCTATTTGTCACAAACCTGTTGCAGAGCTTGCTGAAATTCGTTTTGACGGCGGAATTATACGTGATTATAAAATAGGAATTCAAGCCAATGATTTGGCTATGAAATATAAAGATGAAATATTATATTCAATGAAACAGTGCAATTATCAACGTTTTAAGTCTAAACCGTTTGGCTGGAAGTATGGTTTAAATAAGTCTGTAAAAATTCAGGGGCAAGAAAGGGTGAAGCAGTATGCCTGTGATTTTTATGGAAACAAAGAATTAATAAAAATAACAAATTAAAAATCTCTATTTCATCTATTTTAAGGGGCGCTTTTATGTTTCACCTTTCTCTCTGGGATATTTTACCCAACCTACTCCTTGGCGCCCTATTTTTTTTAAAGGAAATTTTATGGTAAAAAAACTAAATAAACATGATGTTAATAAAAAGCATATTGAATTTTATGACAAAGTTTTTAATATTTTGGGATTTATTCTTGAAGAATACTCTCGAGAACTTACAAGGGCTGATATAGAATTCTTAGAAATGTCGAAAAATTCTATTGCGGTTTTGGATTTTTTAATCTCTTCTGTTACCAAAGTTCAAAAAGGTCAGCGTTTAGCACTGGGATTGGATGATAAGGAGTTTGAAGATACTTCTCCTAAGATAAATATTATTGAAGGTATAAATGAAAGTAAAATTTAGTTGAAAAAATATTTATATAATGTTATCCTTAATATATTAAAAAGGAGAATGTATGAAAAAGATTTTAATGTTGCTTGCGGTCTGTTTAGTGTTTAATTCAACTTGTGATGCTAAAGATTATGCAAAAATTCAGTTAAAGGAACTGAAAAAAGCTCAGAAATATGATGCAACTGACAAGTATTTTGCGGACTATTCAAAAAAGAATAATGTTGAATTAGGGTTTGACATTAAAGACCCAAAGCTTATCAAACTTAAAGGTTACGAGTATGTTAGTCCGGAAAAACTAAAAGCGAAAAATGCAGAAGATAGTCTTAAGTATATGCAAATAAAAACTTCTCTTTGCGGAAAAAAAGTTGATAATTATAATGCACAAGCTTACGGGGAAGATTTTTATAAAATATACAGAGTTGCAGAACGTATAATTCGTGCTAATAATCTTGATTATATTAACTGGAAAATTACGGTATTAAGAGATACTTCATTTAATGCTTATTCATCTGAAATGAATAGTATTACAATTAATACCGGTGCTTTTGATACTTTTTCAACAAATGAAGATGCTTTGGCTTTGATAATCGGACATGAAATCGCACATTCAGTATTAGGGCATAATGCAAGAAAATCACAGCATATCAGACGAATAAACAGATGTAATAATCAAGAAACTCCGTTAGCTTATATTATTGCAAAGAGACGTTATATATCAGATTCTAAAAAAATGGAATATGCAGCTGACGCAACTGGTGCTATTTTGGCTGCCAGAGCTAATTATAACTTGAACAATGCAAAAGATCTGATTTCATTTTTGAACACTTTTGATGATGGTTCAGAGTTCCATGATACCCATCCAAATGCTCAACATAGATTAGAAAACTATGAAGATTCAAGAAAATACTTTTTGGAAGATGAATGGCATAAACAAGGTACTTATAATATGTATAAATCTAATGTTATTTATCCAAACCTTTCTTCAGACAGAAAATCTATTGTTATTCCAAAAACGCCGGGTAAAACTGTCGATACATCTTATAAAAATGAACGTGTAAGTGATATGTTTACAAGATATGCATATAAAGCATATTTACAAGGCGATTTTAAAATGGCTGAAGAATATTGGGGTAAGTTATTAGATTTAGATAAAAATAATCCGATTGCTTATTTGTATTTCTCTTATACAGAAGAATGTTTGTATAAAAAAACAGGCAATGCCAAGTATTTACAAAATGCAAAAGATTTCGCAAATTTTGCACTAAGGCTTGCTCCTGATAATAAGTTTATAAAAGAACAAATTAATTCGTTATAGTAGATTTTTTTCATAGTATTTTGCAGGTGTACAAATAGTGCACCTGCTTTTTATTGGAGGTTTTTATGATAAAAGTGCTTATTCCTTTAAATCCTGAATTTAAACAATATGAAAAAGAACTAAAAATTCTTTATGAACAAAATCAGGATGCAATTTGTGATACCAATTCTTTTGAGTTTATACGCGATAATACTCTATTCTATATGTTTATTAATGACAGTAGTTTGATTGGTGCAATATACTACTTTATGGATAATGACAGATTGTTTTTAAACGGCTTTTCTTATAGAAAACGCCATAATCTAACTGTTCAATGTTTATCAATTTCTTTAACATGGTTTGTATCAGATATTTATGCAGAAGCTCAAAACAGAGCTTCTGCTCTTTGTTTACTAAAATGCGGGTTTAAGCGTGTTAAAGATAAGCTTTTTGTTTATAAATCATCGTTGGAATAGTTTAGCGTTTTTTATCCTGATATTTGTGTATTGGTCTATTTCAGGTTTGTCTTCATTCGGGTTTAATATAAACAAAACTTCTTCTTCCTTTGGCTCTTCGTTTTGATATAAGCTGTCTGAATAGTAATTGATTATTTCATTATTATATTCTCGGCTTGTTTTATCACTATTATATAAATTTGCTCTGAATTTAGGATTAATTGTGAAAATTTCGTTTAATAGTATTGAATTAATTTCAATTTTTTCATTGCGATATTTTTTGATTGAGTTGACTCTTTCTATTGTTTCTAATAATTCTTCCAATGTAAGAGCATAAACCTTAGGTTCTCCTGTTGCTTTATACAGTGTATCTGCAAGAGTTTGTTCTATGCTTAAGAATGCAAAGGAATTGAAGTCGGTTAAAAACATTCTTTCAATGTACATGCTGTTTTCAACCGGTTCTTTTGATGATTTTATACGTTGACAGAACTTTTCTTCAAAACTTTTTAAATCAATCTCATGATAGTTTCTTAGAAGTCTGTTTGTTTCAATAATAAAGGTTTCAAAAATTGGTTCAGGTAAAAAGTTGTATTTGTTTTTTAGTTTATTGTTGATATTTAAAAGTTTGTTTTCTCTTTCAAAATCTAAGCTGGTTTTTACTAATAAATCAATTTTTTCTCTAGGGAATTCATCAGGTAAATTGTATAGGAATTTTTCTGCAAAAGCTTTTTTAGCCTGTATTGAATGGTTGTTTTTTATGTCAAAAAGAATCTCGCAGCTTCTTCCATAAAGCATAATGTAATTTATTAGTTCATCTTTTGTGTTTTCATATTCTGTAGAATTTCTGAATTGAGTTTTATCAAATTTAAAATACTGTTCTACAATCCATTCTGCTTCTTCACTAGAAATTTTTTCTCTGTATTGTTTATAAAGTTTGCTGATTGTTTCCGGATTAATATTTCTATGCTGAATAGGCATATTAATTTCTTTTTGTAGTTTTAAGGAACCTATAGCAATATAAGGATATCCTTTATCGATTTGATTTAGTGCCATTTTGCAATCTGCTTGTGACATTATATACACGCGGGCATCATCAGTACAGTCATATAATACATCCGCAAGTGCTGCTTCAAGTGCTCTGTTCATTCTTGCAGCAGTAGGACGTTCAGTATCGTTGATTCTATTTATATTAATATAATCTTCTGCACTCATTGATTCTCTATTAATAGCTTTTGTCCAAGAAATAACTTGATCTTCTGTTAAATCAACCAAAGCGGTATTGAAAAAATCTCTCATATATTCTACTGGTAACAGCTTAATAGCTTGTTCACCCTGATTAAGATAAGCATTGATAAAAGTTTGCAAATATTCAGGGAAGTTGTGGAATTCTTCTTCCGTAAAAATTTCTTTATGCTTTTTAACTTTTTCATTAACTTCTTTTTCTCTTTGTGCACGAGCTTTCATTATATCTCGTTTAAGGTTATCAAATCTGCCGTTTTCAACAGCGTCTTTGACTTTGTCATGTGCCTCATGAATTGCAATACCCCATCGTTCTGCAAATTCAGGGTTATTTGTCCAAAAATCACTCATTATTTGAGATAAATGCTCATTGAATTGTTCTGTTCCATAGATAGCATCAACAGGTTTTTCAATGTGTCCTTTTTTCATTGCAATGGAGAGAGCTGCAAGTATATCCGGGTTTTTATTCCAAGCATCAATCATTGCATAGCGGATTGGTTCAGAAGCTGCTTTTAAACCATTAATATATTCTGTACGTTCTTTTGCAGACATAGAATTCCACCATTCAGCGCGCTTTTGTTCGCGTTTCATTTCTATTCTGCGTTTGTCAAATTCGGTTAAGCTTTCAATAAATAATTTCAGGTTGTTGCCAGCCCATATTTTAAACAAATCATCTCTGCTTAAGCTTGTCGGTAATTTTTCTCGTTTTTCTTTCGGGGTAGTTTTTTCCGATTTTTGTGCAGATTTTGCTTTTCGTGTTTTACCAATATCAGAATTGTTGAATTTTTCAAGCATTTCAAGTTCGGTTGCTTGTTCTGCAATCAAATCTAATTTTTCACTTCTGGTCATTGAGTTCCACCAGGTTTCAAAGCGTTCAACACTTTTCTTGTTTCTTGCAGTACGTTCTTCAATCGGCATTGAATCCCAGAAGTTTCTGCCGGCTATTGAAATTTTTTCACCAATCATATCAGAATAGCCGAGGCGGGTATATCTTAGTGACTGCATATATTCTGCTTCAGGAAGTTTTATTCCTAATGCTTTAAGTGTGCTGGAGTGGACTAATTGTCCGTCTTCTTTTGCGTCATACATTGATTTGAACTCAGGATTGATATCTTTTTCTAAATCTTGATTAATTTCATCCAGAGTTTTACTTTCAAGAAATATTTTTTTAAGAAGCCAAAGTGTAAAGTTTTCATTGTTATTCAAGATGCCCTGTTCGCAAATATTTAGAAGCTCTTTGTTTTCTCTATATACACCAAGAATGCCTCTTGTCGCTTTGCTTTCATCTGCTTCCTTTAGCTCAGAAAATAATTCTTCTTGAGGAAATGCCTGTTGTACGGAAACCACGCTTGTAAGTCCGATTAATCCTGCAAAAGCGTTTTCCTGCGCATTAAGAGGCGTTTGCAATGTTTTGTCAGAAATAGTTTCGATATATGTTTTTACGGTAATTGGCATTCTGGATGCATTTGCGTCATAAAAACGACTAAGACCTTTATCAACTCTTGCTTCAAAAGGTATATTAACCGGTTTTTGCTCATTGTAATTATATTTTGGTAAAATAGCGATTTGTTGTATTCTCATAAATTAATTCCTTATCTACGAATATATTAAAATCGCTAAAAATTTTTTTTGTTAGTTATTTGTTTTAAATCGCATCTGATATAGTGCGATTTTTGTTATGAAAGAATAAAACAGGGCTTCGCCCGGAAAGGAATTTTATATGTCATTTGAGTACATTATTGAAAAAGATAGTTCAACAAAAAAGTTAACGAAGGAAGAAGAGGTAAAATTAGTCAAAGACATTTCTTCAACCTTCGCAGAGCTTAATTCAAAGAGGGCTGTCAATTTGAAAATGGCTTCGGATCTTGCTAATGAAATATTTTTTAAAAATGATTTCAAGTCTTTAACAAACAAGACTCAAAAATGGAAAGCCAAAGTTAAAATGTGCAAAACATTTATGTTCTATCAAACACTAAAAGCTTTTATATGGAGAAATACTTATGCAAATGTTAATTCAATGTTTGATGTATCAGGTGAAAACAGAGACTCAAACAACATGTCAAACAAACAAAAAGCAATGCTTGTCGACATCTTTGAAAAAATGGATTTTCAGAAAACCTGTGACAAAGTTATTGATAATGCTTTACTTTTTGGAGAATTGATTTCTTTTACGGCTTGGAAAAAGAATTACGAAGAATATCGCCGTCCTATTGAAGTTTTTCAGAATATTTTTTCTCAAGATTTCACAAAGCTTCCAAAAATTATGGATGCAATCAAGCAAGGTAAAAACTTTTGGGTAGATACCAGAAAAATTTATGATAATCCTTATATTTATCCGGTAAATCCTGCTGATTTGGTTTTTGACACATCACAAGTTGATAATTGGGACAGTTGTCCAAAAATTTACAGAAGCTATAGAACTCCTTCTGATATTATTAATAATCAGTATTATGAAATAAATGATGAGCAAAAAGAAGCAATTACGGCTATGGTAAACAAGGCTTCCGGTTCTAATACTGTGGAAAATGAAATTGTTAGCGGGTCTACAGTCGAAGTATTGGAACACTGGGGTGATTTAAAACTTCCTAATGGTACATTGCTTAAAAACTGGCATGCAGTTGTTATTGGAAGAAAATTCCTTGTAGAATTTGGCAAGAATGAAAGAATAATTAATCCATTCTCTTATGGAGCTTTTATTAGTGATCCTGATACAAAGCGCGGAATCAGTCCTTTATACTGTGTTCTTTCTTTGGCATTATTTCAAGAAGATTTGTTGAACAGAACTTGTAATTTACAATCATTAAATGAAAATCCGCCGCTTTTAGCGCCGGAAGGGTTTTTTGATGAGGATGAAATTGAACTTTATCCCGGGAAAATAATTGAATATGGCGATAATTTGAGTCCTACAGCAGCTTTTCAACAAATGAGCTTTAATCCAACCGTATTTTTACAAGATATTTCTTTCTTAAATGATTTAATGGCAGAAGTATCAGGAATCTTTCCAAATATGATTGGTGCTGTTGAGGCTACAGGGACTAAAACCGCTACCGAGATAAATACTAAGTCACAAGGGCAAATGACCCGACTTTCAATGCTTGTAGATACAATTAATCAAGATTTTATACTTCCAAATGTTGAAAAGGTTGCGAAACTTTGTGCGGATTTTAAATCCGGTGTTGAAACGGTTTTTATTAATAAGGAAAACCAGCCTGAAACAATTTCAATTGATGATGAAATCAGACAGGCAGAGTATAAATACACATATTCAGACTCATCAAATACGACCTTGAAATCAGAGCAGGCAGATATGTTGGTAACCGCTGTTGAGAAATTTGCGCAGAAATTGAAATTGAATTTGGAAGAAATCTTCTTGTGGTATTTTGAGCAAAAAGGTGTTGATAATCCGGAACGTTTTTTAGCACAAGAGCAGGCACAAATGAATACCGGAGTTGAACTTCCACAATTTCCTCAGGAGCAGCCGGATGCAATGCAGTTATTAGGTTCTGTTGCAGAAGGTGATGAAAATGCTCAAAAACGAATGGTTTTATTAAAACAATTTATGAACCGAAAAGCAAATGGAGATCTTTTACAAAATATATTGTCAGGAATGCGAGGTTAAGCAATGAAATACAAGAATTATTACAACTTTGAATTGGGTAATAGAGATATCTATTCTCACAATGATATATTGGGAATGACGGTACAGGATTTGTTTGATAATGAGTTACCGTTGTCTTATCAGTATAATACGATAGGAATCCCAAAAGATGAAGACTTAACAAATTCACCAAATACTCATCAATACACGAACGCCAACGGAAAACTCCGTTGGCGTTCAAGTAGTAAAACGACAGAAGAGCTTCTTGAAGAGGA
>CAKNXK010000005.1 GCA_932182025.1 uncultured Candidatus Melainabacteria bacterium
AGGTGAAGACGGTTTCTTGAGAATAAGAATGGAAGACATGTTCTACACAGTAATCAATGCAGTAAAAGAGCTTGATATCAGAACAACTGCTCAGGAAAAGAAAATCAAGGAACTTGAAAAACGTATTGAAGAACTTGAGAAAAAAATCAAATAATATTTGCGAGAAATTATTGCTACATAAAAAGATGAGAACTACTCAAATCTCATCACTCGCAAATAAAAAAGGTCGGCTTAATAAGCCGACCTTTTCCTTTCAACTGATTAATTAAATAAATCTTCAAGGTCATCAAGAATTCCTTCGTGGTTATTACCTTTTCCAACTTCTACTGCAATTTTCTTCAAGATTTCAATAATAACTTTTAAATCTTTATCACAATTGCATTTTTCAGGAATCTTAGCAAGGATTTCATCTAATTTTTTCAAAATAGCCTTGTTGTCACCACCATTTATCTCAATTTGAGTTTTAATACCTTCTAAAGTAATTGCTACAAGATTCAATTTACTTTCAATGCTTGTCAAAACATCGCCATTAGCCTGAGATTGAGCAAGAATATCTGCTAACATCTTTTCAATTGCTGATAAATCTACATTCACATCTAAACTAATATTTCCGATTGCATCAAGGATTGAATCCGCTTTATCACCTAATTTATCAATTTTGCTTAATAGTTCTGATAATAAAGCAATTGATTGATTGTGGAATTTAAGATCATCTTCGTGAGCTGTATCCAGTTTATCAATAATAACTTTAAGTTTATCAAGCTGCATTTCATTAAGTGTATTATTTTCAGCCATTTGTTTGATAAGCATTGCTAAACCAGCCTTAGCATTGTTATCCATATTATCAAGTTTATTTAGAACATCATTGAAGAATGTTTTGTTTTCTGTAGACATTTGATCCATTTTAGCTAATAATGCTTCAACTGCTGCCTTTAAATCACCATTGAAGTTTTGAACATTATCAAGAATGCTTTGTAATAATGCGTGTGTTTTTGAATCCATTTCTTTATTTTGTTGAATTGATGCTTCAATTTTTTCAAGAATTGCATTCAATACCTTAGCAGATTCATTGTCATTGCTGCCTATTGCATCAATCTTAATAACTAATTTAATTAGAAGGTCAATGTTAGCCTGACTTGCAGTATCAATTTGTTTAAGTATTGCAAGAATACCGCTCTTCATATTGCTATCTAAGTTATCAATCTTATCCATAATCATATACATAAGTTCATGAGTCTTTTCTGTCATGTCATGATTTTGTTCAATACTTTCTTTAATTCTGTCATAAATTGCAAGTAACAATTCTTGAGTTTTTTCATCATTTTTGTTGTTTTCATTAACCGAATTAAAGATTTTTGTTAATAATGTAAGGTTCTTTTCGCTTACTGTATCAATTTTACCAAGTAAAGCAAGAACACCTTGTTTCATATCGTCATTTAGAAGAGAAATCTTATCCATAATCATAAATAACATTTCGTGAGTTTTTTCTGTCATTTCCTGATTTTGGTCAATACTTTCTTGAAGTTTATTTAATATAGCTAATAAAATTTCATTAGTTTTTCCATCATCTTCTTTTCCGGTTTCAATTGAATTAAAGATTTTTGTTAATAATTCAATATTCTTTTCACTGATTGAATCAATTTTGTTAAGAAGAGCTAGAATACCTTGTTTCATATGGTCATCTAATGCATTCAACTTTCCTAAAATTGCTTGTAGCAACATTTGTTGTTTAGCAGCAATAACTTTATTTGTTTGAATACTTTCAGTAACTTTTTCCAAAATTTTATTTAATAATTCAAAAAGTGTTTGGTCATTTTTATCAGCTTGTCCTAATTGAACAAGAATCATAGTTAACAATTTATTATTTTCAGCGCTTAAACTATTACCATTATTAATAGCATTTAGGATTTGAGTTAGAAGAGCTTTAATTTCTTCATTACCTTTTGACATTTCATTCAAGATTTCATCTTGTTTTTCTGTATTTTCTTTTAACATATTGAAGATATCTTGAGCAGTCATGTTCATATCTTCTAATAATTTAAGAATTCTATCTAAGCTGATACCTTGTTTGATAAGTTCCGCAAGGATAGCTTTATTAATTTCTGTTTGATTTTTTTGTTCTTCTCTAAGAGCTTTGATTTCTTCTAAAACAGCTTTTACTAATTCTTCATCAGTCATATAAATATTAACTGTAATATTAGTAGTAACCTTTGTATTATCATAGATATATGTATTTCCGCCCGGTTCATCCTGACAAGATTGTACTGAAGCAGCACCGCCTAATAAAGTTAATGCAACCATAGCATTAAGTCCCATTTTCTTAAGTCCTGCCATATTCACACCTTGGAATGCGATATTATTCATTGATTGAGCGTTTAAAGCACTCATACTGTCTTCTTGTTCCGGTGCTTCCGCTAAAGCAGTTGTTAATGATGCGGAGTCAGTTTCATCTCCTTTGAATTTAAGATTTTTGTTGTTTAATAACATGTCAATTGCACTGATTTTCATACGTAGTATACTCCTTTTTATAAATATATTTCTAGCTATGTAACGATTTTAAAACACCTGAAAACTTTTTTTGCTAGTTTGTTCACAAATGTTTACAAAAAGTTTTGTGAACATTATTTTGTTTTTAGCGTTATTTTATATATAATGTATAGGAGCGGTTAAGGACGAATAAATGAAAAATATAATTGTTCAAAAATTTGGCGGTACTTCCGTTGCTGATACAGATAAAATCAAAAATGTAGCGAAAGCCGTTATTAGAGAAAAAAATCTTGGTAATGACGTAGTTGTAGTAGTTTCTGCAATGGGACATACGACAGATATTCTTACAAAATTAGCAAAAGAAATTTCCCCAAATCCATCATCCAGAGAAATGGACATGCTTCTATCGACCGGAGAGGGAGTTTCTATTGCACTTTTGGCTATGGCACTTCAGGCGCAAGGATGTAAAGCTGTTAGTATGAACGCAATGCAAGTAGGTATTATTACAGAAAACGTCCATTCAAAAGCTCGTATTCTCGAGATTAAAACAGAAAAAATCAAACAGCACCTTGACTCAGGAGAAGTTGTTGTAATTGCCGGTTTCCAAGGTATTACAGATGATTTTGAAATCACTACTCTTGGAAGAGGCGGTTCTGATACTTCTGCAGTAGCTATTGCAGGAGCATTGAGCGCTAAACGCTGCGATATTTATACAGATGTTGAAGGTGTGTATACAACCGACCCAAGAATTGTACCTTGTGCTTCAAGATTGGAACAAATTTCTTATGAAGAAATGCTTGAACTCGCAAGGGTCGGAGCAAATGTGCTTCATCCGAGAGCAGTTGAGACCGCTGCAAGATATAACACACCGGTAAGAGTAAGAAGTACTTTTAAACTCGAAAATTTAGGAACCTTAATATTAGGAGTTGATAAAATGGAATTACATAGACCTGTAACAGGCGTTGCGTCAGATTTATCACAATTAAGAGTCGTTGTTTGCGATGTGCCGGACAGCCCTGGTACAGCAGCAGTTCTTTTTGACGGATTGGCAGAAGAAAATGTTTCTGTTGATATGATTATACAATCTTATGCAAGAAAAGCTTTAAACACAAATGATATCGCTTTTACAATCGATAAGACTGATTTAGACAAAACAAAAGAAATCTTAGAAAAAGTAAAATCTAAATTGAGTTTCGGCAATATTTTTATTGATGATAAAATTGCAAAAATATCCATTGTAGGCGCTGGTATGATTGACCATCCAGGGATTGCAGCAAAAATGTTCAGAACATTAGCAAGCTTAGATATTAATATTAAAATGATTTCTACAAGTGAAATCAAAATCAGTTGTCTGGTTGAGCAATCACGCGCAAATGACGCAGTCGAAGCACTTCACAAGGTCTTTGGACTTGACAGCAACGAAATCGCCGAGGTAAAAGGCGATTTGCCGAATATATAAGGAGCATAAAATGAAAAAAACTATATTAACAATTATGACAGCGGCTTTAGTTACGCTTTCAGCATTTGCTGATGATAAGCAGGACGCGTTAAACTTTTTTAACAACTACGTAAAAGCAGCAAACAGCTATGACGCATCAGTGGCTGCAATGTACTCTCCAAGCGCTAAAATTATCAGACAAGTTATAAAACCCGATGGAACATTAGTTGATGTTTCTACAGATACAGCAACTTATATTAAACAAATGAAAATCGGACAAGCCGGAGCGAAATTAAAGAATTACAAAAATAATTACTCAAATATTTCGGCAACAGCAATGCCAAACGGAGCTTACAAGGTTTCTTCTTTAAGACAGCCCTCTAATGAAACATACAAACTAAAAACCTATATGATTGTAAAGAAACAACCTGATGGGAAATGGTTGATTACAGAAGAAATGATGCAAACAAAAGTTCAAACATTTTTAAAGTATCAAAAATAAAAAATAAGGGGTGTGATTTCTCACACCCTTTAAAATAGTATAGTTTTATAAAAAGATTGTTGTTTTTAGTTAATATTATTTTTGTTTAAACTAGCTCTTAATCCTCTAGCTAAATCATGACGTCCGCTTTTTTCATAGATTGCAGTCATAGATTCCAAGAATTTCAAGTTATCGACATTAGGATTTGATTGATTAACAGGCGCATTATTAACCGGTGTTGTCAATTTCTTAACAGAAGGTGCCTGAACTGCAACCGGCTGTGACTGAACAGGTCTTGTAGCAACCGTATTTTGAGCCTGTGGTGTTACGTAATTTCTCAATCTTGGATTATGAATAGTCATTGGTTCTGTTTCGTAAGGATTGCGATTTTCTTTTTGATAAGCGTTCAAGCCGTAGTTAACAGTAGTAAATGGTTTTTCAACAGCAGGATAAGTTTGTTGAATAGGCTGAGCACCTCTGTACATATTAATTTCTCTTTCGTTAAGAGATTGGCTCAAACCAATTTTCATTTCTGGCTCTTTGCGTTTGAACAATCTTATTACTCCAAATCCAAGAAGGGCAAGCAGACCAAATGAGAAAGCTTTTTGACCAAAATCAGAAGCTGTATCTTCATCAATTGAGTCTTTGATGTCTGCTACCGTAGAAGAAGATTTTAGTTTATCAAACAATTTTGAAGTTTTTGCGTTCTCCAAATCTTCTGTGTAGATTGGCGCATAGCTTTCAATCGGATTATTCAACTTAAGATTTTTTGTATTACTTGCTGCAACAGGAGCTGTTGGAGTAAGCGCATCAAATGTTACAGTAGCAGCTGAAGCGTTTTCTGCTTGGAAAAAGATGCTTATACCGTTGCCTTGAGGCTCAACCATTACCGTATCAACATTTTCAACGTTATTATAAACAGTGTTTAATGTTTTAGATGCTCTAATATCTTTCATATTCAAAGTTATTTTATTAGAAGCCTGAACAAGTTTTTTTACATCAACAGCTTTATCTGATACCAAAACTATATTATAAGTATCCTTAACAGGCTCAATCTCAATAGATTGAAGCACATTTTCATCAGCCATAACCGACAACATAGATACTACCATTGTTAATAACAACAATACTCTTTTCATAAAACTCTCTCTCCCTTGATAATAGTGTACATGCTCGGCATGCCTGAGACATCAATCAGGGGATTGAAATTCATATAGACCATTTGGTCTATTCACTTATATTCTATCTGATATAAAATCGACCAAGTCGCACACTTTGTATGCACCGAATGAATATAGCTTAAGAGCAGCTTCGCATCCAAGGCAAGAAGTTAAAACATATTTTACACCTGTTGATTTAATATTCTTTCGTTTTTGGGAAAATATTTTTGATGTTATTTTATATTTTTTAAACTTGGTTAAAACACTTAAACCGCAGCATTTATCAAAATCTTTCATCTCAACATATTCAAGGTTTTCAGTATTTTTCAAGATTTTCTCAATCTCGGGGTAATTATTAATATTGCAAGGCTTATGGAAAGTCACTTTTACAGGTTTCTTAAGCGAAAAACTATTCTCGGCTAAATATTCATAGATATTTTTGACACTTACTTCTCTCAAAAATTCTGAATTATTCCAACGAATATAATCTTTAAGCGTCTTTTCACAGCTTGCACAAGTTGTTATAACTTCCTTTATATCATATTTTTTTAAAACATTGATATAGTTACTGATACTATTGTTAAAGCTATCCAAATCACCACGCATAAACAAAGATATTCCACAGCACGAGAAGTACGGGTTAACCACTTCTATACCAGCCTTGTTTAAAAGTTTTACAACAGACTTATCTCCCTTGATTTTAGAACCGCAACCTCCAAAATACAAAACCTTTTTATCAAATGTTTTCGACTTAGTTTTGTGTCGGAATAAAGCTATAAAATTTGGTATCAACTTAAAAACAATTTTTTTTTGAAAAATTGAAATGAATTTTTCTATTTTATGCGCTTTAAAATATTCATGTTTTGCGGCTGCAATTATATCGACAATATCAATTCCGCTAGGACAGAATTTTGAACAAGCTCCGCATTTCAAACACAAATCGAGGTAATTATTAATGGTTTTAGACATCTTCAAATCGCCCTTAAGCAAGCCATCAAGCATTACAAAATGTCCACGAGAAACAGTACAATCATTGCCTGTAATCTTATAAATCGGACATTCGCCCTGACAAAGCCCACATTTTGAGCATTTATGAATATCTTCTTTGAAGTCTTCCAGTTGTTTCATTTTTAAGCAACGCCATTGTTCAACAAATCATGAATATGAATAACTCCGATCGGCTGAGAGCCTTCAACAACAAACATATTTGTAATTTTTTTATCGTGCATAATTTTTAAAGCTTCAGCTGAAATCATATCTTTAGTAACCGTTCTCGGATTTTTCGTCATCAGATTAACAGCTTTCTCATCTAAAATAGAAGCAGATAGACATCTTCTCAAATCACCGTCAGTAAGCATTCCGGTAAATTCACCTTTTTGATTTATAAATCCTACACAGCCCAGACATTTAGAAGTCATTTCCAAAAGCACGGCTTGCATATTTGAGTTTTCGTCTAAAATAGGCATAGCCTGACCTGTATGCATTAAATCACCGACACGTTTAAGAATTGAACCTAACTTACCACCCGGATGACGCACATTGAAATCTTCCTTAGAAAAACCTTTTCTTTCAATCAATCCTGTTGTAAGAATATCACCCAAAACAAGTGTTGCCGTAGTAGAACTTGTTGGAGCTAAACCCAAAGGACAAGCTTCTTCCGCATTTGGCAGCTCTAATACTATATCTGCAGCTGAACCCAAAGAGCTTTTAGCATTTTTAGTAATAGCAATCATTTTAATCCCAAAACGCTTGCAATAATTAACAATATCAACCAATTCCCGTGATTCACCGCTATTTGAAATCGCAATAATAACATCATTTTCAGTAATCATCCCTAAATCACCGTGACTTGCTTCTGCCGGATGAACAAAAAACGAAGGAGTTCCTGTCGAGGCAAGAGAAGCAGCGATTTTTTTACCTATATGCCCCGATTTTCCCATGCCTGTTATAATAATTCTTCCTGTAGAATTTTGCATCAAATCAAGCGCATTTGTAAGGTTTTCCAATGCGACAGAGTCTTTTAATGCAGAAATTGCATTAATCTCAATATCAATAGTTCTTAGAGCAGAAGCTCTGTCAATATCAGTAAAAACAACCATTTCTATACCCTTCCGTACATATCTTCGTATCTGATAATATCTTCTTCAATAAGCAAATCGCCCATTTGAGCTTCGATAATCTTAAGATTAGTTTCATAAGGATTTTGCAAAGAGTGAATTGCTTTAACAGGAATATCCACACTGTGACCAGGGCTTAATATTAGCTCTTTTCCTTCCAAAACGACTTTTGCAGTACCCTCAAGTACAACCCAGTGTTCACTTCTGTGATTGTGCGATTGAACAGAAAGCTTTTGTCCCGGATTCACCTGAATAATCTTACTCAAAAACCCGTTACCCTGTGCAAGCACAGTATAATAACCCCAAGGTCTATAAACAGTCTTGTGCACAAGATGCGTATTGTCATTCTGTTTTTTCAATGTTTCATAAACATTTTTAACTTCTTGTGTTTTATCAGATTTGCAAGCCAAAATCGCATCTTCTGTTTCAACAAGAACAACATCTTCCAAACCGATTGTTGCTACAAGCTTTGATGACGAATACACAAAAGAGTTTTTAGAACCCTCGTCAAGAACATGCCCAATTTTAACATTGCCATTCTCGTCTTTTTTGCTTACATCATAAATCGATTTCCAGCTTCCTAAATCATTCCAGTCACTTTGTAATTGAACAAAAGCAATTTTATCTGATTTTTCCATAATCGCGTAATCTATTGAGATAGAAGGCATTTTATCAAACTCTGTAAATGGAATGTCATTAGACTTAATAAAATCAAAGTTTTTAAGCAAATTATAAATTTCAGGAGCATATTTTGAAGCTTCTTCCAATAAAACAGAAGCCTTGAACATAAATATGCCGCTATTCCAATAATAATTACCATCTTCGATATATTTCTCTGCCAATTCCGTATCAGGTTTTTCAACAAACTTATTAACACGATGTCCTTCAGCATTAATATAACCGTATCCTGTTTCCGGATAAGAAGGCTTGATGCCAAAAGTTACAAGATAGCCTTGCTCTGCTAATTTTTCACCCTCTTTAACAGTCTTAACAAATGCATCAACATCTTTAATAGTATGGTCAGACGGTACAACAAGAATTACAGGGTCGTTATTAGTTGATTCTGCAATAAATTTAGAACCTAAAACAATTGCAGGTGCTGTATTTTTAGAAATTGGTTCAGATAAAACCACTGTATTCTCAGCTAAAGAAGAAAGCTGGTACTTCACGTTAGAAAAATTCTTCACGCAGGTCATACTGACAATATTTTCAGCAGGCATGCACTCTCTAAGCCTCTGAAATGTTGCTTGCAATAAGCTTTCAGTATTCTGAATATTCAAAAGCTGTTTTGGATATAATTCTCTAGATAGAGGCCATAGACGGCTTCCGGAGCCTCCTGCTAAAATAATTCCGTACATTTTATCTTCCCCCTATGCGAACTGCATTTCGTATAAATATTTGTATCTGCCATCAGGCTTGCTAATTAATTCATCATGGGTTCCAAGCTCAACGAGCTCACCTTCATTAAGAACCGCAATCCTATCTGCATTATGTATTGTTGAAAGCCTGTGAGCAATAACAAAAACTGTCCTGTTTTGCATCAAATTATCTAAGGCTTTTTGAACAATCGCTTCTGATTCATTATCAAGAGCAGATGTTGCTTCATCCAATATTACAATCGGCGAATTTTTAATCAAAGCCCTTGCAATTGCAACACGCTGTCTTTGTCCTCCTGATAAAGAAGCACCACGCTCACCTACAACTGTATCAATTCCATCAGGAAGAGTCCCCAAAAATTCATCCAAATGAGCAAGTTTAACTGCGCTGACAATTTCTTCTTCACTAGCATTTGGTTTGCCCATTAAAATATTATCTTTGATTGTTCCGGAGAATAAGTAATTATCCTGGAATACAAATGATATTGAATTTCTTAAACTAACAATATCGTACTCTCTTATATCAATACCGTTAATCGTTATTGAACCGTATTTTACATCATAAAATCTTGGTATCAAATTAACCACGGTTGATTTACCACCGCCTGAATTACCAACAAGCGCAATAGTTTCATTAGGTTTAACCGATAAATTAAAATCTTTTAATACAGGTAAATCTTTCTGATATTCGAAAGTAACGTGGTTAAAATCAACTTCGCCAACTTTTTTCAATTCCAAAGCGTGAGGTCTGTTTTCAATCTCAGGCATCAAATCAAATAACTCAAATACTCGAGCCATAGAAACAAATGTTCCTTGCAAGTTTGTAAGAGTTAATCCTAGGGTTTTAGTAGGTTTATAAAGCAACAACAATGATGTTACAAAAGAAGCAAAACTTCCTGCTGTCATTTCTCCCGACAGAATCAAACTGTTACCATAATTCATTACAATTGCAATCCCTATGGAACAGATAAAATACATAATAGGTGACATCCAGCCAACACGTTTTGTCAAAGACATTGCAAGATTAAATTGTTTCTTAACCTGACCTTCGAATTTATGGTTCTGATTTTCTTGTAAATTATAAGCAGTAACAATCTTATTCCCCGCACAGGTTTCATTAAAGTTTGTTGTCATATCACCTGCAACAACCATTGTGTCATTAGAAACCTTTTTTATTTTCTTTCTGATAAGAGTCACCGGAGTAATCGCAATTGCCATAACCCCAACACCAATAATTGCAAGCTTCCAGGAGTTAAACAACAGCACACCTACAAGCGCAACAAGTTCAAATATAGATAAAATAAAAGTTTTTATTGTTTCAATAAGTTTTTTTGAAGCCTGATCTGGATCAGATAAAAATCTGCTCAAAATCAAACCGGAAGAGTTGATATCATAAAACTTAGTATCCATAGCTGTAAGCTTTTTAAACAAATCAATCTTCAAATTGTTGGACATAGTGTTTCCTGTCCACTCTGTAAGATAGTTGCAAAGATATTTCAAAAGCCCTTGAATAAGTGCAAAAATAACGATTGCAAAAGGAATAAATTTAATAAAAAAACTTTGCAGATAAATCGTATGTCCTTGGAACTCAAAAATTTGGGATTCATTACCATTCACAACATAGTCCATATAAGGTCTTAAAGAAAAAGCCACAACACCATCCAATAATCCCAATGGAATAGCCAATAAAATAAGTATTATTGAGCGCCCTAAAACTGTTTTTATATAAGGATACATTTTATTAAGCAAATAACCATATCTAAATGCATCTTTTGTATTAGTATTCTTTAATTTAAGTAATGAATCTTCCATTAAACTCCTCTCCATTCGACTTTTAAGATTATTTTATCATGAACAAAATAAAAATTCTCACCTTTACTTTTTACTTGGTTTGCAAGATAATTTTCCTATAATAGAAAGGGATTAAAACTATGACAGAAGTTAGAGTAAGAATAGCTCCTTCTCCAAGCGGAAACCTCCACGTTGGAACAGCAAGGACAGCTTTATTCAATTATTTGTTCGCAAAGAAAAATAACGGTAAATTTATTTTAAGAATTGAAGATACAGACGCTGATAGAACTTCTCAAGAATATGTTGACAATATTTTTGACTCACTAAAAGCATTGGGCTTAAACTGGGACGAAGGTCCGGATGTAGGCGGTGAATACGGTCCTTACACTCAATCAGAAAGATTTGATATCTACCCTAAATATATTCAGGAACTTCTTGATAAAGGATTTGCTTATGAATGTTTCTGCACTCCGGAAGAACTTGAAGCAGAAAAAGAAGAAGCTACAGCTAATAAAAAAGCTTACGTTTATTCAAGAAAATGCGAAAACTTAACAGAAGAAGAGAAAGCTCAACTAAGAGCTGAAGGCAGAAAACCTGCAATCAGATTTAATGTTGCAAAAGCTCAAAAAGCTTTCCACGAAACATCAGTTCTTGAATTCGAAGACCTTGTAAAAGGAAAACTTCACGTTGATACAAACCTAATCGGCGACTTTGTTATCATGAAATCAAACGGCGCTCCTACTTATAACTACGCAGTTGTAATCGATGACGCTTTGATGAAAATTTCTCACGTAATCAGAGGCGAAGACCATATTTCAAATACCTACAAACAAATCTTAATCTTTGAAGCTTTAGGATTTGAAGTTCCAAGATTTGGACATTTAGGAATGATTCTTGCCCCTGACAGAAGCAAACTTTCAAAACGTCATGGCGCAACAGCTGTTTCTGATTTCGTTGAACAAGGCTACTTAACAGAAGCATTGTTAAACTTCGTTGCACTTTTAGGCTGGGCTCCTTCTGACGGTGTTGAAATCAAACCAGTAGACAAGATTGCGGAAGACTTTAGAATTGGAGAAATCTCTTCTTCTAACTCAATCTTTGAATACGATAAACTAAAATGGATGAACAGCCATTATATCAAAGCTCTTCCAATGGAAGAATTAAAAGAAAAACTAAAAAAATATTTAACAAAATATGATTTAAACGAATTGACAGAAGAACAGTTCACAAGAATGATTGAAATCACTTATGAACCACTAACACTTCTTTCTGATATTACAGATGCAGTTACATACTTCTTCGGCAAAGACAATGTTGAATTGGATGAAAAAGCTAAAGAAAACATTGAAACAGAACTTTCACAAGAAGTTTTAAAAGCATTTGTTGAACAAGGTGCAGATTGGGAATGGACTGAAGAAAATCTACACGAAAAATTGGAACAATTCAGAGCTGACTTCAAGGAAAAAGGCTACAAACCTAAGTTCACAATGTGGGCAATCAGAGCAGCAGTAACAGGAAGATTGTGCGGAGCTGATATGACTGCAACACTTGCAATCTTAGGAAAAGAAAATTCCTTAAACAGAGCTAAAAAAGCTATTAAATAAACAAAAAAAAGACGGGATTAAAATCCCGCCTTTTTATTTATTTTTATTCGCCGCACTGCCGTGTTTTCTTGCCTTGCGCGGACTTGTATTATTTGAAGCATTATTGTAATTACGATGATTAATATTAATAGAATTCATCCTTCTGTAATTCTCCGCATCCAATCTGTCTTGATAAGCTTTAGCTGATCCGTTAAGAGTTGGCGCAGGATTCACCAGCACTCGACCGCCAAATTCATTTGATGGGCAATTGCTATTGTAATTAAAAGCATGTGCACCTAAAGAAAAAAACATTAAAGCTGCTAGGGTAAATACAATTTTTTTCATAATTAAACTCCTTATACTTGTGTCAATATAACGATTTGGGTTCAAATTTGTTCATTTATTTTATTATACCATCTTTTATAAGCTGCTCTCTTATCATTTTTTTAGTCTGAAACTCTTCGTCGCCATCAGAAGAAAATCTCTTAAGAAGCATAACTCCCGGAGTCACAACACCAAGAGCAAACATACATGTACCTAGTCCGGTCAGAATAGATTTTCTTTTAAGCTTTTTAACCCCTGCAAAGAATTTTTCAGAAGTTTCCCCTTTTGCAACAGCCTCTTTATATTGCAAATACAACTCTTCAACCTTCTTATTTACTCCCTCAATCTCTTCAAGGTCAATATATTTTCTGGTATCAATTTTATCAGTTTTATTATAAAGCTTAATAAGCCCTGAATCCTTAGCTGTCTTAACTATCATATTATCAGGATTATTGTGTAAAAATTCATATAAATCAGCCTTAGAAGTATTTGCAGCTTTAAACTCCTCAAGAGCCTTTTGAATAGAACCGTCTTCAAAAGATTTTTTCAACTTGCCTTCTTCCAAAACTTTTGCATCAAGCCCAATTGTTTTATTATGTTTTTTCTTAGCATAATTTTCAAGTGCCTGCTGAATTTTATCACCTGCATAATACATAAAACATAGAGTAAATCCTTCTTTAATACCATAACCGATGAATTCCTGAGGACTTCTTGAATCCTTTAATCTTTCACCGGTAATTGCACCGTCTAAAATCCACATGTTTTTCACAGGACTGAATGCAAATGTCTCTACTACATTGCCTAAACCTTTGAAGGCTACATTTGAACCGGATTTGTTTTCTTCTTGTTTTTTAGACGCTTCGTATTCTGCAATAAGATTTTTTCTGATTTTATTTTCAGTATAATTTTGTTTGAATTTTGTAAGCCCGATATAACTGCCGATTGTCATTGCCGTAGATACAATAAACTTTGCAGTTGTAGTATTTTTAAACATTTTTTGATTTTTTGCAATTTTCTCAATATTCTTCTTTACCTTATCATCAGGCGCATATTTTTGAACTTTTTCAAATACATCCTTGTCTTTAAGATTTCTTGCATCAAATTTAGAATCGAAGTCCATCCATTTGAAAACAGTTTTGTCAAACAGCCATTTAAACCCGGGAATACCAAAAAGCCAGATAGCCTCAGTACCTGTTTCATCAATAAATCTATCTTGTCCTTCTTCCTTACCAGTCACAAATGAGCCGGCAGTCATTCCACCCGTAGCTGAAAAATCCTTAATTGCCAATGGCACCAAGGAATTTGAATTACCTAATGTAGAAAATATTTTAGCTGCGTTAACCATTTATTTACACTTCGACCTTCTTATTATATTAAGTCCATAAATTTTTAAAATTGCCTAATTGTAAAATTTTATTTACATAAAAAAAGCTTCACATCCAGTGAAGCTTTTTTCAGTTAAAAACCTATATTCTTAGCCGACTAACTCAGTATTATCTGATTCGGAAGCTTTCACCATAATAGCGTGTTCAACAGGATTTTCTTTCTTATAAGAATTTTCTGCAACAACTTCTTCAAAACCAAACTCATCTCGAGCTTTCTTCATTTGAGTTTCATCAACCAATTTCTTTGCAAGCTCAGCGATTTCATACACTAACTTGTATCTGTTATCTGTATTTTCGTTTAAATCCCAAGCTACTTTAATTATTTGATCCATTTTTATCCTCTTGATTAAGATATTAACAATTATAGTCATTTTATAACGCTAAATTTTATTTGTCCAGAGGTACAAAATTTACATAACTTTACACAAAGGGCAATTATTAAAATATTAAATACTTTATATATACGTATTTAAAATTAGGAGAGAAGCATGACAACAACAGTTACACTACAAGTAGCAAAAAGCAACAATAGCACACAAGATTTTACAGTACAAGTAAAAGATAAGAAATTTCTGAACACCATTATAGATACAAGCAAAGAAACAATTACCGAACAGGAAATGAATTACATTCAAGATGTCGCAAAAAGAGGCGGTGACGCAGGAATTTTAGAAGATTGCGACTTGAATCCGCAAGAGAAATTAAAATTAGCTGTAATTAATAAATATGATGATGCCTATGATATCAAATTGTCTTCAGACGGCAAATATTTTGAAATAACAATCAAACCGACATCATGTTTATATCCTGACCCAAGAATTGAAGACGTGAAAAAAGATTTTGGTCTAAGAGAAAACGTATTTATTGATAATAACAATAACCTAGTTGGCGAACATCCTGACGAAGGAATCGGCGGTAACTATGATAACAACAAACTAAAAGGCGGTACAACATTCAGAGTTCCTGTAAACGAAGCTCATTTTACAAATGGACCTGCAGGTTTTTGGAGACGTTTAATCTAATTTACTCTATAAGAGTAGTCATAAGTATCGGATCACCATCTGTAGCAAGAACAGTATGTTCAAAGTGTGCAGATGGTTTTCTGTCTTTTGTAACAACACCCCATTTGTCATCTTCAACAAAAACTTCATCACAACCAAGGTTTAACATTGGTTCAATTGCAATAACATAGCCAGATTTAATCAGCGTATTGTCACCAACTCTATAGTTAAATAAAAACGGATCTTCATGCATAGAATGCCCTACGCCATGCCCGCCATATTGACGCACAATGCCCATTTTATAAGATTTTGCAACATCTTCAATCGCTCCGGATATATCATCAAGGACATTACCTGCTCTCATTTTTTCAATACCGGCAAACAAAGACTCTTCAGTAGCTTTCATTAAAAGCTGCTTTTCTTCTGAGATTTTACCTACTGCGTATGACCAAGCACTATCTCCTACCATACCACCATAGGTAGCTCCAACATCAATTGCAATAATATCTCCTTCTTTAAGTATTTCATTTTCAGAAGGAATCCCGTGTACAACTTTTTCGTTAATTGAAGTACAAATACAAGCCGGAAAACCACTATAGCCAAGAAATGTAGGAATAGCTTTATTTTCTTTTATAACCTGCATCGCAATATTGTCTAGTTCTTTTGTTGAAATTCCAGGTTCAACAACCTCTTTCATTTTTTTATGAACCAAAGCAACAATATGTCCTGCGTGTCTCATTCTTTTTATTTCATCACGTGATTTTCTGTTAATCATAAATACCTCAATTCTTAATTTTATTGTATAACAAAAAAATTCCTTTACCCATTTTTATCATTAAAACTATAAATTAGAGGAATTGAAAAAAAAAATTTTTATTTACCCCTTGACATAAAATTTTGATTTGATAATATAATACTTGTGACTAGCCCCCATCGTCTAGAGGCCTAGGACAACACCCTTTCACGGTGTAGACAGCGATTCGAATTCGCTTGGGGGTACCATTTTAAAATCAGGAGGCAATAAGCCTCCTTTTTTAATGTAAAACCAACTATTTGAGCTGTTTCGAAAACCATTATTTTCATAAACTAGTCCTTGAGGGAAAAAAATCTTTTGTAAACGCTGTTTTGTATCCAAATCACTCTCTTGCCATAGCTTATCTATGTTTTCCAAAGCATTACAAACAAAATCAAAGCATTTCTCAAAGTCATCACCTGATATCTCAGCATCTGATAAACAAAGTTTTATACGTTTTTCTTCCTCTTCAAATTGTTCAGATTTAAGCTTATAATCAGCTTCTCTCAATTTTCCTTCAATATACATGTCAACAAGCTTACCCTTCTTTTCTTGTAGCACTTTTAAATCCTGCTTTAGTTTAGAAATTATGTTACCTCTTGTTTTCACAGCGTTTTTATAAGTTGTTTTCACATTTTGTTTAAAAAGAAGCATATAATCCTCACTTGGTTTTAGTTCTGATAAATAATCAATAAACATTTGTTCAAGCTTATCTTTTGGAACTCTTACCTGACTTCTACACTCTTTGTTGTAACAATGATAATAAGCATATTTCTTATTCTTTCGACCCGTAGATTTACTAGCTGTTAAAGGTTCACCACAAAATGGACATAAAATAAATTGCCTCAATGGAAATTCAGCATTATTTCTTAAATAGGATGTTACAATAGGTTTTACACCATTTCTAAGAATCTGAACTTTATCATACAATTCTTCTGAAATAATAGGTTCAAAATTACCTTTAACCATATTTTCAGATAAGGAAGGACAATACATTCTTCCACAATAAACAGCATTTTTCAAAATACAAAACATTTGAGATGATGATACAGAAACATTTTCACGCTGTAATATAGTTCTAATTTGAGATTGTGTATAAATACCAGTTGAAAAAAGTTCATATATTCTTTTTACAATTGGAGCTTTTTCATCATCGTGATACATATTACCATTAACTAACTTATAGCCATACGGAGCTTTCCAGAGCCATTTACCTTCCATAAAAGCTTGTTTCATACCAGCTGTAACACGTTCTGATTTTTGGTCATTCTCAAATTGTGCAAACACTCCCAACATATTACGAGAAAGTTTACCAATTGCAGAATTATCATTAGTTTCAGTTGCAGACAGAATTTCAATATCTAATTTATTAAAGAAACTATTTAAGCAATAATAATCTTCCATATTTCTGGATAAACGGTCAATTTTCCATAACACCAAAGCATCTATAGTGATTTTGTTTGCAGAACAATATTCCATCAAGGCTTTTAGCTCTGTTCTATCAGTAGTTTTAGCACTTTCTCCACATTCTTCAAATATATTCATTACATTATAGCCTTGCCTTTTAGCAAAGTTTTTACAATCTTCCAATTGTCTTTTTAAGCTAAAACCATTTTGAGCCTGTTCAGTTGTAGACACTCTTGTATATATTACACAATTTTTCATATTATATTCTCCTTTCAAGATATTTACACACTAAAATTTCTGATAATTTTTGAACCATATCATTTACATCTGGTTCATAATAATAATTTTTTATATTCATTTTATACCTTTCTAAACTCTAAGTACTCATATTCATGTAACATCGTGAAATATTACATGTCAACACCTTGAATTCGCTTAATCAATGTATTCTAACAAATTTTGGGGTAATTATTATACCAATCATTGTGACCACCCAATATCACCATGATTTTCTATATTACTTAATAATAGGCATCGTCTCTGATATAGAGTCTGTTTTTATACTCAATTTCCAAGCGTTCAGCAAGATATTCTGAAAAGTAATAATAATCTACATTAAAGCCAGAACTCGAAGTATAAAAATCCCACATTCTAGTCCATTGATAGTCATATATTCCATCAAAGGTTGAAACGCCTTTAACGAAGCCATTATAAAGATATTCTAAAAATTCATCCAAATAAAAATAGTAATTTTTGATTTCATAAATTTTACTTTTATGAACTCTACCACCCAATTTCTTTTCAATCTCAATTGGAGCCAATCCTTTCCAAAGTAAAAGAATAATATCCAACACAACTTCATCTCTACTTGCAACACTATCTCTTCTAGGCTTCATTAGGCTTTGTTTAAATTCAAAGTGTAGTTTATTTGTAAGCCTTGAAAATTCAGGTTCTGGAAGCATATCTAAAGCATCGTGAAGCTTTTCTTCAACCGGAGTTAGATTTGCTATATAATTATCAGTTTTAATTTTATTATTATGATGTACCTCTAAATCTTTAATATCTGTATAAAGGCACATATTTAAGCGATGCACACTTGCCAGATTATCAATTGAAGAAATGGCTTTACTATAATCTTTATACAATCCGTTATTTATAAGAGCATTAAAAGCTCCTTTTGGCATAAAATTCTTCAATACACTTTTTCTAAATGTACAATATTTATACGGATTAGGTTCTTTTGTTGTTACACTTAGATAACAAGGAGTTTTACAATTCTCCACTATTAAATAAACTTGAGAAAAACTAATATTCCAATCATCTAATAATAAAAAATAATACCCATCAAGAATATTTTCACCCATAACAAAAGTATTTGGGTTATAAAGAACATGTTCTTCATTAAATTTTGCCTTTATGTATCCGTGATATAAGTTTTTTAAAAATTCATTCATTTGTTCTCCTTATTTTTCCCCATTCTAAGGGAGCAATAAGGAGTTTGTCTTAGTACAAAAATGGACTAGTTTTTTGTACCTATTTATCTATATTTTTAAAAAATGCTCTTTTTAAAGTAATAAATTCATCGGTATTATATATTTGAGGTTTTTCTCTGGTAATAACCAATGGTTTTTTATCTACAACTCTACGTTTAAGCATTTGCCTTAAAGCTAATTCTGGACACTCTAAATCGTTAAATAACTCTTCTGAATCGACAACAAATGTATAAGCTATAGCATCAGCAAATGTAATTGTCCCAGCTGTATAAGTTGAGTCAAAGTAATTTAGTATAATTTCACTAAGTATGATATCAACATTATTAGAATATAAGTATTCTAATAATTCACATCTAGCATCTGTTCTACTTTGAGTTCTTCTTTTTTCAGAATAACAAGATGCCATAATATTATTAACATCTTTTTTGTATTTCTTAAAAGCTTTTTGATAAAGATTAATTACCTTTTTTAACTCTGTACCATTCTTAGGGAAACTACTACCTAAACTTCTTGCATTTCTTCCCTGAATACCAAACATATTTCTACATCTCACATGTTTAGCTTGTTCAATAATCGCATTAAAATAATCAAATTTTTCTGATTTATTACAAAAAGTTGGGTACATAATATCTTTTCTTGTTGTGCCAATATAAGATAATAATACATATTTTGTATCATTAATTAAGTTTATTAAAATACTTTCCAAATAAGCCTGAATGTATTCAAAAACAGATAGCAAAATATTTCTACAATATAAATCTAAAGACTTTTCTAGAGTAAATAATAAATATTTATTACGGAAAGCATATAAACTTTCTAAATCTGCAAAAGTACTATTGTACAAATCAAGAACAAATTTCTTATAATATACTTGTTCTATAATACCTTTATTTAGCTTAATTGAGATAAGCGATGTATTCAAATAATCATTAGAATCCTTTTCAAAAATCTCTTTCGTTAAATATTTTATGTAAAATAATTTTTTATCTATGATATTTGCACAGCATTTAACCGATTTATACATATCTAAAAATAGTTCAAATGATAATGGATAACCTTCTTCACTATACGAATCCATATATTCTTCATTCATCCAAAATCTATGAAATGATTTAGTATATTTGGGATTTTCATTCATTTTTCTTGAATAAAAACTATCAAAATCTTCTTTGAAAATAAATTCTCCCAATTTTTCAAAAAAGTCTTGAGTTAATATGTCACTAATTTTAGTAAATTTCCTTGTCATTACAACATTTTGCCTCTTTTTATTACATTTTGTTAGAATTTTAAGCTATAATTTCGAAGGCAACCCTTCACTAATATATAAAAAGATTTTACCCCCTCTTAAAACGCCTCCTAGCACCCTTAGATTTAATGTTTTATATACACTTAATATATTCATCTGTGTGGTGTTATATATTATTTTTTGAAAACCTTAGGAATGGTAGTTAAAACATCATTAATATAAAAATTATTTCAACAATTTGAGATTTAATAAAAGCTTATAGCAAAATTGAACTTCTTTTTCATCAAAATCTGGAAGCATTTCTGTAATAATTTTAATAATCTCATCTTTAGTTTTTATATGAGCAACATCAAATAATTCAGAGATATTAACACCTAAAATATCAGCAATTTTTTCTAGATTTTCATCTGTTGGGCGTTGTTTACCACTCTCAATTCTAGTTAAATTAGAACGCTCCATATTAAGCATATCAGCTAATTCACACTGTTTAAGATTGCGTGCCGTTCTAAGTTCTTTTATTCTTAAACCTAATTTATTACTCAACTTTGACTTCATAAGCTCTCCTAGTAATAGGATAGCTTTTTTAAACCAAATAAAACACATTACAATTCAATACAATTATTGACAAATGTTCTATATCATGACACTATAAAGTAAAATAAGTGTTACAAGATAGTTCTTTTTATATAGAAAATTGTTTTATAAAGGAGTTGTTTATGAAAAAGATTGAAATTGATTGGATGATTGTTGGAACAATAGCATTTTTGCTTTTAATATTTGCATTGCCTATTGGCTCAAGTATTAAAGAAAGAAGTGATACTTATAAAACATTGTTATCCAATATTGAAAATAAACAATGGATTGAAGCAAAAGCTAATTTGGACTCGTTGGGAGAATATAAAAATACACTAGAACTATCACCAGAAGTCAATTATCATTACTATTTAAAAAATGCTGATGAAAAATACAAAGCAAAAGAATATCATCAAGCATTAAATGAATATAAAAATGCTTTTAAATATAAATCTAGTGATAAAAATTTGGAAAATAAAATTAAGGAAGTAGAACAGATTTGCAAAAAGCTAGATGAAGAAAAAAGAAAAAAAGAAGAATTGGAGCGAAAAAAGGCTGAACAAGAAAGACTCAAAGCTGAACGAGAAGAAAAATTAAAAACTCAAAGAATGCTAAATAATGTAGTAATTTTATCACAAGGGTTTGGTTATACCCAATTTGGAGAAAAAGCCGTTGTAGGAAGAATAAAAAATAATAATCCCTTTAGCGTTCAAGTCAGGGCTGATATCGACTTAAAAGATTCCAGAGGGAATATTGTCGGAACAACGTACACATATGACAGAGTTAGTCCATATTCTGTATGGCATTTTGAAGCTCCTACTTTTGGAGTTTATGCCAATCATACATTTATAAACTTAACTATTGAAGAATTGGATTAAAAAAACAGGAGGAATAAAATGAAAAAATTTTACTTATTATTTTTAGGTTTATGTTTAACTGCAACTATTGCATTTGCTGAAACAGAAATGCAGCTAACAAACAGAATGATGAATGAATGCATACAAAATAATTTATGCTACAAAGCTGATGCACAAATGCAAAGAGTTTACGTTAATGAATATGTTTGGAGAACTTCTGCGTTTGATGATAAACAAAACATTGCAATGTTTTTTATGAAGTACACAAAAGCTAGAAATAATCGTGCGGTATTTGTTGAAATTATGTCCTCAAGTTCAGGTAAAAAAATCGGTACTTATAATTCATACAATGGTTATCGAGAATAATAAGAGGGGGTAATGTGAAAAACTTTATTATAATACTGGGTGTATTAATATTATTACAAATGATTAGTAGTTGTATTAAAGAGCCTACATATAACAATACAACTACTAATGCTAATCAATCACGCTATAACGATATAAACCCTGCTGATTATTACAAAGAGATGAAAAGTGATAATCTACAATATTCTGATATTGCGTGGCACGCTAAAAATACTTATGGTTGGTATTGTGATGAAATTACAAATATGGGAGAACCTATTTCAACAAGCGGTAAAGAACTAAGAGACCCGCTTTTAATCTCTCAAATTGTAGGGAATTATAGTGTTGCAACTTGTACATCAGGCATAAAACTACGTGTATATCCACATACTAGCACCTATCCTATTATTACAAATATTAACGGTGGATTTGACTAAAAAGGAGTGAACAATGAACGAAAATATCAAAAGTGAATTAAAACTATATGAATCAAAATTAAAAAATAAAGATGAATATATTGATTTAAAAGCAGATACATTTGATAAAAAGCCCACAATGGAGGGTATTATTGTTGGATTAGGTATTATTATGGGCGCAATATGGGCTTGTGCAGTAGATGACCCAGATGGTTTCTTCTTTCCATTTGCATTAATATTTAAAGCTCTTGTATGTGTGATTGTTATTGCAATACCTTACTTTATATTCACATCCAATAATTATACAGATACATCTAATGCTATAGATGATTTAAAAAACAAAATCAAAGCTCATAATAATACTCTTTTCAAAAATTATATTGCCAAAACACTTAAAGAAAACAATATACAAAATATCAGTAAAGAAATAATTATACAATCATCCAACTATTGTAGTGAAAAAGTTTTAATAGATGATGAAAACAAAACTTTTAATATAGTTAAATTTACAATGCCTAAAAATATAAATGACACTTCTTCCTATTCAATACAAAAAGCAAAATACTCAGAGATATTAAGATATTCATTCTTAGACAAAAGCACGTCAACGCAAGTCGCAACATCTACAACAAGCTCTAATAGTAAAAAAGCTTTAGGTGGTGCAATTGTTTCAGACCTTTTAATTGGAGATGCTACAGCAGGTGCTGTTATAGGAGGAAGTGGTGCAAGAACAACAGAGACAACATATAAAACAAAAATAATAAACAAATATCAAATAACAATATATCTAAACAAATTACAAGATTCTGTAATTACAATTAATCTTGAATCAGGCAATATTACAAATCAAATTATATCAACCTTAGAATATATTTTGAGAAATAAATAATGTTAATTATATTAAGGAAGATAGAATGTTAAAAAAAATATTGTTTACAATTCTAATAATTTATATTAGCACGCTTTCCAGTAATGCTAGTGATACAAATACTATAAGAAATCTGAAATTTAAACCCGAACTTAGCAATTTGAATACCAATGATTTTTATATTGAGTATATCGGAATAAGCTTTGCCAATATTCTAGGAGATAATCCTATTAGCTCATATTATAGTAGCTTTCACTATAATTATGTTTTTTATAATTCAAAAGGCAAAAAAAATGATAAATATAAGCCTAATTTTTCAAAAAAGTTTGATATTTCAAAACTTCCCTTAGAAACAGTATCTTATAAGGCAGTACCTGTTTATAGCTGGAATTTTGATTTAGAAACTTTAATAAGAAATAATGCTCAATTAATGGTTTTAACTATAAGTGAAGCTTGGGAACTAGGTAAAGCTATAAGTGGTGAGTTTACTAAATTTGACGATATTGTCGAAAATTATTTTAAAGAACGCATATGTATAAAAGAGGAAATCAATAAATACCATTTTGTATTAAATAACAATACATCTATTTTATTTGAAAAATATCGAGATGTTTGTCAAGATTCTAGTACTAAAGTTCAAAATGCATACTATAATAATGCTTGTGGTGCAATAATAATTGATACTAACGGTGAACACCTCCCCAACAAACTTTATGCTAATTCAGAGTTAAATGATAGATTTAAATTATACATATATTCTGATATTATAGACTTTCCATATGGAGATGCCTATAAATTCATAGTTAAAAATAGTTCTCCCCAAAGCATTTCTCCAGAACTATTGAGGGATTATTATACTGGCACAAGAAGTTATTTTAAAAATCTTACAATTGAATACACCTTGCCAATGCTAGATATAAAATCGTATAATAAAGCAAATAAAATTCATGAAACAAATATTGAAATAAGATTTTATGATAACCAAGATAAGCTAATTGCTACAAGAAATGAAGAAATACAGATTGGACACGAAGTTTTTGATATGTCTGAACGTGAAAACAACATACCACTAGACTTTAATACAATTCCTCAAAATGCAGTTGCTTTTAGTTTAAACATAGTTACAAAAGAATAAAAAAAGGAGGTACTATGAAAAAAGAAGAATTAAAAACAAAAATTTTTAAAGTTTTAAAAATAATGAGTATCCTTATCTGTATAGGATCACTATCAACATACATTCTTGCATTACCAATGAAAAAAGATGATGATTTAACCTGTCTTTATAGTAATAAATATAACAAAATAACATGTACTCAGATAGGAGATATTGTCCCAACTTGGTTTGATTTGTATGGAAGCAATCATTCTATGCTATTGATTTTGAAAAAAGATTCTAGCGATTACATTACTTTAAATATGACTGATAAAGTTTTTATTGAAGGCTTAAATCGTAAATTTATTTATACAAAACACGAACAAACCCTAAAAGACTTTATAAAATTAAAGTTCTATTCAATGAATAGTTCTATGAGCAATTGGGGTTCTGTAGCTCTTTATTGTTCGGAAAACAATTTAAATGATGATATATGCAAAAAAATGAAAAAATATAACAAATAATTGAATAAGGAGCATATAATTATGAAAAAATTTACAATTATCTGTTTAATTCTACTAATGAACCTAATTTTTACCTTAGGGTGTTTTGCTGAAACAGTTGTTTACAATACAAAAACAGGGAAATTCCATTCACCAAGTTGTCAATGGGCTAATAAATGCACCGTAAACTGCATAAAAATTGACCGAAAAGAAGCAGTGCAACGTGGTGGTATTCCTTGTAAAGTCTGCGGAGGGGGTAAATAAATCTTGAAAAAGTTTTTTAGTATATTAATATTATTAGTAATTTTTACATCTACTTGTTACGCCACTTCAACAACAATAACCGAGCGTGATAAATACGGTCGTAAAGTTGCAACATACACAACAAACGGCAATACTACTACTGCAAGAAATAAATATGGTCAAAAGACTTCAACCTATACAACAAATGGTAATACAACAGTTGAGCGTAACAAATACGGACAGAAAACTGCAACATATAAAACTAATAGCAATGGAACTGTGACCAAATATAATAAATACGGTCAAAAAGTTGGAAGTTATAAAAAGAATTAAATCATACTCAAGATATATTTTTCTTAAGTCACTAATTCTTTGGCAAGAAATTTTTTAAATTACTCATACTAAATTTTAAACAAGGAATTTCATACATTCGACTTGCAATTAATTGAGCATTTGCAGAATTATCTAACTCTATAAATGTCTCTAATAAATCAGTAAATAAAGTAATTTCTTTGTATAAATATTTAACATCTCTCATTGAACAAACAACTTGCTCCAGAATTTGATATGCTAAAACAGAATCTTGTGTTACCTTTAAATAGCTTAATAGTTTTTCTAAAAAATGTTCGATAGAAGTTGTAAGAACAATGTCTTTAGGACATCCTTTTTTTAATATATTTATTAATTGTGTTTTATATTTTTTAATATCAGTAAAATCACAATATTTATTAAATAATTCTAACAATAAATAAGTATCATTTATCAAATCAATATTAACTACAGATACCCAAAATTCTATAATATTTTCTTTTGAGCAATTTATTTTTTCTCGATAAATTAAATAATTTAGCATTTCTTCAAAATCATTACCAGAAAAGTACTCACTAAATTCTTCATAAAGAGAATTTTCGTTCAAATCTAATTTAAGCATAAGAACCATATTCACAAATCTTTTTCTGATTCTTCCTTCTGATATTTCACCATCCCTTAATGCTCCAAGTATAATTGATTTTAATTCTTTAAGACTTTCAACAGTTCTAAAATATGAAAGATATCCATTGAAAAAACATTTTTTTGCATTATCTTTTAAAATATTAATTTTTTCTAATAGTTTAATCTCTGGAAATTTCTGAGAATAGTAATAATAATTCATCCCCAAATAATAATAAAAAGAACAAAATTTATTAAAGTTACTTTCTTGCATTATATACAATAAAAATTCGTTATCCTTTTTGCTTAATTTTCTAATTTTTCTAAAATGCTCAAATAGACAATGAAAATTTCTACCATGAATTGTATTTAATGAATAAAATCCCCAATCTGAATCCTCTTTATCAGTTGGTTCATTAAAATCTAAATAAGATATTTCAATAACATATTTTAATACTTTATGAAAATCTTTATGACGTTTTTTAGAAACCGCAAGGTTAAATTCAAGCAACTGAGACAATATATTTTGATTTTCATTAAGATGACTATTCTGTATTAATTCACTAAAAAATATATCAATGAAATCTATTATTCTGTTAAATGAATTAATTTTATCAACCTGTTGAGTCGCAACTTGAATAAAAACATCTATAAAGGCTTTTTTATCAAGTTTAAAAATATTATCATCATTCAAATATTTGTTAATATCTTCTGATATAACTTTTCTGAATAAATCTTGAAGCCCTCTTTCATTAATTTCTTCAACCTTATCAGTATCTACTTGTACCAATGCATAAGTATAATCAATATCTGAATTTACATAATCTATTTGTTCAGAAATATTTTTTAATTTAAAAGTTTTTTCATCAATTGGTGATACATCAGTTACCCATCCACCAACACCTTCTTGCCAATATAATCCAGGTTTATCTTTTTCATAATTATATTTTTCTTTTAACTGATAGAAATTGTCACTAAACTTTTTATGTTGCTTTAATCCATGCAAAACATCATATTTAAGCTTTTCTCTTGATTCAGGAAATTGATTTAAAAATTTTTCTATATAAGGATTAAAATTATCAGCATTTCCATTCAGAGACAATATTTCTAATATTTTAACCAACTCATATAAACAAATTTCAGTAATTCTAACAATATTTTTACTGTTGATTTTGTCAAAAAATACTTTTAACGAATCAATGTACTTTTCATTATTTCTCAAGATGAAATATAAACCTAACTTTTTCAACATATAGATTTTAGAGTTAAGTAATTTGATAATATTAGTATAAGCATCATTATTAATATTTAGATTTATACAGATAAAATACAAAACGATATCTTCTGCATTATCAACATGATATTCATTCATTAATCTTTTTCGCAAAGATTCCATATCATAAGATTGTATTGAGTATACATCGAGAATATCATTCATTTTATCATGACTTGCTTTATATATACTATGATACTTCTTAAGTAAGAAATCAAACACAAATTCATGCGATAGCGCTCGTTTAAAATTCTCTTTTGTAAGTTCATTACTTATTAAATCATTTAAATTATAGATTTCATAAGTTAATCTACTTCGCTTATCAAAAGAAGTTTTTTCAACACTATACCTCAATAGTGAATTTAAAGAATCTTTAACAATTTCTTTCAATGATATTAAACATTCTCTTTTAAAAAGTACTTTAATTAATTCTATTGAATTATTATGTTGCGATAATTGCTTTAGATTTAAATTAATTATAATATCATTACTGAAAATATCTACCAATTGGGTCAATTGATAATATGTTGATGCTTGAATTTCATTAATATCTAAACACTTTAAATTATCGTTTATAATTTTGACAATTAACGATTCAGTCTCATTATTACAAATTGTTTTAAAATATTTAAGCATCCAAAAAGAAGCATCGTCATTAAGTTGAAAAAGACCTGCATTATAGAATGGCACTAGAAATTCTGGCGCATTCAATTCTTTAAAGAACAACCCCTTTTCATTTATATCTTTTTTTAAAATTTCGCACATTTTTTCTATTTTAATTTTCGCCAAAATCTACATCCTCTGGGTTAATATAGTTAATCATATATGGCATATTTTCAGCCTGTTCAAATATTGTGTTGCATAAATCTTCCATCATTATTTCAAATCCTTTTTCAATACCTGTTTTTTCAGTATCATAAATGAAAGTTTTAATTTTTTCGTTACTAGCAATATTAAGATAATCTTGATTAAATTCATTTTCTAAACTTTTTGAAGCACAATTATCAACTATAACACTAATTTGCTTAAAATCTTCTGTTTCTGGTTTATTTGCAATGATATGTATTATTTCCTCATCACTCAAAGAATAACCTAAAAATATAACATAAAACTCTTTTAATAAATTATTTATAAAATCTCGCTGTCTTTTAAATTCATCTGTATTTTCAAGAGTATATACACGATTATAATTATATTTACTTAAAACTAAATCTTTATATGAGGACTTCAATACTTCATTCTCATCACCACTATAGCGACCGTGCAAATATATGATTGAATCTATTTGCTTGTTTTTGGAAATAGGCTCCATATCCATATAAGGAATATAAAAATTCCTATTAGCACCTTGCGTTTTAGTTTGATACTTTTCAAGCATAACATCATAATTAGTTTGAAGTATTAGTACAGCTTTTTCTTTATATAATTTACTTAAACAATTATAAACTTTACTCTTTTTGTATGCAGATTTCGGTTTTTCATAAAAAATTATTTTTAATAAATCATTAAATTCATTTTGCTTACCTTTTAATTCAATTTTTTGAATACAAATGCTAATGATTTTTAAAGGCTTGTTCATTGATAATAAATTCAATTTTTCAGAACGACTTATAATACTATTATCCAAACAAAACTTGACAATTTCCTTAGCTAAACCTAGCCAGTCTGGCATTCCTATATTAAATCCAACCCCAGAACCTAAAAATAAACATATTTTTTTAGTGCGAACAGCATCTATAAATTCTTTTTCTTTGAATAATTGTTTATAATTTACCAACATATATTTATTTTAATATAAATCACAAATAAAAGATATTTTTACATTCCCATGCCCGCCAACTATGTTATAATTGACCAATGACTAATAATCTTATTGAAAATGAACTTATTGAAATTATTACACCAGTACGTCTTAGAGCTTATGGTTCGCAAAATGATAGATTGCTTTTAGACAATTATTTTTATAATTTAAGATTGTGTGAAGCTTTTTATCCAGCACTATCATTATTGGAAATAACTCTAAGGAATAAGATTTGTAACGCAATTGAAAAACTTATTTGTAAAGACTGGCTATTGCAAGAATTGCAAACACAAAACATCCTTTCAGATAAAGAATATAAAAAACTGTTAGAAACAGCAGATAAAATAAAAAAAGCTAAAAAAACTGTTACAAATGACCGACTGATTTCTGAACTCACACTTGGTTTTTGGGTTCATCTTTGTACAAAATCTTATAAACCTAAATTATGGGATAAGAAGGGATTTTTTGAAGAAGTATTCCCTAACTATACAAATAATGGAGCATTGAGAAATATCGCTCCTATACAAAATAATCTATTAAGCATTTTAAGATTGAGAAATAGAATATTTCACCACGAAATAATTCTTAATACACAAACAACCCCAGAAAGGCATTATCAGACAATTCAAGATACTCTACACTTATTGTCTGCGGGCATGGTATCAACCTTAAATAAAATCAGTCGATTTAATGATATTATAAAGCAAAAGCCCTAGGGACTCTGCAAATGCAGGACATACACCTAAGGCTATCCACCTACATTTTAACCGATTTTAATTGATAATTCAAGTGTCGAGCTATTGTAAAAATTTATTTTGTTACATTCACAAGTTACATGGTATCAAAGTAAAAAATACCTTATTAAAACTTCAATGGGGGTATGTTATAATAATCAAAACAACACAAGGATTTTGATATGAATGGACACGGTGGAGCAAGAAAAGGTGCTGGAAGACCTAAAAAAGGTCAAACCACTACTAAAGCTACTATTTATAGAGCAGATAGAGAGCTTATAAACGGATATGCTTTATCTCAAGGAGTTTCTGTTAATGAACTTCTACATAGAATTTTTAGACACGAGCATTTTGAACAGTTCTTTGAAACTGTTTTTAAACAAGAGTCCTAACTTGCATGAACAAAACTATTATAATACAATGTTCTTGGTCGATAGATACTTCATATTAAGGATTCAAAACATTGTATAACTTAAACACATTATCAGTAAAAATGTTCCAAGCAGCCTTACTATGGAGTACCATTTTAAAAGAGCCGATAGGGCTCTTTTTTAGTTTTTAGCCACAACGGAGATTGGTATGACTAAAAAACTTTTAATTGTCCGACTTTCTGCAATGGGTGATGTAATATTCAACCTGCCGCTTGCTAATATTTTAAAAAACAACGGATACGAAATAACATGGCTTGTAAGCGAAAAAGGTTATGACATTGTTAACAATAATCCTATTGTTGATGAAGCAATACTGGCTCCTGTTGAAAAATGGAAAAAACAAAACTTTTTTAAAAACCTTAAAGAATACATAAGCATTATTAAATATCTCCGCTCCAAACATTTTGATATTGCAATTGATACCCAGCTGCTTTTAAAAAGTTTTATCTGGACAGTTTTATGCGGTGCAAATCGGAGAATTGTCTCAAAATCAGCAAGAGAATTCGCAATACTTGGAGGAAACGAAGTTATAGGAAAGCTTGCAAATGATTACACCACACACGCAGCTGTAAGTTATTTAGAATTTGCAAAACACTTAAACCTTGATATTTCCAACATCCAAGCTGCACTTCCTCCTGCAGCAAAAGAAACTTCAGATAAAATCGATTTATTAATAAAAGATTTAGATAAATCTAAACCGGTATTAACCTTAGCTCCTGCTACGACTTGGGTTACAAAACACTGGGATAAGGATAATTGGAAAACTCTGGTTAAAAACTTAGAAAACAGTTATAATATCATATTCACAGGCACTTCAAAAGATATAGAATTAATAGAATATATTAATGAAGGAAAGCACTTAAATCTTGCAGGAAAAACAAATCTTTTAGAACTCGTAGAACTGTTTAGACGCACTGATTTATTAATATCGCTTGATAGCGGAAGCACTCACCTAGCGTGGGCATCAGGACACCCAAAAATAATTTCCATCTATTGTTCTACACCTCCGACCCGCTATGCACCAATCGGAGAAAAATATATTGCTTTAACAGGCAATCTTGGATGTCAGCACTGCCATAAGAGAAAATGCCCGTTAAAAACAAATCAGTGCACTTTCTCACCAAAAGTTCAAGATGTGCTTGATGCTGTATCTAAGCTCTTACCGCTTAACAAAATTTAACATAACCGCAATTTTTCCTTCAAAATAGACTTTATATTAATAGTTAGGTTAGGAAAAGGTTTGTTATTGTGAATTCTATTAATCCAAATTTTAATAATAAATACACAATGTTTAAAGCTGAAATTCCACAACAGCAAGAAGTTCAGCTACCTGACTTGTATTATGTTCCTGATGATAAATTTGAACCTAAGAGCTTTAAAGAAACAGTAAAAGAAGCCGATATGATGGGCATGATTTACCCCTGGATTGCACATCCTTTCTTAATGGTAGGAACTTGTGCCGGCTTAGCTTACGGTGTTGATAAATTTTCTAAAGCTTGTGGCGGAGATTATGAAAAAAGCTTTCTTGGCAAAGCAGCAAAACTTGGAGATAATATACAAAATTCAAGAATTGCTCAAAGTAATACTGTAAAAAAATTCTTTAATATTGGAACAGCAGGGAGAAAAAAATTCAACGAAATAACAAAAAATTCTGACGTAATAAATGCAGTCAGAAACACTCCTTCTATGCCTGAATGGGGTTTTGTAAAAGACGAATTACTTACTCAAGAACAAAGAGTAGTTCATGAATTCACAAGAATTACGGATGGACTAAATCTTAGCGGAGAAAGCGGCTCCGGAGGTTTCTTAGGTTTTGGAGGAGGAGGTTCTGATAAAGTAAGTCTTAAAAATTTAGGACTAACCAGAGAAGAAAAAGAACTTGTTAAAAATATTGCAACTCAGGAAGAAGCAGTAAATACAGTCTTACTCAAACGACTTGGCAGAAGTGAAAGTGAAATCCAACGAATTTTAGGACTTGGAGAAGGCGCAACACAGGTTGTTAAAAACGAAATTCTTAATGAGATGGGATTAACAGCAGATAAACTTGAACTCATCAAGAAAGATACAACCGGTCAGTACATAAAAGAGGTTAAGGCCGCAACAGAAAAAGTTAAAGGCAAAGTTTGGATTGGTGCGGGCAACTATTCTTGGATGGGACCTATACAGCCATTTGAAAGAAGAATTGGCTGTGATGAAATTTATAACAGACTTCACAGCATGTCAGAGGGTGCAACAACAAGAACCGGAAGATTAATGTCTAAGTTCCTTCAAAGATGCCACAGAGGTTTTACATTCGGCGGAGGAAAACTTGGCGTACTTATGTTTGTAGCACCTCATCTTGTTGAGACAATGCTTGATGCTAAAAAAGCCGATCCTGATGCAAAAGTCGGCACGGTTGCTAATGGTGTAATTAGCGCAATGAGCTGGGTATTCACATTCCCGCTCGGCTTAAAGATTATGCATTCATTAACCGGTGCACAGTATGCCGGCATGACAAAAGATCAGGTACAAGAATATAGAAACCTTTTAAATGATTTTAATAAAAATGTTAAGAGTGACTTTTTCAAATCAAAATCAGAATACGATGTTGCAAGAAAAGAACTTGAAAGTAAACTTAAAACTCTTAAAACTCCAACAAAACCACAAAACCTTTTAACAAAAATGTGCCGTAAACTGGGAAGTTTCATAACAATGGATTTGGAACAAATCAAAAGTTATAGAAACGGTACTGTGGGCGGAAATACCGCAAGAAAAATTCCTAGTTTCTTCAAAAACCTGGGCGGAGTTCCAATAAGATTGCTTTTATGGGGCGGTATTACTATGGGATTACTTGATACTGCGATAACAAAAGGTACAAAAGCTATTTTCGGAAACTTCTATGACAGAATGAAAGAAGAAGAACATGAAGCAAACAAGAAAAAACAAAAACAATTCACAAAATCAGATTTGCAAGAAAGAATGATTGAAGCTCAACGCAAAAAACTTGAACCGCAAATCATTGATGAGCCTGAAGCAAAAATTGAAACTCAAACTCCGAAAGAAGAACAAACTCCAAGTTCAATCGAAGAAAAACCTGCACAAATAGAGGAAGAGCCTGCTCCTGCTCCTGCTGTTGAACAACAAGTTCAGAAACAACAATACATCCCGAATCCAAACCCAAACCCTGAACTTTTAAAACCTAAGGCAAAAGAAAACCCTAAACGTGATAATTATACTTATATGCCTTCACAGAACAATGTTCTACAAAACCCTGCAGCAGTACAGCAAAACAAATATATCCCATCACAACAAGCTGCAAATATTGTAAAGAACTTTGATAATTCAGGACTATCCGGTGCATTGAGACGCGCTGACAGAGCTGAAGCAAAAGCGTTACAGGTTCTTTCTGGCAAGTTTAATTAAAACAGGGAATCAAAAATTATACTTGGCTCTTGAGTGACTTCTTTTCCAAACGCTTTGGTTTTAGTAGAAGCTGTAATATAGAGTTTTTTCTTAGCTCTTGTTACAGCAACATAGAATAATCTCATTGACTCTTCTGCCGAAAACTCTTTTAACTCCAATTCTGATTTAATCTTGTAATTAGAATTAAATCCTCTAACCTGCTCCATAAAAACAGTTGAAGATTTGATGGATGTTTTGAAAACATCCATTGAAAGTGCTTTTTCAGTTAATTCAGGAATGAATACATATTCAAACTCATCACCCTTAGATTTATGCAAGGTCATTATTTGAACCTTACCTTTTACAGCTGATGAATCCTCTTCTTCGGAGAAGAACTTAAATCCGCTTAAAGATGGACGTTTCGCGACAGCATCAAGTCTTTCCACAACCAAATCAAAATTATTGGAAGTATTCAGTTTTCTCACAAGCGTTGCGATCAAGTACACATTAGATTTTTCAATATCAGATGTGTAATAAAAAAGTCCAATTTTTATTACCAATTCTTCAATCGGCATAGTTGAGCAATTAAGCCAGTATTGCATATCCCACAAGAACTGGCATAAAGCAGGTGAATCAATATCATCTCCGTCACGGGTTATAAAAGGTTTTTCAGACGCTCTGATTTCCAACTGCAAACGTTGTTTGTAGAAACCCAACTCGGAAAGGGTTTCATAGACCAATGCAACAGATTCATTATCAAAAGGATTTTGTAAAAACTTCAAGATTGCAAAAATCGTATTAAATACGGCTTTTTGACCTAGAGATTCACTTCTTGTAATACTCTTAAAACCTGCATCATTAATAAATGCGGTCCAGTTCGCAACCTGAAAATTATTTCTTAGAAGAATACCAATAGTTGCTTCCTTATTAAAAGTAAGAATATTTTTAATTTCTTTTAAAATAAAGTTTTTTTCATCAAAAGTTTTATCAAAAACACGAGCCATAACAGCATTTTCTGAAACTGGGTTTTTGCCTTCAACACCTTGCATCATACTTTTAAAGAACGCTTTTGGTAAAAGATTTTCACCCCATAAAACAGTATTGTTAGCTAAATTCATAACATCCTGCGTGCAGCGCTGCGAGTGATTCATCTCAACTAAAGTATCAGCTGTTTGGATAAATTTTCTAAATCCTTCAACATCAGCATTAGAAAATGTTGTAGTAATTGCCTGATTTATATCACCGCATCGAATTAAGTTCTTATGTTTTGCACACAATAACCCTATCAATCGTTGCTGAATACCTGATGAATCCTGTGCTTCATCTTCAATAATATAATGGCAAATCTCTTGATAATGTTCTAAGATATCCTGATTTTCTTCTAAAAGTTTAACGGAGAATAAAAGAATATCGTCATAATCTATCAGATTGGCTTCGTCCAATTTTTGCTGATATTCTTTAAAAAACACTTTAAATTTTTCAACTTTTTTGTCTAAGGAAGGGGTATTAATATCACCTTCCTGAAGTTTCATTACAGAAATTGCTCTGTCAAACTCATCCAATTCGGTTTTCGTGAATTTACCTGTAATACTTTTTAGAATTCTCATTCTTTGTGTATCATCACATATCTCAAAATCAGACTCCAAACCTAGTCTTTCATAATTAGAATTGTCTTTAATTATACGCAGTGCAAGACCATGAATAGTACTTATATTGGGCAGCTGAGAACTATTTGGAGACATATTCTTGATACGTTCCCTGAAATTCCGCGCAGCTGATTCCATATATGTTAAAACGAAAATATTAGAAGTATTTACTCCGCGATTTATCAATTTCATAATAAGCGCAAGCAAAATTGTAGTTTTACCCGCCCCCGGCACCGCAGAAATCGCCATTGAACCTTTATCATAATCTAAAACAGGTTTTTGATCATCACGTGGTATAATTTTGAAAACTTGTTTTTCTTCAACAGTAATTTCTTCTGATGAAACCAAATATTCTTCAATTCCGCCTAAATTCTCAGCACCCGCAGGATCAAATAAACTTGATAATGCATAAGTATGTTTTTTTGCCAAAAGCAAAAGTTTTCTCAAAATTCTTGCAGTTTTTTGCGATGCTAAAAAGATATCATCTTCAATCGTATACTCATCCTTTGACCAATCAGCCTGAAAAACCCAAGCATTATATAATGGTCCGGTATCAGACTTAACCCAGTCAGAATGAGAAACATCAAGCCAGAATTGATAATCAGAAGAAATCTTATTATCAATAATCTTTTGAGGTGTCGCAACAACAAGATTATTCTCTCTAATTTCTAAAGTTGAAGACGGGTTTTCTGCAATAATAGAATTTTCAATCTGGGTGATTATTTCATTAGCGCGTTCTTTTACTGTATTTGCACCCAAAACATTTTCAAAATCACGCAGCTGTTTAATAAAGAAATTAAACTTATTAATTTTGGTCTCATCAACAAAATCAACAACCCTGTAGAACATCTCAAAAACTTTAAGCGAAAGTTTTGTATCCTTATCTCTGATTTCCTCAAAAGCATTATAAAATTTTTGGTACTTGTCGTTATAACATTCCAACTCTAATAACGGTAAAAGCTTGCATTGTTTATAAGTTTCTAAAATTTTATGACAGTATTTTAAAGGAATTCCAACGTAATCAGAAAGAATAACTCTTAAATCCATCTCTGAAATTTCAATTTCATACATCAGCTTTAAAATATTTACCCCCGCTTTAATAAGCGAATTATCAATGAGTTTTTCACTACCTGAAAGGAACAACAAATCACAGTTTTTAAGTTTTTCTTTCAAGGTAAATCGAAGCATGTCATCCTGCAGCGGAGAAACAATTGTAATCTGATTTGCCTTTACTCCGGATTTAAATAATTCTTGTATCTTTGAAACGGCATAATCAAGAGTTTCAGCGCGTTTCGAGAGTGAAGTTAATGTAAAATTTTTCAATCTTTTTTTTGTTTTTTCGATAACATTTGAGAAAATCACATCGCCATTTTCAAAAACTTCATCATCATTAATAATTTCTTCTTCAAATAATTGCGATAGTTTATATTCAATACTCGTATCCGCACTCAAATAACCGCATCTGCTGGAACCGAATGCATCAAAACAAACTAACCAATCCTTCAATTGAGGTTTCAAATATCTTATAAACTCAAAACAAACAGGAGTCATTTCATCAGCATCATCAATCAACAAATATTTAATATTCTTGAAATATTCCGTATTTTTATAGATATGATTAAAAATAAGAGTTTGCCGTAAATAGTCTAAACTCCTTGTTTTTAGAGTTTTTGAAAGCAATCTTTTTATAACAAGTTCTGCATCTTCTCCAAAAGATTCTTTTAAAATCTTTGAGCGCTCACGAACATCATCATTATTCAAATTATTTTGAATAATAAGAGAATATCTTCTAAAAATTTGGTGAAGCAAAGATTTTTTAGAATTATATCCTTTTACAGAATAATCTCTTAAAATATCCTTTAACAAAAACTGTGAAACTTCCAGCCCAACAAGGTTTGGCAGGATAAAAGATTTATCTGAAGGAATAGAATTTTCAACAAAACACCAGTTATCAGAAATCGTATTATAAACAATCGAGAAAAAAGAATGAATATTTAATCTCTCAATGGATTCTGTTTTTATATTTTCAAGAACCCTGTCAGAAAATTTTCTTTTTAGGGTCGAATTCTGCACAAGAACAAGGATTTCGGATGGTTTCACCCCGAAATCTATGAGTTCAAGGTATTTTTCAACCAATAAACTCTCCCTAAATTCAGCTTTAATAAAATTTTGTAACATACTCCTTATGTAGTATTTTATCATAAACAGGGTTTCAAATGCTTGCAAAAAATTGAATTTTTTTATAAAATTAACTTGTAATCAATTACAAGACACATACATTAAGAAGGAGATTTTTACATGGCTAAGACTAAAGAATTCAAAGGCATTCAAGAACAAATCATCGAATCAGCTGGTCAAATTTACAACTACCTTAACACTAAAGGTGAAGTTTCAATCAACAAAATGAAAAAAGACCTTAGCTTATCTGAAAACTTTGCTGAAATGGGCTTAGGATGGTTATCAAGAGAAGATAAACTTGAATACACTCAAAAAGCTAAATCAGTAACTGTAAGATTAAGATAGTTTTTAAAGTTATAAGTTTAACAAAAAGGCTTTGGAAATTCCAAAGCCTTTTTTAGTTATTTAGAAAAATTAATTTCCGATATATTTAGATATTCTGATTTTTCAAGCTCCAATTCATTCAGCTTTTGTTCTTTATGCTGATTAAATTCTTTATGATTACACCAACTTTTATAATCTTGTCCTATTATACCAGAAACTGCAGTTAGTATTCCTGCCAGTATAGAAGCACAACCCAGGTTAAAAGTTTTTTTAGTCAAAATGCCATATACAGTACTACCTAGGGTTGTAATTAACCCTAGCCCTGCAAGTATAATACCACCCAAGGTTAACGCTTTTGAAGTTTTTGAATCCAGAGCTTTATATGGATCTAATTTTGCTTCATTAATTGTAGTTTTTGACTTATCATAATAATCAAAAAACGCTCTGTCCCCCTCGCCTTTAACCATTTTTAAACTATCAAGACTATTATCAAGTTTTAGCATCTCAGTTTGGACATAACTTGGTTCTTGTTTTTCGGTTTTAGATGAGGAACAAGCTGTCAAAGCTCCTAAACCTATTGCCGCAGCTGTAGCTATTGGAAGCGCCTTTTTTGCAATAGTGTTAATTGGATTTATTTTCATATATACATACCCCTTTTGACAAATAATAACAAAAAGCACGGTGGATTGCAATGCAATCCACCGTGCTTAAGAATTCTATCTTATGCTTTTCTTTCAATTCTTATAGCGCTGTCAGGACAAGTCATTGCGCAAGCCCCGCACGCAATACAGATTTCCGGATTTGGTGCAACCGCGGGAGTTTGATATAATCCAACTTCTTTTGACCAGTTCAAACAATCCTTACCTGCTTTATTCATAGGACATTTTGCAATACAAAGACCGCAGCCTTTGCAAAGGTCTGTGTAAACATAATAATCGGCTTTTCCTTTGCCAACACCTTCGATTTTATATCCTCTATACTGTTTGTCCATTATGTTCTCCTACTAATTTCATACCCATTTCAAGAGCTTTATAATTCAAATCTCTCAATTCAGGTTTTGCGTCAAACTTTTTACCAAGAGCCATTTCCATAGCGTTTTTAATATCACTCAACTCAAGAACCTTAGTTGCTTCTAACAAAGCCCCAAGAATAATAATATTAAAGACTCTTGAACTCAATTGGTCATTAGCAATTTTATTTGCATCAATCCCAATAACTCTTTTACATTTGCATTTTGGTTCATGAGTACAAACAGATGTGTCATAAACAATTGTTGAATTTTCATCAACATAAGTTTCACATCTGTCTAATGCTCTATCAGAAAGCATAATTACAATATCACCTTTTGAGTAACGAGGTTCGCCAATCTTTGTATCAGCAATCTGGCAGAAGGCAATAGAAACTCCGCCTCTTTGTTCAACCCCGAAATTAGGAATATAAAGGACTTCTTTTCCTGCTTCATAACCTGCTTCAACAAGAATTTTTGCAATAGACTGAACGCCTTGTCCACCTTCTCCGGCTAACACTATTTTTGTTCTTGCCATTTTATACCCCCTCCGGAACTAAAAATTCTTTAACTTCAAAATAGTTTTCCATTTGTTCTAAACGCTTAAATGTATCAACATTGTTTGTTCTCCAGTTAAGAGGACAAATTGAAAGCACTTCAACAAACGAAAATCCGCCGTTTTCAACATTCTTTAAAGCTTTTTTGAATGTTTGTTTGAGTTTCATCATATTAGAAACCGTTGAGCGCGCTACGTAAGATTTAGCAGGATTTGCAATCGCTGCAACCATTTCTGCACCCTTTGCAGGCTCACCAGTTACGGAACAATCACGTCCATAAGGAGTTGTTTCCGTTTTCTGTCCCGGCATTGTAGTCGGTGACATTTGACCGCCTGTCATACCATAGTTTGTGTTATTAACAACAATAATAAGCATTTTTTCACCGCGCACGGATGCGTTAACAAGGTGCTGCGAACCAATTGCAAGACCGCCGCCGTCACCCATATATGCAATCCCAATTGCTTCAGGATTAGCTCTTGTAAACCCGTAGATTACAGGTGTTGTTCTGCCGTGGTGGGTTTGTACGGTATCTAAGTCCATATAATTCCAGCTTAAAAGCGAACATCCGATATCACAACCGAAAACTGTTTTCTGCTTAATTCCAAGCTCGTCAACTGCATTAGCCAATGCCTTTAATGTTATACCATGACCGCAACCCGGGCAAAATTTGCTTGCGCCGACTTCTGCGTTTTGTGATTTTGGTAAATTTGGAGGAAGATTTAAAAACTCTGCCATTACATTACCTCCTTAACTTTTTTAACTATATCATCACCTGTAACTCCAACACCCATTTTGAACAAAGTTGAATAAGGAGTTGTAAGTCCGTAAATTTTTTCCAATACCATTTGAGCAAGCTGACCGTTAGCAGACTCTGTAAACAATAATTTCTTAGCTCTGGAAACAGCTTCTCTCAATGGCTTAACTGCAAGCGGTCTTATTGTAATAGGTCTGAATAAACCAGCTTTAATACCTTGCTCACGAAGCTCATCAATCGCAGTACGTGCAGAGCGGGCAACAATCCCGTGTGCAATAATAAGAATTTCAGCATCTTCAGCTTTGTATTCTTCATATTCAGCAACTTCTTCAGCCATTTTGTCATAATCAGCCTGATAGCTTTCAAGAACTTCCATCAGCTCTTCTTCCATATTATAAGTGTTTCGCATGTGAGCTGATTTTCTATCTACACCGATTTCGCCATCCGCAAGAAGGGATTTTTCTGTAGGAACCATTGTGATACCGCGACTTGCTGGGTCATAAAGCATTACAGGTTCTCTCATTTTTCCTTGGTAACCATCCGCAAGGACATAAGTCGGGAAGCGATATTTCCACGCAGTGTTGAACGCTTTAATCATATAGTCATACAAATCCTGATGACCGGCTGTAGAGTAAACAATTCTAAAGCCTTCGCCATTACCGCCATAACAGGTCAAACGAGTTTCCTGTTGAGCGTAAATAACCGTTGCGGTTGAAGGGCCTCCTCTTTGCATAACAGCACAAACAAAAGGTATTCTCATCATTTCAGCCATTGACTGAGCATCCTGCATAATTACATTACCCGGTCCGGCTGTTGCAGTAAAAGCACGCTTGCCCGCTAAAATACCGCCAATTGTTGAAAATCCTGCAGAAATTTCATCCTCTGTCTGCAAAAATCCCGCACCTGTTTTGGGGAGCAGTTTACACCAGGTATGCATAATTTCGTTTTGAGGAGTAATAGGATAACCGTACATAAATTCAGCTTCTGCAGAGTTTGCAGCATAAGCAAGAACTTCATTTCCGGTCAAAAACATTTTTGTGTCTTCTTTAATAAGCTTATTAACCATTTTTAACCTTCCCTTCACAAGTTATTATACTCCTAAAAGAAAGAATGGTAACCCCCTGATTTTCAGATTACATGAAAATGTTTGCTTAAAAGTTCTACACCGTTTTTAGATGTAAAGTTTTCAAACCCATATGACTGCATTGCTTTATTCATAAGAATTGCATCTAATGGAGTAAGACCTGTATTCATAGAAGTTTCAACAATTTCTTTAGAAGATTTTGTATCATAAGAAAGTCCAAAACTTTTTGCCGCAAAATATCTTTGATTAAAAGAATCACGCGAAAATACTTTTTTGTCATCCGTTTTTTCTAAAGTTAAACGCGAATAACTCTTTCCCATATTTTGAAGAAAAGGTGATGATGATATTAGACCTTCTCGTATCTCGAGAAGCGTTGTATTTAATTCTGACATATCCATAATTTGTTGTTGATTTAAGTTATTAATAAAAAAGAGCCCATTTAGGACTCTTCTTTATGGAGCGGGAGACGAGGCTCGAACTCGCGACATCCTCCTTGGCAAGGAGGCATTCTACCACTGAATTACCCCCGCTCGGTATATTTATATAGTACATGCTCAAAATTTTAAGTCAAGGGGGTAAATAAAAAATGAATATTTTAAGATTTAATATACCCTGCTCTTACAAATGGATTATTTGGACCCTCTGTCGGACAGAATTTCAAATCCAATAAACGATACTCTTTGATTTTTCCAGTTCTGCTTCTGATAACTTCAAATTTAGTATGTAAACCATAATGAGTTTTGTCGGTTTTGAAAAATGATGCAAGCCTTTTCACCAAACTCAAACCGCGCTTAAAATAATCACCTAATGCAATATTTACCTCAGCACTTTGAGGAACATCGCTTTTTGCTTTTCCTATTGGCTTACCAAGAGTTTCTGTCATATGCTCCGCATGCCTGCCGGTTAAAATATAACCGATTGGTTCAAACTTTTGCCCATCCCAACCGCCGTAAGAGTTATAGAACGAACGTACAACAGGATTCGTTGCATAATCTTTATCTCTACCTGCAACAACCCGTTTGACATATTCCATTAACGAAAGCTTTTCAGGTTTTAATTTGCTACCTTGACTATTCAACAATCTGACAACAGATTTTTGTAATTTAACATTTAATTCTTGAGTAAGAGCAGGTGCATAACTGCCATTTGTCTCACGCACCCAGTGCACGATAGGGAAACCTGACTTAAACTGTGTTGAATATTTTGAAGTTGGTTGTATGTTCATAATAATTAAAACCCCCTAAAAATTATTTTTACCAGGGATAAATGTTAATATTTATTATTGATACAAAAATCCGTCTTCTTTCATTCTTCTAAACAATTCTTTGATTTGTTCAGAAGTACAAACAATAGACACACGGAAAAATCCTTCGCCATATTCACCAAATGCATTACCTGGAACAGCAACTATACCTGATTTATGCATTAAATCATCCGTAAACTCAACCGAAGTTTTATATCTTGGAGGAATTGGAAGCCATAAGTAGAACGTAGCATCAGGAATATTAAATTCACTCCAGCCAAGCTCTTTTAAGCCTTCAACAAATAGCTCTTGATTTTTCTTAAAATCTTCATTGGCTAATTTAATATACTCATCACCTTCTTTAGAGTTCAAAACAGCAGCTCCTGCTTTTTGTACAGCTTTAAAAATACCTGAATCAAGAGTTGATTTTAGCTTCCCAAACATTTTTACAGCATCTTTGTTTCCGCAAATCCACCCCAATCTCCATCCGGTCATTGCATAAGGTTTTGAGAAACTATGGAACTCCACTGCAATATCTTTCGCACCTTCGATTTCAAGAATACTTAACGGTTTCAAATCTTCTTTAAAATACATATCTGCATAAGCAGCATCTGAGATTAATAAAATATTATGTTTTTTACAAAAAGCAACAACCAACTCCAAATACTCGCGAGTTGCAGTTGCACCAAGCGGATTATTAGGATAATTAATCAATAACGCTTTGACTTTTTGAGGCTTATCTATTCCTGCAAAAACTTTTTCCAAATCCGGCATATAATTATCTTCCGACTTCAAAGGAACAGGAAAAGCCTTACCGCCTGAAACTTTTACCATTTCTTTGTAAGAAGCATATCCGGGATCAGGAACCATAATAATATCTTTATCTTCATCCTTTGTTGTAGGATTTATTATAACTCTTATAAAATTAGCAAGCCCTTCTTTTGAGCCTAAAAGTGAAAAAACTTCTGTTGCAGGGTCAAGTTCGACACCGAAACGGTTTTTCATTCTTAGAGCAACTGATTCTCTAAAACAAACTTCTCCTTTTGGTGAAGAATATGTATGAACTCCTGACTCATCAAGAGCCGATTTCATCGCATCAATAACAAATTTTGGAGGATTTTTTACAGGCGCACCCATTGCCAGAGAAATCGGCGCTCTTCCTTTTGCAGTTAATTCAGGCGTAATTTTTGCAACAGTCTCTTTTATGCGAAACATAATATAAGTTTCAAGTGACTGAACATAATCGTTAAAAAATTCCTGCATTAATCTATCCTCATAAACCTGCTGCCAGAACATTATATATAATGTTCCCTAAAATGTCAAAGAAAAGATATTAAAGATATTTTGCAATTTCAGCCATAGTTTCCGGAAACATCTCCTGAAGAATTAAAACACGCTCGGCAAGTCCCCTTGCAGTATTTGGCAAGTTTAATAATGCATTTGTATCAGAAAATATTTCTTCTATTGCACCGTGTTTTTCATTCAAATAATGGTCAGAATTTTCAATAATATGATCAAACATGTGTAACTCATTAGATGTTGTTTGAGCCTTATACGCTGTAAGTTCTCTATGATAAATTGCCAAAATTCTATTCCAAACATCTTCTGTTATTAAAGAAGCCTTATGATGCCCAAACTCATGCAAAAATACGAACGGGTTGTCTCTATGTTTTTCTCCAAGCCTTATAAAACAATCTAAATATGCTGAACCCTCTGGAGCTTCAAAATATGGAGCAACTTCTTTCAAACCGCTTGTTTTAATTTTTATAATCTCATCCCCCGGAAGATGTCTAATCATATCCATAATTTTTTCATCTCCAGATGGCACAAGAATTTTTAAATCAATTGTTTCTGTTACTCCATTTGTTGTTACATTCAATAAATTTCCAGAAACATTAATATCATATCTGGCTCCGTTTAATGTCGAAACAAAATTATTTTCATCAATAATTTTATATGTCCGACTTAAATTCAACAATGATTGGATTGAATAATTATAAGTATTCTCACCATTTGGCTGCTGTAAAAAGTGACATTGCATCTCAATACCAGAAGGAGATTTTAATTTTTGTTTAATTACAAACTCTCCTGTTAATGGGTCGCGAAAAGCTCTTGATAATATATCGACATTATCATTATTGACCTTATAAACATCTAATTGCCCCTCAACTGGAGCTTGAGTGAAAAACGTTTTTTGCCCTGAACTTTCTGTACAGATTTTTTCTATTAAATATTCTTCAGACATATTATATCTGCTATGAGTGGAAACTCCCGTTAAATAATTTTGTATTTCCATATCCTTAAATTTTCCTGTAGTTTTTGAAAGAAGCTTTTCTGTATCTCTGTCAAAAATACAAACTTCTTCATCAACAGCAACCACATATTGAGATGGATTAAACCTATCTTCTTTCATCATTACGGCTCTATCTTCTGCCCGAGCTAATGCTTGAATAACAATTTTTCTAATACTGGAACTCGGATTATTCAAGATTTGAGTTAGAGCATGTTTATCCACATCTAATAATCTAAACTTTGAATTAGCAAGCAAAGAAAGCATCGACATTGCAACGTATGGTTCGTCTTCTAAAGCTTCAACAACTCCATTTGTCGGCACTATTCCAGAATTTGTCAACTTATTCATCCAGTTTTCTGCTTCATATTTGGTTGAAAAAACACCGTTATTAAGAAGAACTTGTGGTATTTTACTAAAATTTAAAACAGTAGTTTCCGCCTCATCAGAAGTTTTGGCTTGACATACCAGAGACTTTATTTTTCTTATCTGCGCAATTGTTTCGTCTTCTGATTTACAAGAGGCTATTTGCTTCCTTATAATTTGCGCAAGCTCACTCCATTGGTCGTATTCTCTTAGAGGAGTAGAGAGACCTAAATCTTTAAAAAACCTTAGAAGAACTCTTTTTGTTTTAGCTGTAATAGAGATATTTAGAAAGGGAGAAATAAACCGAATGAGACAGGCGTCATCTATATCGTCATTTTTTAATATTTTTGTTAAATATTTTTCCAATCTATCATCTATCTCACCATCTTGAGTAATAAATTGCTGGAATTTATCTTTCAAAGACGCGAATTGAACAGTATCTGCTTTAAGCGGTTCCCGAACATAAGAAATTCCTTGAGCGGGTTTTAAACCAACTGAAAAATCTTTTAAAAATGATATTCCTAAATCTAACCTGCACATGTAAATATAAAGTATTTTAAAACTTAAAAATTGCCTATCATGTATTATTTTTCTTTTTTGTGCTATGATTGAAAGTATAGAATAGATTTTGGGAGGGATAAATGTCACAAGGGTATGATGCTAGTAATATTAGGGTTTTAGAGGGATTAGAAGCTGTTAGAATGCGTCCCGGTATGTACATCGGTTCAACTTCACAAAGAGGTTTGCACCACTGTATTTATGAAATTGTGGATAACTCAATTGACGAATCTCTTGCAGGCTATTGTACCGAAATCCATGTTACAGTGCACAAAGACAACAGCGTAACCGTTGAAGATAACGGCCGCGGTATTCCGGTAGATATCAAACCTGAAACAGGCAAATCTGCTCTTGAAATCGTTCATACAGTGCTTCACGCTGGCGGTAAATTCGGTGATGGCGGCTATAAAGTATCAGGCGGTCTTCACGGCGTAGGTGCTTCTGTAGTAAACGCATTGTCTGAAAAAATGGTTGTAGAAGTTTCCCGTAACGGCTATGTTTGGAAGCAATCATACCTAAGAGGCGAACCTACTGCACAAGTAGAGAAAACTGTTGCTACAACTAAAACAGGTACAAAATCAACTTTCTGGTTAGACCCTGAAATCTTTACCGAAACTACAGAAATCGATGTTGATATTATTGCAAACCGTTTCAGAGAAATGGCTTTCTTAAATAAAGGACTTAAAATCGTTCTTCATGATGAAAAAGGCGGAAAAGAAGATGAAACATTCCACTATGAAGGCGGTATCGCAAGTTATGTAGAGTTCTTAAACCACAATAGAACCGTTATGTTTGATGAGCCTATTTATATGGACAAAATGGTTGATACAATTAAGGTTGAAGTTGCTATGCAATATACTGATGCATACAGTGAATCAATCCTTTCTTTTGCTAACAACATCAATACTCATCAAGGCGGTACTCACTTAACAGGTTTCAGAAACGCGATTACACGTGTTCTTAACGATTATGCAAGAACAAACAAAATCTTAAAAGACTCTGAACAAAACCTTTCTGGTGATGACGTTAGAGAAGGTTTGACAGCTATTGTTTCTGTTAAAATCGAAAACCCTGAATTTGAGGGTCAGACAAAAGAAAAACTCGGCAATTCAGAAGTTATGGGCGCAGTTCAAGATGTTGTTAAAGAAAAACTTCAAGAATGGTTAGAATTTAACCCTAAACTTGCAAGAACAATTATCGAAAAAACTCTTCAAGCGCAGCGTGCTCGTGAAGCTGCTCGTAAGGCAAGAGAACTAACAAGACGTAAATCAGTTCTTGAAAACTCAACCCTTCCTGGTAAACTTGCAGACTGCTCTAACAGAGAACCTGAAAAATGCGAAATCTATATCGTTGAGGGTGATTCAGCGGGTGGTTCTGCAAAACAGGGACGTAACAGAATGTTCCAGGCAATTTTACCGTTAAGAGGTAAAATCCTTAACGTAGAAAAAGCAAGACTTGATAAAATTTATGCTAACAACGAAATTCAGTCAATGGTTCAAGCATTTGGTATTACAATCAGCCGTAACTCAGAAGAGTTTAACCTTGAAAAACTTCGTTACCACAAAATTATTATCATGACCGATGCGGATGTGGACGGTGCTCACATTAGAACATTGTTATTAACATTCTTCTTCCGTTATGCTCGTCCGCTGATTGAAAACGGTTATGTTTATATTGCACAACCGCCTTTGTTTAAGGTAACTCAAGGCAAAACTTCAGAATACTTATATGATGAACATGCACTTGATAAAATGCTTAAAGAACGCGGTATCAAATCATTGAGTCTTTCTGATAAAACAAAATCAAAAATTAAAACAGGTGACGAATTATTAACATTGCTTTCAAATATGGGAATGTTCTACAAAGCTTATAATAACCCTATTTTGAATATAATTCCATCCGTTGTACTTCGTGGTTTAATCCGTTCAGATATTAAGCCTGAAGATTTTGAAAATCAGGCTAAGATGAATGAAATTCTTGCTTATCTACAGCATTACTTAAAAGACCACGCTGAAAACTACAATGTTTCAGAGGCTAAGAATTACGCTGTTTCATTAAAATACAATCCTGATACTGCAAAATATGCAATTCAGTTAGATTTATTTGAAAACGAACACGAAATGATTACAGCAAATATCATTAAGTCAAACGAGTTCAAGAGACTCAAGAATTCTTATCCATTGATTCGTGATTTCTTGATTGAAGAAGAAGAAAAACTTATTCTTGAGAGTGAAAACGGTGAAGTTGAAATCACATCATTTGAACAGCTTCAAAAAATTGTTGATGACAGAGGTCAAAAAGGTATGACAATCCAACGATTCAAAGGTCTTGGTGAAATGATGCCGCAGCAGCTTTGGGAAACCACAATGGATCCTGAGACTAGGACATTGTTAAAGGTTAATATTGAAGATGCTATGATGTGCGACCAGTTATTTGACATTTTGATGGGTGATAAAGTTGAACCTAGACGTGATTTCATTGAATCAAATGCTGTGTATGCAACAAATATTGATACTTAAAATTAAAACGCCCGTCATAATTTGACGGGCGTTTATTATTACCAAACGGAGTGTGTATTATGAAAACTATTGCAATTAACAACACCCCCTCTCCAAATTTTGGGGGGATGACAAAAGTACTTAAAAAGAAAATTTATCTTGATGGTCAAAAAGATATTTCGCAAATCATTGAGAAAAATCCTTCAAGAAAACCGGTAGTTGGTCAACTACCAAAGTTTATCTTTGATAAACTTCCCGTTGAAAATCGTCCGGAAGCAATTCGCGAAATTTTGGGAGTTTTTGATAAGGTAGCTCTTACAATCAGAGACTATCTTCCAGAGGGAGATGCTTTTATATTCAAACCTTCCTTAAGACACAGACCGGAAGAAGTAAATACTTTATTAACAGATGTATTCAGAAAACACGGTATTCTTCGCCCTTATGACAATGATATTGATGTACAATACATAGATCAAGGCGGCAAGGGCAAGGTATTTAAACTTGACGGACTTCGAGACAGAGATAATGATGACGAATTTGTTATCAAAGTTTTCCACCAATTAAAAGGAGAAGAATGGCACCCGTTCAAAAGCCATGGCTGTTATGCGGAAATCAATAACGGAATGTATTGGAGACAGCACGAAGGACATGATACACATAGAGGAAAATTCTTCTTTGCAAGCTTAGGTTCAGGTTATATTGTAAGCAAATTCTTAGATGAAGATGTTGCAATCCCAAGACGAATCGTCGAAGAATACAAATACGGCATAAAATGTACTGACGAAGAAAAAGACGGACCTTTAAACGGATACAACAGGATAAAAGGCTATAACTATGATTACGGTGGAATGAGAGTTGTTAACGCACTCAAAAATTCAAACAATGTAGCAAGAAATTATTTAAGAAAAGTCCGCGAAACATCTCCGGAAAGAAGAAGTGATTTATGGTTATCACAAATATATAGATATTCTAACTCCGAAGATATCTGCGCGGGTTTAACACTTGGTATAAAACATTTGGATGATAAAACTAAGTATTTAAGAATTGCTTTAATGAAACAAGAGCAATTCCCTAAAGTTTGTCAGGCAGCGGCTTACGTTTTAAAATATCTTCCTCATGATGATGCTGTTAAGTATTTTGAAAGACTCGTTCAGACTTCAGATATCGAAACGCAAAGAATTTTGTTCAATGAAATTCCTTTGTTATCTAAACGAAAAGATGAGTCTACAGCAGTCCATGATGATATTAATGTTTCGCTCAGAGAAATAATTCCTGAAAGAGTTTATAAATATTATAGAATCTCAGAAAAGTACGCGCTTCCTGAAACAATAGAACATTTAGCAAGTTTTATTCATCTTTTGCCTGATGAAAAAATCAAAGAACAATATATAAAACTCACTCATATAAAAAATCCGGCATTACAAGAACGCTTAATATGGAAACTAACATTCTTGCCAAAAGAACTTCAAGACTTTGCTCTAATAAAACTCGCTGATTCAATAACAGACCCTGTGCTTCAAAAACGTCTGCTAAGAATTTCATCCAGCGCAAACTCTGAAGAAACTAAGCAATATGTTAAAGATAAAATAAACGGGAAAATCTAAGCCTAGAAAGATTTCAATAAAAATTTATTTTTCTCATACTGAATAAGACCTTCTTTCTGAAGTTTTGATAATTCAAAACTCATAGCAGAACGGTCAATATTCAAATAATCAGCTAAATCCTGACGATTGAAAGGAATTTCAAAAACATTATTCTTATTTTTACGAGCCTCGTTTGAAAGATAAGTTAATAATTTATCGCGAATTGATTTTTGCGAAATATTTTCTATCTTTTGAAGAAGTTCTAAATTTTCTTTTGCAAGAATTTCAAACATATTATTGATTAAAACCTTATGCCTTGCACAAGCATTCTGACACATTGAAGTACATTTTTCATAATTAAGCACAAGGAGTTTGGTATTTTCGGAAGCGATAGCATCAATAGTCGACTCTACTGCTTTACAAGCGACAAAAGACATTGCAATATTATCGTTCACTCCAAGCTTTGTGATAATAATCCTTCTTCCCCAATAAGTATCCTTTTCAATATTTACCCCGCCTTCCAGCACGAGATAAAGATTTGTTATAACATCTGACTGTCGGATTATCATCTCTCCGGATTCATAAGACTTCAAACGTGCATTAAAACATTCTAAAATGCCTCTTAGTTCATCCTCATTCATTCCAAAAAATAAAGGTGAATTTTTTATTTGATTAAAATATTTTTCCATTTATTTCCTTTTGTTGTTTATACAACAGCGCTGTTGTTAAACATAGTATATAATAAACATGTAATAAGACAAAGTACTTTATAAGGAGATACAGATATGGCAACAACACAACAAGAAGAAAATTTAATCAATTTATTAGACGGATATGTTGAAAAGGGTGGTCATCATTTAAACGTAAACGTATTTAACAGAGACACATTACTTGACGCTCAAGCACATCCTGAAAAATATCCGCAGCTTACAGTGAGGGTTTCAGGCTATGCCGTAAACTTTATTAAACTAACAAAAGAGCAACAGGATGATGTTATTTCAAGAACATTCCATGCTGGTTTAGGTGCTTAGCCGTACTTATAAGGAGTATCGTCGAAATAAAGAGGGCTTTTTAGCCCTCTTTTTACAAGACATGATTTAGTCAAAGTATTAAAATTTGATAAAGAAGCTATACAATTATTCTTGAATAAGTATCAGTTTAACTTAAACTTTTAAAAGCATAGAATAAATAGGCTTATGACCTAACCTTTCCGATGCCAAATCGGCTATTGCGCAGCTTAGCATAATAGGTAGGATAAGATTATACATACCTGTCATTTCAAACACCATAACCGTTGCTGTAAGAGGAGTACGCGCTACTGCGGATAAAAACGCACCCATTCCTAAGACAGACATTAGAATAAAATTAACTTCCAACCCACAGAAGTTTAAAACTCCTGCTGTAAGATACCCGAGAAATGCACCAAGCATTAATGTTGGCAAAAATATTCCGCCTGCAGCGCCTGAGCCAAAACAAAACGGGGTCAAGAAGAATTTTATCAGGAAAATCAAGGCAATAACACTGAATTGCAATTTATGTGCAAGCAAGACATCCACCGCAATATTACCCGAACCCAATACAAGAGGAAATGCTAAACCGATTAAACCGACCAATAATCCCGCAATTGCAGGTTTAACATAATTAGGGAGATTTATTTTTTTAAATAAATCATTATTAAAAAAGATAACTTTAGCAAATAAAACACCAAAAACAGCAGCAATAATACCTAATATAATACATGCGGGATAATTTGCTGTTTCAACTAAATTTTCAGGAATAATAAAACAAGACTTATTTCCTAAAAGACATCTTGATAAAGTATCCGCGCTCACTGTTGCGATTAGGACAGGAAATAATAATGTGGATGAAAACTTATGCACAAGTTCTTCAATAACAAAAATTGTTCCTGCAATCGGCGCATTAAAAGTAGCAGCAATTGCAGAACCCGCACCCGCAGCAATTAATTTATCCTTATTTGCCCCCTTCATCTTGAAAAGTTTGCCGATAACTTCGCCTGCTCCGGCTCCAAGCTGAACGCTGGGACCTTCTCTCCCAAGTGACAACCCTGTTCCTATTCCTGCAACACCTGCAAAAAATTTAACAAAAATACTTCTTATACGTACTTTTTTTCCCATGCCTGAAAGAACTGCTTTTATATAAGGGATTCCGCTTCCTTTAGTTTCGGGAGCAAACTTCCAAACAAGAATCCCTGAAATAAGCCCACCCAAAGTAGATATCAAAGGGAAAACATAAATATTAGATGATGTTGTTACAAAGTTAAAGACTTCACCTATTGCAACTCTAAAGGCTACAACAAGCAAACCCGCCAATAGCCCGACAAGAATGGCTTGAACAATAATTCCTGCCCGTGTAATTTCATTTATTATATAGCGTATTCTCATAGAATTTATTATATCCTAAAGATTTTCATTAAGCCGATATAAATCTACTCCGCCTGCTGCTTTATAAAGCCCTATTGCTGAAATTATCGTATTAATTTTATTAGAAACAACCTCTTTTTTTGTCATCAAATACATTTCTCGTGCAAAAAGCTCATCCAACTCAGACGCTGCTCCGATATTTGATTTGTATTTAGCTAAATCATAGATCTTACCTTCTACAGCAATTCTTTTTTGTGCTTCTTCATAATTCTTAAGCGCAGTTTTGTACTCTACAAGTCCTGAATTAATATCCTTTACACTAACAAGAAAAGTTTTTTGATAATCATTCAAAGCCTGCTCATACTGATACTTTTTAATTTTCAAAAACGCGCGTTTTCTTCCTCCTGAGAATAAATCCCAACTAGGCAAAATCCCTGCGTTAAAGAACTGAGAAGGAGAATTAAGCAAAGAGCCCCAATGATAAGCGTTCAAACCGATTTGACCGAAAATAGTAAATGTCGGAAGAAACTCCCGTTTTGCAACTCTAACATCCAACCCTATCCGTTTCAAATTTGCCTCTTCCTGCAAATAATCAGGACGATTGGAGATAATATCCGTGCTGTATTCTTTAGGTATATTATCCAAAACTTTTAAACTGTCATAATTACTTCTTTGGATTTCACCGTTTGCAGTCGATAAATACACCCTCATAGAATTCAAAAGTACATTACGAGCCTGAATATGCAGATTGTGTTCTTCTTTTAAAGAAGTCAAAAGTTTTTCCTGTGCCAGAAGTTCGTTAACCGAACATAGTCCTGCTTTATATTTATCGGAAACTTTTACCAAAATATCTTCCTGTATTTTTATAAGCTCGTCTTGAATTTCAATAAACTTATCCGCTTTTATTAAATTAAAATAATCAGCCGCAAAGTCAGAAGACAAAGTAATACAAGTAGCACGCTCTGCCTGTTTAATAATTTCAAGCTGCTGTTTTTTACTTTTGGTTCTTAGGCGGTTAGCGCCCCAGATATCAATCTCATAACCCGCAGTAATCGGGATATTGTAGTTATATTGAGAATAATTAGGAATATGCATTGAGCCAAATTGCTGTCTTGGAGCACGAAAATCTCTTGAAATATTTCCCGACAACACAACTGCGGGAAGTTCGTTTGCAAACTGCATTCTTACAATTTGTTCGTTTTCTTTTATCTTTAATTCAGCATTTTTTAAATCATAGTTTTTATCATAAAGTTCCTGAAGATTTGAAACCAAAACTTCATCTCCAAACTTCTCCCACCAAGAAAAGTTCATATATTCCTGAGTATTTGCAAACGCAGGAGAAAAGAGCATTATTAATAAAATTATTAAAAATTTTTTCATATTCGGCTACCTCAAAAAAAATCTTGTGCTATAATTATAGCACAAGAAAGATTTAGACACACATGCTGAAAGATATAATAACAGACAGAATAGGTTCTATTATTTATGTAGTAGGAAGTTTAGTACGCGGGTTATCTTCCCAAACCTTTAGTGAAAAACAGTTTGGAATAACACCTGAACAGTATCTTATCCTGCTTTTAATAATCGAAAATGAAGGAGTATACCAGAGACAAATCTGTGAAATTACGCTCAAAGACCGTGCTAATGTTGCAAGAATTGTTGAAATATTGCTCCAAAAAGAATTAATCACTAAAATTTCGGATTCCAATGGAAGAAGAATATTTAAAATTATAGCAACCGAAAAAGGAAAAGCTTTAATAAAAAATATTGAACATTGTGATATGGAACTTCGGGAAATTATTACAAAAGATATTACACAAGAAGAATTAGAGATTACAAGACATACATTAGATAAAATTAAACATAATGTAATTGATAGAGTTAAATTACAGATATAAAAGGAAGTAAAAATGGCAGATGAACAAAGTATAAATGCGGCAATGACCGATACAAGACATTTTTATGAAAAGAAACGAGTCATTGTACCTGCACTAACAGCACTGGTGCTGTTAGTCTTAGGACTTATTATTTCAATAAATTCTATTTTCTATAAATCAACGGATGATGCATTCATTGAAGGACATATAATCACAATTGCTCCAAGAGTTGCAGGACCGGTTATTAAACTGCATATTGATGACAATCAGGAGGTTAAAAAAGGAGATTTGTTATTAGAAATCGATCCTGTTGATTATGAAGTAAGCTTGAAGCAAAAAGAATCAAAACTTGCAGAAGCACAAGCAGCATTAAAGAAGGCTCAAAGTCAGGCAGAAAAAGACAATGCAGATTATCAAAGACACACTGCAATGCTTGAAAAAGGTATTTCTTCCAAACAAGATTTTGATAACAGCCAAAACAATTACAACTCATCACAGTCTTCAATAGATGAAATTACTGCTATGATTAAAAGACTTGAAGCAGAAGTTGAACAAGCCAAACTTGATTTATCATATACAAAAATTTATGCGGCAGAAGATGGCAGGATTACGCATCGTACCGTAGAACAAGGTAACTACGTTCAGGTAGCACAACCAATGTTTGCGATTGTACCTGATAAGGTTTGGATAGTGGCTAATTTTAAAGAAACACAGGTTGCTAATATGAAAAAAGGTCAGCCTGTTAAAATAAAAATTGATGCTTATGGCCACAAGAAATTCAGTGGACAAGTTGACAGCCTTCAAATGGCATCAGGCGCAAAAGCTAGCCTTTTCCCGCCTGAGAATGCTGTAGGCAGTTACGTAAAAATTGTTCAAAGAATACCTGTAAAAATAATTTTTACAGAAGATGTTTCCAAATACAATGTAATCCCCGGAATGAGCGTAGTACCAACAGTGAAAGTTCGATAATGGCAACAAGAAAAATCCCAATATGGTTAATAGCGATTTCCATTCTAATGCCGACATCATTCTCGGCATTGGCTACTACTGCTACAAATGTTGCAATACCTCATATTTCAGGGTATTTTGCAGCTACAGCAGATGAAGCGAAGTGGATAGTAACATCATATATGGTTGCAAACGCTTGCCTTATTATGCTTTCAGGTTGGTTGGAACAATTATTTGGCAGAAAAACTTTTATCAAAATATGTATTTCAATTTTCACACTGGGTGCTCTTATATGTACTTTTGCACCATCATTAAACATAATGGTTTTGGGAAGGTTTATTCAAGGCGTCGGAGGGGGGCCTATGACACCTATTTCACAAACCGTTTTACTTTCAGCTTTTCCTCCTGAAAAAAAAGGAGTTGCAATGTCATTATTTGGTTTTGCAGTAATGGTTTGTGCAATTCTCGGGCCTTCTTTCGGAGGATTTCTTGTTGATAATTTGAATTGGCATTACATATACTCGGTGAATATTCCTGTCGGGATTTTATCATTTATCTTAGTAACTAAATTTATTGAAGATGTAAAACCATCAACCAACAAAAAGAAAATAGATTTTGTCGGTATGACAGCTCTTGTATTATGGTTATTATCAATGCAAATTGTCTTAGACAAAGGACAGCAGTATAACTGGTTTGACTGTGCGTGGATATGTTGGTTAAGCGGATTTTCACTGGTAACATTATCTTTTCTGATTGTTTGGGAAATCGAAAACAAAAATTCGTTTATGAAAGTCAGGTTATTTAAAGACAAAAACTTTTTCATAGGAACTGTTATATCAACTGCAGTAAGTATGGTAACCTTTACGACAATGTATCTTGCGCCGCAATTTATTCAGAATGTTTTGGGATATACCGCTCTGCTAAGCGGATTGTCAATGGCACCGAGGATTTTTTCGTGCATAATTATGCTGCTTGCAATACCGCATTTAATGAGGATTTATGACAGCAGATTATTGATTTCTATCGGATTTTTCTTTTTAGGACTTTCGACTTTTATGTTCACAAACATAAATTTGGCAGTTTCTTTCTGGTATGTATCTTTGCCAAATATTTTATTAGGTGTTGGTGTAATTTTAACCTTTATTCCGATTTCGGCATTAGCACTTGGAACATTACCGAAAGACCAGCTTGCAAATGGAGCAAGCTTACATAACTTCTGTAAAACGATTGGGGTAGCAGTTGTTGTATCAATGTCTTCAACCATTGTTGCAAGACACTCTCAGATACATCAAAACTATCTTGTTGATAACCTATCGAATTTCAATGCGGTTTTTCAGACCAAAATGGCAGGCTGGACACATACCTTTATGAGCAGCGCTTCAAGTTCTTTTGCAATAAATAAAGCAAATGCTTACGCTTACAAACAAATGATTACTCAATCAACTTTAATGGCTTATGTAGATGCATTTGCAATGGTTGCATTGTTTGCATTTATATTAATTCCATTGCCGTTTTTTATGAGTAAAGACATTAAGTAAGTCAGGTGTAAAAGGTCACATGCTTTGATTACTTGGGTCAGATGGTCTGACTATTTTGGGCAAAACAAACAAAATTTTTAACTTTAATGTTTGCATTTTTCTTTTGTATTTTTGTTATAAAATTAAAGCAATAATAAATGGGAGCTTTATAATGACAATCAATATTGAAGAATGGTTAAATATTTCAATAGAAAAGTTGCAAAAAACTTTTTCTGAAAAACTACTTTTTGTTGGCTTACAAGGAAGCTATAACAGAGGAGAGGCAACACCTGAAAGTGATGTTGATTTAGTTGTTATTATAGAGGAATTAAATTTTGAGAATTTAAAACAGTATCGTCAAATTATAGACGAAATGCCTTATAAAGAACTTGCCTGCGGGTTTATTTCCGGCAGAAAAGAACTGCAAAACTGGTCTAAGTCTGATTTGTTTCAATTTTTCTATGATACAAAACGGTTGTACGGAAACTTGGAAGAAATAATTCAACCACTAAGCATTGAAGATATAAAAAAATCAATCAAGGCAAGTTCTGAAACGTTATATCACGCATCAGTTCATAGTTTTGTACATTCTGCTAACTATGCAGAGGATTTGGAAAACCTCTATAAAATGACATTTTTTATTTTGCAGGCTAAATATTTTGTTGAAACAAGTGTTTATATAAAAACTAAAAATGAATTACTTGAATGTTTGCAGGGGACAGACAGAGAAATTTTAAATATTTGTATTAACAGAAAAGAAATTAAGTCAAACGAGAAATCTGAACTTGAAAACCTATATAAAAAACTTATTGATTGGATTGTGAAAAATATTTAATTGTAATTGCAAAATATGATAATGGTACATAAATTGCTAAATATACAGTTATCCCTGAATTAAAAAATAATATTGAAGTTAACCAAAATAATATGATATTAACAATTGGCAAGAACCACAATATTTTTGATTTGTTTTTGTATGTTAATGGTGCTGTTATAAAATAAATCGGTAATATTATAAGGAAATAAATTATTGATAAAATTAATCCCCATTCTTTCAAAGGCAATTTTGTTAATAAATAGGGAAATACAAATACAACAATAAAACTTGTAAGAATATATTTATATAAAAATTTATTCTCCATACTTTTCACCCCACTTCCTCATTTCAAGTAAAATCGGAATCAAACTTTCGCCTTTTGCAGTTAAAGAGTATTCAACTTTTGGCGGCACAACAGGATAAACTTTTCTTTCTATTATTCCGTCATTTTCAAGCTCTCTTAACTGAGAGATCAGCATCTTAGGGGTGACACCTTTTATTGTTTTTTGCAGTTCGTTGTATCTTAAAATTTTATTCTGATACAAAAACCATATAATCATAACTTTATATTTTCCGCCAATGACTCCGAGTGTTAAACCAAGCGGACAATTATATTTTTCAAGTTTATTTTTCATTGTTTTTCCTTAATTCTATCTTTTTATATAGTATATTACAAAAAAGTAAATACTTGTAATAAATATAATATTGAATAAAATTAAAAAATAAAGAGAAAGGATTAAATTTATGACAAAACAAATATATATTATAAACGGCTCACCGCGTAAGAATTGGAACACTTCTAAAATGTGCGAAAGTTTTGCTAAAGGAGTAATCGATGCCGAAGGATATGCTGAAATAATAAACCTTTATGATATTGACTTTAAAGGTTGCAGGGCTTGTTCTGCGTGTAAATTAAAAAATGGCAAAAATTACGGTTTCTGCTCATACCCTGATGAATTAAAGGAAATATTAAACAGAATTTCGCTCGCTGACGGAATTTGCCTTGCCACTCCAATTTATTTTGGAGATGTCTCCGGGGTTATAAAAATGTTTATAGAAAGATTGGTTTACCCTTTTGTAAGATTTGATAAACAATATACCCCGATACCGCCTAAAAAATTAAAAACCGCAGTTATTTATACAATGAATGTTGATGAGAAATTATTTTTAGGTTCATATATTGGCAAACACAATCTTGGACCAGTTGGTTTCTTTGAAAATTGGATTACACATCTTTATGAAAAACCGCAAAGAATTTGTGCGTTCAATACATACCAATACTACGATTATTCAAAATATGACGATGAGAGATGGGATATTAACGACAAAATAAGACAACACGAGGAAGTCTTTCCAAAAGATTTAGAGAATGCTTATAATGTTGGCAAAAACTTTGTATAGAATTTATCTAATTCTATACCTATCTAAAGGATCGGCAGGAGTTTCTTCTTGAAATTCCTGTTGTTCTATTTTGGGCTCAAAATATAATTTAAAAAATAAATTTTGTCCAATACGGAAACGGCTTTTTTCGGTTAGTTGTTTAATTTCGTTTTCTGTATCAATATCAACTTGTGCCATATCAAAGAATAAATCATTTTCTTGTTTACGCAAGTCGTTTTCTAAAACTTTCAACTGTTTTGTGATTTGCAGTTCTTCAAGCCTGTCGGATTTTTTATTATTTAGTTTCTGTTTTAGTTCGCTGATTTCTGTTTTAAGGTCTTTCAAATGAAGTTCAAGATTTGCCTTTTTTCGACCTGCAAGCATTTTTAATTTTTCTGCCTCGTAAGCATAAGAACCTTGCTTGCTTAAAATATATTCTTCAATAATTTTTGTTGTATCAATTTTAAAATCTAAATTCCCAGCTCCCATAAACCCTGTATAGCCGCCAAAGGCTTCTTTTCTATCAATATTCTCAATTTCAACAACAGGTAAATCCAATAAATCTCTGCATTTTTCCTCCGGTATAATTTCGCCGGATGTTTTTTGACCGATAACAATATATTTTGTCTGTAAATATCCCTCATTGGAAGAAATGTCTATTTCATAAAACCCAACTTGCATTGGCTCAATATCTTTATTTACAAAAATTTTTGCCTCATCTGCAAATGTCCAGTTCCATTTGCTAAATAAACCTTTTGCAAGTGGTGATGTGTATCTAACATTTCTTGAATACTTTTTGAACGATTATTAGGACAAGGTTTTTTATTGTGAAATTCAAGCCAACAATCAATATATTTAATTACTTCCTGTACCGTTGGAATCTTTCCACCCGTTTGTTTTTGATGAATTTGAAGGTGGAGTTTTTCGTTTCTGTTCATCCAAGCCGGGCGATTTTCAATTGAAGTCCCGATGTAGCTTGGCATCATTTTTTCAAACTCTTCTTGAAATTCTAAGAAAAATCTCTCAATGACTTTGGCTCTTGCGTTGTAAGGTTTAGCAAAAACGGAGTGGATAAACTCGTAAGCTTTTGGTAAATATAATCCTGTATTATATAACTCCAAAAACTCATGGTCTGCCTGATTTTGAGTCGGATATTTTTTTCGATACTCAAGAGCAGCTTTTACTATATTTATTCTATGATTAGCGGTTTGTCTCGCTTTATCTGTTACAACCGGCGGTTGATAATTTAATGGTACAAGTGCCGTTGATTTTGTTTCATTCTCACGAAGTTTTTGTTGTAATTCAGGCTCTAAACTTGAAAACAATATTTCATAAGATATGCCGCCATTGACTTTGACCTCTCTTGAAATGTATTTGCTTTCAGGTTTATTGAGTTCCATTCGAATTGAACGAGTGCTTTTTAAACCTTTAGCCTGTGCGACTTCTTTAATGTTTATATATTCGTTTTTCATGGTACACACACATTAACTCTGAAGACGAAGAATTGGAACACCACTTCCGAGCATTGTGTCTGTTTCGTATCAATTAATAAAGGGGAACTTTTCTTAAATTCTCTGTTACTTTTTCTTAAAATTGATGTTAATTTTCAGATTAAAATTTCAAATTACTCAAATTACTCACTTGCCCAAAATAATCAAACCATTTGACCCAAGCAAAAAAAGCCGAAAGATTAGGCTATTATTCAAAAAATAAGATTTGCCCAAAATAATCATACCATCTGCCCTGAGTAGAAAAAGAGTAAAGTGAGTAATTTCGATTCACATGGTTTGATTATTTCCTACCCACGAAACTCGCTCACAAAGCCGATTGCCCGAAATAATCGCACCATCTGCCCCAATTAGTTTACTCAGTTCGTTACATCAGGTGCACGTAAGCCTCACTCCTATTGCTACTCCATATTTGAAAACAACTGGCCCTGGAGGGAGTCGAACCCACGGCAGACAAGGTTTAGGAAACCTCCGCTCTATCCTACTGAGCTACAGAGCCCTACTTTTTAGTATAAACAATTTTACCTACCTTGTAAACCCTGAAAAAAAATGCTAGAATAAATTGACTATGAAAAAGAAAAAAGTTTTAGCAATATTACCAATAAGCATTGGCGGCAGACTTACGACTAGCAGTATCATTGACGGATATAGACAAAACGACTGCGACGTAACTGTTTATGACGAACTTTTTGATAACAACCTAAATGAAATTTTAAAAGAAGATTTTTCTCAAATCCTCGGATACGATTTTTCAGGACTAAAAATAAAGATTGATAATCACTTAAATATTCCATCAGTAAACTATTTTTCTGATGATATTAGAAGTAAAGCATCAGGTCCTGAGTGGGAAAAGTATCTTCCCTATTTAGAGGATGACGACAACTTTACTTTTTATTGGGATAAGGTTCTGACTGAATACGAAAATTTTAAAAACATTCACTATCTTCCGCATTTTGTAAATTTTGACATTTACAAAGACAACGGACAAGAGCCCGAATTTGATATTATGTTCGCAGGAAGACTTGATACGGATTATCGCTTAAGTTTCTTTGAAGAACTCGTTACAAAACTTCCACATCTAAAATACGCCTGGTTTGCAATCAGCAAACACTATGAAGACGCAAGAAACCGTGCTAAAATCCCTGAAATTATTGACCTTTGCTATCAAGGTTTTATTGATAATGAAGAAGATATGGCAAAAGCTATTAATAACTCTAAAATTGTATTCAATATGAACTCTCAAGGAATCTCATCTCTAAATTACAGAACCTTTCAAACTGTTGCTTGCAAAAGACTTATGATAAGTGATTACAGAGAAGAATTAGCTCTTTTTGAAGGCTCTATGCCATTTTACGAAGATTTTTCAGACTTAATTTTTAAAATTGAAAGCTACCTTGAAAACAAATCTGCCTACAAACGCGTTGTCGACGAATGTTATAATATCGCACAAAAATGCCATAATTCAAAAGACTGCGTTCGTTATATGTTAAAGGTTACAGGCTAGCCAGTTTTCAAAAACCTTAATCCCGTTTTCTGTTAAAATTGCCTCAGGATGAAACTGCACGCCATAGATTGACTTCCCCTCAATTTTTAACGCCATTGGAATATTATCTTCTGTTCTTGCTTTAATATAAAGACAATTTTCCACCATCAAAGAATGATATCTTGTCGCTGAAAATCCTTGTTCAAAACCTTTAAACAACTCGAAATCCTCATCAAAATAAACAGATGAGTTTTTGCCATGGTATGGTTCAGGAGCCTTAATAATTGATGCGCCAAAATATTTTGCAATACACTGCATCCCTAAACAAACACCAAGAATAGATTTAGAATCCTTATAAAAATCTATCACTTCCATTGTCACACCGCTATTATCAGGATTACCCCAACCGGGCGACAATAGAATATGAGAAAATTTTAGAGTCTTAATTTCTTCTAAAGTCAGCTCGTCGTTTTTGATGACAATTGGCTCAACTCCAAGTATTTTTATATACTGTACAATGTTATATGTGAAGGAGTCATAATTATCAATTATCAGCAAGTTTCACCTCCACTAATCCACGCACGGAATTAAAGCAGAATATTTTATCTGCATTTATCAAATCCTTGGGATACAAAACTTGTTCTTCCCAGCCTAATTTTTCACGATAAGTTCCTGCAAGTAGCCCTGAAATAACAGGAGGAGTGTAATATTTTCCATTCTTCAATATTCCTATATTAGTAAATATTCCTTCAGTTATCTCACCACGCTCATTTGTCCTAATTTCGTCAAAAACCTCAGAAGGTAAATCCTCTCGTATACTTGTTTTGTGATACAAAAACGGATTAGACGAACTAACCGAACCCTTAATTCTTATCTTATTTCCTCGAGATGGAAATACTGGTTTTATTTGAACATCAAAATTCCCATCTTTAAAAAGCTCCACTCGCAAAACTTTACCCACAGGAATTTCTAAATCCTCAATCTTTTCATTCCATTTAAACCCTAATTCATTAGCGGATTTTTTCATTCTTGCAGTATGACTTTGCCAATCATTTATCGCTGTTTCAATCAGAGTAAAATCAGTTTCCAAAAACTTTGTTTTTGTCAAAGTTTCTTCCCACTCATCCTCCGGCGTAGAATCCCAAACAATTGCACCACCAGCATGATATGTAAAAGTATTGTCCTTTTTATGCAAAATTCTTATAGGAACCGAAAATTCCGCCTCATCTCCATGAATATAACCAATCGCACCACAATAAATTTCCCTTGAAAAAGGTTCAACTTCTTCTATAACCCTCATTGTAGAAAGTTTCGGTGCACCTGTTATTGAACCGCAAGGGTAAAGAGCTTGAAAAATATTGTAGAGGTTACAGGCTACTTCTGCAGATACTTCTGATGTCATCTGATAAACAGTCGGATGCTCTTCTATTTCAAAAAGTTTTTCCACCTTAACAGAACCCGTTTTTGCAATTCTACCCAGGTCATTGCGAAGTAAATCCACTATCATTATATTTTCTGCACGATTTTTTATATCGTTGTATAAAAACTCTTTCATTCCTGCTTCTCGCGGTGCAGTACCTTTCATCGGTTTTGTTAAAATCTTATTTCCTTTAAGCTTAAAAAACAATTCAGGAGAAAAAGAAAGCAAAGTTTCATACTCATTTTTTATAAAAGCATTATATGGTGTTTTCTGTTTTTGAAGAAGAAACTCATATAATTCGAAATCCTCCGCATTTGTTTTTATTTCAGAAGGATATGTATAATTAACTTCATAAGTCACACCATTACAAATCTGTTCTTTTATATATTCAACCGATTTAAAATATTCTTCTTTAGTAATTTTTGGCTTAGTAACAATTCCAATCTGAGAAGAAGGTACAGCAGGAATATATTGTCCGACTTTTTCATAAGCTTCAAAGTACATCAACGGTTTATCAGAAGCTTTGCTCAAATCGTAACGTAAATATCCCAGTAAATATAACCCTTTTGAACGCAAACACTCCAGTTTTTCAAACCCTACCTTTAGCAAAGACGGTTCAAAAACTTCAAGCTTATCAACAAGCTTCTCAAAACATTTATCAGAATATATCTGCATAGAATTATTATACATGAAAAAGTAAGGGCGAAGCTAAAGCTTCGCCCTGTGATATGGAATTATATTCTATTTAACTTTTATCTTTGGTACAACTGACATTCCGGGAATAATTGAGTATTCATTCGGATCAATCTCTTCCGTAAACACAATTTTTACAGGAATTCTCTGTACAATCTTAACAAATGACCCAACTGCATTTTCAGGAGGGAAAAGACTTGCTTTTGCACCAGAACTTCTTTGAATAGAATCAATTTTTCCTTTAAAAACCTTGTTTGGATATGTATCAATTTTAATATCAACAGGCATACCTTCCTTCATTCCTCTAATCTGAGTTTCTTTATAGTTCGCTACGACCCAGACATCATTAGGAACAACTACAAACAAAGGCGTACCCGGTTGAACCATCATGCCAACTTCTACTTTTTTATTAGAAACAGTTCCATCAATCGGTGCAAGTATATCAGTGTATTCAAGTGCTAATTCAGCAGCTTTCTTTTGAGCTTTTAAAACATTCAAATCAGCATCCGCAACTTTTGCAGATTTTGATGTATCAGAAGAAAAAATTGCTTGCTCAGCAGTTGTTTGAGTTGCTTTTAGACTGTCTAATCTTGTCATTGCCTGATCTAAAGTCTGCTTAGAAACCGCACCGGCTTGATAAAGATTTTGATATCTTTCAACATCTTTTTGCGCAAGCGCGATTTCTGAATTAGCAGCATTTAAATTTGCATGTGCGTTTTGTTGATTTAATAAAGCTCTTTCATAAGCAGCATTTGCCTGATCCAGTTTAACTCTATAATCAACTTTATCGATAACCGCAACAACATCTCCCGCTTTTACACTTTGGTTATCTTTAACCTTTACTTCAACAATCTGTCCCGCAACTTTTGGGGACACTGAAACTGTGGTTGTATCTACATAAGCATCATCTGTTGATTGGTACTTTAATGCATCAAAGATAAAAAATCCTGCAACAAGAGCTGCAATAAGAGCCCCAAACAGTACCCAATATCTTTTTGTATGTAATTTATTTCCTTCTTCACTCATTTTTTCACCTATTTATATTCTTATCTCTAATGATTCATTCAAAACACCCCTAAACTCTTGAAGCATAGATTTTAATTGTTTTAAATCACTGTTTAATATCTGCGATTTTATCATTTCTGTATGCGGTTTAAGCACTTCCGAAATTTCAATAACTTTTTGTTTTCCTTGCGGTGTAAGTCTTGAAATTTTTACAGGACGATTATTTTTAACCGACAACTCTCTTTCAATAAATCCCATATTTTCTAAGTTATCAAGAATTTTACCTGTATTGGCTCTATCCTTCAAAATTAGTTTCGCCAAATCTCTTTGACAAATTTCCGGATTACATAAAATAGTATCCAGTGTTGAAAACTCTTCTACAGAAACACCTGCATCAATATCTTCAAAAATTTGTGCGCCCATCATTTTACAATATTTAGCTGTTAACTCTATTTCATAAAATATAGTATCTGTAAAATGGTTTTGTAACTCTTTTTGCAATTTTGTCATCCTCTATTCAAAGTATGTTGTTTTGGCAACATGTTGCAAATGCAACATATCTATGCTACCATATTGTAAGAAAATAGTCAAACATTTGGAGCAAAAATGAAAAAGTTTTTAGCATTAGCAATATTAACATCACTTACACTTTCTTTTTCAGCACCTGCAATCGCAATAGAAAACACTGTTTTGAAAGCAGGTACACAAAAAGTTAAACCGACAAATAATAAATATGAATATATAAACCTTGATTGGTGGAAACTTTTTAATGATGAGCACCTTAACGGTTATATCGTTAAAGCTATTGAAAATAATAAAGACCTTAAAATGGCAAGCTTGACTATTGACGAATTTTACCAAAACATCGTTATGCAAAGAGCCTCCGAACTTCCATCAATTCAAGCGGGATTCATGCCGGGGTATGGTAATATTACAGGTAAAACCGATACAGGAATTATGCTTCCTCTTGTTGCTAATTATGAAATTGATATTTTCGGCAAAAACCACAACAAAACAACTTCCGTAAGAAAACTCTATGAGGCTTCTATTTTAGACGAAAAATCTGCTTATATTTCAATCGCTTCTGCTGTCGGCAGCACCTATATTAATATAGTAAAACTTGATTCAATGGTTGCTCTCCAAGAAGACATCGTAAAACTTAGAAAAGAAATCTTTGAAATAATGAGTATTTCAAACGCAGAAGGTATTATTTCAACATCTGATTTAGTTAAAGCAAACCAGTCCTATATTCAGGCAGTTACAGACCTTACTGATTTCAAAAAAGAAAGAACAAAATTGTTGCACGCACTTGCAGTTCTAGTAGGTGACAGTCCTAATAATATTGAAGAATATGTTCGCACAGACTACAAATCACTTGCTTTTTCGGGTGATATTCCTGAATTTGTAAGCTCTGATGTAATCTTGAATCGTCCTGATTATTTGAAGGCAGAAAAAATGCTTGAAAAAGCAGGCATTGATGTAAAAGTTGCAAGAAAAGAGTGTTTGCCGACTCTTAATCTTGGCGGGATGTATTTATTCAACGCAAAAGATATCGGAAGCCTTTTAACGACTTCAAACGCGTTATGGAGCTTAGGCGGAGGAATTATACAGCCGATATTTATGGGCGGAAAAATCAAAGCTAATCTTAAATCAAAGAAAATTGCTTATGAAAAAAGTCTAAGAAACTACGAAAAAGTTAACCTGACTTCAATGCAGGAAGTTAATGACTCACTTGTTTCCATTAATATGGACAAAGAAAAGCTTGCACGCCAAAAGAAAATCCAAGAGCTTGAACAAAAAGATTTTGAACTCTCAAAACTCAAGTTCAAAGAAGGTGTAATCGCAAAGCTTGATTTGAACCAAAGAGAAGAGAATCTTCTTTCAGTTAACAAAATGGTTTACGCAAGCCAGTTTGACTGTATGGTGGATTATATAAGCTACTATAAAGCAATTGCTGCACAAATTTAAAAAAAAAGAGGAGTTAAACTCCTCTTTTTTTTATTCATTCAATAACTTTTCTGCAAGCGGTGATTCGACTTTACCGTTCAAAGTCTTTGATACTTTCTTAATATTTTCTGCCATTTTATCCATTTCAGGAGTCCAAACAAAATAATCGTTTACGTATTTTTCGCCTTTTGAAAAATCACCTTCGATTTGCACACGGATAATTTCTTCAAGCATTTTTCTTGCAGTCGGAACCATTTTATCAATATTAATATCAAGAACACCTTCTGGAGAAATGGTCACAGCGCCTTCTTTTATAAAATAATAGTTCTGCATAACTGAACGAACTCTATGAGCCTGAGATAATGTCGGTTTTGACATCATCATATTATCTGTTGCGTAAGTTACAATAATTTGTTCACGCTGTTCAGGGGTATACATGCCTGCTTCTGTCAAAATATCAAGCATAGCAAGAGAAATCATATCAGCTTTATTCTCTTCAATAATTGATTTGTATTTGCCTAAACCTTCTGTACCTGATTTCGGTCCTAAAGAGTGTCCGTTTTCGTGTCCGACAGTAAACCAATGGTCAGCTTCATCGTTATAGTATTTGTGTAATTCCGGATTCAAAATAGCATTAAGACGTTTTTGCATTTTTTCTCTTGCATCTTCAGAGGTTATAAGACGGATTTGTCTATGATAAACATTTCTTCTTCCGCCATCAAGTTCAATAATAGAAAGCTTGTCATCATTAGGTAGATTTTCTGCAAGAGTAATACCGGCACGAAATTCACCTACATCACCTGTTACAGCTACCAAGTCTGCATCGACCATTGTTTGTTTAGAGTCACCTTCTGCTGAAATATTTTGAAGGTATTCAGTATTAAAAGGCATATTTTTAGCCATTAGAGGTAAATAATTTTTAACTCCTAATATAGCTTCTGTGCCTTTTTTATTAATAATACCGACACGACCGCCTAAGAAATCCTTTGCGACAGGAACTATGCCGTTTTCATCAAGAAGAGATTTCAATTCAGGATTTTCATAAACTGTTTCAGTCATTTCATCAGAATAATTTTCTCTTGTTATTGTAAATTCAAGCGGAGTATCCTGTAATTCTGCCCATTTTTTATCAGCATAAGCATCAAGCATAGGGTCAGCTTTTCTAAGAGCTTTTGCCTGCAATATTAAAAACTCGTTAAAATCTTCATTTGTAGAAGTTTCAGCAGCTTTTTCAAGTTCAGAAGCCATAATTGCAAAATCGTCATGGAATTTATCAACATAATCAATTGCAACAAGTTCATTTCCAACTCTTTCAACTACAGAACGCTGGTTAAGAATTTTTGCAACTTCATCAACTTTGTTTTCTTTAAGCATTTTAATTAAAATTGCGTGAAACTCTTCTTTTTCCAAATCTTGAGGATAAATCCCTTTACCTGCACGCATTGAAACATCTTTGGCAAGTTCAACCATGTGAGATTCTCTATCTAAAGCACAAACACCTTTTTGTCCATCATAAAGGATTTTAGTAAGCTTGGCAGCTTCGTTATCTTTTGCAATTTCTTTGTCTAAATATTCACCAAAAGCTAAATTATTAGGGTTATCAAGCTGCATATTTACTTTGTCTAAAACTTTTGCTGCACGAACAAGGTGTTTAAGAGCTTCTTTGTCACCATCAGCCAATCCCAAGTATTCAGGTGCATCAGCTGCAAGCATTTTCTTAGTGGTTAAATAATCTTTATGTGTACGTTTTTGAAGTTCTTCAAGAGATAGGTTTAATTCATAATCTCTTTTAGAAATATTAACGTTATTCATCATACTCATTTTATCAAGCTCCTTTACTAAACTGTTTGAAGCAGAAGATTTATTCTCTGCAACAGCTTTTTTATTATTATTTCTCTTCATTATTATGGATTTTCTGTTAATTGGGTTAATTTCCATGAGCTTATTATACCATATTTTTGAATAAAAAAAAGAGCCTAAAAAGGCTCTTGGAATTAAGAATAGCTGGAAGTATGAAAAAGATTTAATAATTATATTTAACCAGATAATGATATCGAAACCATTACCGCATGGGAGAATTTCATACTTATCCAATTGGATATAAAAAAAGTACTTGCAAAAAAAAAATCAGCATAGTATTATAAATCTTGTGAAAACCGAATATGGGAGCGTAGCTCAGTTGGTTAGAGCGCTTGCCTGTCACGCAAGAGGTCGCGAGTTCGAGCCTCGTCGTTCCCGCCATTTAAATTAAGAGCCTTATTAAGAGGCTCTTTTTTAGTGCCTGATTGAGTTTGAGAGAGTTCGAACCTTCCATTTTTAGAACGACCTAGACGATTCATCTCTATTATGTCATAGAAGATAGGATACAGCGTTATATCTATATTTTTGGCATTCGCTGTAAAGTTCGAACCAATTATTTCACAAATTGTTCTTTTTTCTGATGGAGTTGCTTCCAAGAAAATTTTGCTTGCATTCTTACAGAACTTCAATATTAAATCAGATTGCTTGTAAAAATCATCATCAGCTTTATCAATACAAGACAATTTATCCATAAGCTGTTCTTTTTCGGCTCTTAATTCTGTATAAGTTGCATTCCACAGCTCATTTTCACTATCATTTGTGCTTTTTAACATTCGTTTGTAGCCGTTTTGAATCATGCGGTCAATTTCTTGAATACGCTTATATATGTTATCCTGGGTTGCATTACTGTATTCATTTTTCAAGTCATGAATTTCTTTCAAGCTATCTTTAATTTCATTTATAAGTGATTGAGGTAAATTTTCCAACCCCTTTAATATTTCGGCTATAAACTTGTCAATTTTCGTTTCATTGATGTAAGAAGCTTTTTTGCAAGTTTTAATTTTACCCTTACCAGTACAATGATAATAAATATATTCCTTACCACTTGGTTTAACTTTTCTTTCTGCTGTATAACTACAACCACATATCCCGCAATGGAATAATCCAATGTAAGGAAATTCTATATCATGTTGTCTTGTTGTATCGCTGGCATTATTCAGTTTGTTTTGAGCCAGTTGAAATAATTCTCTGCTAATTAACGGTTCATGTTTACCATTTGGATATAACTTTTTTTGATATATATAATCCCCAACATACATTGGATTTTTAAACATTCTCTGTATAGTTGAATCTGCATATTTGTTTCCGTCAGGATTCCTTAAACCTTCCTCATACAGAATATTATTGATAGAAGAAGCTGATAAATTTTCATAAACAAATAAATTAAAAGCTCTAACAGCATATTCGGCACGTTCAAGGTCTTTAATGATTGCATGTTTGTGGGTACCATCATTGCCATACATATAGCCTAATGGTGGATAAAGTGCATATCCTTGTTCAATACGTTCATTCAAGCCTTTTGCAGATTCTTCTGCAAGGTTATCAACGTATTGTTTAGCCATTAGAACACGTATCCCTATCATAAATTTGATACTTGAACGGGAGTTTTCAGACAGGATTTCATTTTCTTTAACAAAATGGATTTCAAGACCTTTAATGTTGTCTATCGTGCCGTAATCTGGTAGATTTCTATAAAGCCTATCGACTTTTTCAACAAGAATAATTCTTTCATCCTCATGTTGTTGAAGATAATCTACCATTCTGTTAAACTCTGCTCGACCAGCCTTCTTAGCTGTTTCAGCTTCAACAAATTCTCCAACAATTTCTATATCATTCTTTAATGCGTATTCTCGTAAGAACTTAATTTGAGCAGGAATAGAAAACCCTTCTTTTTCCTGACGGGTACTGGAAACACGTGCATATAATACTGCTTTTTTCATGGTCTAATTCTAATTCAATAACTTATATAAAACAAGAGATGAAACAAATTTCACATTGTTATAAAATGTACTTAAAACAGACTAAAACTTTGACGCAGATTGGATTTAAAGCATTTTTGACAAAATTTCAAAACTAAAATAAGTCTCAAATTCAAATATAATAAGGCTTCCAGCGATTAATACGATATACAAATATTAAGTTTTGTAACAATTATAAAAATCAGGGTGTAATGCTTTCAGTGTCTATATTTCAGCCATATTTGATGATTTTTATACGAAACATGCATTAAAATGCCTTGTAATTCAATTATAATCTACAATTAAGCCTGTTTTTAATAGCAAAAAAACAAACCTTCTTAATTTATTCGGTGAAAATACCTATCACAGTTAGGTTACAAGGATTTAGCAACAAAATAAATTCTTTTTCAAGAAAAAACTAAAAGCCAAAACCCTTGATACCAGCGGTTTTGATAGGCTATTGACAAATAAAAATCTCAGTTTATAATAGTATCGCCGCGACCAAAACCCTCAAAACCCTTGTTATAAGCGGTTTTGTTGACTTTTTAAGGGTAGTCGTTTAATATGTGAATGTAAGCAGAACGGAATTGAAATCCGCTCTACATAAGTAATACAGCCATAAGATGTTTTATAGGCAAATTTTTTGTTGCCTTTATCTTAGAGGGCTTAATTTGTGTAGAAAAAATTTCAATTCCCTGCAAGTAGTACAAAACAAGCAGGAATAAAAATGAAGTTCCAAATAGAAGGATACAACATTAAACTTCACCGTTCATCAGTTCCGATGACAAAGGAAGATGACCGTAAAAGACTTGCTATGTACGTAAATGTAATCTGCGAATTGGGTAACAAATACTTACAAGAAGAAGTATTAGAATCGCACAAATAGTGCAGAAAGGAGCAACTATGCTCAGGAATTTAAAAAATGTATTTAGCCTCAACAAAATTATTGAAAATCCGTTGAAAATTTTTCAGCAAAAAGATTTTAATAGGAGTACATCCAAGATAAGTTTTAAGGTCGATAAATTTATACATAAAGAACTTCAATGGTATAAGCAAAACTACAATACATCTTATAGTAGCTTTATTCAAATAGCATTGAAGGATTTTTTGAAAAGATGTAAGAAGTTAGATTTACTACCTTTTCAACTAGAACACTGGTACAACCGTCATAACAATTTTGAGTATGAATATGATGTTGTGCTTGATAAGGAATTAAAAGAGGAATTTTCAAGACTTAAAATAGCTTATAAACTACAGGGAATTCGCTTTAACAAAAGTCATATTGTTCGTTGTGCAGTAGCAGATAGAATAGCAAATATCATAATGGGAGATGGCAATGAAACAGTATAAAACTTACAACTTCATAGAGATTGCAAAGAAAGAGTTTCAACAGTATCAATCTGAACCTATTTCAAATACTCAGGCTATTGAAATTCAAAACAATCTCTTTGGTATAGTTGATTTACTGCTTAAGTGGAGTACTGGAAGTAGTAGCAAAGAATGTGTTTAGGTAAAACATTTATGCATATAAGGACTCATCTAAGAATAATATATCAATAAGAAGCTCTTATATACATTCTAAATTAAAACCAGAAGGAATAATATATGATAAGAACCGTTAGAGATAGTTCATTGCTTAATGAACATAATAGAATTGATGATGTTAGTTGGTTTACTAATATATCTTCATGTATATGGTTATCAAAAGTAACTAATATTTTAAATAATACTATTGATAATAATGATGATATTAAGAGATGTACTAACATATTAAAAGAACAGGTAAAAATAATATCCTCTTATAAAATAACTAATATTGAAAGCTATAGAGGTATTTATAATGATTACCTCAATGACTCTATAGGTGCTGTAGAGCAGTTTATAACTGATTGTTCAGAAAATAATATAAGTAAATACTTCAATGTCAAATATATTGGAAATAAAAGACAAAAGGCACAAAGAGGTTATAGAAATCCTAAAAATATCATAATGGATTTTGATGCCGATTACTTTGCCAAAATAACAGGAAGGATTGAAGATATTCCTTTATATCCTACCCGTTACTGTCATTACTTTATGATTGCTTTTTTACTGCATATTATAAATTTAGCAGGGGTTAGCTTACCTCAATATAGTAAAGATGAGTCTTTTTATAAAAACTTTTTAGGAATATTATTTGAAAACCTTAATTCAAGTGTATTAACTGGATTAGAAGCGTATGCTGAATATGAGTTAGACTATCCATACTGTTGTTTGTATGACGAATTAAGAAAATTAACTTCTTTGTATCAAGATAAACTGGTTTTTTATTCAACACCACATAATAAAAGTTTTGAAGTAACCATTAAAGAGTATTCTTTGATTACAAAAATGTTTGCTCAATATAGAGATGCGTGGAGTGATAAAGATTTAGGTCGGATTATCCCAAATCCTTCATCAAAGAGCAGAAAGTATAAAATTAAACACCAAGACATTATACATATATGTTCAGATAGGGAGCATGATAAAGTTCAGGGAGTATTTTCAACAATACGAATTACAGAAGGCTCAAATAAAAATAGTATGAGAGTATATTTAACTTTATCAGGACAAAGAATAATTAATCGTATATTCAACAGTTCTAGCGATGTTAATGATAATGTCAAAACTCATAGGATTATTGATTATATACCTAGCACAGCAAATATGATTGCTTTCATGCTGTGGGTAGTCCTGAATTGTACTGTAGAAGCAAATAATAAATTTCAAGACTTTGAATATTCTAATATACCAATATTTCAGCAATATATTGATGAATATATAGAAGCAAAAGAAAATAAGCAGCCTAGAAATGTAGTTGTAAATACTGCAATTCCAGTAATGCTATCTTCTAAAACAAAAGAAGAACAAGAAGAATTTATAAACAGTCATTTTACAGAAAAACAATCACAGCAAAAAGCCTTAATTAGAACAGGAATAAGTAGAATTAATGAACTCAAAACAAAGATACCTAGAGATACTATGCCTTTTACAATGGGGTTAATTGAGGAGTTAAAACATGTCTATAACTGGTAATATCTTAATTGACAAACTCAGGATAAATATTCCTTTCTCAATATTAGATGAGATTGGTATAAATGCTGAAATCTATAAACAAAAGATAAGAAATACACTTGAGGAATATTTTATTAATAAAAGGGCTTACTCTGTAACAACAGCCTATAATTACCTAAGAATAACCCTAACTCCTACAAGGTTTAAACCTGATGACAACGGATATTACACTGATACGAATTTAGAAATGCCATCGGAAGAATGGTTGTTGAACCTTTTTCAAGAGCTAGGGTTTAATAAAAACAGAAGGATAAGTGAATCCGCTAATATAACATGGATTCATTTAACAAAGAATATAATTACAAATAAAAAGCCGCTTGAATATATAATGTTCTTAGCTGATTTCCCTTTGAAAAGAAGATTTATACCTTCTTTGATTTCATCTAATTCACAAAATACAAGTTTAAGGTTATCTACACCTAAACGAAATCCAAAAGAGAAAGATATTTTAGGTGATAGAGCTTTTATTTTTTATGATAAAACGCAGGAGCTACTAAATAAAGCCAAAACAGGTGCGATTACCTTAAAGCAACCTTTAACAAATGATGAAATAAAGTATATAAGTTCACATGGTGGATACAAAATTGAGAATAATTCTATCTTGAATATTTCGGGGCTAAATCTTTTAAGATGTGAATTGCAATATAGATATAAAGATAAAATTAAACCTTTAAAAAATTTTTTAAATCCTGAGTCAAAAACTGATAATTTAACAATAGCTACAATGCTTGATTTATTACGGAAAAATAAACTTTATTCAAGGTTAGATAGTTTTTATATAAGTGAACTACAATCAGTAGCCTTTCATAGATTACCTGATGAGCAGCAAAAACAATTAACAAGCTACAAAAGAGCATTTGTTGATTTAGTTGATGAAAGTGATTTAGTAACTTTGCAACTTTTATATGACTCTCTAGGATTGAGCAAAATTTTCAAGAATAATAAGGCAGTATTGCAAAGTAGTAAGAATAATTTATATAAAGAATTATATGGAAAACTAATTTTAAGTAACAAAATACCGCTCAACACTTGACAAATACTGAAATATAGTGCATAATGATAATGTATAGCCTCAGATGACTTCCATTAAGTTGAGTTACTGAGGTTTTTGCTTTGTAATAACTTTATTAAAATCACATATTTTATCAAGGTAAAGTGAACTATCCTTTGATATATAGTTCAAAAGTTTTCTTAAATCTGTATAACAGTTATTTACCCCATAAGGATGATTAATAATTATTTCGTGATGAAATACTCTGTTTCTCAACTTCAACATTAGCTGTAAGATAGGAAATACCTTGCTAAGTTTATCAAATTCAGAAAAGTTAGGATAATCCGCAAATACAATTCTGAAAAAGCCTTGCTTATGCCATAATGCAGTTTTATATCTCTTTGTACATAAATGTATCCAAAACCCTAAAGAAAGTTCTGCAATTAAATCGTCTTTAGAAATATTTTTATGACCCTTATTAGTAAGTTTCTGTTTTGCATCAAGTAACTTTTTATGCTCATTAGGTAATAAGATACTTTGTTGATTAAGTTCTTGTAATAACCAATCCTGTTTAATGACTGTTTCAATGGCTTGATTTATTCTATTACGTAAAGATATTTCAAGTATAGACAATAATGGGTATAAAGACTTTGACACTTCAATATTATATAAATATCTTTCAAGAGCAATAGAATCAGTGTCGTTAATGTCATATTTATAAGAACTTAAACGATTAGAACTGAATAAATTTACTAGATTGTTTTCTAAAGTCTTTGGCATGAAAGAATTATAACACAAAGATTAGGCATGTTATGCTATTTTACTATATAACATAAGCATTTATAACATCATTTATTTCATCAATTAAAAGTTTGGGAATTAAGTTATTTTCTTCTATTCTTTGAATATTATCATTAAGCCATTGTAGAGCTTCAGCTTCTGTCATATTTTCATTATTTAAAATTAGATTACCATCCTCATCCTCAAGACTCTCTAATTCAAATATAGTAGAACGAGATAATCCCAAAATAATCATGGATGCTTGTGTTTGTTTATTTATACCATACTCTAAAAACATTGCAATATCTTTATTCTGTTCTTCTGGTATTTCCTTTTTTATTTGTTTAAAGAAATAATTCAACACATCAACATAGCATGACAAAAGTTTTGGTACTTTATATCTTGCAAGATTATCAATATCATTAAAAACCGTTCTTACGGATTTATTAAATGACTCTTTTTTATTGTGTTTTTCATTATAAGTAATTCTTCTTTGTATGATATATGGAATATTTTTAAATCTTAACCAACTTGTAGCAATCAGGGCTGGGTAAGTAGCTTCAACAAGACCAGTATTAAAATATCGCTGCATTCTTTTTAAAATTGGTATTAAACTATCATACATTTTTTCTTCTGATAGGTCAGGAATTATACTATCAATTTCATCTGGATTTTCGTTGTATTTTTCATAAAATCTGTTTAATAGCTTTTGCATTGAATAATGAAATGTAGTTGGGTGATTTTCGAGTATTTCCATAGGAATCTGTATTTTATTTGAATAATCTGCTAACACGCTATTTAATTCATGTATTTGTGCATCAGAACATAATGCTTTAATTTCCGAACATTGTGATATATCATTTGTTCTTAGATATTCCTGAAAAAGATACCCTACTGTTGCTTCTATATTATCTTTATTTTGATTATCTAAAGGAAGGTCAGATTTGAAAGAATTTACAATAGCCTCAAAGTTAGTTGATATAATCTTATGAGTAGTTCTTTCCACAATTTGTTCAGTTTTTTCTGTTGGTGCAACATCCCAATCAACATAGTAAATATTTCCACAAAATTCTTTTCCTAAACGACCAGCACGTCCAAGAAGATTAAACAAATCTGCACCTGACATCGGAATATTTTGTCCTTTTTGAGGCTCTCTAACAAAAATATTTTTACAAGATAAATTTACACCTTCAAGAAGTGTTGATGTACAAATTACATACTTCAATATTTTTTTATTAAATAGTTCTTCAATTTTTTGTCTTATAATTTGTGGCATACTACCATAATGAAAAGCAATACGTTTCTTTAAAAGTTTTATTAATAAAAAATCAGGGTGAACAATTACCTTACATAATTCTATTAATTCATCTAATTCTTGATTATTAGTGTATGTATTAGATTCTAATTCATATATACACTCTGCTATTTTTTCAGCTTGTCCACCACCATTTGCATAAATAAGATTTCCCGAATTATTATGTCCAATGATATATGCCCATTTTGCTAATATTTTGTAAGCTGCTTCTCGAATACCTATAGACTTTATTAAATCAACTTTTGCAACTTTCACTAATGCATTATTGCTCTCAAGTTTTATTTTCCATTTCTTTGGTCCATATGCTCTTCTGCATATATGAAAATAATTTCTATCTACAGTTTGTAAAGTGCTTTTGATTTTCTTAGCATTTATATAAACATCTTCTGGATTTTTAACGAAAGGTCCTGCAAAAACGATTTTAGTCTTATTTTCTCGTCTTAATATTTCATCTACAACATTCTGTAACAATACTCCTCTTTCGTTATCACCAACTTTATGAGCTTCATCAACAAAAACTGCCTTAAAATATTTGTTTTTATTTCTTGATAGAAAAATATTCATACGTTCTTGAGTAAACACATAAATAGTTTTGCATTTATTTGTTAAACTTGTTTTTGCAAAAGGCATTGATATAATATTAACTTTTGACTTATACACTTCAAATTCTTTTTTTAAGTCCTGTTCAAATTGATTTATTAAAGCTCTTGTTGGTACTATAATCCCTACATTAATTTCGGAAGCGTTACTTAATTCAAGGTTGTATTTTAACCATTTTGTTACAATATATGATTTCCCTGCTGATGTAGGTGCTGATATTGATACGATATTATTAAGTGTTTCTACCCCGTCCCAAAACTCTTTTTGGAATTTGTTACAATGAACAATATCATCCTCAGTAGCCTGAAATGAGTATTCAATATCCCTATTAATATTTTCTAAAGTAAATTTAAAAGGTTGTGTGAAATATATATTCTTTGGTAATTTTTGTTTTCGTTGGGCAAGACTGATTGATTGCTTATTTACAAGTAATTCTAATACCATATATGCAACTTGTTTGTAATAATCATTATCAATAAATTCTACAACATATTGAGCAATTCTTTGAGCTACATTATGGTATTCTTCAATGGTACTTTGTGCAAAAATATTTGCAACCTCTAATAAATATCCATAATCTGCTACTTCAACATTCATAAATCTGGTATTAGGAATTCTTTCTAATTGCTTACAGGCAGAAATTATAAATAAATTATTGTAATGTTTTTTAAAATAATCTTTATTAGCAATTTCAGAACTTAATTCATCAAAGAAAGTGGTCATAAATTTTCACCTCCCACTATCTTAGCGAAAGTTGTTCGAAATTTATCTACGCTAGACATTGGAATGAAAAATACATTTATGATAATGTTTTCCAGTTTATGTTCATTAACCTTCTCTGAAAATTTTTGCATCCATTGAGAAGCTGCTTCTGTAGCTTTTCTTGCAGTTTCTTGTATGTTGTTATAATCATAAATATTGTTATCATTGAAACCTATTAAGCAAATTCCTCTAACTTCTGTAAATAATTTGTTTTTTCTATGTTCTGGGTCAAAATAATTTTTTAATTTTTCTTTTAAAGCAATTTCATAATCACTATTTCCAAAATCACAGTAGGTATTTAATAGATTTAAGTCTGTGCCGTCATCACTTCTTGTTAAGTAAGGCTCAATACTTTCAATACAATTTTTAATAGCATCTGATATATTGGCATATATCTTTGCCTCACCATAATGCAAAGCCAATTTCTGTAAATCTTCTGTTAAACCAATATGAATTCCATCACTTCCATGTATTGGCATATTATTACTTGTTTTAAGGCTCATTTTACATATTGCTTGCGGTAATTTTAAAATTTGTTCTGCTAACAAAAATAATAAAATTTCACCTTCTTCACCACTTCTGCGATAATCTTCTGATGTTATTTCACCTTTATCACGCAGAGATTTTTTGTAAATCCAATAGTCTATAAATTTCTTTTTTGCTTCTTCATGCAGTTTAACATGTTCTTCGGGCTGCCCATTAGCTGCTTGTATTTTACTTCTTGGAATAACATAATTGACCAATGAATAAAGCATTCTTTTTGCTAAATCCTCATAACCACAATCAGAATTTTGTTGATTAGGTAGTAAAAAATAACAATGAGTTATTGTTTTTGTATTTTCTATGGTTTTACAATCTTTTGATTCATGTATTTTAAAAGCATTATCAATACAGTTATGCAAAGATTTTTCATACTCTGACCGTTCCAATAGATTAGGAATATATTTATTTAAAATATCAATTTCATTTTCTAAATTACTCATCTCACTACTCTTAAATTATTATCATTTTACCACAACATAGTATTTATTGGAATTTTGTAAAGAACCTTATTACATTCTTACATGCACCGTAAGTGCAGAAAGGAATGTAAAAATGAAGAATTTAGTAGAACCAATAAAACGCAAAGAAGATGTGGAAGCGATTGAAAAATTTTTAGCGAGGCACAGTCGCAGAAATCAGCTTATATGGGCATTTGGAACCAATACGGGTTTACGTGTTAGCGATATTCTTAACTTAAATATTGAATCGGTTGAGAATAAGAGTTATGTTGAAATTTACGAACAAAAAACAGGTAAATACAAACGGTTTCCGCTTAACAAAAAACTAAAAGACCTTATTAAGTTATACCTTGTTGAACGGGCAAAAACTTACGCAATCGATGATGTTGAGCCTTTGTTTGTAGGTAAAAAACATTGCAGGCTTGACCGTTCACAAGTATACAGATTTATAAATGAAGCGTGTGAACATCTTGGAATCACTGCTAATGTAGGCACACACACCATGAGAAAAACTTTCGGGTATTTCTTTTATAAGCAGAATAACGATGTGGCATTGTTGCAGAAAATCCTAAACCACTCAAGCCCTGCAATTACACTTAGATACATTGGCATTGCACAAGAAGAAATCGACTATTCTTATAATAATTTTGAACTCTAATACACCATAAAAGTTTGCAACAGTCTATCTATGCGGGTGTATAAGTTCCACAACAAAATCATACCACAAACATTTTTTACAGTAACGGTGCATAAATAAAGTTTTACACAAAAGCCGTATAAGTCTAAACCTAGACTTTATACGGCTTTTCAGTGTTATACATCATTTTAGATATTTTGGTGTAAAAAATAGGAAATTGTGATATGTCTAAACAAATTAAAATACGAGTATATCCTGACGGCAGAATTGAATCCGAAACAATCGGTATTAAAGGTAAATCTTGCCTTAATTACATTAAAGAAGTTGAAAACTTAACAGGGGCAAAGACTGTAAAATCAGAATTTACGAATGAGTACAACGAAACAGAACAGCACATCTATACTTCAAATGAGGAGTATCAGCAGAATGGACATTAGGATAAATTCATATATTCCTATAACCAATGTTGAAGGAGTTGGAACTCGTTTTGCGATATGGGTTCAAGGGTGCTCTATCCATTGCAAAGGCTGTGCAAACTCTCACATGTGGGATTTTAACGGAGGTACATCTTATAACATGAATGATTTTATTGAATTAATTAAATCCTACAAAGATAAAATTGAAGGTATTACCTGGTTAGGCGGTGAACCTTTAGAGCAAATTAAGGCTGTAACAGAGATTTCAAAGGCAGTTCAAGAACTTGGGCTGTCTGTAATTGTTTTTACGGGGTATGAATATTCCGCCCTTAAAGATAATAAAGATTTTCAAGAACTCGTAAAATATGTGGATATTCTGATTGACGGCAAGTATGAGCAGGATAAAACTGACTATTCTCGTGCATGGGTTGGTTCAAGCAATCAGAATTACTATTTTTTAACTGATAGATATGATGAATCAGTAATTACAGAATACAAAAATAAAATTGAAGTAAGAATAAATCCCGATAACAAAATTATTATGACTGGAATGGGTGATTTTAAAGCGTTGGCGGAATTAGTGAGGTAAATAATGGCAAAAACTGTGGAATTGGAAGGTATAAAGAAAACAGAACAGTATTTAACGAACCTTTTTAAGGCAAGATTTAGTTTTGTATATATTCCGACATGGGAAGAAATTAGAGTAATTGAACTTATTACAAAAATTGCCAATAATACTAAGGTTATTAAAAGTAAAAGAGATGTATTTGTATGGAGTTCGACAGAAGGACTTAATAAAATTCTCTCTAAAGGTCAAGAAAGAGTAAACATTAATAATGCAGAAAACCCTTCTGAAGCATTAAACTATATTGACAGTTACAATAAGCCCGCAATTATGATATTGAAAGATGTTCACCCACTTTTAGGAATACAGGGCAGAAACGCTGATTACGGATTTATTAGAAAAATCAGAGATGTTGCAGGCTCTTTAAAAAATGCTGATTTTTCAAAAAATGTTGTTATTCTTGCACCGACACTTGTCTTACCTAATGACTTACAAAAAGATATTACAGTAGTTGATTTTGACCTTCCTACACTTGATGAACTCAAAAGCCTTCTTGATGAGATGCTTGATATGAATGAAGGTTCAGGAATCTTAATTGACCTTGATGAAAAGGACAAAGAACTTTTATGTAAGGCAGCACAAGGTTTGACTCTACAGGAAGCTGAAAATGCATTTGCACGTGCAATGGTAGCCAAAGGACAATTAACGGTCAAAGAACTTGATATAATCCTAGAAGAAAAGTGTCAGGTTATTAAGAAAACTGGAATACTTGAATTTATAAATACTACCGTAAACATTGATGATGTTGGCGGTTTAGAAAACATGAAAAAGTGGTTGTCTAAACGCAACAATTCATGGCTTGGAACGGCTCAAAAAGATTACAATTTACCTGCACCTAAAGGGGTACTAATTACAGGGGTTGCAGGCTGCGGAAAGTCAATGACAGCAAAGGCAATGAGTGCAATGTGGCAGTTACCGTTATTACGGCTTGATATCGGTAAAATATTTTCAGGACTTGTTGGAAGTAGTGAAGAAAATATGAGAAAAGCAATTCAGACAGCGGAAGCCGTTGCACCTTCAATATTATGGATTGATGAGATTGAAAAAGGATTTGGCGGAAGTTCAGGCGGTGAAATGGATGGCGGAACAACTTCAAGAGTATTTGGAACATTCCTTACTTGGATGAACGAAAAAACTAAGCCTGTATTTGTTATTGCAACGGCAAATAATATTAGTCGTTTACCTGCTGAAATGCTTAGAAAAGGTCGTTTTGATGAAATATTTTTCGTGGATTTACCTACAGTTAATGAACGCAAGATAATTTTTAAGTTACACCTTGAAAAGCGATTAAAGGGTAGTAAGTCAAAAGATTTTGCGATTACTGATGATTTACTGAGTAGATTGGCACAGGCTACAGAAGGTTTTGGCGGTTCAGAGATTGAACAGGCAGTAGTTTCAGCATTATTTGAAGCATTTTCAGAAAACAGAACTTTACAGGAAAAAGATTTGTTCAAAGTAATTGAAAATACTGTACCGCTTTCAACAACACAATCAGAACAGATTTTAGCCATTAGAGAGTGGGCAAATGAAAGAGCTGTAGCAGCCACAGCACATGATGAAAACTACAATTATGTACCGGAAGAAACCGAAGAAACCGCTAAAAAGAAAGAAAAAGCAAAGAAAACAACCGAAACCATTAAACGCACCAGAGGTGGCAGGACGATTGATTTTTAAAAGGGGATTTAATGGCAGTATCAATACGAAAATTAAATAAACTTATAGAAGATAATCCTAATAATGCTGATTATTATGTAGAAAGAGGAGAATATTACTCAAAAAAATACCAGTATGATAATGCTATAGAGGATTATTCAAATGCAATACGAATTGATGCTAACCTGCAAGAAACTTACGAATTAAGAGCGGATGCATATATAAAGGTTTATAAGTATGAACACGCATTACAAGATTGTACAACTCTGATAAATTTTAACCCTGAAAATATTGAATATTATAAAAAACGAATAAATGTATATCAGCTTATTATGAATAAACTCTCTTTCATTGCGGAAGATTGTGAAAGAATTATTGAATTATCAGAAGATAAAGGGGAAGCTTATTTTTATGCTTCAAAAGTTTATGATGGTATAACTAAAAAATTAAAATATTTAGAAAAAGCAATAGAATATTCCCCTGATAATTATGAATGCTATAAATATCGGGTACAACTTTTTGAAAATAATTATCCAGAAAAGTTTGAAAGTTTAATTGATGATTATAATAAGATGATTGACTTAAAGCCTGACGATGCGAATACTTATTTAAAACAGGCTGCATTATATGAAAAATTAAAAAATTATGATAAAGCACTTGGAATTTACCAATATACGTTAGATAAAAATATTGACGATTCCGCATTGTATAAAATTTTAAATATTCATACTAAATTGGAAAATTATCTGACAGTTATTGAAATTGCCGAAAAATATCCTAACGACAGAAATGTATTTGAATATAAAATAAAGGCTCTGAAAGCTATTAGCAACCGTAATTCAGAGATATTAAAGGAATATAAAAAACTGGCAAAATCTTCAAAAAAATTATCAAATAATGAATATTATTATGAGCAGGCAAAAATCTACGAATCTTTAGGTAATTATAACAAAGCACTGGAAAACATCAATTTTGCACTTGATAATTGCAAAGAATCTTGTTATTGGAAATACCTTTCAAAAAGAGCAATTATTTTAGAACATCTAAATAAATATGACTCTGCTATTAAAGATTATAAAAAACTAGCAGAACTCAAATTTGTTGATGGAATGCAGCTTTTAATAAAGTGCGAACAAAATGCAGAGATGACAGAAGAAGCAGAAAAAGATTTTAATAAACTTATTGAATATTTCTCGGAATATATAGATTTAGACCCTGATGATTATCCTTTATATGTGCAACGTGGAAAGTTTTATAAAGTCTTTGACTATATAGATAAAGCAACTCAGGATTTTCAAAGTGCTGTACAACTTATTTCTGTTATTTTACAAACTAAGCCATTCAATGTTGAAAACGAATATATAACAAGGGCTTGGCTATACAAAGAACTTGGATATACAAATAAATATTATGCAGATGTAGAAATTCTTTCATCATTGCATCCATATAACAAAATGTCTAATACGGAAATTATAGCTTTAGTTGATGAAAGTTATGGAATTGTTGAAACAAATGCAACAAGCCTTCTAAAATCGGGCAGAAAGGTCGATTTCTAATATGATAAGCAGGAAAAAATATTTAGAAATTTTAGAAAACGCATTAAAACTGGTAAGCGAGAAGGATTTTGATGCTGCAATAGAAATATTTACAAAACTCATAGATATTTCTAAAAATTCTGAATATTATTTAGGCAATGCATATTTAGAACGCGGAAAAATCTACTATGAGCTAAATCAACTTGAACTGGCTTTATCTGATATTAACAACGCAATGAAATATATTTACTATGGTGAGAACTATTATTATAAAAGTTTGATTTATCTAAAAATGGGGAAGAATGATTTCGCACTTGCTCATTTAGAAAGAGCTGTGGCAATGTCGCCAGATAAAGATAAAATGCAAGAACAGTATAAGAATTTGTTAGAAAGCCAAAAATTAGAAGAAAATACATTACAAGAAAATCGGAAAATAAATATATCAACTTGTACTGCTTACGATTTAATAAGTACAGGTTATTTTAACAAAATACAGGCTGAAAACATTATAACTAGCAGGGATAAGGGTGATATGTGGTATGACATTGATAGTTTTACCTCAGAACTTAATTTGCAGCCGCATGAAATTGTTATGCTACAAGATATATTAGAATTTCCGCCTAAACCTAATATCAAAACAGGAAGAAAAATTGAACTATAGGAGATACTTATGTCAATAAGAACAGAAATGAAGATTCAAGCAGAAGAAATTTTAAAAGCACTGGAAAACTTAAAAGAAATAGAACAATCAAATAACAGAATTGTTCAAGAACAGATTTGTAAGAATATAAAAAATAAAATTACAAAAAGCAATTCAATGTCATTAGTTCAAGAAGAAGCGTTAGAAGATAATTCCATTGTTTTAACAATAAGTTTATAAAGTAAGGAGAATAATATGCAAAAAGATATTTTAAGTAATCTAAACCAAATATTAGAAAATTTAGAATACAATGGCGGATATTTATACAAAAATGATTTAGAAACCCTTACTGGAATAGCAGAAAAAGATACTCAAAATGCTAAATTTATAATAGAAAAATGCACTAAAATTATTCAAAGACTAAAGAAAGCAGGAAAAACAGTCTATATAGATGATGCTTATTATATCAGAGGACTTATGTATGAAATTATTAAAGATTACAAAAATGCTATAGCGGATTTTACCTGTGCTGTAGATATGTATGAAGATGCTGACGGGGCATTATTTGAAAGAGGGAAAGTTTATTATACTCTGCGAAATTATGAACAAGCACTAGAAGATTTAAACCTTGTTATCGAACGAGATAGTAACAGCAATGGTGATTATTACTATTATCGTGGTTTAACTCATAAAGCCTTAGGGAATAATGAACAGGCTGCAAAAGATTTACAAATAGCACTTAAAATGGCAGAAAATAAATAAATTTGCAGAACAATAAAGTATAGTTATGAAAAAAATATTGATAATATTTGAAATAGTTATTATTTTAGGAAGTCTTTTTAGTGATGATTTCTGGGCTAGTTTTTTGGCTGGAAATGTTATACTTGAAATGCCTCTTTTGATACCTTATATAATATTTCTTTCTATTAAAAATAAGAAAAAACAAGAACCTCAAGTAGATAAATTTGAGAAAATACTTGATGATATATTGGCTAAATGTAAGCAAAAAGGCTCTTTAGAAGATATTAAAACATTAAAAAGCCTTATCGAACAAAATATTAGAACACATAGTTCAAGTATAGAATTTTTAGAACTGTTTTTTACTATTGCAAAAGTTTATAATTTCCTATCAGATAGTCAAAATTCAATTAAATATTTTGATAAAGTTAAAGAAATTACTTCATATTTGAACTATGAAGAATTAACTAAAGCTGCAAGTAATCGTATGGAAAATAATGATTTTTATGCTGCGGTTTTCTTTTATACTTATATACTATTTCATAACAAAGTGCAAAATAACAAGGACATTCCTGAAATTTATTACAGTAGGGCTATTGCATATTTAGGTCTAAAACAAGATTATTATAAAAACTTTGCTGTAGAAGATTTGAATATTGCAATAGAAAAAGTTAAATATGTTTATGAAATGTTTGATAATATTTCAGAAAAATATTTGACAGAAAAACTTGAAAAATATAATTTAAAACTTGATGAGATTACTGGAAAACAAGAAAACATAACAGTTGATGTACAATACCCAATTAAAGAAAATGAAAGATTAGAAACAAAAACAAAAAATGAAGAAGTTGCTATTGAAACAGAAGAAAATAAAACTAAAGAAGAACCTGTAAATTACGGTGTTCAAGCATACGAAAAAGCCTGTAAACTAATGAATAAGAAAGATTATGAGTCAGCTATTGAATATTTCTTGACTGCATTCCAATATAATGTTAATACAGTTGATTCTTTAAGAAATTTAGCAAAAGCCGAAAAATGTTTAGGTAATTTTCAAAGTGCGATTAATTATTACGAAGATGTTTTAAAAGAAGAATCTAACGATGCCATTGCTTATAATAATATCGGTAATATTTATTATCAAATGAAAAAATATGAGGAAGCCTTTAGTGCCTATAGTAAGGCAATAGAAATAGATAATAATTTTGATATTGCAATTACAAATAGAGAAAAAATTATGAAAATGCGTGAAAGAGAACAGCAGAAGAAAGCTGATTTACTATATGAACAAGCACGTAAGGATTTTAATTATAAAGACTATAATAATGCAAAACAAAATATTTTACAGGCAATTCAGCTTTATAATGCACAAAAGTATAAAACATTAAAAATAAGAATAGATAAAAGTATTGAAAATATAGAATCCCTATACAATGATGCTGTTTTATTGATAAATACAGGCACAACCGTAGAAAATTATCAAACTGCTTTAAAAATGCTTAAAAAGGTTATTGTTTTAAATCCGAACAGCGAAAAAGAATATACTTTAGAATTAGAAAAGGTAAATAACTATATAAAAATACAGGAATTAATAGATTTAGGGAATTTATCAGAAGCAAAACAACTTATTCAAAAATTACAAAAGAATAGTTTAGATGATAAAAAATTAGAAACTTTCAATACTTATATTGGAAATATGCAAAAGCAGACAGAGGATTTATATACCAAAACTCAAAAATATATAGAAGAAAATAATTTTGAACAGGCAAAAATTTGTATTCAATCAGCTCTAGATATTGATAACGATGATAAATATAAAAAATTATTAAATAAAATAGGTATTGAACTTGCTTCAGGAAAATATTATAAGTCATATATAGGAGAATTGGCTAAAAAGCATTATATAGAGGCATTTTCTTTAATTAATAAGGCATTAGAGATAAATCCAAAAAAAGTAATATATAAAAAAGCTTTAAAAGATGTTGCACCCCTTGCAGCTAATAAGTACTTCCAAAATGGACAAAAATTTTTAGAACAGAAAAATTATAAAAAAGCTATTGACTCTTTTAATGATGCAATAACTCTGGATTCAGGCAATTTGAGTTATTATGAACAATTAGAAATCGCAAATAGTAATAATCATAAACAAATTACAGAAACTTTTTATAAAAATAGTTTACGAAATTTGAAAAACGGAAATTTCGAAGATGCTATAGTGAATATTCAACAAGCATTAGAAATATATCCTGATAACGAGGAATATAAAGAAATTTTAGAAAAAGCAAACAACAGAATTGTGGATATTAAAACTTGCAATAAAGAGGCTATTTTAACATTAGATGGCTTTAATGAAGAAAAAGCAGAACAATTTATAAATGACCGCAAGTTTATGAATTGGTACGATTTAGAAAGTTTTGCAAACCATTTTAACTTACAGCCGCATGAAATGGTTATGATTGAAGATAGACTAATTTTTCCATTAAAACCACAGGTCAAAAAAGGCAGACCTGTAGATATATAAGGAGTATAAAACATGGCAAGGAAACCTGACTATAGAGATTTTTACAATTTAATAACTATATTTATAGCCCTTATTGTAGGCACAACAAAATTCTTAATTGAAGTAAATAAACACGGCTTATGGAAAGAATGTATTTTATCCGTTGGTTTTGTCGGCGGTTTTAATTACTTGCTTTATTATTTAGGTGATACTAGGGTTTTACCATTTTCTGTTTTCTGGTGGAGCTGCTTAATCAGTTTTATTGCTTTTTGTGTTTATTGGAGTCATTTATTTAACGGCAGTCCATACAGACAATTTTCACAAAATCAATTAAAAAGAAATTCTGGATATTGGGCTGAACAATCATGGTGGTGGAATCTTGACGGGTGGCAGTTTGAACAAGAAGTCGCAAAAATCTTTATTCTAAACGGTTACAAAGCTACTGTAACAAAAGGCTCAGGCGATGGCGGTGTTGATATAATCATTGAACAAGAAAACTATAGGGGAATAGTTCAATGCAAGCATTATAGAAATCCAGTCCCGCCTGAACCTATAAGAGCATTGTGGGGATGCAGAGAAGATTTTGGAGCTAATGAAGTAATATTAATAGCTTCATCTGGCATAACACAATCAGGAGCAGATTTTATAAGCAACAAACCTAATTTTAAAGTTCTAAACTTAGATGACGTAATAAGGATGAGTCAGCAAGTAAATCGACAACCATATAATGACTATGTTTCAAGTGGTAATTATGGCAGGAAATTAGATATATAGGAAGAAATATGTTAGATAGAAAATTAAAAGAACAAATATATTATGGAAATCATCAACCTAAAAAGAATTTTGATAACAAAGCCTTTTATATATTAGTGGCTGTGATTATAGGTTTTGCCTTGATTGTAGCGATAATCAGTATCAATACTAACAACAATACTCATTATGAACAAACAACACAAGAACGTAATTTAATAGATATTGTCGGTGAAAAACCTACTGAAAATATAGAACAACAAACTGAACCAGAACCGAAAACATATACAGAAGCTGAAATACAAGCAGATATAAAGGCATATAAAAATAAATTTATTTCAAAAGTAAAACAAAATTGGCATCCGAACGAAGAAAGTTTTTTAATTGATAATAATTCTCTGGAAGTAAAAGTTGATAAAAACGGAAGTGTAACATTACCCGAATTTGAAAAAATCGGATTTAGTAATGCTAACACTGATATTATGAAATATACAATACAAAATGGAACACCTTATGAACCATTACCAGATAGTTATAATAACGAAACCTTAACATTTAGGGTATATTTTGAAGGTAATACGGATTCATACTGGGGTAATGCTCAAACGAAATCATCATGTCAAGTAAGTTTATCACCTATAAAACAAACTTACAAACAGCCCTCAACACAATCAAAACCGCAAGATAATTCATTAAATAAAGAAACTAGCCCTAAAACTGAAACACCAGTAGGCAATATTAAATACAAAGTGGTTGTCGGGACCTACGCAGCAAAGGAACAAGCAGCCTTAGCAAGAAAAATTATTGTTGGTTATGACAAAAATTTATCACCTATTATCTGGCAATCAGGAGTGAATAATTTTACATTACTGGTAGATACTTTTAATGACAAAATAAGTGCTGATGCATTGTATAGCAAATTAAAAGAAAATTCTTACCCTGTTAGAATAATTGAAGAAAAATAATTATAATGTCTTCAAAAAATCCAGTTCAGAACTAGTTATAAACCCTTAAAATCTTTATTAGCTAAGTGATATTGAAACCAATTCCGCCCGTTATCAAATTTTGAAGCATTGCAAACCATACCGTCATTCAATCTTATCGCATAACGTAAAGTATTTTCTAAATCATAAATAAAAACACTTAATCTGTTTTTCTTATAAAATCCGTTGATGTTTTTACTTGCACTATGTTTTAACTTCCTTGAATACTTAGCGTAAATATTATTGTTTAATGTAATCATTATAAACCTTCCTTTAGTCCATAAAAAGTGTACTTTTTGTGGACAATTTTTGAATTGTCAAAATCTTTAATTTTTCGTTTGTATTTTTCTTAAAAAAGGTACATGAAAAACACTTAACCTTTTATAGACTCTGCATATTTATAAAATGTACTTTTGGCAATATTACACATGGACATCACATCTTTAACTTTAATCAATCCATTTTTATAAAGTTCATAACACCGTATAAAATCCTTTGGAATTTCACTTGTGGGTCTTCCGAACTTTACCCCTCGTGATTTAGCGGATGCGATTCCTTCTGCTTGTCTTGTTTTAATGTTATCTCTTTCACGTTCTGCAACATAGCCCAATAACTTCAAAACAATATCAGTTATAAGCTGACCTGTTAATCCGTTCTGGTTATCTCTTGTATTAAGTATTGGCATATCTAAAACTTGAATATCTATCCCCATATTTATAAGAGATTCCCATTCTTTGCAAATTTGAGTATAGTTACGACCAAATCTGTCTATGCTTTTAACTATTACTAGGTCACCACATCTTAATTGGGATTTCATCTGTTGATATTTTTCACGACCAACAAAATTTTTACCCGAAGCTTTTTCTATGATAATTTCATCAATTTTTAAATCTTTTAACGAGTCAATCTGTCTGTTTTCATTCTGTTCACGGCTTGAAACCCTTATATATGCAAATATTTTACTCATATTATACCTCTTTGATAGGATTCTTAATACTAAACTTAATTTTAATTTTGCAACAAAGTGTAGGGTTTAAACCCTACACTATATCAAATTTCATATAACTAGAAACCTTTAAAAGTGCTTTGTAAAGTTCGGCATATTTTGTTTTTAAAGTTTTAGTATCAACATTGTTTCTAGTAATTTCAGTAAGTTTAAAAGTAAATGCCCCCGCTTGAAGTTCAAGAACATTTGCTTTATTCATAATTTCTTTAACTTCCGCAACTTTTTCATCCCTAAGCTCTTTTAGTTCAGCGATTTTAGAGTCGATGGATTTAATAACTTTTGCGTTATCTTCTAAATCGATGTTAGTTGTAATTACTTGTACTGTCATAGTTTTTGTCCTTTCTCTTGTTTGATTACCTTACGTTATCATGATGTATCGACATTTTGTTTTTGTCAATGTTTCTTTTAAATTCTCGACACAAAACTTTACGATAACGTGATATAAATAAAAAATAATGTTATACTAATAAGGTGAGGTAAATATGACAAATCCAGAAACACCAAAATACATAGCAACAGAAGAACGCAAAGAACAAGCCAGACGGCTTGTTAAAGACTTTTTGCAAGAACAGAATACATCTGTGTATAGATTAGCTAGAATGTTGAATGAAACTTACGGTCGTTCTGCTTCTGATTCAAACTTGTTAAATAAACTTACACGCTCATCATTTAAAGTAACAGAATTAATGGATATAGCAGAATTATTTGACTATGAAATAAAATTTGTTCCAAAAATCCCAATAGAGGGTCATGAAAATAGTTCTAATTTGTTATAGATAAGTAACAGACAACATCTATGGCTATTATAAAAATTATGCACCAAAATGAGCATTCTATTGCATATTCTATTAATAGTTGAATTATTAATTTATCCATTTTATAACCGTTTCACCTCTATAGCCTTTTTCCCACACATACCACGCATAAGCAATAGCACTTGAATTATAAGTTTTAAAATCACCATTTTTAGCACAATTAATACGAGAACTTGAAATATATATTGTTTTAGGTGGATATTTAACAAAAAGTTCTTTTCTTTTTTGCCCTTCAAGAAACAGGACTTTTAGAAACATACAGACTTTTCTACCTTCATCCACCTTGCTTAAAGCGTGTTCAACAAATTCCTGAGCGTATTTATACGGCGGATTTGTAACAATATCACCATTGTGGTAAGGTTCTTTGTGTAATAAAAAATCCTCTACGCTTCCGTAACCTCTATCTATAAGGTCTGTTGCCTTTCGTAATTTCCCAACTTCATTGAATACTTTAGCTAAATGACCTTCTCCGCAAGCAGTCTCCCAAATATTACTTAAGTCAGGCTCAACTTCTAACAATAATTTACCTGCTATTGGCTCGGATGCGTAATAATCCTCTGGCTGTCTTTCATTTTTTGAATGGTTACTTGCACCTATGTTTATAAATAAACTTTCTTTCATGTTTACTCCGTCATGAAAGAATTTAGGCATTAATGCATTTTTTAATTTAAATATGGATTAATTTTAGTAATCTTTTGCGTAGTTGTATTATCAAATATTTGAGGTTCTATTTCTTCAAAAGAATGAATAACTGCATTTTTTAAATATAACAACATTCGTAATTCTACTAATGTATTAAAATTAGGAAATATCGTTAGAAATTCAGCATTTATAATAGATAAAGCGATACAAGCATGTGTTGCGGGAATATCAATTCCATAATCACATCTGCCTACAGGAATAAAATGTATATCATTTTCTCTATTAGAAATTCTTCCAAACGTTCCTTCTGGAGAAGCATGAACTGCCTTACAAGCACTCTGATATTCTTTCATCCAACCTTTATCGAAATTGCAAGTTTTTTCAATTGCTCTAAATGATACTCTTTTAAAATCTTTAAAACAATCCAATTCTTTCGCCCAGTTACAATGTTGAGTATCAAAAAAAGAACTCTCATAAAAAGCTTTTGCAGCTACTTCACCATTGGATTTGATAAAATCTACAATTACCATTATTTCATATAGGGTTCTCCATCTTGCATAAGCTCCATCAGCAAATCCATTTTCTATTAAACAAAATATTTCAGCATAGATTTGACACGCTCGCCCATGTAATTCTTGTATCGCAAGGTATTCATATGCATATTGCTTTTCAGTACCATCCTTTATACAATTTACTCGTTGACAATATCTTGCTGTAAATTTTAGAGTTAGAATATAGAATAATTCAAATAAATTCAAACATTCTCCCCATTTATAATAATGGTTTACTACAAACTTATTAACCTTTTTGTGTTCATTATAAAGAATTTTACCTAAAGATTTTGTAATTCTTTTTCCCAATTTTGCAACTTCTTCTTTCATTGCCATATCCATTTCTTCGGATATATCAATTTGTGAGGCTTTTTCTCTAATATCCTCCAAATCCATACTTGGGTTACACATATCTTTAAGTTTTTCTATAAATATTTTTTCGATTTGTTTATTGATTTTTTTAGGTAATAACATATATTCTACCCTCATTAAATTAATTAATTTTTATTATTTCTTTTCGTTTATAATCATTTGTTCTTTTTAGTAAAAATTCAAGTTGTTCTCTATTATTTGAAAAGACAAATTGTTTACGTCTTACAAAAATAGAAGAATTAATGTATCTTATTATCTTTCTATCATTTAATAAACCATAAGATATTCCTTTTCCAAAATCTCCTATCTTCAATATTAAATTTGATGATATTGGAATAAATTTTTCTACTGTAGGCGTAGCAATTCCATAACCATAAGGTCCAATATCTATATTAGGTTCATAATATATCAAGGGATTATCTGAAGTAATGAAATTAGCTTTGGTTGTATATATAAATTGCCAATACATTTGCGAATAAAATTCTGCAATTTTTATAGCAGCATCAAAGAGAAAGCCCCACTCACCTGATTTAGTTAATTGAATTTCACTATTTTCTAGAAGCTGTTTTTGAAATTCTTTTGCCATTCCATATTTTTCTTCATATTCTGTTATAAAGTTATCATAAATGCCATTCTCAATTTGTTGTTCTTTAACCCATTTTAATAAAGGGTCCATAAATTGATGTAACTTATTAACTGCAAAAGGGGTTCTATGTTGTAATAATGAAATAAATAATGAAAATTTACCTTTATCTTCTGATGTAATCTCTTGTTGCAGAATTAATTTTCTTATAATTTTACCCGCTTCCCCTTCAATAAAAGATAGTCTTTTTTCTAATTCATAATCCTTCGTGCCATCATCATTTTCTCTTGTATAGAAGTGATTTATGACAGCTGCGTTTATCTTAGGTATATTCTTAATACTTTTATCTATATCATTATATACCCATAATCCGCCTTCCTGACAAAAATTCTCAAGGTATACTTGTGGTAGATAATGATGTCTTTTAGGATTGCTCACTTTTTATCTCCCTAGGAATAATAAGGTACTTCCATTGATGGGATAATCTCATCTTGAAGATTTTTGATTTTTTGTTTTTCATTATATGTAATAGCAAGAATTAAATACATTATTGCAGTTCTAGTATATCTAAAAACTTCTAATGTTGCTGTTTCTAATTGTTCTTTAGATAACACAAAAGCATAATCATGGTCTCCAAACCATATTGAATTTTCACAATCCGCAACTCTTACCCAATTATGTTCAAGGTTATTTCTTAATTTTCTCAAAATATCCGCAACAGGGTTTGGAATTTGCCAATTTTTAATATTTGAAATATCTGTTAAATCACATGATAGCCAAAACAATCCATCTATAAAAGGATTATGAATGTTTTGAAAATTTGTTTGTATCCAAGTTGGTTTAAATTCAGTTTTACTTTTACTTTCTATCTCAAAATATTTTTTCAGAAGTAAAATGATGCTATCTAAAATTCCAAAACACAATTTATATGCCGTTTTTACCATTTCTGTATTCGTAGAAAAATCATTGTAATCTAAACAACTTGTCAAAAACAAACCTTCTTCAAGCCATTCTGGATACTGCTTAAATAATCCACAATAGGCTATATATCTTGCTTTGCAAAATCTGTTTTTTATATCAGAGAATGCTACACTTAAAAAAGGACCTTCGCCAATTTTTACAATATAATTAGGAAATTCTAAGGTATCTTGAGCAGATATTAATTCTTTGGTTATATCATTTAATGGATTAAGAAATAAGTTATTTTCTGCACACCAAGTTCTGTAAAGTTTTTCTTCTTTGGTCTTATATTTAATTCGTTTAGCCATTTCCTCAAAAGACATTGCTGTTTCTTCAATATTTTTACCCCAATTTAATAAATCACTTACCCAAACCGAATTAGAGATTTCAGATTTTATACCTTCATGAAAAATATTATTTTTATTCTCTGTTAACGATTTAATCAATTTATATGCTTCATAAGCATAGTAACCAGTTTCTTTCTTATCATTCAAATAATCTTTTAGTTCCATAAGATTTTTAGCTTTGTTAAAAGGTGCAACAAATATAGAATCAGAGTAAACCACATTATTATAATTAAATGTCCAAAAGTAATTAGCTTCAATATCTCGACAAAAACCACGATAGAGGTTTGCAAGATTTGTTTGTATTTCAAAACACGTATTGCAATTACCATTTTGTATATATTCATTGAAGGCTCTTCTTATATAGTTCAAAGATTGAACAGCATTTGTAGGGAATTTTTCATTTCTCCAAAGTTTTGCATCTTCATTATAAATAGCTGCTCTCGTAGAGTATAAATTTGAAATACAATACCAAACTTGAGTTAAGAGAGGACTTCTTTCTAATCTTGACTCTAATTTTTTGAGCTTTTCAATTAATGAATCAATTTTCTCAATGTTTTTAGTGGAAATTGCATTGTCACATTCTTTAGGAAAAATTTTAACAAAATCTGTATCCATATTTTTTATTATACCATAAGGTTATTCTACCCTTAATTACAGAAAAAGAAATAAATGATATAATAAATAATATGTCTGATAGATAGTAATATTAAACATTTTAGCTTATAGAATTACCAAAGGGCAACGCTTTGAGCATTATAAAAATCAACAACCAAAGATTGATTATTTAGACGTTCTGAAAATCTTTCATATGCTTTTCGTCTTATGTTTTCTTCATTTGTTTTAGGGTCAAAAATACTTATATAAACAGCTTTAATGTTTGGATTAGTATTTATTGCATCAAATATATGTTTATCTTTATCATCAAGAGAATGACCATGTATAAACAGAACTCCTTGTATTTGACAAAACTGTTCATAGCAATAGTTAAGATAATGATTCCCTCTAATCCATTTTAATTTATCAACACTATTGCCTTCTATAATAACTAAAGGAGACGTTCCACGTTCTAACCAATATTTTGTTTTATCTATAATACTTAGATTATTACTTGAAGCATATTTAAGTTTATAGGTATTTTCAGAATCACAAAATAGATGCAAACCACCATGTAAATAAAAAACATTTTGTATCCATTTATCTTGACACCATATGCAATCAGATTCGCTTTGACTTCTATCAAATCCATCACGTGGATAAAAATTATTAATGTGAACTATGTTTTTATAGTAGTCAAAGTTACTTTGATACAATCTTACTGCATAAATTATTACCCAATAAAGTAATAAATCATAATTTAAAGTAAATATATTATTAAAATCTGATAAAAATAAAAATGTATTATGATTTTCCTTATCACTTGTATAAACTTTATCATGAAGTTTTGTTAAAGTATTTACTAAATCCCATTTTATTTCTTCACTCCAACTTTCATACATTTGTGCAATTTCATATTCTTCATTAGCTAGTTGATATACTTCTTTCTTGAAATTTAAATTCTCAATGACTTTTTCATAATCTGAATTATCGCAAAATAGGTCAGAATTGCATAAAGAAGATTTTTTAAGAATTGAATCATAACTAAAAATGTCACTACAAGCAATACTGAAACCATTACCTAAAAGTAAATTTTTATCGCAGTCTATATCTTGTATTAAATCCTCAAAATTCCTTAAACCAGTCATAAAATGTTCCTATCTTTGTTATGAATAATACCATAAAATCAGTTAATAAAGCGGTATAGTATTTTATGCAATATTTGTTAATAAGTTTATAAGGTAACAAATTTTATTCATATTAGGTGTTGCAAGATTTGAATAATATCTTTGCATAATTAGTTCGAACCTGTGAGCGTCGTTCCCGCCATTTAAAAGAAGCCTTAGGGCTTCTTTTTTATTCCAAAAAACCTGCTCCAAAAACTTTGAATATCATCTATTACTTTTGGAGGTTTTGAGAAGTAATTAGCAAAATTTCTTTTATAATCTTCCAACTCAGTACAATATGCTTGCAAATCAAAAGAAACACCTTTTGCTGCGGGATACGTTTTTATCCCCATTGATTTATATATTGCACGCATTAATGAATTAGAAATACTGTCGCTTCCTCGCTCCCACGGAGTTGCGTGAGCTAAAATCCATCTGATTTCAGCTATTTTAGAATTGATTTCCTGTAAACATGATTTTGTAACATTTTGCGGATGGCTTATATATTTTTCATGAATACCTCTATATATTTGACCAACTATATCTAATGCCGAATTTATTTTATTACTGTCTCCATGAGCCATAATACTGTCTTCACAATAATTTTCCATTCTTGTTAAACTTACTCCCTCATATTGAGTTTCTAAAGGAGAATCTTTTAATTTATCAAAACGTGATTTATATAAAATATACGGAGAACAACTGGGACTTGCCGGCTTAAAATAAGGTGTTAACAAATCATCCCACTTGCCGGAAGTACCATAACCTTTTCGATTAGTACGTAATACACCTGAATGATTGATACAGTCGTAACTATAATGAGCTTTTATTTTTCTTACTTCTAAAGCTATTCTTGCTAAGATTTTATCAAAATTCATATTTTGACGCATTGATTTAGCAGCCTTATCAGTTACAGCAATAATTTTTTCTGCCCAATTTAAATCTTTACCGTAACCTTTGATATTTATAAAAAAATCTGTATTTTTAAATATCAATTTTGGTGAATTGGGATTTGATTTAAAACTATAATTATTAGGATATATTTGTGTATTATATGCTGTTATATTCATAAATCAGAGAATTGCTCCTTCGTGTTTCAAAAGCTTAGCCTTTATCTCGACTCCTCCGGCATAGCCGGTCAAATCTCCATTAGAGCCCACGACTCTGTGACAAGGAATGATTATTGAAATCGGATTATGCCCTACAGCTCCGCCAACAGCTTGTGCAGACATTCTTTTTCCTAATTGCCTTGCAATATCCCCATAGCTGCAAACCTCGCCATAAGGAATTTTACAAAGGATTTGCCAAACTTTTTGTCGAAACCCTGTCCCTATAGGTGCAAGCGGCAACTCTGATATCGCAGGTTTATCTCCATTAAAATAATTTTCCAGCCAATTTTTTGTTTTTTGAAAAACTTCAAGAGTATCATCAATCGTTATTTCTGATTTTATTGAATCTTCAAAATACTTTTGCCCCTCAATCCATAGCCCGACAAGATTTTCATCACTGTCACAAGCCATAGTTATTATACCGATTGGAGATTTATATATTGTTTTGTAATACATTTTGACACATCCCTTTTTATTATAATAATATAAAAATATGTACTTCAATTATAACGATACTGAAACAAAATACTTAAAAAGCAAATGCAAAAAACTCTCTTGTGTTATTGATCAAATCGGTCACATTGAACGAGAAGTTGATAAAGACTTGTTTTCAGCAGTAGTTCATCACATTGTAGGACAACAGATTTCTACAAAAGCACTCATAACCGTTTGGAAAAGGTTTGAAGAAAATTTAAAGGTAATAAATGCTGATAATATTATTAATTTTGGTATAGAAAACCTTCAGTTACTTGGAATATCTTTTAGAAAAGCTGAATATATTATGGATTTTGCCTGCAAAGTAAAAAACGGAGAATTTGACCTGGAAAGTATACGGACAAAATCAGATGAAGAATCCATAAAAGCCTTATCTTCATTAAAAGGAATTGGCGTTTGGACCGCTGAAATGCTTCTTTTATTCTGTTTGGAAAGAAAAAATATTTTCAGCTATGATGATTTAGCCATTCAAAGAGGAATACGAATGGTTTATCATCACAAAAAAATAACAAAACCCTTGTTTGAAAAATACAGAAAACGTTTCAGTCCTTATTGTTCTATTGCAAGCTTGTATTTTTGGGAAGTTGCTGCAGGCAAAATTGAAGGTATGAAAGATTATGCACCCGCTAAAAACTAATCATGAACAGGTTTCATAAGAATTATAGGTAAATCGTGTACTTTTGCAAATTTTAAGAACTCGTCCGGACAATCTTCGATTTTTTCGACTTTTGCAATCAGCCCTTTAACTTTTGGGTTTATAGGAATTATTTCACTATGAATATCCCCGCCTTCAAAAAGTGTATCGCGTGATTTTTCCAGAGCAGTAACAAGGTCTTTTGCTCTAATAATCGTAGTACCTACTTCTATATCTTTTGTGATTTGAGAAGTATATTTTTTCTTAAACAAATACTGGCTCAACGCTGCATATTCAGTTTCGTTAAGGTCATAACCCAAATCTTGCATTTCTTTAATAAAATTATTTTTAACGAAATGACGCACGTCGTAAGTTGTATCACCAACTTTACAAGTTCTTGCACCAAATAAGAAATTCTGGAATGCATCAATGGTTTTTGCAGTGCCGCTGCCTGAATTCCTAAAGAAAGCTTCAGAGATATTTGCTTGCGGGGTATCAAATACAAATCCAAATTCTTTGTCTCCATAGGTTCTGTTATTAGATTCTTTAATTAAAGAGGTTGACCAGGTACTTTGGAAAACAGGAGTTTCTGTCAATCTGAATACCGTTTCTAAAGTTGTTCTTTCAGGTTCAGTCATATGGACAAAAAATCTTGCATTTTCTTTGGTAATATTTGGCGCAAACCCGTATTTAGCCAAATCTTCGCCATCTGCTAAATCGGAGAAATTAAGCACTTTTAAATCTTCTGTTACGCCCTCAATTTCAACTTGTTTTGTTGGGAATTTTCTTCCATTGTGCATAAATTGAGTATCAAAAACTAAGTTTGCCTTTTGATAAATTCTACCTACAGCCTCTTCAATAGCTTCCATTTTGGTTTTCATATAAGCATCAAACTCTGCCTGAGTTTTAGCGCCACCGGATTTATTACCAAGATGGAATGTCTCATTTACGTTTTCAAAATCTGCTTTAGAAAATATTTCATAAATCTTTAAATCTTCAGGGTTTCGGCATCTGACCGCAACGTTTTCGGCAGTACAAGCTCCTGTATTATATTTTTCAAACCAATGATGGTTCTCAACAATATCAATAACTCTATCTTTCACATACTGCGGCAGCTGATAACGATCTAAGATTGACCATGCATAATCCGCACTCAGACTGGCGTGTCCTTGATCAATAACACCGCCTTTTTTGCCAAAATCATGTAAAATAATTGAATATTTCAATACCACTTTATCCAAATCACTCAAAGTATCATATAATGGATTGTTCATTGCACTTTGAAGCACTTTCAATGTATGAATATCAACACTATACTCATGAGTACCGTGCTGTTTTTTACCAACAATACAAGTGAATTCAGGTAAACCTTTTACCAATCCGTCCAAAACCTCTTTAATTTGAGGATTTGACATTAAAACTTCATTTTTCGCTGTAAAGTTTTCGATTTCGATTTGAATTTTAGCAGCTGCTTCTGTTGTTTGAGCAGAAATATCTGTTTTGTCAAAAACCCTATTGTTAGGAATTCCTTCAAATCCGACTTCTCCTCTTTCCAAGCCGAAGTGTTTGAGAATTATTAATACTTCATCGTCCGGCACATCTTTTAATAATTCTTCAATTTTTTTATTAAAACTTTCCCTTGTATACTTTAACGGCAAACCGTTTTTTCCAAATTTAGCAAAATCAAATTCTCTCAAAACTTTTTCAGCTTGAGGATTATTATTAGCTAAAATTTGTCTGACAAATTCTAATTCTTGTTTTGAAGATAGAGTTACTAATGGGCGTTTAGCTCCGAGAGAAGTCACTACTTTATCGTATAAATTATCAAAATCCAATCCAAGATTTTTCAAAACAGCTTTACTATTTTCATCTAAATCAGATAATTTACCGTATAAATTTACACGATGTTTAAGATTCATTGAATTAACATCACCAACATGCAGCAATACAATTTCATTATAAAAATCTTTTATAGCTCCCAAATCAGCATCAATATTTTTTAAATAAAAATCAATAAATCTTTTAGAAACATCATAAGTATTATTTGTAATAACAGTTGATAATTCATTAACAAAAGTTATGTCATTGTTCTTTTCAAGTACTTTAATCAATAACACCGCTAATTCTTTTTTTATCTTAATATTATTAGTTGACATTATACTATAAATCGGAGTAAATTTGCTCCTGCTTGAGTTATCTTTAAGTGATTGATAAAGATTATAATAAATATTAAATTCTTCAGGCTCATTTACATCAAGAAGTTTTGAAACCAAATTCAACTCTCTGCTGTCATTCTCTATTACTTCGGACATAACATCCAATTGCTTATTAAGGATTTGCAAATTATCAAATGATAATCTATCCATTACTCTTGCGATTTCTCGTTGAGAAACTTGTCCATCTGACATAATATCTTTAACAAAATTGATTTTACTTGCTGTGATTTCATTTGTTTTACCTTTAACTGAAAGTAAAATATCTAATAATATACCTTCTTCTAAATTTTTATTTTGCAATAAAAACCCAAGAAATTCTTTTACCACAGGAGTTACATTTAGGTCTTTCAACTCTTTTGCTCTTGTAAGCAAAGTTAATAAATTCGCATCTTCTTTATACAACCCAAGTTCGTTTAAAACTTTTATACTTTCAGCAACATCAGAATCACTTAATTTACTTAGCCTTAATGCGCTGGAACCCAGTACAATTAAATCCTGTTCATAAATTTCTCTGCCTGTCTGTTTATTAATAATGGCACAAGTATTTTGACACTCGACATTAGTAGTTTTCCATTCTAAATCCTTTATAAAGTCTTCTAAATCAACATTATTATTTAAATTTTTAAATAATTCATAATTTTCTTTATTTAAATATGGAATAAGTGGCTCTAAATCATCCAGTTCTTTTAATAGTTCTTTATTTCCAGAAGCAACCACCAAGTTATATTGCTCCAGAACCTCTTTTCTGGAAGCACCATTAAACATCTGATTGCCGGTTGATTCACTAAACTTTATAAACTGGATAAGAGAATCTGCATATCCGCTAATACAAAAAGACAATGCATCTTCTTCGCTAAGACCGGCTTCTTTAACAAAAGCCATATTATCCTCAAAAGAAGGTCGTTTTGCTTTTGTATATTGAGATCCTGCATCAAAAGAAAGTTTTTTACCTTTTACTTCAGATAATTTATCTAACTCTTTTGCTATAGATAGTGAGTTATAATAATATACTTGGCATAATGTTTGCACCTGATTTTTATTAACTGCTATATCAGCATCAAGAACAAATTGCAATGTGTTATTATCAATATCTTTATTAGCAGTAAGAAAGCTCAACATTTCTTGCTTTTCAGGAGTACTTGTTTTAATTTGTTCTAACAATGATTCTAAAGCGTCTAAATTAGCAAAGCATCTTTTATTTCCAATAGCAGGATTATAATCACAAGACAAGAGAGAAAGCTCTTTTGGATATTTTTCTGCAAGAGAAATTATTGTTGTAACATCTGAAGGAACAACAAAATACTCATCTTTACATATACACATATTAAAAAGTTTTTTGGCAAATTCAGGTTCAACTTTTGAAAAAGCCTCCAAAAATTCCGGTATATTATATGAAGCTACTAAATAATCTTTTTTACCTCTAACATTCAAAAGAAGTTCGAAGATTTCTTTGTTCTGAGGAGAATATGATTCAAGAATTTCTGCGCAAGACCATGTAGTAAAACGTTCTTCCGTACCTTTATAGCTCTTCTCGGTCATTGAAAGCATTCTGGTTATCAATTCTAAAGCTTCTTCTTTATTTTCTTTCAAATATGGATTATTAATAAGCGAAAAAGTTTCCTCGATTTTTTCAGCAGCTACCGAAATTGGTTTAATTATATTTTCTTCAACTTTAGGAAGCCCTTTTTTACGAGGTATCCAAACCTCTTCGGCTTCAATTTCTCTTACAATATTTGGCACATTTGCATCAGAAAAACGTCCCAGCATCTTACCTGCAAGCTTACCTGACATTTTCATCCCGCCTCCGATTGCAGGAGCCATAACCAAACCACCCAAACCTCCCTGGAAGAATGAACTCAATAACGCATCGGCTGTTATTTCTTCGCCATTCTCATTCAAGTCATAAGCAGTTCTAAATGTCGTATCTATTGAGCCGCCAAGTGCACCGTCAACCGCCATTTCTGACGCCAA
>CAKNXK010000006.1 GCA_932182025.1 uncultured Candidatus Melainabacteria bacterium
TATTTCAGCTATTTAAATTTCTTTTGGTTTTTGTTTGGTGTACTTTCGCGATTACTTTCTTCCTCGCTCAGAAGGTTAAACCATCAGGTCCTTCAATCGTCCACCAGGCGGTTTCCTCACCTGACATCCTCTATCTTATCGCTTCAATTTTTGTTGTCAACAACTTTTTTTGAAGAGTTACATTTCGTAACATTTGGTAGAGAATTGTCTTTAATTTTGAATGTGCTATCTTTATATTCCGGCTTTACGGTGGTGTCCTTCTGATAACTCAGCTACCGTTGGCACCTAGTGTAAATCGTTTTCTTTGTCCGCTTCAGCGAACTCATTCATTATAAAATGCTAATTTTTAAATTGCAAGTGTTTTTTTTACAATTTTTAAAATCAGCCATTTTACTGATTTACAGCCTAATCTCCAAACACTACAAATGGCAAATCTCTCTCAATAGCATGTTCAACTAAGAAGTTTAATTTCGAATTTCCATGTACAAATGACAATGCGTTGCCAACATCCCCTTCTGAAGCATAAGCAAACACTCCCATGACCTCCGGATTAGTCAAATACATCTCATTGTAAGCTCTTTCTCCGCGACGTGTTCGGGAGTTAATTGTTGCAAATGCCTGTATTATTTTTTCTCTAATATCTGCCGGTTCAATCTCTAACATTGATTTATTTTCATTTGCTTTAACAAAAGCAATGTATTCGTCATCACCCATGCCTGTTGCTTCTTTTATCAAATTAGAAACATATAACCTATCAGATTGACGTTCTGCGCCAAAAAGATATCTACGCTTAAATTCACTCAAGAACTTACCGCATCCTGAGCCGCTATCGGTTTCGCCACCGCCATGAATATATTTAGTATTAACATCTAATAAAACCCCTTGAGTTCTAAAGAATCTGTACTTACTTTCAGGACGCTCTGCATAACTTACTGAAAGTAAAACATCAGAGTCTATCAAACCAAATGCGTCAAATTTTGCAAGCTGGTTTACATAATCCAAACCATGAACAAAGAATTTGATATTTCCGGTCTCAAGACCTAACTCATCAACCAATGTTCCTTTAGAAGTGGTTCCCGGAGGGAAACCCAGAGCTTGCCAATCTTCAACTTCGTTATACTTAATAACAATAAGTCCGTTATTATCTTTATAGACACCCTTAATATTAGTTGTTCCATCAGGATTTACTGTAGTAACAGCTTTTGAAATTGAACTAGCTTTAGGCACCTTGGTCACAGGTAATAATGGCTGAGAAATCTTTAATTCATCAATATAATTTTGTATTCTTTTTGCATAAATATCGGCTGCTTGACCATGACTTACAGGAGTGCCGCTCTCATCGAACACACGAATACCATCTGCAAATCGAGCTCTGCTTGTACCAACAGTTGTGTCATGGAAAACATCGTCAAGTTTTACAGCTCTTAAATCAGCATGGGTAAACATCAAAGCCAATTCAAATAAATTATCCTGACGTAAATCATACGCAACTGATTGAAGACGTTTAGTCAATTCTGTTTCATTTTTTGCAGTATTAACAAAGCCCAGCCATTCATGGTTGCGCGAAAGAGTATATAATTTTATTTCTTCATCTTTTGTAAGGTTGAATTTTTTTGCGATAAAGAACGCATCAAAACTACCTTCTGCAGCATGAGTTTTATCAGAAATACCTTCAACTTTAGTAATATCATGTAACAACGCTGCAAGCATCATAACTTTTTTATCAGACTCGTTCAAAGTTTTAAAATTAGAATCCTGAGAAACTTTTTGCATAACTTTTAAAGAATGGTTGAAAACGGTAAAGTCATGCGCACCATGTTGTTTTTTCCCAATTTGAGCGCGCAACTCAGGAAGCACGTCTACAACATCATTCAATAATTTTTCTATTGCAGGATTATTGCATCTAATCGGATTCTGTTCTGAAAACCTTACAACATCTGCTCTTATTGATTCAACAACGGATTTTGTAGCAGGATCACTGATTTCTGCCAGCTTTTTACCGTTATTAAGATTTACAGGATAACCAATTATAGAGAAACCAGTTTCATTTGATTTGCTGCGATGCAACTCGAATCCAAAATAATCATATACTTTTTGTCTTTCAGCAGCAGATAAATGTTTAACTTTATCTAAAATAGTTTTAATAAACTGTTCTCTGCTAAACTCCTGAGTAATATGAAGATTTGCAAAATCTGCATCAGTAAGCTTTGCCAGATTATCAGACAAGCCGCTTAAGCTATGATTAAAAGCACTAACTTTCTTTGGCGTTAATGTATTTGTCTCAACACCCATTGAACGTACAATTGCCGGTAGTAAAGAACAATAAGTCTCTCTATCGGTAGGAATTAGAGGGAATAATTCTTTCATTTTCGGGCTTAGATTAAATAAGCCCTCGTTACAAGCAACCAATGAACGTAATAATCCTTTTTTAGCTTCAACAGGGATTTCATTAATACTACGTCGTCCGCATATATTAATCATCTGACAGGCAACACTCAAATCATTGTCTGTTAATTGTGAGACTACGTCTTTAGCGACTATTTTATTTAATTTCTGTAGCTGTTTATAATCTACTTTATTTAAATTAGAAATAAGGAATGATATTTGAGACGCATCAAGTTCTAAATATTTATATTGTTTACACAATTTTTCAGCATAAACAGCCTTATCCTCATCAGTTATTGAATGAAGAATAGCACATTTTTGAGTTGTCGAAAGCGACATGTCATCTACAATAGTTTCTACTATTCTATAGTTGTATTGACTTATAGCACTCAAAACTTCAAGTCTTGAATCAAAAAAAGCTGTTCTCTCGGCATTTGATTTTAAACCTTTGTATTGAGCATAAATTTTCTCAGCATAATCAGCACTACTATCATTTGTTATGCTATATAATAACCTAATCTTTTGCTCAACTGTAAACGCATCATCGTTTCCAATTTTTTCTGCAATCTTTTTATTATAATAATTTATGGTTTCTAAAAACCTTATTCTTAAATCTAAATATGAAACCTTATCAACATCCGGTTTTAAATTCTTATATTCTTTATAAATCATGTCAGCATGAACAGCAGTTTCTTTGCTCCTAGAACTTCTAATAATAGCCTGTTTGTGCTGGGAAGTAATAGTATTATCATCCATAATATCGTTTGCTATCTTTTTATTATAAGCATTAATCCTTCTCAAAATTTCAATACGTTCATCTCGAGAAATACTTTTATTCAAACATACTTTTTCTGCAACACTATAACCTTCTACAGTTGAATAATATAAAACATCAGCTATGTCCTCATTTTTAAATTCCGGATTTCTATAAAGCTTTTCTACAAGCTCGAAACTTTCTTCTTCTACATGTTCTAATACCGTTCTAAGAGATTGTCTAGGAAAATCCTTATCTTCTATAAGGATTTTTGCTAAACGCATATTTTCAGGAGTAACTAATTTCAATGCTTCCATATAGGTTTTATCAGATAAACCTAATTCCTTACGTCTATTAATAACATCCAGAACAAAGTCTTTTGTTTCAGGTTTAAAGAATTCTGAAATTCTTTTTACCGAACCACTTATATTATTATCATGCCAATAAACAGTAGGAATATCATCTAAAGATTTTACATCATTTTGAATAAAGCTTCTTATAAATCTTTCACTATTTCTATCTTGAACAAGCAATATTCGAAGCAAACTACCATCATCCAATTCTTTCAAGTCGCCTAAGTTATCCTTAAGCTCTTTTACCATAGTATTCAACTTTTCATGCAATTGCTTAGCACTAATATTATTAGACTCGTCATAAGCTAAGAAACGAATCCAATCGTCACTATCAAGTCCATATTTTGTTAATAATTCATAAATCTCAACACAATCTGTTTTTTTAGAATAGCAAAGCCAAATTCTATCTGACTCACTAAATTCTTCTTTTGAAATTATTTTTTTAATTTTTTGCAATCGAGTTAATAATTCTGAAAAATCAAATTTTTCAGGGAACCATGAATAACGGGAAGTTATAAAGCTGTTCAAAACAGATTTTTTTCCTGAACCTGAATACTCTGCCATTTCAAGAATAAACTTTACAGCACTGTCATAGTCTCCGTTTTTGATAATAAAATCATTTGCAGTATTTGCACCCGGCCAACACTCAATATCATCAAATGCTTTAATTAGCTTAAATACACCGTCAAAATCAGACACCCCTTGTTCTTGCATTGCTTTTATAAAGTTAGCCGGATGGCTTAATATATCAGGCAATTCTTTTGTCTTAAAATCAGCAACAAGATTATAAATATCTGCATACAACTTAGAATTTTCCGCAAGACCGCTATAAGACATCAAACCAAGAATTTGATATCTAAACCTTTGTTTACATTTATCAGAACAGTTTTCCACAAATTGTTTAGCAATTGCAATATCTTTGTTGTTTAAGATTTTTTCTATTTGATCTATAGGTGCATTTTTATACCAGCTGAAATCAAGCCCGGCTTTCTCGCATTTATCAACAATTTCAGCCAATTTAACAGAGTAAGCAATCGCATCTCCGTTATAGTCAAGATTAATTCCAAGTTTTTTTGCCTTATTAACATTATTCTCAAATGCACTTAAAAATTCTGAAGTAACTATCGACGGTTCTGACATTTGAGAACAGCCAAAAGCATTAAAACTATCTTCGCCAATAATTTTATCAATTTTATGCTGCGCAAGTATCCTTTCCGGAGTCATTAATCCAATTTGCTCTGAATCTCTCCAGTACAGTGAGTTTATAACATCACCAAAAGAAGCACCTGTCAGATTATGAATTTCACTTGCTTTTGATAATTGCAAATTAAAATTTTCATCATTCTTGCTTTTGTCTAAAAGCATTATTAAAGCATCAAGTGGACTTTCATTAGATTTGCAAAAATATGACTTCATGACATCCAGGTTTTCAACATTCAAATATTTGACAATTACAGCTTCATCTGATTTCGATAATTCTCTAATTGCAACTGACAATTCTTCCGACGATAATTTTGCAATATCATCATTCGGTCTGCATTTTTTTATTATATCAAATGCCATTGCAATAGTATTTAAATCTTGCACATCACTTCGTAGTGCAGAAATTTCATCAACCGTACATCCAAAACTTCTTAAAATAGCATCCGCTTCTGCATCAGAAACAGTTTCTTTTACAGTTAATAAATCCTCAATACAATTTATTCTTTCCGGCAATATAGGCTTATGTGTTTCTACAGCATTTGGAATTACACTTTCAGCATTCTTACCCAAAAGCTTATTAACAAGCTTACCTGACATTTTCATCCCGCCTCCGATTGCAGGAGCCATAACCAAACCGCCCAAACCTCCCTGGAAGAATGAACTCAATAACGCATCAGCTGTTATTTCTTCGCCCTTCTCATTCAAGTCATAAGCAGTTCTAAATGTCGTATCTATTGAGCCGCCAAGTGCACCGTCAACCGCCATTTCTGACGCCAA
>CAKNXK010000007.1 GCA_932182025.1 uncultured Candidatus Melainabacteria bacterium
AACCCACCAGTAGTTTGACTAAAAAGGCGGACCTGGCAAGTACACCGACTAGCCTATAGTCCTTACGGAATGTCCGCCGTCCCGTCAAATTACTACAATAAGCTCGAACCCACTGGTAGTCCAACAAAAAAGGCGGACTTGGCAAATACACCTACAAGCCTGGTAGTCCTCACGGAATGTCCGCCGTCCCTTGTTTAAAAAAGCGGGAAATTATTGCTACAACATTTAAACGGCGGGGTGAACTCAACACCTCGCCGCCCGCGTTTTTTTAAGTGATAGCAAAAAATATTTTTAGGGGTTTTTGACTAAAAAAGGAGTATTTCATGTCAAAAATTCAACCAATCAAGAATATTGCACTGACCGGTCTTAAACCGATTTTAGAAAAAACTACAACTACAAACCCGATTAAATCAGCACCTTATGAACTTGGAACAGCTGCTATTGGAGCAACGGGGATAATTGTTTCAACATTTTTGCAAGATTTTAATAAAACGGTTGAAGATGAGAATTACTTCCAGCTCAAAATCAATCCTGAAACAAACAAACCTTTCAGCCCTGATATTTTCCAGACAGCATCTGGCATGAACTTACTTGCCGGAAATGATGTACTTGTTACAGCTCCAACCGGTACAGGAAAAACTGCAATCGCACAATATGTAATCACCAAGAATTTGAATAACGGTGACAGAACTTTTTATACAACTCCTTTAAAAGCTCTAAGTAATGAGAAATTTCTTGATTTTTCAAAAACTTATGGGCAAGAAAATGTCGGGCTTATCACCGGTGATACAAAAATCAACCCTGATGCACCAATTATTATTATGACAACAGAAGTTTATCGCAATATGGCAGCAACAGAACAGTTTAGTTTTGATTCAAATGACAAAAAAGGTATTCCTAGCGGTGTAAAAACGGTAATCTTCGACGAACTGCAATACCTTGGAGATATTGATCGCGGCGGAATTTGGGAACAGTCTATTATTTTTACACCAAAGAATATCCAAATACTTTCTCTCTCAGCAACTATAGAGAATAATGAAGAAATCAACAACTGGATTGCTTCAACTAAAGGAAGAAAGGGTATCGCAACAACACCGGAAGGAACTTATTTACCTCCAAGAAGTGCTACGAAAGAAACCGTTTTAATTAATGTACCATCTGAGAACAGACATGTGCCATTGAATTTTGAAATAGAACACGCAGCAGCGGAAATCAAAACTCCACGTGGAGGCACTAAAGCTGAAAAACAAAAAGCAAAACGCGAAGGAGCAAGAATTTCTCAAACTATTTATGCAAAACCTCGTGATGATGCTTTTAAAGCTTTAACCAAAAAACTTAATCAGGAAGGTAAACTCCCTGCTATATACTTTATTTTCAGCAGAAAAGAATGTAAACATCTCTTGAAATATCTTTCGACTGAAGCTGAAATATTAACAACAGAAGATGAACAAAAAGAAATTCAATCAATAATTGACAGATACAAATCAGAAGGAATATATTTGGGCGAAGGTCTTAATTATGACGCACTGAGAAAAGGATATGCAATCCACAATGCAGGTCTTTTACCTTCACAAAAAACACTTGTAGAAGAATTGTTCCAGAAAAAACTGGTAAAAGTAGTTCTTGCGACAGAAACATTGTCAGCAGGTATTAACATGCCGGCAAAAACAACAGTTATTTCATCACCAAGAAAACCTGCTTCAACCTCTGACGGAGGAGATGACGGCAAACGTTCACTTACAGCAAATGAGTTTCACCAAATGGCAGGAAGAGCAGGACGACGTGGAATTGATACTGTCGGGTATTGTTATCCGATTAGCTGCAATGCGGCTCAAAGAAAATTCTACGAAGACTTGATGAAATCACCTTCAAATCGATTAGACAGCAATCTTAATTTAGATTATTCATTTATAGCTAATTATCTTGGAGAGTTTCAGGGCGAAGAAGAACTTCAATATGTTTTATTGGATAAATCTTTATACACATTTAATAATCCTGAAAAAGCAGATGATTTATTGACACAGTTTAGAACTAAAAAAGAAGTCTTACTTTCTGACGGGTTCTTAGATGATAATTATAAGCTAACTAACAAAGGAAGATTATTAAAACTTATTAACGGTTACGAACAAATTCCTGTAATAAATCTAGTTAGTGACAAAATTTTTGAAGGATTATCACCTCGACAGATTGCAGGAATAATCGGCGGTTTAGCAAACATTGAATATAGCACGAAGGGCGAATACCCGCAAAAACCGTTTGAAATGAAGAATATGAGCGATGGAACTTTTACAAGAACTGCTCAAAGAGTGCTTGAAGAACTGAAAAGCTATGAAACAAAAACAAGTGCTCTTCATCCTGAACAGCAAATGGATTTGAGTCCAAGAGCAATGCAGCACCTATATCACTGGGCTAGAGCAAATGAAACAAATGATAACGGGCGTGTAAACTGGAAAAATCTTTATAGCGGAGAATTGAAATTCTCTATTAAAGACGAAGGCTCTATGTTCAAAGAAATTACAATGACTGCAGATTTAATCAAGCAGCTCATTGAGATTACGGAAGCCGGAGAAAAAATAACAGGTGACAGTTATTATACAGAATTAGGTTCAAACCTTAGAGAAGCATTAAGGCTTATTCAAAGAGAACCGATTCCTCAAGAATAGGGGTAGATTGAAATAATAAAGTAAGGGCAAAAAATTGCACTCTATAGAAGAATTTATGTTACAATTTTCTTATGGCAGTATATTTTTACTATGGGGATGAAGATTTTAATATAGATTTAGAACTTGAGACAATGCGTTCAAAACTCAACCCTGATTTTTTGAGCATGAGTTTCCAGACTCTTGACAATCCCGAATATCCTGAACTTATTACTGCACTTCGCACTCCTCCGATGATGTTCGGGGAGATGCTTATTGTGATTAATTCTGACAAATATTTTGCAGGTAACAAAAATTATTTTGAAGATTCTGAACTTGAAGATATAGAAGATGCGCTCAATAATAATCCCGAAGCATTAAACATAGTATTTGTAGTAAAACTTCCTCGTGATGAAAACAAAAAACTTGATTCAAGAAGAAAACTGTATAAAATACTTGCGAAACATAACCCAAAAGAATTTGCAGCATTTAAGACTTATAAGACAGCTGAAATAGCTGCTTGGATTAAACAAAGAGCGAAAAAGAAAGACTTATCTTTAAAAGATGATGCTGTAGAACTTCTTATTGAGCAAATCGGGAATAATTTAAGACAGTTTGACGGGGAATTGGACAAACTCAAACTAATTGCTTATCCGGAAAAAATTGTTACAAAAAAAATGGTTGAAGATATTTCTATATCTAATCAGGACTTGTTCAATATCACAGAAATGATAATGACAAATAATAAAGACAGAGCGCTTCTTGAGTTCAAAAAGCTTACAGATAAAAAACATCCGCTTGAAATTCTTGCTGCAATTCAGACAATGCTTAGAAAATGGATTATTCTAAAAACAAAATCCACAAGCTGTTCAACAATGGAGCTTTCTAAACTTACCGGTCAGCATGAATTTGTTGTTAAACAGTCTTTAGCTAAGCTCAAAAACACAAAAGCATCAGATTTAGTAAATTTAAAACAAAACTTATACGAAGTTGAATGCAGAATAAAATCAGCAGAGGCTTTGGATATAATTTCGGAGGTTGAAATTGCTCTTATCAGATAGATATCCGTTTTTAACAAATTATTTCACACAGGCACTAACAAGCAATGACCGTCCGCTTCCGCAGAGTATTTTGTTCTATGGAAATGATTTAGAGGCGCAATACACTTTATCTAAAGAAATTGCACGACTCTTAAACTGTCAAAAAGATAAGACTGATAAATGCGACTGCCTTAATTGCAAATGGATTAGAGAAGACTCTCACCCTGCTGTAATGACGATTTCAAGGGTAGATAATAAGCCAGAAGATGATGAATCTAAAACAGTCATTTCCATTAAACAATCTGCTTTTATAAAAGAATCTCTTGTTAACGCCTCCGAATTTCACAGAGTATTTATTTTCTGCGATAGAGATGATGAAGGTAATATTGCAGGACTAAATCAAATAAACTTTCAGGCTGAAACAGCAAATTCGCTTCTGAAAATTATTGAAGAACCTCAGCCCGGAGTAACATTTATATTCTTATGCCGTTATATTGATGATTTATTATCAACAATAATTTCGCGTTCACAGTGTTTTTTCGTGCCTGCAGGTGCAAAAACAAATTACGATTATTCAGCAATCGAAGGTGTTTTTACTGATTACTGGAAATTTGAACGCAAAGATATTTTTGATATATCTCAAAAGCTCCAAGATTTAAGCAAAGAAATACCACCTGTTAAGATTTTAGAAAGTATTCAAAATTATATTTTGACTGTTTTAAAATCAAACCCGCGTGAAACTAAATTTATTGAAGACATCCGTAGAATAGAAGAATGCAAAAAACAAGCAAAATTAGGTATTAAACCTGTAAATATTTTTGATGATTTGTGTTTAAAGCTTATACTATGATATAATAAATCTATGGACAAAAAGGTTATTTCAACAAACAGAAAAGCGTTTCACGATTTTTTGATTTTTGATAAATTTACAGCAGGGATTGTGCTCACAGGAACCGAGATTAAATCTATCCGAAAAGGCATGCTCAACCTTAAAGACAGTTTTGCAAAAATCGAAGATGGAGAAATTTTCTTATACAACATGCATATTTCGCCTTACGAACAGGGCAATCGTTATAATCACGAGCCTGACAGAGTAAGGAAGCTTTTGCTTAACAAACAGGAAATCATGAAAATGCTTGGCAAAATCAAAAAAGACGGATATACAATTGTTCCGCTTGAATTGTTTTTATCACATGGTTTTGCTAAGATAGAGATAGGTCTTGCAAGGGGTAAAAAATTATATGACAAGCGGGAAAGTATAACCAAGAAAACTCAAGACAGGGATATCGCTCGTCAGCTTAAAAGGTAGGTATGTGAAATGTTTAATAGAGAAACTATTTTAAAAAACTTAAACAATGAGAATTATTATATAGACAAGCATTCACTTGATTTATTTCTTCAAGACTGGAAGATAGATTCAATCTACGAAGACGAAGACGGATTAGAGTTCTATGATGATTTATCGTTAGAAAAAGTTAAAAAAGGGATTTCTCTAAAGGCTCAAGGGTTCAGTGATGAGCAAATAATTACAAAGCTTCAGAAAATCGAACCAAAAATCGAAAAACGCGAAGAACCTGTTCAACCAATCTTGGTAAAAGATTACCTTTCTACTCCTGATGATGAAGCAGAGGAAGAACATATCGTAACTGACCTTACTCCACAAGCTAACAAAAGCTTCACTCTGGATGTAACATCACAAACCCTTCAAATGCTGGCAGAAGCTGTTGCAAAAAAAATCAGCGACGATATTACAAACTCTGATATGGCTACAAGACTTATTGAAGCAGGCGGATACAAAAGAGATAACGAAATTCTTGCAAAACAGGTTCAGGAGCTTCTCAACCACAACAAAGAATTAACAGAGCGCATTGAACAACTTGAAAGTCATTCATCTAAGAGCTTCTGGGGAAGATTTTGGGCTCAAAAATAGAAGAATATTTTGAAGAACACAAGGATTATATCTGCTGTAAAGCAGGTTGTTCAGACTGCTGTGAAAAAGGAGATTATCCGGTTACAGAAGAAGAACTTAAACACATTATGCTTGGATATTCTGCGCTTGATAATGAATCAAAAATAAGGGTTCAGAATAACATTAAAGCTATGGAACGCGGAGGTGCGTGCCCTTTTCTTTTGGATAAGCTTTGCTCTATTTACCCCTATCGCCCAATGGTATGTAAAATTCACGGCTTGGCATATATTACAAAAAACAATATCGTAAAAGTTCCATATTGCGCAAACAGCGGAAAAAATTATGCAAAAGTTTACTCTAACGGAGAGTTTTGGGGAAAGCCTATTGAAGAAAATCTTGATTTAAAACTGGGTAATACAAGAAACCTTTATGATTGGCTATTTGATTTAGGGTCTAAATAATCCCTTACAGCATCACCCAACAAGTTAAACGAAAGTACAGCAACAAAGATTAATAGTCCCGGAGTTAAAAGCCAAGGTCGATAAAGAATATTAGTAAACTCCTGTGCTTCTTTTAGCATGTTACCCCAGCTCGCATCAGGCTGCTGAATACCCAATCCTAAAAAGCTCAAACCGGATTCTGCAAGAATATACGAAGGAACAGAAAGAGTCATTGCGATTATTACATAACTCATTGTTTGCGGCAGTATGTGTTTTAGAATTATTCTTAAATTTGAAGCCCCCATAACTTTTTCAGCAGATACAAAGTCTTCTTTCTTTATAGAAAGCACCATACCTCTTACTACTCTGGCAAATCCTGCCCAGCCGATAAGCGCAAGAATAACAACAATTAGCGCGAACCTTTGAACACTTGTCATGCCGGAAGGCAAAATCGCAGCGAGAATAATTAACAAATAAAAACTTGGTATTGCCATAACAGCTTCTGCAAATCTCATCATCAAAGTATCGACAATACCTCCGAAATATCCCGAAATGCCACCATATAAAAGCCCGATTGGAGAAACTACAAATAGAGACAGAAACCCGACTGTCATAGAGATTCTTCCTCCGAATAGAAGACGGGAAAACACATCACGACCGTTTATATCCGTTCCAAGCAAATATAATTTACCCCCGTTTTCCACACCAAATAAGTGTCCGTTAATAAAAGGTTTAATAAAATATTTTTTTGAACGGTCTTGTTTGTATATTGTCTGCATCAGAGCAGGCTCATATTCTCTAACATAGTTATAAGTATAAGGAAAAGACCATTTTCCTTTTTCGTTAATTGTATAAACTTTTGAAGGCGGCGCATAAGACATATCCCTATCAGAATAAGTACTTGAATATGGCGCAATAAAATCTGCAAATAGGATTACAATATATAGAAATGCAAGGATTATAAATGCGGTGAATGCAAATTTATCTTTAAATATTTTTTTTAATGCTTCTATCATTTGTTCCTACCCCCTTACCCTAGGGTCTGTAATCATTAGCAATATATCTGCAAGCAAATTACCCAAAATTAACATAATCGTACCCATCATTAGTGATGCCATAACAAGATTAATATCCGATTTCATTACAGCTTCAAGTATTAATCTGCCAAGTCCCGGATATTGGAACACGTATTCAGTCAAAGCAGCTCCGCTAAGAAGCCCCGCAAACTCAAAACCAAGAAGTGTTATCATTGGATTTACAGCATTTCTAAGAGCATGTTTAAAAACAACTTTTATTTCTGATAACCCTTTTGCACGTGCAAATTTTACATAATCACTATCAAGCACCTCTAGCATATTAGCCCTCATTTGGCGCTGCAAACCTGATAAAGAGATTGTAAACAAAACAAATGCAGGTAATATAAGATGTTTTGCTATGTCAATTATTTTCCCCCCGAAGCCCAGTTCGTTAAAATTATAGCTCGTTAGCCCGCCAACAGGGAACCAGCCAGTTTTTACCGCAAAAATAAGCATCAATATAGCAAAGAAAAATGAAGGAATTGCCATCCCGACACTCGATAAGACTGTTAAAATCCTGTCAAAAGCCGTTTCTTTTTTAACAGCAGAGATTATACCCAGAGGAATACCGACAGACCAAGTCATAAAAATTACAACAAGGGTTAAAAGAAGCGTATTGGGAATTCTTTCTTTTAGTTTAGTCGAAACCTTTTCACCAGCCGAAGTATAACCCAAATTACCTTTGACAAAAGATTTTGCCCACGAAAAATACTGGATATAAATCGGTTTATCTAAGTTTAATCGTTTAATTTCTTTATTCAAAGTTTCTTGAGAAATTGAAGGATTCAACCTTAACTCTGCAAGCGGATCCACTGGCGAAAGTCTTATGATAAAAAAGCTTATCAGAGAAACTATTATCAAAAGAGGAATAGTCTGCAAAATACGTTTAAAAATATATTTTAAAAAATTCATTCTCCCTCTCCTATATAGATTTCATCAAGATTATACAGTAAACCGCTCAACGGTGTCGGGAAAACATTTTTGAATTTTTTACGGATAGCTGTAATCCTTATCGGTGAATAAAGATAAATAATAGGTTTTTGATTATAAATAATTGTCTGATACCTGTCATAAAGCGGTTTTCGTTCTTCAAAAGTAAGCTTTAGAGCACCTTCTTCAAAGATTTCATCAAGCTCTTTTTCCCAATCTAAACGGTCATCAATATTCCAATCAGCAGGTCTTTGGTTAAACAAATGAAGTGGTCCTGAAGATTGCCAAACATTTTTGCCGTCATGAGGTTCAAGAGGAGAACCTGTTAAACCCATTATTGCCATATCCCAATCACGTGTATTTGTAAGTTTATTAACAAGGGAATTAAATTCTATCGGCTTGTAATTAACTTTCATTCCAAGCTCTTCAAGGTCTTGTTTTATCATAACCCCGATTGCTTCACGTTCAAGAGCACCTGCGTTTGTGTATAAATCAAATTCAACTCTATTTCCTTCTGAATCATATAATATACCGTCTTTCAACTTAAAGCCTGCTTTTACAAGACTTTCTCGTGCAACATTTTTGTCTGACGGATGCCCTTTAATATATTTATTCAAATATATAGAATTTAAGCTTTCAGCAGTAAACAACGGTTCTGCAACCCCTTGCGCAACATTCTGCACCATTGCTTTTCTATCAATAGCCCAATCTATTGCCGCTCTAAAATCACGATTTGAAAACCATTTATGCTTAGCAGGAGCAACTTTATCTTTACTTAGATTAATAATAAGAAACATTGTACCTGTATCTGGACCGAGATTATACATAACGTAATCTGAAGTTGGTTCTTTGAGCTTATAACGCGCTACGTTAGAACCGCGTATTCCAAGCACGTCAATCTCTTTAGCTTCAAATTTAAGTATTTCGTTATTTGTATCACCAACTATTAAATAAACAAATTTATCTAAATAAGGAAGTTTTTCGTCTTTCGTATTAATTTTATAGTAATCAGGATTACGCACAAAAACAACTCTTTGTGCTGCAACATACTCTTTTAGGCGAAACGCACCGTTAGTTACGATTTCTTTAGGATTTGTATTCGGACTCAAGAATGCGTTAAAAACAGATTCGCCTTTATCAGAATACGGTTTGAAATAGTGTTTAGGAACTATTTGGTAAGAAAGCATTCTCAAAAACGGCGCAAAAGGTTTTGAGGTAGTAAATCTTACGGTATAATCATCAATTTTTTCTAACTTTGGTAATTTACCCCCAATCATCATCATATCACGGGTTGCAGTATTTCCGAGCCCTGCAAAAACGATTTCTTCATAAGTATATATTACGTCATCAGCAGTAATAGGTTTACCGTCAGACCACTTAATCCCATGACGAAGATTAATAATATACTCATTACCGTCAATAGAAAAACTTTTTGCAAGCTGAGGAACAACCTCACCGGTTATCGGATCTGTTGTCACAAGTCCGTCATACATCATGCCTGCCATTGAAGAAGATGTATTGTCTTTTGAGTTACAAGGATTAAAAGTTTTTGGTCCTTCTCCAATAGTAGAAACAACAAGTTCTCCGCCGAATACGCCAACAGGAGCCTGTGATTGAAGATAATCCACTCCATTTAATGTAACATTTTTATTCTTATCAGGATAATTAATATTTTCAAGCTCTGTATTATGAACACTGCTTGGATAAGTTTCAGGAATATCTCTTCTTATACAAAACTTTGCACACAATCCCAATAATAAAAATATAAAGCCCCAAATCAATATTTTTTTCATAAGATAAGCATATCACAAGATTGAAAAAGGGTTAAGTAGACATTTGTTTAAGAAATATTACAAGAATTGTAACAATTTATGTAAAGTTTGATCTTCAAGATTAATAATTTGGCATATTTAAAATATATGGATAACAGAGAAGATATTTTAATAATTATGCCTAAAACCCTTGCCGCCGTAGGGGGGGGGGGTAAAATCCGCTCTACGCAAGAATTGTAGACTAATTTATTTTGTTAAAAATATTATGGATTGCCACGAGAATCAAAGATTCTCTCGCAATGACTGCAAGCTTGTTAGTCACACCTACCAATGTGCCGTCATTGCGAGGAGCGTTAGCGACGCGGCAATCCATAATAACAAGAGGTGTTTATCATGGTTAGCATAAACACCAATATTTCCTCTCTTATTGCTCAAAATTCGCTTAGAAATTCTACCTCTAAGCTTAATAATACTATTGAGCAAATGACTACAGGATATAAAATCAACCACGCTAAAGACAATGCTGCCAATTATTCCATTGCAGTTGATATGTCAACCAAAATCGGAGCGTATGATGTTGCGGAAGAAAATTGCGCTATGGCTTTAGATTTGGTGAATACGGCTAATGAGGCATTAGATTTGATTGCTGATAAATATTTAAGAATTAGAGCTCTAAAAGAACAATTTGATAATGGTACCTATGATAACATCTCGCGCGAAACAATAGAAAATGAAGCTAAAGTTATATTTAAAGAAATACAGAGAATAGTTCTAAGTACAGAATATAACGGAAAAAAATTATTCGGAAATTGGGATCTTAATACCCCTGATGCAGACTATAAGGATAGCATATTTAACTTCCAAATTGGAATAGATCAAACAAATTTATCTCAGATAACAATAACAACATCAAATCAAGAACTTGTAGCATGGACTATAATAAACGCTGCAGATATCACAACTCCTTTAAATGGGCTCGATATAGATTTCTGGGATGAACTGCTAACATGTATTACCCAGAAACAAACCGAACTCGGCGCTGTACAAAACCGTCTTGAGTCAGCTTTGGAAGCTATCTGTACCCAACGCGAAAACCTGATTTCAAGCCGTTCTACATTAAAAGATGCCGATATTGCAAAAGTTTCTTCCGAATATATTAAACAACAAATCTTACAGCAAGCCAGCGCTACTTTATTAGCTACCGCAAATCAAAGTCCTTCTATTGCATTGCAATTAATTTAATATTTGTTATTAAGTTTCGCTGCTTTGTACATTTCAAACATTGATAGCGATAAAAATACACCAAACAATAGTAAATAAGAATGATTGCCGTAAACAAGAACATTCCCTACTCTGGTCGGTTCGAATACATTCAGCAAGAAGCCTGTTGCTGTGCCTAAAAATCCAACCATCATAAAGAAGCAAAAGTTCATAATACTTACAGCCGTTGTTGAAACCATTTTGCGATTAGTCAAATGCAAAACAGGTACCAATAAAGATGTTAAGCTCGCGTTTCCTGCTAAAACACAGAATATAACTGCAATATAAATTGTCCTTATATCAAGCCAAATTAAAATACAAATCGTAAGCAAGCAGAAAAATGTAACCACAGAAGCACCTTTCAAAAACATTACCCTATGGTTATGACAAAGCTTGCAAGCAGTAGCATTTATAATATTAGCTGCAGCTGCAACAACAGCCATTATAGAAAGCACCATTGCCGCCTTAGTTGAAGTAAGCACACAAAAATCTTCCAAAAACTTTTTCCCGATAATTGTTTGGATAACATAGGAAATCCCAAAATTACAGCAAGCAAAGCTGAAAAGGTTTCTATTATGACGTTTATGCAAAACCAGTCTGAAAGGAAGTGTTCTGATTTTTACATTTTTATTAACCTTAGGTAAAGGAACTTGCGGTAAAATAACAGCAAAAATAATTATTGCAAGCACAACCACTCCTGCAACCGCAAGCAAAATTTCGCGCCAGTCAGCAATTTTCATCATCATTACAAACGGAGCATTTGCAGCAATTCCTCCCATATATCCGATACAAAGCATTACAGAAATTGCCAAGCCAAAATTCTTATCGGAAAAAATATTTTTGAGTTCTTTTATCAAGCTTAAATAAAATGTACTGCTCCCAAATCCGATTAATGCTCTTGATAAATACATAAGAGGTAAATTAGAGGTCAATGGAAATAATATACACCCCAGAGCAAGGATTAGCGAGCCTGCTAAAATAACTCTTAAACCTCCGAAACGGTCTACCAAAACACCAATAATCAACTGGTTGAAAGCATAAATATACATAAATATTGCGCCAAAAGCAGTTATATAAGGCGCTGTAACAGAAAGCTCCTGTTCCAATATATCAAATACTGCTCCGGGAATTGCTATTCTCTGAAAATTTGCAATAAAATAAAACAATGCCCCGAGTAATATTAAACCAAAATGTAACAAAAAAGCTTTCTTCTTCATAACATGTAGTAAATTACTCCTAATTTACGAACATGTCAATATAAATTTAAGCAAAATTGCGTGATTATTTTTATATTTTTAGATAGTTATACTGTAATATAAATAAAAAGTAGATTCTACGTGCGTAGCACAAAAAAAAGGAATCCTTTTGTAAGAATTCCTACGGTTGTTTTTTACTTTCAATTGTTTTTCTCGTGTTTTTCTCTTTATACCCACCGCTATTAATATCCCGCGTGGTTTCTCCTCGTGTATACCTTATTTCCTCCCGCTAATCCAATAGCGCCTCAAGAATTCTGGCGTTTTTATCCGCCAATCCCGATTTACGAACTTGACTTCTTGTAATGTAGCTTCTTAACGCCTCACGGATTAATTCAGAACGTGATCTGCTTTCTAAATCTGCTACTTCATCAATTTTACCTAAAAAACTTTCAGGCATTGAAATCAATACTCTTGCCATATTGTACTCCTTTTATACTTCATATATTCTAATGTCATCTCGTATATATATAAAGTATTCACATTTAAAATAATTGACTTTTTTGCTTTGAATTGTTAAGAAATTGTTACATTCTTATAACAGACCTGCAGATATCTTTTCTGTAATAAATACCGTTAAAGTCAATATTCGACGCTTCTTCATAAACTTTTTGTGCAGATTTTGTATTTGTACTAGCAATAGATGTTAAAACAATATTAGCGCCAAACGCAGCTTCGTATTCTAAATAACGGTTTTTTACAACTGTTGGCGCAAAAGAAACCAGAGTTTCTTCGTCTAACAGCTCAAGACCGTTAATTATATTTTCTTTATTATCTTTATTTTTGCAGGTTAGAACAATTGAGGTTGCAGAAATATCCTTTTGCGGGATAAATTCAAACTCGTCGCTAAAAGAACCTACTACACACGCTTCAAACAAACAATATAAATCTGTGTCCAGACATTCTAAGACCGCAGCACAGTCAGCATCCTGCATAAAAGATTCATAACCTAATATTTGCAGAACTCCGTTCTCGGTTATAATACCATTCACACCAAGAATACCGGTATAAGGATTTCCTTCGATTTCCAAATAATCCAGAGTCGGATAGATTACATTATCCATAAGAAAGTATTCGTGATCTATTGATAGCTTATAATTCGGTGCACAAGCTCCCATTCCGCTTGTCAATTGACCGCCGTTACCTTCAAGAGAGTGTTTATATAATATTGAAGAACCTATTGGAAGTGCTTTATAACCATCTGTTACGGTATAAAACACAAAAGGAGTTCCCCATACATAATCTTCTATTAAAACTTTTTGGGTTTGCTGAGCGAAAATTGAATCAACTATTGTTTTTGCTTCTTTAGAAGAGGTTAAAACTACTGCGCTTGATGGTTCATTCGTTTTTAATACAAAAGGATTTTTTAGGTTTTTTATATAATCCATAACCATATTAGGCTTTTCAAAGATACCAAATTTTGGGGTTGGTATTCGAAGTTTATATAAAACTTTTTTCATCAAATTTTTATCATAAATCAACTTTGAAGCAGCATTAGATGGTGCAAAAAATTTCTGGTTATTATTATTAAATAATTCAACAATACCTGAATTCAAAGCGACAGGAATTGTTAAATCAATCCCGTTTTCCATAACAAACTCTAAAATTTCAGAGTTTTCTCTCAAATCAACATTTGTTGCGAATTCTGAAATAGCAGGACTTCCCGGTGCAACATAAACTTCATTCTCTTCTGATAAAAATTTTGCTAAAGAATAAACCTTTGCAGTGTTACCAATAATTAATATTTTTTTACTCATATGTTTTAGTATATCACAATTAATTATTTATGTTAGAATTTTATTATTAAGACAATTAGGAGAGGTAATTTATGGAAACTAAGATTAAGATTGAAGATTTGCCTACGGTTTATGATCCAAAGGCAACTGAAGATAAAATGTATAAATTCTGGGAAGACGGCAATTATTTTAGAGCGGATGCTAAATCAAACAAACCGCCTCATACAATTGTAATTCCGCCTCCAAACGTAACCGGCGTATTGCACATGGGACACGCTTTAGACGAAACTTTGCAAGACATCCTTACCCGCTATCACAGAATGAGCGGTTATGAAGCGCTTTGGATTCCCGGAACTGACCATGCCGGTCTTGCTACACAAAACGTTGTTGAAAAACAATTAGCAAAAGAAGGTTTGACCCGTCATGATTTGGGTAGAGAAAAGTTTGTTGAAAAAACCTGGGAATGGACTAATGAACACAAAAGCCATATCCTGGACCAATGCAAACGTTTAGGTGCGTCTTTTGACCGTTCAAGAGAAAGATTTACTTTCGACGAAGGATGCTCAGAAGCTGTTAAAGAAGTTTTCGTAAAACTTTATAATAAAGGACTTATCTATAAAGGTGCTTATATTGTAAACTGGTGTCCTCGTTGTCAATCAGCTATTTCTGACGTTGAAACAGAGTACGAAACAGAACAAGGACATTTATGGGAAATTTCTTATCCGCTTGTTGGTGAAGCCGGTGCAATTATTGTTGCAACTACTCGTCCTGAAACAATTTTCGGCGACGTTGCTATCGCTGTTCACCCTTCTGATAAGAAATACTCAGAACTAATCGGCAAAACAGTTATGATTCCACTTTCAGGACGTCAAATTCCTATTATTGCTGATGAATACGTTGATAAATCATTTGGTACAGGTGCTGTTAAAATCACTCCTGCACACGACCCTAACGATTTTGAAGTTGGCAAACGCCACAACTTAAGCCCAATTTGGGTAATTGATGGCGAAGGTAAGATGAAATCTTGTGCAGAAGTTCCGCCTGAATACCAAGGACTTGATAGATATGATGCTCGTAAGAAAATTGTTGATATGCTTAGCTACAATAATTTCTTACTAAGAGTAAAAGACCACGAACACAATGTTGGTAAATGTCAAAGATGTAACACTACAATTGAACCGCTTCTTTCTGAACAATGGTTCGTTAAAATGGAACCGCTTGCAAAAGAAGCTATTGCAGCTGTTAAAGACGGAAGAATTAAGTTCATTCCTGAACGTTGGGAAAAGAATTACCTAGGCTGGATGGAAAATATCCGTGACTGGTGTATTTCACGTCAAATCTGGTGGGGACACCAAATTCCTGCATATTATCATAAAACTACAGGTGAAATGGTTGTAGCAAAAGAAAATCCGGATCCTGAAAATTACGTACAAGATAGTGATTGTCTTGATACTTGGTTCTCATCAGGGTTATGGCCGTTCTCTACAATGGGATTCCCTAATTCTGAAACAGAAGATTTTAAGAAATTCTACCCTACAACAACTCTTGTAACAGGATTTGATATTATTTTCTTCTGGGTTGCTAGAATGATTACAATGGGCTTGGAATTCACAGGAAAAGCTCCGTTCTCAACAGTTTATATCCACGGTTTGATTCGTGATGAAAAAGGTCAAAAGATGTCAAAATCTAAAGGTAACACCATTGACCCTGTTGAAATTATTGAAAAATACGGTTGTGATGCTTTACGCTTCACTATGACTTCGCTTTGTACTTACGGTGGTCAGGATATCAAGATTTCTGATGAAAGATTTGAGTACGGAAGGAACTTTGCTAACAAATTGTGGAACGCTTCAAGATTTGTACTTATGAACCTTGAAGGAGTTGATGATGAGCCAATTGATAAGAGCAAATTAACTCTTGTTGATAAATGGATTTTGAACCAATTGAATGAAACTGCTAAAACAGTTAATCAGAATATGAAAGAATTCAGAATCGGTGAAATCGCTCATACTCTATATGATTTCTTCCGCAGTGAATACTGTGACTGGTATGTTGAGATTGCTAAAATTCAGTTACAAGATCCTGAACTTAAAGCAAATACTCAACGTGTATTGAGATATGTTCTTGATATGTCATTAAGAATGCTTCATCCGATTATGCCGCATATTACAGAAGAAGTATGGCAGCTAATGCAAGGTAAAAAAGAAACAAGTGCGTTGATTATTGCCAAATTCCCAGTTTACGAAGAAGAACTTCGTTACGAAAAAGAAGCTGAAGAGATGAGAGTTGTATTTGAAACAATTACTTCTTTAAGAAACGTTAGACAAAGCTTTAATATTTCAACTTCTGCTACCGTTGATGTTGAAATCAGAGCTGAAGGCAGAGAAAAAGAAATCTTCAAAGCAATTGAGTCCTATGTTCACAGATTGGCTAAAGTTAATAATATAACTTATGCTGAGATGAATGCTCCAGTTCCTCCGAAGTCAGCTACAGCGGTTGTTTCTGCTTCTAAGTTGATTGTACCTCTTGCAGATTTGATTGATTTGGATGCTGAAATCAAGAGACAAGAAAAGAAATTGGAAAAATTGACTAATGAAAAGAACTCTTTGCAAGGCAGAATGAAAAACGAGAAGTTTGTAGCAAACGCTCCAAAAGAACTTGTTGAACAGACAAATGCAAGGATTGAAGAGATTACGACACAAGAGAATGTTATTAAGGATTTGATTGAGTCGTTAAAATAAATAAAAAGGGCGAGGTAAATACCTCGCCCTTTTTATTCAACATCTGTTCTTGGCATTAGCAATTTATATGCCTCAATTTCAAATACCTCTGCTATTTTTATTAATCTTCTTACACTAGGAATTTTCTTTCCTCTCTCAATTTCTGATAAATAATCTTTTGATATACCTGAAATTTCACTTAATCTTTCTTGAGTGAAATTTTTTTCTTTTCTATAGTATTTTATATTATTTCTAATTATCTCAAGTTCATTTCCAGACATAAGATAATTCTAAATTCTATACATTTACATTGTAACAGGCATATAGCACGATTAGGGAATTTTTATCAGTTGACTTATTTACCCCAAATGTCTTATTATTAAAATAAATGAGCAAACCATACAAAAAAGAGAAGAGAGAAACGTTTTTTCAGAAACTTACGAATTTTGTGCTGACAATTATTGTTGCATGTGCAATTGGTTCGCAGGTTTGTACTGCTGCGAATAATAATTTAAGATTTGCTCAGGTTAGTGATGCTCATTTTACGACTAACGAAGAAAATACTTCATACAAAATGCTCCAAAAATCACCCGAATTATTGGATGATGTGATTTTACAAATAAATACTTCAATGCCGTATGATTTTGTTATGTTTACAGGTGATTTGGTTAACAAGCCAAAAGAAAGCCAGTTGAAAGAGTTTATTTCTCATGTTTCTCTTCTTAATTCTCCGTGGTACGCCATAGACGGAAACCACGATATCGCAATTGACGGCCCTTTGACAAAGAAAAAGTTTGTTGAAATATTGCGCGAAAACAACAAAAACATGAAATCAGATAATATTTATTATGCATTTACTCCTAAAAAAGGCTACCGTGTAATTTGTCTTGACTCAATTATTGATTATAAACTGACTTGTAACGGCGAAATAAACGAAGAGCAGATGAAATGGCTTGAAAAAGAGCTTGATGAGCACCAAAAAGATGTAGTCATTCTTTGTACACACGTACCTATTCATGAACCGTTCTCAAGTCCAAATCACAAAATGAATAACGAGTATGAAATCAAATCACTTTTAAAAAGATATAATAATCCAATTGTAATTCTTCAAGGTCATTATCACTGCACAAGAACAAGACAGGATGGGAATATAGTTTATATTTCAACTCCTTCGCTAGTTACCTACCCGAACGCTTTTAGAGTAGTAAACATTAATTCGAATAAAGATAAGGTTCTTGTAGATGTATTTTTAAAAGAAACTAATCTGAAAGATATACAAAAGCGTTCAAAACTCCGTTTACTTGGAACAGATTCTCTATATGGAAGCGAGCAAGATAGAAATACTACTTTTGAAATTAAAAAAAATAAGGAATAAGAGATGGAAGAGCTTAAAGATGAATTTAAAATAAAATTTAGAGGTGTTAGAGGAAGTTATCCTGTTGCAGACGGTGATTTTCTAAAATACGGCGGAAACACAGCTTGTGTAGAAGTTCGTGTTGGTGGACATTTAATCATACTTGATGCAGGTACAGGTTTGATAAGCCTCGGTAACGAGCTTATGCAAAAATACATTGAATCAGGTACAACAATTACCGACAGAACCCCTGTTCGCTGTTCAATTCTCTTAAGCCACATCCACCTTGACCATATCCAGGGTTTTCCATTCTTTAGACCTTCTCATTTGGCTTCTACAAGAATGGCTTTATTAGGCGGGGTAAATTATAACGAAACTCTTGAATCAGAGCTTGCAAAACTGTTGTTTACAAAATCATTCCCGCTTGATTTGGGCGACATTGCAGCTGATTTAAAAATTATGGATTTAAACGAAACAAATTATATCATCTTCAAAAAAGGCGAAGATATGCCGCGTGTTGTACGTGTAAATGACCTTAAAGATGATGATTATAATGAAGAAGATGTTGTAATTACCTGCTACAAATCATATGCACACCCTCAAAATGGCGTATTTGTATACAAAATTATGTACAAAGGTAAATCTTTGGTTTATGCAACTGACAAAGAAAGCTATCCGGGCGGAGACAAAAAGCTTGTTAAATTCGCTAAAGGCTGTGATTTAATAATTCACGATGCACAATATTCAACAGAAGACTATTTGAGTATTTATGTACCTAAACAAGGTTTCGGACATTCAACCTTCGAAATGGCAGTTGACTGCAAAAATCAAGTTGGCGCGAAACAAATTGTATTCTTCCATTACGATCCAGGCTATAATGATGATAAATTAGACCTTTTAGCAGAAGAATACGCAGAAGAAAATGCAATTATGGCACGCGAAGGATTAGAAATATCTTTATTATGATAAAAAAAACGGTTGTATTATTTTTATTAGTTATCATGGTTTTCTGCTCAGCCTACAGAAAACCGTATAAATACACAATCAATGCAGAAAAAGATGCGTTTTACCACAACAATGTCGGGTTGAATTATCTAAAAGACCGAGTGTACTATGCTGCAATTCAAGAGTTTAAAATTGCGATATCTTTAAGTCCTTCAACGCAAGCGACTGCTGTGTTTCAAAACAATTTGGGAGAAACATATATCTTTATAGGATACCCTGAACAGGCTCAAGAATGTTTTGAAGATGCAATAAAACTCTACGGTCTTAATCTAAAATACTATATGAACCTTGTTAAATGCTACAAAGAACGCGGTTTGGTTGACTCAAAGATTAAAGAATTTAAGTCCTCAAATAATATTTATGACAGAATAAAACTCGGATTATTATATATTGAAGCAGAGCAATACCGACTCGGGGTAAACACCTTAGATGAGCTTACAATGGAAGAACCTGACTTAATGATTACACCTGCATTAAGACAATACATTGCACAAATAGTTAAAGAAAAACTCTAAGAAAAATATATTATGTGCTAAAATTATTCTAAGAGGTCAAAAAATGAACAAAAAACCGGTGTTTGCAGGGAGTTTTTATCCCGAAAAAGCAGAAGAACTCACAAATTTGCTTGATTCATATAAACAAGAATTACATTTTCCTGCCAAAAGCAAAGCAATAATTGTACCGCATGCAGGGGTTTATTACTCTGGACATGCTGCAATGGCAGGCTTTCAACACTTAGAATTCAATGACAATATATTCATCATTGCGCCATCTCATCACGAAAATTTTAACAATATAGCCTTACCGGAATATACTTATTTTGATACACCATTAGGCAGCATTGAAGTAAATAATCGACTTATTAAGGATATTGCAGAAAAGTTCCCTTGCCTAATTTCTAATGAAGTATTTGATAACGAACACTCCATAGAGGTTCAGCTTCCATTTTTGCAAACTCTTTTTAATCCGCGTATTCAAAATGCTCTTGATTTTGTAAAAAAAATAGGGAAAAAAATAAAAATTATTCCTGTTTTAGTAGGAAATTGCAATTACAAACTCATATCTGATTTAATTTCAGCTTACTGGGAAAACTCATCATTCGTTATATCATCAGATTTAAGCCATTTTTATCCAAAACAAGAGTGCAGACAAATCGATACATACACAGCAACTATTATTGAAACAGGAAAACTCGACTTTTTCCAAGAACCCCAGGCTTGCGGACTAACAGGAATAAAAGGGCTTGTGGATTTTGCCAATAATAATGATTGCTCACTTATAAGAATTATGATGTATAATTCCGGTGATATAAGCGGTGACTCTGATAGAGTTGTCGGCTACGGTTCATGGTTTTTATCAACAGAAAACAGAGATGAAATTATCGAAAAACATTACTCTGAATACATTCTTGATATAGCTAAAAATGCAATAATATCAGAAGAGTTTATACCGCACGAAATTCCTCCGGTTTTGACCCAATACGGAGCGTCATTTGTAACCCTAAAATTAAACGGTGAACTGAGAGGCTGTATCGGTTCAGTTTATCCAACCAAGCCACTTATATTGGATATTGTCGATAATGCACGTAATGCAGCATTCCAAGACCCTAGATTTGAACCTTTAACAGAAGAAGAAATTGAACACTTGGAAATATCCATATCAATACTTTCATCAATAGAACGAATTAACTTCAAAGACGAACGTGATTTGCTTTCAAAAATATATCCGCATGGTATCATCATAGCGGAACGCGATAAGCGTGCTGTTTACCTGCCTATTGTATGGGAACAGCTACCTGAAAAAGAAGCATTTCTAAACTCTTTAAAAGAAAAAGCAGGACTAAGCCCAAATTATTTTTCAAGAACAATGGAGGCTTACAAGTTCGATGCAACCTACATTACACGTCCGCTCTGAATAGAGTAGATTTGAACATCTTTCAAGAATTCGTCTTCAAACAAAAGAGTATCGACAGAAGTAATTATTGTTTGAACACCGTCTTCAATTGATTTAAGAAGATAATTTTGACGTGTCTCATCAAGTTCGGCTAAGACATCGTCCAAAAGAAGAATTGGCGAATATCCCGTTTTTTCTTTGATAATTTCTAACTCGCCAAGTTTTAAAGACAAAACAAGAGTTCTCTGCTGTCCCTGTGAAGCAAATTTAACAGCATCAATGCCATTAATCTTAAGCTCTATATCATCTCTATGCGGTCCAACACAAGATTGTCGTCGTGCCATCTCTTCCGCGCGGCGAATTTGTAATTCATTCTTTAAATAAGATGAAATGTCTTCTATTTCACTAACGGGGCAAGTATAAGAAAGATTAAATATCTCTGTATCACTTATCAGTTTATGTTTTTCAGAAGCAATCTTTTCAATTTCTCTCAAAAACTTTTTACGTAAAAAGATAATATTTGCACCTGTAATTACAAGCTGGTCATTATAAATATCCAATAAAGTCTCATCAACAATATCATTTTTTAAAAGATTATTCTTTTGAACTCTTATTTTTTCATATTTAGAAAGTCTCTCGTCATAAGCAGGATAAATTTGTGAAATTGCTCTGTCCAGCCAATCTCGTCTATCCTGTGGTGCACCCCTTAATAAAAGCAAATCCTTAGTAGAAAAAAGTACTGTTTTTACGGCAGATTTAAAATTCTTAGGCGTTGTTTTTACTTTATTAACTCTAAGTTCACGTTTCTTTTCAATATTATAAGAAATATCTAATTCAATATCCGTATTGTTCTTTTCAATCTGTGCATTAATTTCAAAACCGCCAGACGAAAATCTTATCATGTCACTAATCGTAGCTGTGCGCGGGCTTTTCAAATCAGAAAGCATATAAATACTTTCTAAAATATTTGTTTTACCCTGTGCATTTTTACCAATAATAAGAGTTTTTTGCTTTGAAAATTCAAGCAAAATATCTTCGCAATTACGATAATTTTTAAGACTCAAAGATTTAAGCTTCATACAGAAAGTATAACATAAATTGAAGCCCCCGCGAATGCGGGGGCTTCAATTACATTAACATAGTTAAGTCTATAATAGGTTCAACGCAATAGTTGGAGTTTGGTTTGCAGTTGAAAGTAATGTTGCAGATGATTGCTGCAAAATTTGGTATTTAATATAATTTGATGATTCTGTTGCTACATCTGCATCTTTGATTGATGAGTTAGCTGATACAATATTCTCCTTTTGTACACTTATCGCATCAACAGCTGATTCTACACGGTTCATGTAAGCACCGATTAAAGCTGTTCTTTCAGTAACATTTGAAATCGCATCATCGATAAATGATAAGAATTCACGTGCAGTTGCATCATCTGTATAAACTGCATCACAGATAGCTGTAATACAGCTCATATTTTTTCCGATAGTTCTTGTATCGTCTTGGAAATCATAGTCTTTATCCAAGATTTTTTCGTATGCATTACCGGAATAATCATATTTTTTACCATCAGGGGATGTTAAATTTGCACCCTGAACCCTTGCTGTTAAAGCAGTAGTATCTTGTCCGTCGTTTCTAATATACCACTCTTGGTTTTTATGATTATTTTGATTATCAGGATCATACTTAGTATTGTGTCTGTTACCTGACATAAATAATGCTGTAATAGTTGCAGCTTCGAAAATTGTATATTTTAAGTTAATTATATTATTTTTTCCTGAGTTATTACTTACTTGTAAATTCACACCTGCTTTAGACGTAGCAGCAACACTTGTTCCATCCAACAACTGAATACCGTTGTAATCAATAACTGTACATAAACGGTTAATTTCAAGCATTCTTTGTTCAACTTCAGTTCTGATTGCTCTCATAGAAGAAGTACCGTAAGTTCCGTTTGCAGCTTGTTCGGTCAAATCTCTAATACGTTGAAGATAATCACCAACGATATTAAGAACACCCTCTGCTGTATCTAATAATGACAAGCCCATTGTTGCGTTTGATTCTGCTACATCATAACCGGAAATCTGTGCTTCCATTAAGCATGATACAGCTGAACCTGCAGCATCATCCTTACCTGAGTTAATTCTGTAACCTGTAGTTAATCTTTCCATTGCTGTGTTCATGCCAGTGGTGGCTTGAGACAAGTTTCTTTGCGCAACCAATGACGCAAGGTTTGTGTTAATTGTAATTGAAGCCATTTTCAATCTCCTTTTTAGCTTATTTCTTCCATGATTTTTCAATTACGAAGTTGACCTTTGGTAAGCAGCCAAAAGCACATCATAATTGGAGTAGGGGTATGTATATTTGTTCCTCTACATTAACATACTAAGTTATTTTTTATTGTTTTTAAATTCTAAATAAGTTAGAACTTTCTCTACCTTAAGTTGGATATTTCGCGCCCATCCAACTTGTAATCCGTTCCAAAGGAGCACCTGTAAGCCAAATTACTACTTGTAGTCCCAACATTTGTGCTCCGCCCAAATGTCTACGTGCGTAGCACAAAAAAAAGAGTCTTTTTTTAGACTCTAAAAACTTTGAATGTGTGAAGTGTAGTATAATGAATAAGTGTATGTTTTTTTTGCGTAACTTATTTGCTTAATACCCTTGTATATATTAAAAGTCTTTCTTCACACGCAAATTGCGTTTTTGCTTAACTTTTCTTTACATTTTCTTTGACCCAATTGGTAAAATTGGTTTTGAATCCTTGCGTAAATGATTCAATTAAGGTTTGAGGGTTGAATATTGATTTTGAATGTTTGCCGCCAAATGCAAAAATTGCCCAACCTATAGCTGTCCAACAAAGTGCTTTACCTGTTGTTCCTGCAGAGTTCCATCCCGAAACACCTTTGTTACCGCCCATGGCTGCATCTACTGATTGGGATTTTATATCGTCAAAGATTTCTTCAAATTTAATCATATCAAACTCAATCCCGTTTGCTTCGCACATAGCCTGTGCTTTTGCAAAGAATTGGGGTCTTAGTTTTTCAATCATTTCTTGCGCTTGAGGTTTGTAATAATCTTTGCCTTTCTTTTTAACCGATAGGGTTTCACCTGTTTGCAAGGCTTTTTTGAGATTTTCATCTTCCGTTACAACAGAATAATCGATATCAATTAAATCAAAATCGGTTTTTGATTCATTAACTTTTTGTAACTCTGACGATATTTTTGTATTAAACTTATTAACAAAATTATCTACCAAAGTACGTACGTTAAATTCTGATTTTGATTTTCTAAATATATTTCCGCTTCGCCCTGTAACAGAATCATTTACAGCTTCTTCCAGAGACATATAAAAAACATTTTCAAAAACATTTTCAAAATCTGTAATTGATGCTCCCTTTTTAATCAACTCATCAGAAACCTTGTTTTTTAGTTGAAGCTTTAAATTATCTTCAATCAATTTTCTTGCTTCATCTTTGTAGTAATTTTTACCTTTACCCTTTTGGGAGTAAGTTTTATTTTCATTATAACCATCAATTGCCGAATAGTCTAAATCAGAGATTATCAGAGGGGTATTCAATAGATAAGAAGACTTAATTTTATTATAGTTTTCAGGTAAACTTTGGTCAAAAACAAGTGCCATAACCGAAATATCATCATGGTAATTATTCGCGAAATTTTGAATAAGTTCTTTTAAATCCTGAGAAACCTGAGAGATGTAAGTCGAATTAGCTCCCGAAAAATCCTGAGCAATTTGCCCTGCAAGCGAGTTAACAGAATCCTGCATTTGAATTTTTTGTCCCCAGATTAAGAATTCGTACTCACTCAGTACCTTGTTTTCATCAGTATCAGCACTGGAGAATTGGACAATATCAAGTCCGTTTTCTTTTAAAACCGAATTGTACTCATCCTCTGTTATCATTCCGTCTTTATTAAGGTCAAAATCTGTAAAAACTAGATTTCGCCCCGTTTTAGACGTCAGACTGCCAAAATTTGTTACTCCTTGAAACATATTAGTATTAACGGCATTTTTTAATAAAACTTTAATTGTTGTTACAAATATTTACACACAAAAAGACCTCTCTTACGGGAGGCCTTGAGAATTATTATTTATTAGCTCCTTTTGCTTTTTCAGCTTCAACCCAAGCTGTGTAGTTTGTTTTAAATTCTGTTGTGAAAGTTATCGCTGCTTTTTGTGGATCAATGTGAGTGTGAGACCAAATCATAACATTGTGATCTACTGAACTGCTTGCAACTGCTGAGTTTTTAGCGTTATTAAACATTGTTGTGAAGACTGTATTATCAAACTCAATACCGTTGGCTTTACACATAGTCATTGCTTTTTTAAGCATATCAGGTTTTAATTTATCAATCATTGCTTTTGCCTCATTTTCAGCAACTGTCAAATTACGACCAGATGTATAAACTTTTGCAGTACCACCCTCTTGTAATTTTTCATATAATTCAGGATTAGTAACATTACCATCTTCATCTTTTACCATTACAGTGTAGTCGATATCAGCCAAATCCATATCTGTATTAGATTTATTCATCTCATCAACTCTTGCTGCAATGTTTGTGTTAAATGCTGTGATGAAGTTTTGAACAATTGTTTGAATACCTTCATTTGCTGCATATTTTTTGTTTTTGTTTAACCAAGCATGGTTAGTTTTGTGTGTTCCAACTTCACCAACAACCTGATTTAAGGTTTCTTGGAATACATTTTCAAATACTTGTGCTATCTTATCAAATGGAACTCCTTTTGCTTTAAGCATATTTTCAATTTGGTTTCTCATCTGATCTTTTAAAGACTCAAGTTGTTCACGAACTTTATCTTGAACCTGTCCGCGTTTCTTTTTACCTTTAACACTATACTTTTCATCTTTTGCATAACCGTCAATACCAGAGTAATCAATTAAACTTGCATTAATTGCATAGTCACTTCCTTTGATATCGGTGAAAGCTTTTTCCGCAGCAGCTTCTGCTTTAGCTGCTTCATCGGCAATAATCTGATCTTTTTTGCTTACTGTGCTTAATCCATCAATAAATGCCTGCATATCTGCTTTTAAAGCTTCGCCATCTTTATATCTGTTAAGAACGGCATTAATATTTGTTGCTGTTACTGTTTGATCACTGAACTTCGCAGATACACCATTTTCAAGAGCTGCTGTTAGAAGTTCTTTAGCGGCATATACTAATTTTGGAAGTTCAGCAGATTCAATTGTAGAATCTAAAGAATCTACTCTTTTCTGATAATCAGCAACGTCATCAGCAATTTTTTCTGCATCAGCTTTAGTTAACCATTCTTCTAAATGAGCTTTTAAATCTGCTTCAAGATTTGTGCCTGTATATGATTTAACAAAAGCATTAGATACTGATTCTAATTGTTGTGATAATGTTTTCTTAGCAGCATCTGTTAATCCCTCTGCAACAAAATCTTCAACCATATCATTAATAATATTTGTCTGAATAGTTGCAGGATCATTTGCTAAAACTTCGTTTTTTATAGCTTCATATTTTTCCGGCAAAACTTTTTTGAAAGTTTCTGCCATTTTTGAAATATCTCCAGTATAGTTATTTTCATAATTTGCAACTAATTCTTTTAATTTAGCTGTAATTTCAGGGATAAGATTAGTTCCAGCAAAATCAAATGATATATCTTTAGCCATAGCATTTACAGCTTCTTGCATTTGTTGTTTTTGTTCTAAAATTGCGAATTCTTTTTCAGTAATTACACCATCACCGTCTTTATCAACAAGTGAAAGTTCAATTGTATCAACATTATTTTCTTTCAAGAAAGCATTAAATTCATCTTTTGAAATTTTACCATCGCCATCAATATCTTTAATGTCATTGAATGATAAACGTTGTCCATTTTGCAATGTTAAACTTCCAAATTGATTAATCCCTAAAAAACTCATAATGTACTCCTTTTTCTAATCTTTTCCTCTAATTCGCAACTTATTATCTATTGTGTTGCATATTATCCTTTACGGCAAGAAAGCACAAAAACTTTAGGGTTAAATAAAATTTTGTTACAATTCGTTACATTGACATTCATTTAAATATCATTAAAGGCATAGAAGAATGAGGCGTGAGAATGTTTTTAACTAATTTATTTAAATTCAAGAAAAGTTGTACACATGACAAAATAACACCGGATATGGAAAGTGGTTACTGTCCTGATTGCGGCAAATTTATAGAAAACGAGTGGTATATAACACGTTGTGCTTGCTGCGGTGTTAAAATGCAGGCATGCGCTAAGAATGGAGAAATTTATCCGCAAAACCATTTTTGCACGAACTGCGGTTCAAAAGAGTATCATGTTGAAAAACTTGAGAAAATCAATTTTATTGATATAAACTTTGCTGTATTACAAAAAAAGGCGGTTGATGCATCTGAGCCTATAAATACTATCCAATGTTGGGAAGAAAGAAAAAGTGTGCCACCCAAATTGACAGTAAAATACCTGTAATATCTGCTATTATACCGGTAAGAATTGCATATCTGAATTTTTTAATACCAACTGAACCGAAATATACCGTTAATACATAAAAAGTTGTTTCGGAACTTCCTACCATAACAGCAGCAAGCTTTGTTATAAAGTCGTCAGCACCATGCTTAGATGCAAGTTCAGCAAACAAACCTAAAACTGCCGAACCTGAAAGCGAACGCGTAATCATAATTGGAACCAAGTCCGGTTCAACAGGCAATAGCCTTGCAATCCAATCAAGCACGCCTGATGCTCTGAACATAGATATTGCAACGATAAGCGCTACAAGATACGGTATAATTGAAACAGAAACCTTAAATCCATCCTTTGCGCCTTCAACAAATTCTTCATAAACAGGCACTTTTTTAAGCATGCCGGCTGTTAAAATTATTAAAATCATTATTGGAAGAATAGCGAGAGAGATTTTTTCCATTACTTAACCCTCCAAATTCTTCTAAACACCAATGCAGTAAGTATCGCAACAATAAAAGCAGCAGTTGTAACAATTAAAGTCGGCAAAACTATTTCAGTTGGATTTTTTGCACCTAAACCGGCAAGAATAGCAATCACTGTTGCGGGTATTATCTGAAATCCGGCTGTATTCATGCCAAGAAACATACACATGCTGTCTGTTGCAGTATCTTTATCCTGATTATCTTCCTGTAACTCCTTCATGACCTTTAAACCGATAGGGGTTGCTGCATTTGTAAGCCCAAGAGCGTTAGCGCCTATACTCATTGTTATATCACCAATTACAGGTGAGTCGTTCTTAACATCTCTAAACAATGGTTTCACAATAGGATATAACAGTTTCGATAAGAGTTTTACTAACCCGGATTTTTCGGCAACACGCATTATACCAAGCCAAAATGCCATTATTCCGATTAGTGAAATTGCAACTTTTACAGCGGTTTCGCAGCCTTCAAGCATTGCTGTAACAACTTGTGAAAGAGTTCCGTTAACAAACCCTGCTATTATTGATACGCTTATTAAAATAAAAAATATGTAATTCATAAATTTATATTAAAAAAAATTTTATTATTTGTCACTATTTTTATATTAGTATATAATATATAAATGTAATAATGTAGGATGTGGGATAGTAGTTTTATGGCAGATTTTGATAATTTATCGGGGATTAATGAGAATTTTGATACAATTAAAACACTCTTGAATTCAATAAGAGCGCAAGGAATTCTTAATACTTCCGATGTAGACAAGTTGTTATCAGGTATTAATTCAAAACTTGAAAAAATTAATACTGAGGAAGATATCGACTTAATTAAAATATTCTTATCAGAACTTAAACAAAATTTGGATGAAAGACATAATGTTCTTATCTCCAAATTTGGTGCTATAGAATCTTTATTCTCAAATCTTTTGAAAAATAGTTCTGAGATGCCTAAATCTGCTGAACTAAAAGAACTATTTGATATTGTAGCTACAAACCTGTCTGTTTTTTCAAGAGAAGTTGTCTCACAAAAAGAATCACTTACAGACATTACACTAAGACTGGATGCATTACGTTCTGATGATTCTCAAAAACGTGATATTATCAAAAATATTACATTGCTAAAACCTGATTTAGAGAGACTTAACAATGGTTTTGACTCAATTGTGTTAAGTCTGAATGATAATTTTAAAACAATTATCAAAACAATTGCTTCATTTGATAAAACAGACTACTTTGACCGATTTGCAGATGTATTAACAGGCATGGAAATGTCTTCAAATACCATTCTTTCTGCAGTTCAAATGCTTGATAAAAAGACTGAACAAGTTGAAACCGTGCTTCAAAATCTTGCAACTCAGGACGATATTACTTCTGCTAAAGAACGTTTATTTGAACTATCTGCTCAAAGCCATGAACTAACAGCTGCTGTTAGTGATTTAAGCAACTGTTATATTAAAATTGACAATCTTGCAGAAAAAATTGATGCATCAGTTAACATTATTGCAAGTTTAAAATCTGTGCTTGAAGATGCAGATAACCAAAATACAAACTCAATTTTAGACAAATTGAACGTTCTTGAAGCAGAGCTTCATACTATTTCTACAGATACTAAATTTAATGAATTCAAAATATCATTAGAGTCTGTTCTTAAAAACATTCTTGACGGCACTTTGGGCTTTGAGTCTGTAGTATCTAAAAAAGGTGCTGAAATTACTGCAGAAGTAAATCTTGCAATTCAAAAGCTTGCAACATTACAAGATGCTAATATTACAAGAGTACTAAATGATATTTCTACAAGCGCAGATGCTCTGAATTCAAAACTTGCACAAACACAATCTTCTATTGCGACATTATGCGAAAAGAACTTCAATTCTGTATTTGAGAATATTTCTAACGTTAAGACTCTTATTGCACAAATTGATGAAAACAGTGTTTCATCCAACAATGCTATTTTTTCAAGTATTACAGACAGATTAGCTATTTTTGAAAACAGTTTAAAAGTTTCATTAGAAACTCAGGAAAAAAATGTAACAGATTCTTCTCTTAGATTGTTTGAACAAATTGAGAATATTAAAAACCTATCCGGCGTTCTTGATTACAAAATGGACTCGTCTGTTGTAGAAGCTAACAATGTTAAAAGAGAACTTTCAGCATTAAAAGAGTCTATTGAAGCTGTATTAGCACTTGATTTTGTTAATACTGTTAAAGACTTGAGGGTTGATTTATACGCCTCTAAACAAGAATTAGTAAATACTTTTGAAACTACTAATCATGACCTTTCAGAAAAGTTTACCAATGATTTATATGGCAAGTATGAATTACTTATCAGCAAACTTGATTCTGTAGAAGACGAGTTCAAAAAAACTCAAAACGAGTCATTATCAAGCTTAAAAGAAATCTTAGAAAAAATTTCATCTTCAATTGTTGATGTACTCTCTTATGTCGGAGAACAACAATCCGCAAATGATAGTGAATTCAATAACAAGCTTGATGTAGTCAGCGATGAATTACAAAAAGAGATTAAATCTTCTTATTCAAAACTACTTGAAATTCAGGATTCATATAAAGAAATCAAGGATATGCTAAGTATTAGCAACACAAATTCATCTGAAAGATTTGACGGAATTCTGGCTTCAGCCGGAGAAGTAAGAAGTGATTTTGAGGTTCAAATTAATTCTTTAAAAAGAGCACTTCTTGATAAAATTTCAGAATTTAAGCAAGAGTTTACATGTGCTAATGCAGATAAGGTAAGTGAGCTTAAATTTGCAGTTGAAAGTATTTATAACAAAAATTCACAGGAAGTTGCTGATTTATTAGCAGAACTAAAAGATCTATTAGGAATATTTTCAACTGATGACAGCAACTCAAGAGCTGCTACATTAGCAAAAATTCTGGATAACTTTGTTGCGTTAAAAAGTTATATGTCTACTCTAAATGACAAGACTTCTGCTGATGTAAAAGAGCAAGTTCAGGTTATTCTTGCTGATTTTGAGAATGTTAAAACAGTTTTGAATAAACTTGATGAAAACGTTGATGGAGACATGACCAGACAGCTTTCAATTATTGAAAGTAATTTTGAATCACTTGTTTCACAGATTACAATTCTTTTTGATAAATCTGACAGCGCTTTAACAGCAAGAATTAATGATGAGTTTGCAAAAGTATCAAGTCATATGCAAGAAGCAATGACTCAAAAGTTAGAAGCTTATAAACTACGTATTGAAGAAACATTTGATAAACTTCAAAACAAATCAAATGAGCAGTCAAGTTATTTACAAGATAAAATTGCAGACATTAACACTGCAATGAAGTCAGTTTGGGAACAGCAAAGCGAAACTAATTTCAAACAAATTGAGGACATGACTGCAATCTTAAAATGTGTGCTTGATGAGAATATTAAGCTTACTGCAGTTGATTACGCTTCTTTTAAAGAAAAGTTAGCAGAATTTGCAAAAGATATTGCAGCAAATAATACTAATTTAACTCAAGACTTAAAAGCTCAGCTCGATGATATTACAAAATATATTGATTCTGTACTTGATATACAAGCGCAAGAAATTGAAACCCGTAATGACGAAATTCTGGCAAAGAATATCGAATTATTGGGCAACCAAAACAATATTGCAATAAAATTATCAGGCTTAGAAAGCAAGCAGGAAGCACTTTCAGCTGAAATATCAAAAAGCGAAACTGCGCTTGTAAACAAATTGGAAACAACTCATGCCGAAAATCTTAAAACAATGGCCGAGTTAAGTGTTGTTACAGCTGAACAGCTTGAAGATATTAAAGCTGAAACTGTTAATGCTATTGACAATATGCAAAATCTGTCAAAAAATCAATTTGATATATTACAAGCTACACATGATAGCATTGTTAATTCTGTAAATGAAATTGATACTAAGGCAGAAGCTCGCAATGAAGCGATTATAAGTAATAACCGAATTGCTCAAACCGAAACATTACAGGCAATAAGTGAAACAAAAGCTCTAACCGAGCAGCAGATTGAAGCATCTCAAGACACAAGAGCAGACATTGCGTCTCTTACACAGGTTTGTTTGACTAATAATAATCTGATAACAAAATCAGAAGATTTAGCAAGCGAAAGACACGAAGGAGTTCTTCTCAAAGCTGAAAATATTCTAAACACAGTTAAAAATATCGAAGTTACCACAGAAGGAACAACTGCAATTACAACATCCACAAAAAATGATATTGCAGCTCTGGCAGCGCTTGTAAAAGACAATAAAACTTTATTAGGACACTTAGACTATTCTTTAACTAACAGTGTTACAGCGCTGAATGCTTTAACAGCAGAAATTTCAGCAGGAGAGCTTCAAACACTTGATTCTTACGTAAACACTATTCTCGAACAAATTGAAGACGAAAAACAGAATGTTAAAGTTTGTAAGGATTTGATTACAGAATTTACAAAGAATGAGCTTAGTATAATTTCTACAAACATAGAAAAAGAAACTGATATGATTATCGGCGAGCTTGTTGAGCAGTTTGATTTGCTTAAACAATCTCAAGCTGATGATATTATTAATTTGACATCAAAAATTGAAGATATTGTTAGTGCTCATATTTACGATAATATTGAAGATTTAAAATCATATCTTGATATTAAAACTGATTCCTCATTAATTTCAGGGAAATTAGATAATTTAAAATCTGATATGTTAGCATCTGCTGATGATATTATCAACAATGTTAATAAAATGCTGGATTCTAGTGTTTTCAAGACAGAAATGAATGATTTCAGATTAGCGGTTGAACTTCTTGTTTCAAGTACAGCTGATGATTTGAACAAAAAATTAACAAATTTCGTTTGCGAAAACTCTAATAAGCTTGAAGATGAGTTTGCGTTATTTGACAAGAAATTTATTGATACACTTGTTGACAAGTATGAAGAAATCAAATTAATTTCTAATCATTCTAATGACTCATTCAATGCAATCCAAGGCTCACTAAACGATATACTTACACGCTTTAGTGAGGTAAAAGAAAGCACTAACAGCAAGATTGAGCAGTTAACAGAAGCGGTTGATGATGCAAATAACTCGACAGCAAACGAACTTCGTCAATTAAACGAATCATTTGAAAATCTTCGTTCACAGATTTCTAATAAGTCTTTTGATGAAGCATTCCAGGCTTCTATCAACAAGCAGATAGGCTCTTTAGAAGAACTAATTTGTGAACAAATGGGTTACATTGAAGATATCAGTGATTTATGCGGAATGAATTTACCGGAAGTCGCAGAATTAAATACTCTTGTAAAACACTCTGTACTCGCTTCTTTAGAAGATTTATCCACTAAATTCGACTTACAGGATATCGACGGTACAATTGAAAATGCGCTTAAACAGGTTAAAACCGAAATTATAACTCAATTTCTGAACGTATTTAACCAGATTTCATTTGTAACAGAACAAGAAGAAATTCTGGATTTTGTAAACGAAAAACATGAAGAATTAATCACTATTTTAAGCCATATTGTAACTACTGCTGCTGAAACTACTGCATTAGTTGAAAACAAAATTGACAGCTTAAAAGAAGATATCGAAATGATTAACGAAAAAATTTCGTCAATTATTTCTTCTGATGATGAAGTTGATTATGTTTACACATTACAAGATTTGGAATCTGATATAGCTAATCTTCGCATTGAATTAAATTCAATGAAAGAAAATGACCACAGTGAAGAATTTCAGGAATTAATAACTTCAACAAACGACATCTATGCACTTGTTGAAACTATTAAAAACGAATTCCCTAACAAAAAAGATTTTGAAGATATAGCTGAAGATATTGTTAGTATTAGCACAAGAACAAACAAATTAATTCTTGCGTCTGATGAGTCTTACAAGACATTGCAAGATAATCTGCAAGACTTCAAACTTGTTATAAACGATTTGGATGAAAGAACTAAAAACTTTGCACAAGACTCCGGCATGGATAAAGTTAATGCAAAATTAAATGCATTGAATTCTATGATGGAACAAGGTGCAAAAACAAATCAAGTATTTAATCAGGTATTTGAATACTTAGCAGAATGGGTAGACAACGCAAGCGTTCAGATTAATTCTATTACAGACAGGGTTGAAACACTTGGTGAAATTGGTCAAATAAAAGACATGCTTGCTGATTTGAAAGCCGGCGCTGAAGACAATACAGAAACGGTTGAATTAATTGAAGCTCTGGGTGCCGTTTTTGATAAACAAACTAAACGTATTTCGTCTTTAGAAGCAAAACTTGATAAAATAATAGTTGAGACTACAATAAATAATAGACCGCTTGATTTAACTCCGATGGAAGATACTTTAAACCGTTTCTTGGTAGCAATGGATGAAAAAATATCTTCACAGCAAGCAAAAATCGATTCGCTTGAAACAAAACTTGCAGGAGCATTAGAGTTACTGGATGGCAAAGATACAGCACAGCTTACTAAAAAAGTTGGCGGTATGGACAGACAAATAGCCAAGCTTAATAAAAGCATTGAGAAAATAGCATCACATGTTGTTGAAAGATAAATTAGATAAAATAAAAACAATTCTAAAAAATGATAACGTTCTTGCAACTTTGGAAGAACGTTATTGTTATTCGCGTGATGCTTCAAATATGAAAAATGATGGTAAAATTCCTGATTTAGTTGTATTTGCAGAAACAATTGAAGATGTTCAAAAGATTTTAAGATATGCTAACGAACACGAAATTCCTGTCATATCAAGAGGTGCAGGAACAAATATGGTCGGAGCTTGTATTTGTTCTCAAGGTGGAATTGTTCTGAATTTTTCTAAGATGAATAAGATTTTGGAAATAAACCAGACAAATATGACTGTAAGAGTTCAACCCGGAGTTATACTAGGTGATTTAAAAAAGGAAGTTGAAGAAATTGGTTTATTCTACCCTCCGGATCCTTCTAATTTTAAGGTTTCTACAATTGGAGGAAGCATTGCTCAGTCTTCAGGCGGAGCTATGTCTTTTAAGTATGGAACAACAAAAGATTACGTTCTATCATTAAAAGTTGTAACTGCTGAAGGTAAACTAATGACACTGGGTGCAGAGACAATAAAAGATGCTTCCGGCTACCATTTAGGTCAATTGATTGTTGGAAGCGAAGGTACTCTTGCGATTGTAGTAGAAGCTGTTTTAAAACTTATACCAAAACCTGAAACAAAAAGAGTTATTTCTGCTTATTTTTCAAAAATTGAAGACTCTGTTAATGCGGTCAATATGATTATTTCAGAACACATTTTTCCTGCTGCAATAGATTTTATGGATAAAAATTCTATGATAAGTGTAGAAGATTTTGCTAATTGCGGGTTAAAAACAGAGCATGAATGTATGCTTATCATTGAATTAGATGGTTTTGAATCATCAATGAATTCTCAGATTTATAAAACTACACAAGTTCTTGATAACAATAACGCTATTGGAGTAGAAATTTCAAAGAAAGAAGAAATTTGGGAAGCCAGACGTTCTTCGTTTGCGGCATCAGCAAGACTTGCACCGGATGTTATTTCGGATGATATAATCGTACCCAGAGAAAATCTTCCTGAAATGATTAAAAAATGTAATGAAATAAGCAAAAAATATAATTTAAAAATGTGTTTGGTAGGACATGTCGGAGACGGCAATATTCATCCTCAAATAGCTTTAAATCTTGAAAATGAAGAAGAGTTCAAAAACTATGTTAATGCTAAATCAGAAATGTATGAAACAGCGTTAAGTTTAAACGGGACAATATCTGCAGAACACGGTATCGGCATAGAAAAATTATCTTATTTAGAAAATACTCTGGATAAAACAGCTTTAGAATATATGAAACTTATTAAACAAGTGTTTGATCCAAAAAACATATTAAATCCCGGTAAAATATTTAAGTTATAATAAAAAAGAAAGGAAAACAGCATGGATATTATTGTAATTAATTGTACAGTTCCAAATAAAAAAATTGCCAAAGATATTACAAAAGTATTAATGAAGCATAAACTGGCAGCCTGTGTTTCGCTTGTTGACAATGTTCGTTCAACTTTCTCTTGGGATGGCGAGATTTGTGAAGAAAAAGAATTCTTAATGATGATAAAAACAAGACGTGCTCATTATGGCAAAGTAAAACTTGTTATTGAAGATATGCATCCGTATACAGTTCCTGAAATTATTGCATTACCTATTGTTGATTGTTCGGAAGATTACTTAAAATGGCTTGTGAAAGAAACAGAATCTTAGACATAACTCAATATTTTGAGTCATTAGGGATAGAAGTTAACATCGGTAAAAATAAAGCTCGCGGTAATAAGGGCTTTTTTAAGGCTGATAACCAAAATTTCCGAATTGATATAGCAAAAGGTCAAACAGAAGAAACAATAATAAGGACCTTGGTACATGAGTTTGCTCATTATGTACATTATAGTTATGACAAAACATTAAAATCTCTTGATTTTATTATTAATGAAGACGACAATTTGACAGAAGAATTGATAAAATTGACAGTTGATTCTATACCAAAAGAGTCTGTTGCTCCAATATTTCAGGCAAAAGACAAAATCAAAAGCGAAATAAAAAAGCTGCCGAAATCACTTACAAACAAGCTGAAATTAAACTTTTTACAAAAAGAGCTAAATCGAATAAATTCAAGAATTTTAAGACTAAATAAATATTATAACTCCCCAACAGAGCTTTTTGCACGTTCTATCGAAACCTATATTTTAGACAAAGAGGTTTTTATAAAACAAGCACCAAATCTTGCAAAATATTATAAACAAAGTGATATACCCCTTATAGAAAATTTACAGAAAATCTTGCTTTAAAATTGTTAATATATACTTTATTTTTTTGAAGAATTATTATAGAATTATTTCAGAGAGCTTATAAGATTATGATAGAAAATTTAAAACCTAAACAAAAAAAGAACGATGCTAAGATTTTAGCTTGGATTATTATTGGATTTATATTTGTTGTATGGCTTTGTACGCCGCCTGGAAATAAATTCATGCAAATTGCATTCTGGGGTAATAATACAAAGTTAATGATTGCAAAAATGCAGCACAAAGAAGAGACAACTGCTTACAAACTTATTAGAAACAATGCGGTTTATCTTGCAAGAATGGGCATGAAAGATAAAGCTTTACAAGAAATGGATAAAGCAATTCAGTCATTACCGGCATATATGCCTGAAAACATTCTTGAATCATTGTATAGAGACAGAGCTACTTTAAAGTTGTATTACAGAGACTATAAAGGAGCCCTAAATGATTATACAAAAATTAAATCTTTAGAATTTAATGATTACTTTAAAATAGCAATGCTTTATAAAGTTAACGGTAACAACAAATATGCTGCACAAAATTGCAGCAAGATTATATCATTAGACTCAACTGCTTATGCGGGTTACTTGTGTTTGGCTGATGTATATGCAGGTGTTGGCAGAGTTGATGCAGCTGTTAATATAATGGGATTATTAATTGATAGAGCACCAAACAGAGCGAAATACTACGCTGACAGAGCCGCTTACAAACTGGAAATGGGCGACAAGAGAGGTCATTACGAAGACATGGAAAAAGCAAAAGAACTTGCTCCACACATGGATTTTGACTCATCTTTGGTGAAAGAAACTCTTGAGCCAAAAGTTTTGACACTTACTATCAATTAATATTAAATCTTTATATTTAATTAATAATCTTGTGTTATTTTTGGTTTAAAATATAAGTATATCAGATTTGAGGTAAAGACAATGAAACATTCTGAATACTCTGCTGTTGTCATCGGTAGCGGTGCAGCAGGATTATATGCAGCATTAAAAATATCAAGACAAATAAGTTTACCCGACGGAATACTTTTGATTACAAAATCTACCTTAGGGGAAAGTAATTCACGATACGCACAAGGCGGGATTGTAGGAGTTGTTCACCAGAACAAAGGTGACAGTACTCAAATGCATATCGCAGATACCCTTAAAGCCGGTGCTGGTTTGAGTGATGAAAAAGTCGTTGAATATATTTCAGAAGTTTCTGATGAAGTTATTAACGACCTTATTAATGTAGGAGTAAACTTTGACAGAAATGATAAAGGCGAATTAAACTTTACTTTGGAAGCTGCTCATAGTTTCAGAAGAATTCTGCACCTTGGCGGAGACGCTACAGGAAAAGGTATTGTAGAAGCTCTTGCACAAAAGGTTATTGAAGACGAAAATATAACAATTGTTGAAAACTCAATGGCTGTTGAGCTTCTTACTAATCTGGATAACGAATGTAAAGGCTTAATTTTATACAACGCGCTTACCGGTGAACATGAAATTGTATACTCTTCAGCTGTAATCCTTGCAACCGGAGGAATGGGACAGTTATACAAATATACAACTAATCCGGATGGTGCAACTGCAGACGGAATAGATTTAGCTTATAACTCAGGTGCTATAATGCAAGATATGGAATTTATCCAATTCCATCCAACAGCACTGGCTATAGGTAAAAATAGATTTTTAATTTCAGAAGCTGTTAGAGGAGAAGGCGCAAAGCTTGTTGATGACTCAGGACATGAATTTATGTCTAAATATCATGACAAAAGAGAACTTGCTCCACGTGACATTGTTACAAGAGCAATATATAACGAAATGCAAAAAAGCCATGTGCCCAATATGTTTTTAAATGCATCAGTTATCGATAAAGCAAAATTATTAATGCGCTTTCCTACAATTTCAGGAAGATGCAAAGATAATGGAATTGATATAACATCATCTCCAATTCCCGTTGCACCTGCTGCTCATTACTCAATGGGCGGTGTTAAAGCTACTGTTGAAGGAAAAACTTCTATTAGAGGACTTTATGCAATCGGAGAAGTTGCTTCTACAGGGTTCCATGGTGCAAACAGACTTGCAAGCAATTCACTTTTAGAATGCGTTGCCTGTGCTTATGAACTAGCGGATTATTTGTCTTTTGCCAATCTAACTACACCTAAAAAAATTGACGAAACTATTATTGAAAAAATAAGACTTTACTCAGAACCTTTGAGTGATGTCGATTATGATATTGAAACATTAAAGCAATCACTTAAAAATCTTATGTGGGATAAAGCGGGTATTTTAAGAAAAGAGTCAGAACTTTTGGAAGCACAAAAAACAATCAAAAAAATGCAAGCTGATTTTAAACGTGAACGAAAATGCTTAAACAAGGAAGAATATGAATATCGTAATATGCTTACAGCAGCAGAACTTATTGTTGAATCAGCATTAATGAGAAAAGAATCACGCGGCGCGCATGCAAGAATTGATTATACTCAAACAGATTCAGAAGGAATACATTCAAATATAATTAAAACCGTTAATAAGGAGTTAGAATATGTTAAATAGTTTTTTTATAGAAGATCATGTTAAAAAAGCATTGGAAGAAGACATTGGATTCGGCGATATTACAACCGATTATTTAACAAACGAAGAAGATAAAATGTCTTGTGAGTTAAATTCACGTGTTGAAGGTATTCTTTGTGGAGTTAATGTATTTAAAACCGTGTTCAAGGTGCTTTCAGAAGATGTTAAAGTGACTTTCTATAAAAAAGACGGGGATGTCATCAACAAAGGTGATAAAATTGCAGATATTGAAGGTCCTGCAAGATGGGTATTGATGGGCGAAAGATTGGCGTTGAATTATATCCAGAGAATGAGCGGAATTGCAACCGAAACCAACAAATACCAAAAAGCAATCGGCGAATATAAAGCCAAAATCGTTGATACAAGAAAAACAACTCCGTTATTCAGAGCATTTGAAAAATATTCCGTAAAAATCGGTGGAGGAAGCTTACACAGATTTAATCTTGCGGATTGTGCCATGATTAAAGACAATCATATTAAATATGCCGGTTCTTTAACAAAAGCTGTTGAAAAATTAAGAGAGCATATCTCTCATGCTCATAAGATTGAAGTTGAGTGTGATACTATTGAGCAGGTAAAAGAAGCTGTTGCAGTAGGAGCTGATATTATCATGCTTGATAATATGACACTTGAAACAATGAAAGAATGTGTTGAACTAATAAACGGCAGAGCTATTGTAGAAGCTAGCGGAAATGTTAATTTGAATACAGTTCGAGATATTGCTGCAACAGGAGTTGATATTATTTCATCAAGTGCAATTGTAGCAAAAGCACCAACTTTAGACCTAGGACTTGACTGTAAGTAAATTTTTATTAAGTGAATTGTAACAATTTCTGTAAATTTTGTTATTAATGTTAACATATTTGGCATTAAGTAAATATGCAAGGTATAATGGATATATATCGGGATATGGATAGAATGTCAAATTGGTTAGAAAAATACAGCTATAATGCAATAGAATTCGGCGCCCTCAACTCGGGGGGGGGGGGGCAAAACCCGCTCCATAACTGAATT
>CAKNXK010000008.1 GCA_932182025.1 uncultured Candidatus Melainabacteria bacterium
TAACCTATTGATTCACCATTAGTAAACACCCAGGGTGATTTTTCACTCGCTGCGCGTACCATCTTCTTGTTTACCATTGGTGCTGATGCTGCGGCAACGATTGCTACGATTGTTAATACAATCATCATTTCCATAAGGGAAAACCCGTGTAATCTTTTCATTCTTATACCTCGCTCTATTTAATTCTTGAATTACGCAACACAATATGTATTGTGTTGCGTTTTTAAAAGAGCGTAAAACTCAATAATATCAACTCAACTGACCAAAACTCAAAAATCCGTTTTTTTAGGGCAACTTCACAAGAGGCGTGATATATGCTATAATACAGATATATAAAACGCAACACAATACATATTGTGTTGCGTTTTTGCTAAATTATTTGTTGGATTATTTTTTCTGTTGGTATTTTTAAACAGGATAAATCTTCACAAGTGGTTTGTCTTCTTTCCCATAAGCAAGGCTGCAAAGGACAGTTGCAATCCGCTTTTATTGCCACTACATTTTCACTTTGAGGGATTAATTTTTTATCATCTGTTGAACCAAAGATAACAAATGTTTTGGTGCCCATTGCCACTGCGATATGAAGTGGTGCTGAGTCCGAACATAAGAAAATTTCGGCGCTGGAAATTAATTCTGCTAATTCCGCAAGATTTTTTGTTTGTCCGAAAAGATTTTCATATTTTTCCGGTGGTACAAGTTTTTGAATTCGTTCAATACACTCTTTGTCATCTGGACCGCCTGCAAGCAGAACTCTTTTCCCTGAATCAGCTAACTTTTCAACAACTTCTGCCCACTGTTCCGGCTGAATTGTTTTAATCATGCCCTTTTGAACGCTAATTTTACTTACTCCGGGGTGAATTAAAACAGTATTTTTGATTATCGGTTTCTTTTGGATACTTAGAACAGGTAGCTCTGTTCTAATATTGGTAATGTATTTAGCCAAATCGTGATACATATCGGCTGCGTACTGGTTTTTGTTCAAATCGACAGCTTTGGTTAATAAAATTTGGCTTAATTTTCCTGTATTATAGCCGTATTTTTCTTTAATAAATGTCATAAAAAGAAATATTGATATGAATTTATTTGAACCGGATGAAATAACAATGTCATATTTTCCTTGCCAGATTTTGAATAATAACTTTAAAAGCTCAAAATACTTGCTTTTTCCTTTAATATTAGCGTACAAAGTTTTATCTATAATATTGGTCAGGCTAACGATGCCGCGGCTGCGTTCTTCTAATGCAAGAGTTATTTCTGAGTCAGGAAATTGTTCTTTTACTGACAAAATTGTAGGCAAGAACAAAATTTCGTCACCTAATCCGCCAAAATTTATGAAGAGTATTCGTTTAGTCTGCATATTATATCTCCGAAAGGTTTTTCCCAGCTAATCGGGTCGTCTTGTTTGAATATTTCAACACTTTTATACCATGGAGTTGTTTTTGTGTCATTAAACCATCTCCAATCTGCTGCATAAGGAAGCATCAGGAATGTTTTTACTCCAAGAGCTCCAGAAAGATGGGCAACTGACGTATCAACACTTATTACAACATCCATTGCCTTTAGTGCTTTTGCAGTGTCTTCAAAATTCTTGAAACTACTTGAAAGATTTATCATTTGAGGATATCTTTCGTTTCCTTTTAATGTGTCTTGTACCTGAAACGAATAAATCTGAATATTTTCCATATTCAAAATATCTTCAAAAAGTCTGATATTGATAGTGCGGTTAATCATGGTTCTAATACCTGCACTGCCAGCTTCCCAACACAAACCGACTTTTAGTTTGTCTGATTTAATTTCTGTTGTTTCAGCGTTTAAATATCCTTCACTAAAAGGAATATTATCAAAGTCAATTCCTAAGATATATGCTAAATCAGTAATTCTAACGGACTGCATTTTCGGATTAATATCTTTGTGCAGGATAAATTCAATATCAGGATAATTCTTTTTAAAAAGCTCCATCAATGGTTCACGGGTGGCAACGTAAACTTTTTTAACGTGTTGTTTAAGAAACGGTAAATATCTTATAAATTGAACATGGTCACCAAAACCTTGTTCGCATCGGACTACAATCTCGTCTTCAAACGGTTCGCCAATCTTATAATTATTTCCTTCTCGTTGGAAAAATAATTCGTAACCTTCTTTAAACTTTCTTTGAGCGAGTTGGCACATACCGTATGAAACAATTGTATTTTCGTCATTAGGGAATATTTCGAGTGTTTTTTTGTAATATTCTTCTGCTTCGGTGTGTTTTCCCTGTTTTTGAAGGCTGACAGCCATATTGTAATAAGCAGAAGGCTGTCCTAATTCTGATGCAACCTTATAGCATTCAAAAGCTTGGTTGTCATCTGAGTATATTAATTCTTTTAAAAAACCTAACTGGAACCAGAATGCAGCAGCGTTCTGATGTTCTTTGAGGTAATTAACACACATTATTTCTGCTTCTGCGAGTTTTCCTGAATATGTTAGTGATTTAATCATAGATAATACTGATTCAGGGTTTTCCGGATAAAGCTGATGCATTTTAGCGGAATATTCAATAGCTTTTTTATAATTTCTTATTTCAAATAAGCTGTTAATTAATTTAGTATAAATTTCGGGAGTTTCGCCTAATCCCAGTGCGTGTTCAAGGATTTCTGCCGAAGCAGCAAATCTGCCTCGTTGATATTCACAAAATCCCAATGCTGATACTGTTCCAAGTGTTTCTTTGATTTCGCAGGCTTTTGTTAAATAACAGCTGGCTTTTTCAAAATTGCCAATATTTACGTAAAACAATCCAAATGCAGACAACAGCGGACCATTTTCCGGCTCTTGTTCAAGAAGATTAAGATAAATCTTTTCTGCTTCGTCAAAATCTTCTTTTTGAGTGAGCAAAATAGCTTTATTTAATAACTCTAAATCAATCATAATCCTAAGCTACCGAGAATATTTAATACAAGTCCTTGCACAAGCTGTAATACAATAAAAGCCAAGATTGGCGAAATATCAAGCATTCCTCCGATAGGTGGAATTATATTTCTGAAAATATTCAAGAATGGATCTGTGATTGATTTTAGCCATGCAAAAGGCTGTGCGTACCAATCAATTGTTCTAATCCATGTTAAAAATATTCTTATTATTAATAACAAGTAATAAAAATAAAATAATAAATCAACAATTCTTGAAACAGATCCGTTCATATATTTACCTCTATAATTGTGAACTTGCTTTAGTATTAGCACATTGGCAATTGTTGTTTTCAGCAGGAATTTTTTCAATCATAGTGAATAACAATTTTTTCAAGTTATCAAGGTTGTTATTGAATACTTGAATAACTTCGTGATGTGAAACAGGAGGAACGTCGCCTACTAAGCCTGCATCGTAGTCTGTAATTAAAGAAATATTTAGCGGACACATATCCATTTCTTTAACAAGGTAAGCTTCAGGGAATGCTGTCATATTGATAACTTCCCAACCTTGATTTGTGAAGAATTTTGATTCAGCTTTTGTAGAAAATCTTGGACCGTTGATTACAACTACAGTACCTGTTTCATGAACTGTAATACCAAGTTCGCGTGCTGTATCAACTGCAAGTTTTCTTAGCTCCGGACAATAAGTTTCTGCTGCAGAAGGGTGAGTAACAATTGGGCCTTCGAAGAAAGTTGTTTTTCTTCCGTCAGTCCAATCTACAAACTGGTCGCAAACTACGAAATGACCCGGTTCAACGTGTTTTTGCAAGCTTCCTGCTGCGCAAGGTGAAATTACTCTTGTGCAACCAACTTCTTTCATTGCCCATACATTTGCGCGATAATTAATCAAATGTGGCAAAATAGTATGGCTTCTGCCGTGACGAGGCATAAATGCTACTTTGTGGCTGCCGATTTTGCCGATAAATAAACTGTCAGAAGGCATTCCATAAGGTGTTTCAACTTTTACCTCTTTAATATCTTCTAAAAATTTGTAAAAACCTGAACCTCCAAATACACCAATATCTGCCAATTTTTCCATTTGATTATTCCTTTCTTTTTTGTGATTTTTACTCATTTTAGCATGAAATAAATTTATGGTAAAATAATAATATGAATAAGTTTTTCATTATTTTATTAACATTTTTTGCACTAACCGGGTCTGTGTTTGCAGAAGATTTGAGGTTTGTGCAGATTGACGGGCTTTGTTATTCTTCCGAACAGAGTTTAGATAAAATTATTACCGAAGTTAACAAACTAAAAAATGTTTCATTTGTAGTTTTTAGCGGGAATAATATTGCAAAACCGGATAAAACTTATTTAGACTCTTTTTTGACTCAGGCAAAAAGAATAAATTATCCTGTTTATATTGTTTTAGGTCAAAAAGATGTTAATAAACAAAAAGATTTGGGAAAAGCTGATTATATAAAGCTTGCAAGTAAAAAGTTACGTACGCATAAAAAAATTACATCTCCAAATTATGTTTTTGAGAAAAAAGGAGTTATTTTTATTGTGTTAGATGGCTCAAAAGAAGTTATTCCTACTTCTATGGGTTATTACAAGCCTGATGTTGTTAAATGGCTTGATGAACAGCTGACTCTTAATAAGGACAAAAATGTTGTTATTTTACAGCATTATCCGATTATTCCGCCTTGTGAAAAAGAAATGAGATATACAGCTAAGCCTGAAAACTATTTGAATGTTCTTGCAAAACATAAGAATGTAAAAGCAATTATTGCAGGACATTTTGGTGTAAACAAAGAAATGGATTTTAATGGAGTTAAGCATATTTCAACAGCGGATGCCCCTGTTTATAGGATTATAGATATTATGGATTGCATGAGTGCAAATCCTGAATTTTGGTCAGTTATTAAAGAATAAATTCCATTATATCTAAAACTATGCTATAATTCTTAACTATGAGACGTTTCTTTAGAAAGATATTCCCGTTATTATTTATATTAATTTTTGCTGCAGTCGGATATTTTTATCAGGACTGGTTCAAAGAGCAGTATCGCCATGCAAAAGGCACGTATTATATTTACAAAGGTGATCAGGCTTATGCAGCGGATAATATGGGAAAAACTCTTGATTATTACCTTGCCGGTTTGGATTTGTATCCGCAGCATTATGAAGCGTGGTTTAATTTGGGTAATATTTATGCGGTTCATGAAGATTATTATTCAGCAGTAGATGCTTATGAACACGCAATAAAAGCAAATCCTAATTTTGTAATGGCGCGTATGAACCTCGGTATTGTATATTCAGAAGATTTAGGATTCTTTGATGACGCTATAGAACAATTTGATATTGTACCTACAATAAAACTTTTCAAACTTTGGATACCTTTTGTGTATTCAAATATTAAGAGCGTAGATACTAACCGTGGATTTGCCTTTTTCAATAAAGGTGTGGCTTTTCGTCAAAAAGCTTTATATTTACCTCTTGAAAAACAGTATCTTGCTTACGAATATTTAGGAGAAGCAATTAAGGCTTATACAGGCGCAACGAAATTTATCAAGAAAAGCTATGATATTTATTATAACAGGGCTGTTGCTCATCATTTGCGAGGTGAATACAGAGAAGCAGGGCTTGATTATTGCAAAGCTATTGATATCGAGCCAATGAATTTTGAAGGACACTATAACCTTGCAGTTTTGCTGCGCGGGTTGCATCGTGACCGAGAATCTATTGCAGAATTAGAAAAAGCGGCTATTTTGATTTCTGAAAATCCTAGTTCTTCTACAGTTCAGACAACTTATATCTTTAATCTTTTGAATGAAGTTACAAGAAGATTTATTACAAGTGAAGAGTATTACACAGAAAAATTGACTGATGAACCGATAGGAAGTCTCAATAACAGCTATACTTATGTTAACGGTAAAATTGTTGCTGATGATGAGTTTGATAAGGCTATGTATAATAACTTTAAGACTTGCGCTGGATTTAGCTATTTTAATGAAGAGGATGAGGAATGAACGATAAGCTGCATTTTTTAGCAAAAACGGCAGATATTTTAATAAAAGAACTTGATGCTTATGAGCTTGTAAACGAGCTAAAAGCAATAATTAAAACATATATTAATCTAAAAGATATGAATATATATGTTTTTGACCCAAACACTTCTACGCTTAGAAATTATGCGCAAAACTGGTGTGTGATTGATGAAGTTTTGCAATGTGATTTAAAAGACACTATTTATCATGCTTATGAAGAAATCCATGGTAATGATTTTGTAATTAACAACAAAGCATTTAAATTACCTCAAACAATTGGTGAGATTAGTTTCAAACTTCAATCTTTGTTTATGCCAATTGTTAAAAACGGAATGGTTTTTGGGATTATTGAACTTGTTTTTGAAGAAGATACTTCTGTTAATATGGAAGACTTGTTCTTGATGAAAATTCTTGGAACTCAGGTTTCTTTAAAGCTTCAAAATATTGTGCTGAATGAGCAATCTCAAATTAATGTTGAGTTTCATGATTCAATGAAAAATATTGCCAAAATTATTGAAACCCAGTATGAAATTAATTATATCGTGCCGCTTATCGGTGAAATGCTTGACAGATTTATTTCTGATCATTTGATTTATGTATTTTTAAAACAGGGTGAAGAGTTTAGCCTTGTTTGGCCTAAGGCTTGTAATGATGAGCGTGTTTTTGATGTACTTAAACAGCTTGATAATGATTACGGCTATATTTTAACTAACGATGATAAGATTGGTGCATTTCCTCTTGTGACAGAAGACGAAATTACAGGATGTATTGTTGCAAGAAGTATGATTGAAAAACTTTCCAAACGCGATATTGATTATCTGGAACAACTTACAAGACAAGCTGCTGCAACAATAAACAGAGCGAATACTTATTCAACAATCTTGCAGTACGCAACATTGGATGCCTTGACAAATTTAAATAACAGACGTCAGTTTGAAACCCGTTTGGGGCAAGAGATTTCTATAACAAAACGTCAAAATAATCCTCTTTGCGCAATGATGGTTGATATTGATTTCTTTAAAAAAGTTAATGACACATACGGGCATGCTGCAGGCGATGAGGTTTTAAGAACGGTTGCATCTATTATTAAAGAACAGCTTCGTGAATCTGATATTCCTGCACGATACGGCGGAGAAGAGTTTGCTGTGCTGCTGCCGTTTACAAAAATTGAAGAAGCTCAGATTGTTGGTGAACGTCTCAGAAGTGCCGTTGAAGCCCGTCCTGTAAAAGTTGATGATGTAGAAATAGCGGTTACAATAAGTATGGGCTTAGCTGAATACAACCGTGTTGAAACAGGCGAAGAACTCTTTGAACGTGCTGATAAAGCTTTATATGAAGCTAAGAAAAACGGTAGAAATCAGGTTCAGGTTAATAATTAGTTTAGATGCTCATAAATATGTATTAATTCTAATTGCTTCTTTTTTATGGCTTTTGATTTATTAGTATAATTCTTAATTATATTTTTGACATTTTCTTCTGTAATAATGTTTTTTCTCAAGTCGAAAATTTCCGGTAGTTCCATATCATAAGCTGAATAATAATCTTTAAACTTATATTCACCTCCAATAATAAGATCGCTTAAAACCATTTGTTGGTTTGGAATATTATAGCTATCAGAAAAGATTAGTCCGTGAAGTGATGAGGATACAATGCATTCACATTCATTAATTTGTTTTAGAACTTCAGAAATTTCTTGTTCTATGTCTATAAGTAAAGTATTTTCTACATGAATATTTTTTAAATAAGCAGATTTTTTATCTATAAAATGAGGAATTATTCCAAGCTTATACTTTTTATCCGATTTGCATGGAAAAATGACAGATGCAAGAATTCCCGGATCTGCTAAGGTGCAATTAATTTCTTTGTTTAGAATTTTTTCAAGTCTTTCTTTGCTGAGTTTCCCGCGTAAAGCTCTAATATCAACTTCTTTTGTCAATTGTTCTTCAAACTTGGCTTTTTCAATAAAACCTGCTCCGGCAATTATACATTTATTTACATCATATTTAGGAAGTTTAGAATTTGCGGGAGTTACGATGAACTCTAATATTGAACCTACAAAAAAACAATTTGCATTTGAAATCTTAGTTTTTACATGTTTTAGTCCAAAAAATTTTGCCAGATTTATGTTAAATAAATCTCCTGCATTTTTGTTTTTCTTGCCGCCTATATAAAATATTTTGTAAGGATTCGGATTTAGAAAGTCTATTTTATTTCTTAAGAATTCAATGATTTTATTAATAAAATTGATTTTCATTGAAGCCCCATTTCGTTTTTTACAATTTCTTTTATTTGCGGATATTTTTCAATAATTTTATCAAGAGCTTGTTGTCCTGTAATCCCGTAGCTTTGAGGATTATTGATTTTGCATAATCCGCAGGATTGTGTGTTTTCCACACACAATATATTAGCATCAAATCCTTTTACTGTTTTTATTTTTGTTTTATTTAAAACGGACATTGCCCAGATATAATAATCATCTTGTGTTGGTAGGATTGTCAGAAAATTTTCTTTATTTAAGATATCAGAATGCAAACTATTTGGCGGGAATAAACAACCTGAACCACTTAGCATAATATTACTATATTCCGGATTGTTAAAATTTTTATATGAATAGTGTCGTGCTACAATAAGCTTTATTTTATTATTAATGCATCGAAAACCGAATTAATTTTTTATGAAAATATGATTTCTGCTGTAAATAAAAGTCTTGGACAAGTAAGAAAAGAATTTTGGGAATAGAATTTTGTTTAACATTGTTGTAGAATTGTTCTAAGGAAAAAAATATGACTCAATTTATACAAAAATGTAAAACATTAGAAGATACAAAATTATTGGCACAAAAGTTTGCCAATATTGTTAAAGAAAAAGGCTGTTTTGTGAATCTTTTTGGTGAGATTGGTGCCGGAAAGACTGCTCTTGTAAGGCTTACAGCAGAAGCTCTCGGTGTGAAAGAAAAGGTTACAAGCCCAAGTTTTGTTATTTTGAATGAGTATCACAGTGCTTCAATTCCTGTATATCATTTTGATTTATATAGGCTTGAACATGCAGGAATTTCTACGATTACGGATGAACTAAGAGAGTATTCTGAAGGTAAGAAAATTACTTTTGTCGAATGGGCGGAATTTTCTCAAGGGGAACTTCCTTTTGAAAGAATTGAAATCAATGTTACTTATGATGACGATGACTCTCGCAATTACGAGTTTAAATCAATTGGAGAAAAAAATAATTACGTTATAGAGGGACTCAAAAATTGAAAATGCTTTCTTTTGACACCTGTCTTGATAAGACTTATGTCACTTTATATGATGGGGAAATGTTTAAAAACAAAATAATTTTATCAACAGGAGAAAATTATCATTCTGCATATTTAATTTCGACGATTGTTGAAATGCTTAAAGAAGCAGGCATGACTCCTCGTGATTTGGAATGCATTTCGATTGATATTGGGCCGGGTAGTTTTACTGGTATAAGAGCTTGTACGACAGTGGCAAGAATGCTTGCGCAGCAGCTTGATATTAAGGCAATTGGTATTTCTTCTCTTGAAATTCTTTCTAAGATATTAGGCGGGAATGATTTAGTTGCTTTGGATGCCAGAAAGAATAAAGCTTATGTATATGATGGCAAAATCCTTGGTGCAGTTGAATTAGAAGAAGTGGATGAAATTGTTAAAGGAAGACGTTTAATTACTGATAACAGTCTTTTTGAACGTTTTAGCGCACTGACTGATGATATAGTTTCATATCAGCAAGATGAATATCAATTGGGAGAAATACTTGCTAAGTTAGCTTTAGATAAAATTAATAAGGGAGAGAATACAGACTGGCGTAATTTGAAACCGTTGTATATCCAACCGCCTCCTGTATTTGGCAGATAGGAATGAAAGAACCAAAACAAATAATAGCTTTAATGTCAGGAACTTCCTGTGATTCAATTGATGCAGGGCTTTGTGAAGTATATCCTGATTTATCTTGCAAGCTTATTAAAGGGATAAACCATCCTTATCCTGAGCATATTCGTGCTAAAATTTTTTCTGCATTCAGAGGTGATATTAATATAAAAGAGCTTTGTCAATTGAACTTTGCGGTTGGTAAGTGTTTCGCGGATGCTGCTAATATCCTTATAGGTGAATTTGGGAAACCTGATTTTATTTCAAGTCATGGACAAACAGTTTATCATTATCCGTTTGATGAAAAACTCGATAATATTTCGTTAAAAAGTACTTTGCAAATAGGTGAAAGCTCTGTTATAGCACGCGAAACAGGATGTACTGTTATTTCCAATTATCGTGAAAAAGATATTGCTTATGGAGGACAAGGAGCACCTTTGGTTTGTTTTGCGGATGAAAAGTGGTTTAAAAACTCTTTAGTGCAGAACATAGGCGGGATTTCAAATGTAACGGTTGTGTCTGATGATTGCGAAACCTTTGGTTTTGATACAGGATGCGGAAATATTATGATTGATTATTGTGTTCAAAAATTCTTTGGACTAAAATACGATAAAGACGGAGAAATTGCAGCGTCCGGAACCGTTTGCGACAGCTGGCTTGATTGTCTTTTGCAGGATGAATATTATTTTATGCCTCCTCCAAAAACAACCGGACGAGAGTATTTTTCTACTAAATATATAGAAAATATCTTAAAAATTGCACCTCCTGAACCTCAAGATATTATCGCGACTTTAACTGCATTGACTGCAAAATCTATTGCACAAGCTTACGAAAGATTTATTTATCCTTCTGTAAGTGTTGATACTGTTGTAATTGGCGGCGGCGGAGCTTACAATAAAACTATGATGAAGTTTTTAAGAAACTATTTACCTAAAAGAATAGAACTTAAAACTCATGAAGATTACCGGATTTCTAATAATTACAAAGAAGTTATGGCATTTGCACTAATAGGTTACTGTAATTTTTACAATATTCCAAATAATCTGCCTTGCTGCACAGGTGCTGAAAAACGGGTGGTGCTTGGAAAGGTGGTTACACCATAATGAATTTTACCGATGTTTTATATCTGACACTTGGGGCTTTGCCTTTTGAATATATCGATGAAATGCGTAAACAATATCCTGAAAATGATATTAAAGTGCTTATTCCAATAATCAACACTTATGATATAAAACCGTTTATGAAATTTGATTATTTTACTCAAAATCATGTTGCAGAGGCTGCTGTTTATAAACTACCAGAAAATCATGATAATATTCAGGTATACGGTATTTATTCATCTGTGTTTTCATCTTGCAAAAATGTTTCTGAGATAGCCAGATTTCATTATCTTGCACCATTTTTGAAAGCAGCAAGGATTGCGATAAAAAAAATTAAGCCGGATATTGTTCATTGTGAAAATATTCCTTTTTTCTTGGGAGAAGAGTTTGAAAAGGGCTTTCCTAATAGTATAAAAGTTTTGCAGTCTATAAAAGATTTTACCCAAATTGATATTTCAAAACCGGAAGCATTCTGGGCTGCAATAAATCTTGCTGATAAGTCTGCTATGAAACAGATTTGTAGAGATAAAATTATAAGAACACTTATTGCAAAGTTGTTTAAACTTCATAATACAAAACGTTTTTATCAGATGAGAGAATGTTTAAAATATATCTATAAAAATTACTATAAGTTTCGTAAGTATATTGATAAGGGTGAAGACATTGAAGAAAATGTTATTTTTAATAAATTAAATTCCCGAGTTCTAAAACTTTTCCCTCAAATGAATAATAATACATATTTGCATACACTTAAACGCGCTAATTACTGGGTTACAACTTCTGAAACTTATTACACAGAGGTGTTAAATAATCCAAAATATTCGGGCTTAATGTATCCTGAAATTGTAAATACTAAAGAAAAAAGTGATTTTGTGTCTTTTGGGATTAATTCTTCGAAATATGGTTTTAATGTTCCAAATGATATTTATCAAGCGTTTAATGCAGAAAATTTCAGAGAATTAAGAAATATAAATAAAACAGCTATTTTAAAAGAACTAAGTTCAGATAGAATAAAAACTAACTTTGTTGATCCAACATTATTTAACAATGAAGAAGCTTCGATAACAGGCTCTCTGGATAGATTTTATGAAGCTCCGCTGTTGTTTGCTCATGCAAGTTCTGAGATTTTTGCAAACGGGATAGATATTCTTTTTAATACTATTCTAAAATTATTTGAAATGCATAAAAGTATTCAGGTGATTATATGTATCAAAGACGGGTTAAAAGTTGGTTTTATTAAAAGCTGGCTTGAGTTTTTGCAAAAAAATAAGCAATATGACGGTAAGTGGGTGTTTATTGACGGAAACGTTAAGTTATCGAAGTTTTATGCATCTTCTGATATAACTCTCATTCCAAGAAGAGCTAATCTCAATACTCCTGAGCACTATATAGCAATGCGTTATGGTTGTGTGCCTGTTGCTGCAAGGGTTGGGATTTTGAATGACACAATTCCTGATATTTTTGACGATATGACTAATGGCTGCGGGTTAAAAACAAAAAAAGATTTACTAACAGAAGAAGATAACAATGAATTATTTTTAGCTCCGGTTATCAAAGCGTTAAATATTTATCAACACAACCCTTCAAGCTGGAAGCTTCTTATCAAAAACTGTATGTTAAAAGATTGCAGTTGGAATTTTGATATGTTGGAAAAATATAATAAGATTTATAGGGAAATTCTAAAATGACAAAATCAAAAACGATTTCGTATTGGATATTAGGATTTATATTTTCTTTTGCAATTTTATTAAGAACAATAGCTTTTGCGTATAGAAGCGAGTTTGAAGATGATGAATGCAGATTAATATGTGCATTTATAGAAAAAAGCTGGTGGGAAATGTTTTTGTGCATAGGGCATGCCCAATCGGCTCCGCCTATTTTTCTTTTTATAGAAAGATTATGGGGAAGTATTTGGAAATATAATGAATATGCACTTAAATTAATCCCTTATTTGTCTTCTATTGCTTCTTTGTTTGTATTTTATAAGCTGACAGAAAAATACTTTCAGCATCAATACACTCGTTTGACAGGCATGCTGTTGTTTAGTGTTAATCAAATTATTATTACTTTTTCTTCAATAGCAAAACAATATTCATCTGATGTGCTTATATGTCTGCTTTGCGCATATTTTTTACCGGAAATAGATGTTTTTAAACTTGATAAAAAAAGTTTGATTAAACTTGCGGTTGTATTAATAATGCTTCCATTAGTTTCTTTGCCTTCACTCTTTTTCATAGGTGCATTCTTTATTATCAATATAAAGAAAGAGAATTTAAAACGCTTAGCGGTACTTAGTATTCCATTTCTTATCACAATGCTTTTATATTATTTCTTTAATCTTGCTCCATCAAAAGTTTCACTTGATGAATATTTTTCTTCCTATTGGGATGAAGGTTTTATAAATTTACACAATTGGCTATCTGTTTTAGTGATTAATTTTAAATATGCTTTTAAACCTAATAATTTTACTTTATTTGAATTATTCCTGTTTGGATTCGGATTGGTATTGTTTGCGAAAGATAGGGATACTTACGGCAAGTTTACTCTAATTGTATTTGGATTAGTTTTACTTGCTTCTGTGCTAAAGTTATATCCTTATATATCAAGAGTTTCGCTTTATTCATATCCGTTATTGATTTTAGCTTGTACAAAACCATTGGATACTTTTAAGGCAAAAAGCTGGCAGTTTTATTTACTTGTAATGGTTTATTTGATAAGTTTTTACGGATACAATCATAACTGTTTTCGAGATTTTCTTTATAAAGAAACATTCATTAGTTATGCACCTAAAACTCTTATGGATGATTTAATAGATAAATATAACCCTGATACAGATATTGTTCTTTCTAATAGTGCTTCTACTTCAAGTTTTCTATTTTATGCGGGACAAGCAGGATTTTTGCCAAAAAAATTAGAGGAATTGCCAAGAACTTCTGATAAAATCATTGAGTATTTAGATGAATTGCCTAAAGGGCAAAATTATTGGTTTTATTTGGTAAAAGATTATATTAAAAATCCGGTATTTGAAACGATTATGGAATGGAGTTTTGGTGAAAATCTTATATATGGGAAGCAGGTTTCGGATTCATATCTGTTTGTAATAAAAAGGTAGGCTATGAGTAATATTTCAGTTGGTAAAAAAGGTGAACAAATTGCGAAAGAATACCTTGAAAAACAAGGGTATAAAATTCTTGAAACCAATAAACATTTTTCGCGCCAATGCGAAATAGATATTATTGCACTTGATAAAGATACTCTTGTTTTCTGCGAGGTAAAAACCCGTACAACAACAGTTTGCGGTGTTCCATTCGAAGCAATAACCAAAACTAAATACCAAAACATTAAAACAGGACTTTTCTTGTATCTGCAAGAAAATCCTGTTTATAAGAAATATAGAATAGATGCCATGTCTGTTGTGTTAGAGCCAAAAATAGAGATTAAACATTTGAAGAGCATTATTTTATAATAGTAGAAACAAATCTAATAGTATCGTCAGCTAATTCTTTAACAAAATCTTTAGCGATTTTAGAGAAAGGTCTTTCGTCGATTTTATCAAAAATAGCGTAGATTGGGTCACCGCCATTGTTAAATCTCATTTGACGGTCTTGTTTGTTCA
>CAKNXK010000009.1 GCA_932182025.1 uncultured Candidatus Melainabacteria bacterium
AACGTGATGTTAACAGTCTGTTTTATAGCTACTTCTTGTGTAGCCATTCCGATAAAGGAAACTACCAAAGTCTTTGCGGAACTAATTATTTATGTAAATAATTGATAACCAGTATATGTATTACTGAATCTCTTATTCGTTTTCCTTGATTTAAGCCGTTTAAAGAGTATGATAATAATAATTTTCTACCTTTCTTCTACTGAAAAAAGAATTGACTTGCAGCATTCCTGTTCGTTGTTACTCTGTTCATAAAATACCTGAAATACTAAGATTGATATTTCTCAACTTTTTAAATATTTCAAAACTTCCAAAGATTGTTTGCACTTTAGATTACAAAAGAAGATAGTAGGACATGAAGTAAATTAGCAAACTATTATTATCATTTTCTGATATAGAATTTTATATGCGCATATTATATGATATACATATATGAATTTTGCAGAAATTCAATAACCTTGATACTTATTTTCTACCCGGTTAGGCTGAGATGGAAATATTGTCACATTTTATTTCTTTTAGTTTATCGTATTGCAATCACAACAAAAAATTATCATGTTCACAAAACGATAAACTTTATTAAGAAGATAAGGCTATATTCACTTTTGAAAATGATTCTTCTTCATCTTTATAAGAGATAATGTATAGACAATAGAGTTAATTATCTTTTTTGACATTTTTTCAAGTCTCGTATAATTGTACTTCCCATAACTTCTCCATAAATTTGTGTTGTAGCAAGGTTTTTATGCCCTAATAATTTTTGCACGGTTGTTATATTAGCACCTTTATATATCAATAAAGTAGCATTAGTATGCCTTGCAGAATGGAATGAAAAGTGTTTGCTTATTTTTGCCAATTTGCCAATTCGTATCAGCTCTTTATTTACACTTGAGTTATTTTTAATTAAAAAAAATGAGCTCCATTTTCCCTGGTATTTTTGTAATAAAGTTAAAGCCTTGCCTTCAAACAGCAAGTTTAAAGGCAATTTCACTTCTGTACCTGTTTTGACAGAGTCAAAGATTAGCCATAATTTTCCATCCATTTTTACGATATTTTTCTCATTCAAATTCACAAAATCAGAATACCGCAATCCCGTATAGCAGCAAAATAAAAATGCATCAAGAGTATGTTCCAGACAACTATTTCTTCCTGTCAAAGACACTTCTTCCAATTTTTTCATTTCTTCCGGTAATAAAAAAACATGTTTTCCTTCCTTCATTTTAATTTTATATCTTCTGAAGGCATAGTTATTGGGATCAATGTATCCTTTATTAATTGCAGCATTAACAAAAGATTTCAAATGCTTCATATGCTTGGCTACTGTATTTGTTTGATATCCAGATTCATAAAGAAATTTTTCAAAATCCGTAACGAAATTATAGGTTAAGTCTTCAAACTCAATTGTCGGTTTGAACGATTGTAAAAGGGATATTGTTGTTAAATGGTTGCGCTTAGTGCTATCTTTTAGCTGAGAAGACATTATTTCTTTACGCGCAAACCCTAAGAATGAAGCATCTGTATTCGATTTGAACTCTTCTTTTATGAGGCTTAAGGTTATTGTCTTTCCTTGCCTCCACAAACTTAATTCTTTTTTCTCTAATTCAATAATAAATTCATTAAGCATGCCATTCAGCGCATCTTGGTTAGGATGATCTTTGATGATTTTCCTTTTTACATCCCATTGTTCTGGCCGTAAATAAACATGTGTGGAAAAATACACTTTCTTTTTATTCAAGTAGGCTTCAACTTGGACCAAAGCGGTCCCTCTGTCATTTAAACTTTTTTTTCGATTGTAAACGAAACGATAACTGATTTTCCTCATAATTTAATTCTTTAATTGAAATTCTATAATAAGACGCAATAAAGAAAAGTAGAAAAGCATTATCCTACTATTTTGTTCTCATCTTTATATTTATTAGACGATTCGTTAACATTTATAGGTTAATGTATGTTTACCTGATCAGTTATAAATTGAAAGTTTCTCTTTTTAACGACTTAAAAAAAAGAATAAATATGAGGTTTATTTTCGTCTTTTGTGAGTTTTAAATGCCTAAAAGCATAAAAATATAGCAGTTTAGTATGTTTTTTACAATAATTTGTTTGATATTACAATTTTATTCATACCTTTGTCATTTGTTAGAGTGAATGAATTTATATTAATGTAAAGTTAAACTTTAAGAGAGAATTTTATGAAAAGAAAATTAATGCTGTTATTGACCTGCCTTTTTGTAGGTATAGGTTTGGTAACCGCTCAGATCACGAAGGTAACAGGTACTGTTATTTCGGAGGAGGACGGATTACCCGTAGTTGGCGCCTCTATTTTAGTAAAAGGTACTACTGTAGGTACAGTTACTGACATGGATGGTAAATTTACATTATCAAATGTTCCAAGTTCCGCAAAGACTTTGGTAGTTTCCTTTATCGGAATGGCTACACAAGAAGT
>CAKNXK010000010.1 GCA_932182025.1 uncultured Candidatus Melainabacteria bacterium
AGTTGTGAATAACATCTGCTAAAGCTCCTTGTTCTCTCTTATGTATATATAAAGTATTTACTTTTGAAAAAATTGCCTTTTTTGAATCTAAATATTAAGTTTTGTAACATTCGAATTAAAAATTTTTGATTTTCTTCATAAAGTTAATGTTTTTTTTGTATAATAGACTGGTGCTGGGAGAATTATGCGAGAAAGAATTCTATTATTTGTAATATTATCATTATTGGGATTATTCCTGTTTATATTCCAAAACTACTGTAATACAGTGGTTGGATTTGTTATTTTGTGTGTGTGTATGGTTACTTACGGGCTGTATTCAATTGCAGCAATGAAGTATAAAAAACGTAAATTAAAAAAACATCCAATTGTAATTAACGAAAACTACAAACCGTTTGTTACAATTATGATTCCTGCACACAATGAAGAATATGTAATTTCAAATACCGTGGAAAATGTTCTGGCAATTGATTACCCTAATTTTGAAATTATTGTAATTGATGACAGAAGCTCTGATAATACAGCAAATGTGATTAGAGAACTGGAAGCAAAACACGAGAAAGTAGTTGCTTTTGTTCGTGCTCAAGATGCATTTCCCGGAAAATCTGCGGTATTAAATGATGCGTTTGAAATTGCCAAAGGTGAAGCAATACTTGTATTTGACGCAGATGCGACAGTTGAGCCAGATTTTCTTAACAAATTAATTCCAAATCTTGAACCTGCTGATGTTGGTGCGGTTCAGGCAAGAAAAATTATCAGAAACAAGGATTATAACTTCCTTACAAAATGTCAAAATAACGAATACACAATGGATACACATCTTCAAGCAGGAAGAGATGCCGTAAAAGGTGCCGTTGAACTTCGCGGCAATGGTGAATTAATCAAACGTGAAGCGCTTATAGATATTGGCGGTTGGAATAATTATACAATCACAGATGACTTGGATATGTCTACAAGATTGCATATCAAAGGCTGGGACGTTCGTTTTTGTCCGGAAGCTTGCGTTTATGAAGAAGGAATTATTTATGTATTCCCTCTATTCAGACAAAGACGTCGCTGGTTGGAAGGTACAATCCGCCGTTATTTAGAATACTCGGGCGAAGCACTTCGTTCTAAGAAAATGTCACTTAGAGCAAGACTTGATATGGGAATTTATATTACTCAGTTCATTATGCCTTTATGGTTTATGATGGAAGTGGTTTCAAGAATATCAAAACTTGCAATTGATAGAACTGATTTTCATAACGTTTTATGGTCATCACTTATCGTATCAGCTGTTGTTGGAATAGGCTTTGTTCTTACAATAAGATACAGCCTTAGAAGATACGATGCGGTACCGAGATTAAGCGCAATCAAACAAGCGCTTGAAACAACCGTTTACTTCTTAATAATCTGGTTCCCGATGGAATTATTCATTTGTGCAAAAATTCTATTCTGCAAAAAGGATATGAACTGGGGTAAAACCGCTCACGGATTGGTTATGGAAGAAGAAAAAAGACAAGAATTAGAAACACAAGAGGTATAAATAGTATGTTAAACAATAATGATTTTGAATATGTTAGAAGCACAGTAAGAGAAGTTCCTGATTTTCCAAAACCGGGAATCTTATTCTTGGACGTAACAACTATTGTTAAAGATCCAAAGGCTTTTAATCTTTGTATAGATTTTTTGTATGAAAAGTTTAAAGATGAAAAAATCGACTACATTGCAGGTATTGAATCAAGAGGATTTATTTTTGGCGCGCCTCTTGCTTGCAAATTAAACGCAGGATTTATCACAATCAGAAAACCAAACAAATTACCTGCTGATACTATTAAAGAAACTTATTCATTAGAATACGGAACAGACACTATCGAAATGCATGCAGATGCTGTAAAAGCAGGTGACAGAGTTGTTGTAATAGACGACTTGCTTGCAACAGGCGGAACAGCAGTCGCAGCTTGCAACCTTATCAAAAAAGCAGGAGCAGAAGTTGCTGCAGCAGCATTTGTTATTGAGCTTGACCCTCTAAAAGGCAGAGAAAAAATCGAAGCTAAAGGGGTAAATGTAGTTTCTATGTTGAATTACGATTTAGATTAAATTTTATTTTAACTTCTTAACCAACCCATTCAACAAATCTTCCACCGAACCTTTGTTCAATAAAACCGATTGAACAGTTTCATTAATCACAAGATTTATTTCTTTTTGATTATTATGCTGTTTGACTTGCGGTGTAATTTTGTTAATCTGTTTTGCGCTAATTGAACGCGCTTTTGAGGTTAAATCGGAATAGTCATTATAAAAACTATCATTTAAAGCATTTGAGTTTGTTGCAATAATATTTGTCATTTTTGCAAGCTCTAATTGATTTTCGGCATTTGTAAGATACAAGCAGAAATCAAGAGCTTCTTTTTTGTGTTTAGCTCTAAGCGGAATAACAAAATTCATAACAGAAAAATCGTTCTGCCCAACAGGGCCTTTGATTTGCTCGATTACGTCTGTGTTTTCATAAACACTTGGTGCGTTTTCTTTAATCATATTCAAGAAATTTGCTCCACCTTGGTAAAACACAATTTTCCCCGCCATATACTGTTCAAGCGCTTCGCGGTGAGTGAAAGTTATTGTTTCAGGAGGAATTAAATCGTTTTGATAAAGAGTTTTGAACATCTCAAAAACTTTTTGGCTTTCAGTTGAGTTCAAGTCCTCTAACTCTGAAACTCCGTATTTATTGAGTATTTTTATCATTGTATCATTCTCGGTAATTGTAGGAAGATACGAGTAAGCGCCTGTATTTGTCTTAATTTTTTCTGATACGGAAGCCAATTCCCTATATGTTTTTGGGAGCCTCAAAAGTCCTGATTTTTGAAACAAATCCTTATTATAAATCGTAATTGCACTTGTTGCATACCAAGGAATAGAATAAATCCCGTCTTTGTATCTCAAAGCATTCAAAATTTCCGGATTAAAATCCGTAAGCTTTGTTTCATCAATTTTCCATAGAGTTCCTTTTTGCGCAAGTATCGCAGAAAAATCGGGGTTAAGATTAATTAAATCAGGCGGATTATCTGTCATTACAGCAGCAAGTGTCCGTTTTTCTCCTTCGGAGAATGGTACATCGACCCACTTAATTTGAGTATTCGGGTGTTCTTTTTCGTATGAGCGAATAACTTTATACATATAATCCGAATAATCACTCATTTGCAGAGTCCAGAATGTTATTTCACGCTGTGAGTTCTCTTGTCGAATAGAACAAGCCGTAAGACTTAAAACAGACATTATTACCAAAGAAAATATCACAAGTTTTTTCATTTTCTACTTAACCTCTGTATTCAAATTCAAGTCAACGTACTTGAACATATTAACAACAATCCCCGGCTGAAAATAATAAATATCATTACACGGTGTGATTTTTAAAATTGAATTTAAAGAGTCTATGCTTGCAACTGTAGCAAGATACTTATTATTTGCGGCTGTAAAAATAATATAGCCGTTTGCTGTCTGAATTTCATCAACTGCAAACTTATTTGCAGAAACCGCACCCAGAGTTAAATAAAACAATTTTTCTTTATTAATTGCAAACATTTTAGTACAGGATTCAAAGCTGACATTTTGAGGAACTGTTAAAGGTAGCTGTTCGTCTGCAAACACAGGCGATATTAAAAACAGCGCAAATAACATAATCAATTTCTTCATAAAAACCTCTCCCGTACTTAAGTATTTTAGCATAGCGTTGAAACCTTGTAAACATTTATGAAGAGGTTATTGTATTCAAACTGTTTAAATGTATGATAGAGATATTAAGTACTAGCCCAACCATAGGATGTGTATCGTTGAGAATTAATCCAATCCAATGCGCTTATAGTAAGCCTGTTTATACAAAGAAAACAAATCAATTAACAACAAGACCGGAAACAGAAACAATTTCAGCACCAATTGCCGATAATTACGGCAGAGCAATGGTGTTCAAAAGCAAAAGCGAAACAATAAAGAATTTCGTAAAAAATGCTCCTTTTGACGACAAACTTGCAATTGGTCTCAAAGAATTATTAAATGGACCTGCAACAGGAAATATACTGCTTGTTGCAAAAGATTTAAAAGAAATTCCCAAATTAATGGATTATATGCAATTACCGATTGCAATACAAAAACTTTCTATTCTTACAGAGCCGACACTTGATGTTAGCATGTTTTTTATAAGAACAGGCAAAACTATTTCAATAGTGAATACAAATGAAGTACCGTTCATAACTCCAATGCTTGATTATTTAGACTCAGGAAGTCTGATTGATGTACATGCAGGTGACCATTTTTTCACTCCTAACGGATGGTTTGAAATCAAAAACTCATCAGATGAAGATTCTATCTTGAATAATAATTCGTCTTTATTTTTACAAACACTGGATTATAACAAGGAAATAGAAGAAGCTATATTAAAACATAACAGAAATATTAAAACCTTTATTGAAGGAATGATAAAACCACCTGCAAAAACAAAACAACTATCTTTTGAATCCGTGGGAGGTCAGGATGAAGTTATTGACACATTAAAAAAGAATGTTTTATTCCCGATGAAATATCCTGATGTATTTGACGGATTTATGGTTAGCAGAGGTGCTATTTTATACGGACCTCCGGGAACAGGGAAAACTCTTCTTGCAAAAACCCTTGCTGTTGAATCAGGAGCATCTATCTTTGAACTTTGCGCAACAGACCTTGCCGATAAATACGTGGGCGAGTCTGAAAAGAATTGCCGTGAATTATTCCAAAAAGCAGTAGATGCACAGCCAAGTATTATTTATTTTGATGAAATTGATGCACTTGGGAAAGCACGAGGCAAAGACCAATATGGCGATAAACTCTTGGCTCAGTTTTTATCATTGATGAGTGACTTGGAAAAAAATGGAGATAATGTTTTTGTAATAGGTTCAACAAACAGAAAAGAAGATCTTGATTCAGCATTCACACGTTCAGGAAGGTTCTCAACTCTTTTAGAAGTAAAAGCCCCAGATTTAAAAGGCACAAGACAGATTCTTGAAATCCATACAGACGAAAAACCGATTGACGAAGATGTTGATATGGAATACATTGCAAGCAAAATGTATGCTAAAAAAATGACAGGTGCCGATATCGCGCTTATAGTAAAAGAAGCTTTCTCTCATGCTCTTGAAAGAACAGGTATATATGAGAGCATGGCTCGAAACACTTACTCACCAATGATGAAAGACTATTTGACTATCAACACGGAAGATTTTACTCAGGCAATTGATAACTTCAAAAACAACTCAACTCGCTGGGCACGAGTAGGTTTTAATAAATAAAAAACAACCAACTTGAACCCACTTGTAGTTCTCTCTTTGAGGACGACCGGGATCTCCACATTCTGCTGGTAGTTAAACAAAATGTCGTCCGAGCCTTGTTATAAAAATAGTAAACTTTTTTTACAATCTGTATTAAAAGACGAGCATTTTTTTATACTTTACTATACAATGTTCATGACGAATTAAGGATTGAATCATGATGGAAACTTTTGAATTAACAAATTATAATTTTTATTCAAGCAGACTTGACATGGAGCTTATTACAACCATCGTTGATACTTTGAAAGAAATTTTAGAAGAAGATAAAAAACAAGAACAGCCTTTATTCTTGAAGGTTGCTGATGATTTTATTTTAAATATCGCACGCAAAGTAGTTCAAGAAAAGAAAAAAACTTTCTTGATTGGTATCACAGGCGAAAGCGCATCGGGAAAAACTGTATTTGTTGATAATACAATTGAAGCTGTTGTACGTGATAAAAAAGAAGGTATTTACACAGTTATTCGTCAAGATGATTATTACAAAGATACTTCAAAAGAGCTTCAAGAAGCAGGAAGCTATGATGCTTTGTTTAAAACAGGTTTCAGCTTTGATACACCTGAGGTAATCAATTTATCCTTAATGAAAAAACACCTTGCGTCACTTAAAAACGGAGACTCAATTGTATCTCCGAACTATGATTTTGTAACTTGCGTTTCAAGTCCTGAAGGTGAAGTGAAAAAACCTGCAAAAGTTATTTTAACAGAAGGTTTATATGTTCTAAACGAAGAAGTTAGAGATATTATGGATGTAAAAGTTTACGTATTTACTCCACTTGCTGTTATTAAGGAACGTTGGTACAAACGCGCGGCATCTCGCGGTAAAACTGGTGAAGCTGCTGATTTACAGTTTAAAGATGTAAACGAAACCGCGCAGCAATATATTCGACCAACTTACCAAATAGCTGATTGTATTATTAACGGCATGGTTGATAAAGAGTATATTAAAGTAATAACAGACAAAATAATGTGCAGATTAGCAGAAGTCTGTTGTTAGGGGTGAAGGGGAAGTCTTGGCGCTCATCTAATTTGTAGTTCGTTCCAAAGGAGCACTTGGAGCAATTAATATAAGTTAGTAGTTAAAGGGAATGTGCTCCGCCCATAGGTTAAAAAAATGTTTGAATTAAAAGCACAAATGTATTTTGCAGCAGCTCATCATTTATTGAATTATGATGGCGAATGCGAAAACCAACATGGACATAACTGGTTAGTAGAAGCTTATGTTCAGGGAAGTTCACTAGATAAAAGCAATATTCTTGTTGATTATAAAATTCTTAAACGTGAATTAAAATCCGTATTAGATTTATTGGATCATAAAGATTTGAATGAACTTGAATTTTTTGAAGGTGAAAGTCCTTCCAGCGAAATGATTTCGCAGTTTATTTATAATAAATTAAAAGAAAAAATCAGCATTGTAAGTAAAATTTCTGTTTGGGAAACTCCTACTTCATGCGCATCATATTTTGAGGAAGCGTAAATTAAATGGATTTAATTCAATCTATATTAATGGGATTAGTTCAAGGGTTGAGCGAATTTTTGCCAATTTCTAGTTCGGCTCATCTGGTTCTTACATCCAATTTTTATAAAGTGTTTAAAGGAATAGAAATTGTATCAGAATCAAATCAAGAAATCTTCCTTGATATAATGCTACATTTGGGAACATTAATCGCAGTTTTAATATTCTTTAGAAAAGAAATTTGGGAAATCATTAAAGCTTTAAAAAGTGGAAATAAAGAAGATAAGAACTTTAAAACAGGAATGTTTATAATCCTTGGTACAGTTGTATCCGTACTTGTAGCTTTTCCTTTAAAAGATGTTGCAAGCGCTTTGGTGTTCAAGCCTTCAATTGTCGGAGTTCTTTTAATTTTTACAGGAAGCTTGCTGTTATTCAGTGAAAACTACGCTAAAAAAAATCCTGAAAAAAAACGTATAAATTTCAAAAATTCCATACTAATCGCAATTGCTCAAGGTTTGGCCGCTCTACCGGGATTTTCGCGTTCAGGCTTAACAATTGCAACGGGTTTATTAAGTGGAGTTGGAAGGGCAGAAGCTGCAAAATACTCTTTTCTGTTATCAATTCCTATAATATTGGGAGCATCAATGTTATATCCGTTGATTACTCTTGATATTAAAGAAGTTGTAACATATAACTGGACTGCTATTATTATTGGATCAATTGTTTCAGGGATTTCAGGATACCTTTGTATCAAATACTTCTTAAAATTTGTTTCAAGATTTTCGCTGTCTATATTTGGCTACTATTGTTTAATGATGGGAATTTTTACAGTTTTATTTTTTATGGGGAAATAGGTTATGAATAAATATATTGAACATACACTTTTGAAACAGGATGCAACAAAATCAGAAATCACAAAGCTTTTAGATGAAGCTATTGAGTATAATTTTTTGGGAGTTTGTGTAAATCCTTGTTATGTAAAATATGCAAAAGATTACCTAAAAAACTCGGATATAAAAGTTGTTACCGTAATCGGATTTCCTTTAGGACAAACAACAACAGAAGCAAAAGTATTGGAAACAATTGATGCTGTTAAAAACGGTGCCGATGAAATTGATATGGTTTTAAATGTTGGAAAACTCAAGGATAATGAAGACGAATTCTTAGTTTATGAGATTTCGGCAATCAAAGGAGCTTGCCAAGGAAAAAATCTTAAAGTTATTCTTGAAACAGATCTTCTTAACCAAGAAGAAATCAAGCATGCCTGCGAACTGTGCATAAAAGGCGGCGCAGATTTTGTAAAAACTTCAACAGGGTTTGTTAAAAACGGAGTTGGTGCAAAAGCAGAAGATGTTAAATTAATGCATGAAACAGTTCACGCTGCAGGCTTAGGAGTAAAAGCATCGGGCGGAATTCGTGATAGAGAGTCAGCAGAAAAAATGATTGAAGCAGGTGCAGCAAGATTAGGAACAAGTTCAGGAGTAAAAATCTGTTCTTAAATCTACGTGCGTAGCACAAAAAAAAACTCCCTGCAAAAGAGGGAGGAAAATTTGAGCGATGAGGATTCTTTATCATATTAAACGTGAATTGCTAAACAATCATTAAACTTTATGCTAATATGAGAGCTAGGAACAAGGGAGAATAAATGAATTATTCTAATCTTTTTGATTTAGCAAGAAATTTTTATACATCGCTTTCATATAATGATAAACACGGGCGCGCAAAGATTCCGTTCAGATACTTTTTCGAACTAACTTACCGCTGTAATTTACAATGTCCTTATTGTTATGTTGGCAACGAACGAAATAAAAAAGAACTCTCAACCGAAGAGTGGAAAAAAGTTATCGACCAAATTCCTTTTTATTCAATAGTTACTCTTGTTGGCGGAGAACCATTAATAAGAAAAGATTTTATTGAAATATTGGAATATACTTCAAAAAAAGTTTGGAACAAAGTACACGTTGTTTCAAACGGGATTTTAATGAATAATGAGATTATTAAGGCTTTTATTAAATATAAACTTTTATTGCTTTCAGTTTCACTTGACGGATATGGAGAAAACCACGATAAAAACAGAGGCAAAGACGGCATTTTTGATAAAATTACCTCCAATCTTGAAAACCTTAAATCACAAAAACCAAGACAAATGGTTGATATCAAAACAATTGTTTTAGAAAACAATCTTGATGATTTGGTTAAATTATACAAATACTGTGATGAAATGAACTTTGATTTTCTTTCAATTTCGTTTCTAAGAAACAACAATTGGAAACAAAATTCCATTTTACAAGAAAGCTTTATTCCTGAATTCAACCAAAATTATCCTATCAAAAATTATTTTGATATGGAACATTTTAAAGAAGTTTATCGAGAAATCGAAAGTCTTTCAAAAAATTCTAAAGTTAAACTAAGATTCTCGCCGAAATTTGAATATCTTTCTGACCCGCTTGGGGAAATTGAAAAATTTTTCAAAACTCCGGAAGACAAGCCCGTAAATGAGATTTACAAACCTTGCACTTACCCGTACAACAATATGATGATTAACCCTGAAGGTTTTGTATATCCTTGCCTTTCAATGAAAATCGGAAATGTCAAAGATAAGCCGATAAAAGAATTATTCAACGACCCGAAATATTGCTGTTTCCGTAAGAATTTGAAAGCATCAGGAGGCACTTTTGGCGCCTGCCAACTATGCTGCGAAAACTTCCTATTAACAGACGATAAACAAACTTGCTAAATATGCTAGAATACTATAATGCAGGAAACAACTCTAGAATTAAAGTTCAAAGGCAAATGGCGTTCATACCAACAAAGAGTTCTTGATGAACTTAATCATCATCTTGCTGATGACAAACTCAATATTGTAGCTGCTCCCGGGGCAGGTAAAACAATTCTCGGAATCGAAGTTTTAACAAGATTAAAACATCCTGCGCTTATTCTTACGCCGACTATAACAATAAAAAATCAATGGAAACAAAGAATTATCGATAATTTTCTTGAAAAAGCACCCGAAAATAATTTTCTAAGTGATGACATTGAACAAGTTGGAACAATAACAGTTTCTACTTATCAAAACATACACTCTCTTTACAAAATTCAGGAACGAAAAGAAAAATTCATTCAAGATTTAAAAACAAATCAAGTCCAAACACTTATACTTGATGAGGCACATCATTTAAGAACAGAATGGTATACAACCCTTAATCATCTTTGTTCGGAACTAAAAAGTAAGGATTTTCGAGTAGTATCGTTAACAGGAACACCGCCTTATGATGTTTCACCTGCCGAATGGCAAAACTATAATTCCTTATGCGGTCCTGTTGATGCTGAAATTTCAATTCCTGAACTTGTAAAAGCAGGAGATTTATGCCCGCATCAAGATTTGGTTTATTTTTCTGATTTAACGGCAGAAGAGCAAAAAATCATAGACGATTTTGAAACAAGACGAAATGAATTTTTCAAATACATAGATGAAGAAGCGGAATTTTTGTATTCTGTAAAATCTTCTCCTTTTGTAAACGATTTAGAAGACAATGTTGAAATAATTTATGAGAACACAAATTTCACAATCTCTCTAATTTCGTATCTTTTAAGTGTCGATAATTTGAATATTGAAGCAAGAATTTTAACAGAATTTTTAGAACTTAATCTTAATGATATTCCTCAGTTTAATTATGCAATTGCTGAAACTCTATTTGAAGGTGTAATCGGACAATTCAAAGATTATTTCAAAAATTCATTGCTAATCAAAAACAGATTGAGAAGATTACATTTAACCAAAGGAAAAACTGTTGATTTGACAGGCAAAGTCGATTTCAAAAACCTTTTTGCAAGAAGCAAAAATAAATTAAGTGCGATAAAAGATATTACACAATTTGAATATAAATATCTTGAAGAAGAACTAAGAGAAGTCATTTTACTTGATTATATAGGCATTGGAGATTCTGACGGGTTAAATATAGTTTCTGTTTTTGATGAGCTTTATTCAACAAAAATAAAACTCGGGATTTTAACAGGAAACCTTATTGTCATACCTGAAACCGCAAAAGAAGATTTGTACAAAATTCTTGAAGAGAGAAATATAGCTAAAGAAAAAGTCCTAACAGCTGAATTTAAACCGTTTTATTTAAGAGTAGAAACTTATGGACTCATAGACATTGTATCAATTATTACAGAACTTTTTGAAAGAGGTTCTTTAAATGTGTTAATCGGTACCGCTGCATTATTAGGTGAAGGTTGGGATTCACCTTGCGTTAATACTTTAATTATTGCAAGTATTGTCGGTTCTTTTATGCTATCTAATCAGATGCGGGGAAGAGCCTTAAGGATAAACAAAAACAATCCGAAAAAGACTTCTAATATTTGGCATTTGGTCTCGCTAGGTTATAAATCAAATGATATTGATACAATTGAAAAAAGATTTAATACTTTTGAAGGTATAAGTTATGATAAAGTCAAAAAAATCCAAAACGGTCTAAAACGGCTGAACTTGGATGAAAATTTAACTTGTGAAGAATTAAACAAACAATGTTTTAACTACGCAAAAAGAAGAAATACTTTACCCCAAATGTGGGAACAGGTTTTCCACAAAAGCAAGATTACCGAACAAAACCTTGCTCCTATGGTTTATGATGTTATCGAAGGTCCTAAAACCCAAACTTCAATTATAGTTGCAGGCAAAATCCCGCAATGGTGCAAATTTATAGAAAACATAATTGATATTAACAGCATCTACTGTAATAAGGAAAAGAAATCTAATATTATTCTGAAAATCTTTCATTCAATGGGTTTTATACGAGATGATTATCAGAAATTTTTGGTTCAAAATTATCAAACATTTATTGAACAAACTATGTTTGAAAAATTTGCAATTGCACTATTAAAAACTCTTTGTGAGCTTGGAATAATAAAAACCTTACAGTCTAAACTTGAATTAAAAATAAACAAAGAACCCAATTCTGATTTTTATATTACATTAATCGGCTGCTCAAATTATGAAAGGCACATATTTATTAAAGCATTTGAAGATATTTTTAAAATTCAAGAGAACAGATACATTTTAAAACAAGGCATAAAATATCTGGGAGTACCTGATATAATCAGCAACAAAAATACAAATGTTAAATTGTTTGCAAAAAATCTTCAAGCAGAAGATTTAGGTATGTTTGAAACAATCTTCACTCGCTCGCCTCAAGGTTATAAGCATTTATTAAAAGCCAAGTATAATCTTTATGAGGTTGCAAAAATTAAGAACAGCAGAACATGGATATAAGGTTTTTATATGAGTTTATTTAAAAGAATTAAGAATATAATAAGAAGTAACATAAACCATTCGGACAATGAGCCTGAAATTGATATAAATTCTTATGAAGACTTCTACTATCAAGACTCAAAAGTTAAAGATAGTGAAGAAGACAAAAAATATTATAAAATTCTGGAGCTTGAATACGGTTCAGATTTTAATCAAATCAAAAAAGCCTATAGAAGATTACTGAAAAAATATCATCCCGATTTATATCAAACAGAACCTGAAAAACTCAAAACCGCTCAAGAAATAACAAAACAAATCAACGAAGCATATACATATTTTGAAAGGAAGTTTTTATGAATTTAATCTTAAGAATACTCAAATTTTTTCAATCAGAAGCGCACGCAGTTGTATCAAAATTTGAAGACCCGGTAAAATTAATTGAACAAGGGATTCGAGACCTTAAAAAAGATTTTGACGAGTCAATGAAAAGTATAGCCCAGCTAAAAGCAATTTCAATCGGCGCAAAAAAAGAATTAGAAGTAAAGAAACAAATTGCATCCGATTATGAACAGAAAGCAATGGCACTTTTACAAAAAGCACAAAAAGGAGAACTCGAACAATCTGAAGCAGACAGACTGGCAGGAGAAGCTCTGAAAAAAAGACAAGAGGCTTTAAAAGAAATTCAGAATTTAACTAACAATATTAAAAATTACGACTCTTCTCTCGAAGTAATGGAAAAGAAAATACTTGAACTAAAAAACAAAATCAAGGACTCTGAAAATGAATATAATTCACTAAAAGCTCGCGCTACAGTTGCAAAAACTACTAAAAAAATTAATCAGCAATTATCTTCAATAAATTCTGACTCAACAATGGCTATGATAGAAGATATGAAAACAAGAATTCAGGAAGAAGAAAACCTCGCAGAGGCTTATGCTGAAACAGGAATGCTTGAAACTTCTATTGATGATGAAATAAATAAGGCAATAGGAACAGATTCGGATGTTCAAAAATCATTAGAAGCAATGAAACAAAAACTATTAGCAAATCCGGAAAATTAAAAAATAAAAAACGAGGCGCGTGTTTCACACGCGCCTCGTTTTATTTATAAATTTTACACTCTAGCTAATTTAGCTTCGCTTTCAAGTGCAAGAGTTACTGTTGTAATATCACAAACAGAAGATGGTCCGAAGTACTGAATAGCACCTGGGAATAAGTATCTGTCGTTCATTGCCCAGTCTTCTCTGTTAGCTTCAAGTTTCTTGAATACAGGTCCGTCAAGTTCAACTAACGCTTTTTTAATAACAGGTTTCATTTCACCGTGACGTCTTTCCATATTCATCATCATTGTAAGAGGAACACCACCAGCAACCCAATCATTAGCAGGTTCTGTAAGGTTTCTTACTGATGACAAGTAACCTGTTAAACCAAAGTTAATCAAAGCAAATGCGTTGAAACCAAGTGAGTAACAGTAATCAGCATCAAAGTTAGAAGGGAATGCACAACGTCCTTCGTAACCGAAGAAGTGTGATTGTGTAGAGAATTTACCGCTGAATTTTCCTTCTTTTTTCAATGAAGCTAGTTTTTCTTCAACCATAGAGATTAAAAGTTTTTCAGTTTCGATTTTAGAAACCTGAACGTTACCGTGAGGGTCTCTGTCCATCAATAACTGAGATTTAATCAATGCCGGTAAAGATTTGAATACAGAAGCGTTTTCGCTTGAAAGTGTGTTTTCAATAATAGCGATTTTTTCTGCGTCTGTACCGTTTGAGTATTTAGAATCTTTTTCCAAAGTTGGCATAATATCGTTCAAATTAGCAATCATTGATTTCAATTCAGGCACAAATTCGATTAAACCTTCTGGAATAACTGCAATACCGAAATTTTTACCGTTTTCAGAACGTCTTACAACGATATCTGTAATATAATCGATGATTGAAGAAAGTGACATTTTCTTTTGTTCAACTTCTTCAGAAATCAAAGTAATATTTGGCTGAGTTTGAAGAGCTGCTTCAAGAGCTACGTGAGAAGCGCTTCTACCCATAATTTTTACAAAGTGCCAGTATTTTTTGGCTGAGTTAGCATCTCTTTCGATATTACCGATTAATTCTCCATAAGTCTTAGTAGCTGTATCAAAACCAAAAGAAATTTCGATTTGTTCGTTTTTCAAGTCGCCGTCAATTGTTTTAGGGCAGCCAATTACTTGAATACCGGCATTATTAGCTACAAACCATTCAGCTAAAAGTGCAGCGTTTGTATTAGAATCGTCACCACCGATAATTACAACAGCAGATAGGTCTAATTTTCTGCAAACTTCCAAAGAAGATTTGAATTGTTCTTCTGTTTCAAGTTTAGTTCTGCCTGAACCAATAATATCAAAACCGCCTGTGTTTCTGTAATCGTTAATGAATTCGTCATTAAATTCTACATATTTTCCTTCAATAATACCGCTTGGACCGCCTAAGAAACCGTAAAGTTTGTTAGAAGGATTAGCTTGTTTTAATGCGTCATAAAGACCTGCAATAACGTTGTGTCCGCCAGGAGCTTGTCCGCCTGAAAGAATTACACCAACGTTTCTTTGCTCAGAATGTTTAGCTTCTGTTGAAGTTGAAAAAGTAACGGTTGGTTTTCCGTAAGTATTTTTGAATAATTCTTTGATTTCTTCTTTGTTAGCAACTGCTTCTGTAGCAGCACCTTCTTGAGAAACCAAATGATTAATACCGCTAGCCAAAGAAGATGGTAATTTTGGCTGGTATTTCAATCTTTCGATTTGTAATGGTGATAAGTTTGTCATAAAAAACTTCCTTTCTTCTTTTGTTTAGATTATATCATGAAGAAATAACGCAAAAAATATTTTTACAGGGTTTAAACATAATATGCTTAGTCCAATTTCTTTTAAAGCTAAATATATTAGCCGACACCAAATTAAACAACGAAACAATAACAATTCCATAAATGTTAATATGGTACAAATTGACCCAATGTCCGAAAAAGATATTCAATCAATCAGAACTGTAAACAGCATTTGGGAAAATGGATGCACTTATGCTGACGACATACTCGATGATTTATATGAATATGTTGAAACAAATTTACCACATAAAGTGTTTTTTGCTTTAACAACTCAAAAAAAGGACTTTCAAGAATTAATACCCGAAAAAATACTTGGTTTAGGAGAGGTTTTAACTGAACCTAATTCGGACAAGATTAAACTTAAACGTCTACAAACAACGCCCAAAGAAGAATACCAAAACCCTAAACGCAGCTTAACAGGAATTGGAAAAGCATTATTAAGTGGCATAAAAACAATGTTTCCTGTAAATATTATTTTAGAATCAGACAAAGATGCAAAAGGATTTTATCTTAAAAATGGATTTGAGTTCATAGGAAAGAAAAAATCTTTATCAATGATATTTAAGCATTAAGTAATAATAAACTTGCCCAAATAACAATAATTCCCGACATTACACCCGCTATTGCATAATGCCAGTCACCATATTCGTGTGAAAGCGGAAGCAAAGTATCAAACGCAATATAAATCATAATGCCGACAACAACTGCCATTAAAAATCCCACAAACATTTGAGGCAAGAACCAATACAATAAACCTAAACCGATTAAAGCCCCGATTGGTTCGGTCATGCCTGTCCAGAATGAATACCAAATAGCCATACGCTTTTTGCCTGTTGCATGATAAATTGGAAGCGCAACCGCAATACCCTCGGGAATATTATGCAAAGCAATAGCTAACGCAACCGTAATACCTAATGTTAAATCCTGAGATGACACAAGAAAAGTACCTAATCCTTCCGGAAAATTATGTATTGCAATTGCAATAGCAGTTAAAATCCCCGCTCTTTTAATATGAGTATGACTGTTCAAATGTTTTTCCGAGTTTTCAAAATCTTCTTCTTCAATGTGATCAGGAAGAAATATATCAATTAATTTTGAAATAATAGTACCTGCAATAAATCCGCCAAAAACAATCCACGCATAGTTATTTGGAAAATATTCTTTAAGCAAATCTCCTGCTGATGTCAAAATTTCTGTAAAAGATACAAAAATCATTACTCCTGCTGAAAACCCTAAACCTAAAGAAAGAACCTTCATATTATTTTTGTTGACAAAAAAAGTTATAAAACCGCCCAAAACGGTTGCTAAGCCAGCGATTGTTGTCATTAATAAAGGTATTTTCCAATTAATCATTTTATTATCCTAACATTGCTACATTTGTCATACCAAATTTTGCAGACAAATCATCAATATGATGAATTAAGTATACAAAAGGTTCTAGGTCTTTCTCGTTTAAATCAACAATTGCACCCCAATCAGCTCTTGCATGATGAGCTGCAATCATTTTTGCAACACGCTTAAATCCAGCTGCCATACAGATTGAAAATCCGTATTGAGAATGAGAAATCCATTCTTTTCTAAAGTTTTCATCATAATCAATCAGACCTGATTCTAAATCAATCGTGTATTCAAAAATCTTACCAATATCGTGTAAAAGACAAGCTGCAAAAACTTCATCACGATTAACTCTTTGAAAGAAATTATCCATATTAATTTCTGCATACTTTAAACATTCCAGAGTATGAACCATTAAACCACCGATATAGTTATGGTGCATTAATTTAGCAGCCGGTATAACAAGAATTTTGTCTTTATTATCACTGTATATTTTTGAAACAAAATCTTTTAATTTTTCATCCTTGATTTTTTCAATAAAACCAAGAATTTCTTTGTAAGTTTTTTCACGCTGTGCTTCATCAAGTCCGGTTTTTGCTTCTTTTATAAGCTCCAGAGCACTAACAAGGCAATTATTAAATTTTTCGTTAAAAGAAGCTGAAACAATTCTCAAGATATTACCGCATCTAAATAGTTTCAAATCCATTCTATTTAGCGCTTCTTCCCACATAATACAGTTCAAAGTTTCGCCGTTTTCAGGGTTTTTAAGCTGGAGTTTACCCATTTTTGTACCGGATTTTGTGTCTCCGACTGCAAAAGTAACAACTTCATAATGTATTTCTGTACTAAACATGTTTTTCCTCCAAACTTATGTAAAATTATACCATAAAATATTGACCTTTCAGCGAAAATAATATATTGTAAAGGGGAATAAGAAGAACGGAGGTTTTAATGGAATTTCATCACATGCCGCTAAACGGCGCTAAATACACAGATGCAGATATCAAACGTTTAATTACTGAATACAATATTCAGTTTATTAAACTACAGTTCGTTGATATTAACGGACAGGTTAAAAACTTAGCAATTCCATCGGAACACATAGACAGAATTCTTAACAACGAAATTATGCTTGACGGTTCTTCTATCAAAGGATTTAGAGATATTGAAACTTCTGATATGTTTTTCTATCCTGATAAAAATACTTTCCAAATCCTTCCTTGGCAAGAACGTGACGGCAAAAATTCAGCACGCTTAATCTGTGATATCTATAACGCAGACGGCACACCATTTGAAGGCTGCCCAAGATGCAACTTAAAAAGATTAATGGCAGAAGCTCATAAACTCGGATTTTCTATGAATGTGGGTCCAGAAGCGGAATTTTTCCTTTTTGAAAAAGATGACGATAATAAAATCACAACAAAAACCCACGACAGAGCTGGTTACTACGATGTCGGCCCTGATGATTTAGGAGAAACTGTTCGTTCAGAAATCGTTAGTACTCTTCAAGAAATGGATTTTGATATCGAAGCTTCTCACCACGAAGTTGCAGACGGTCAGCACGAAATCGATTTTAAATACTCTGATATTTTAACAACTGCGGATAATGTTGCAACTTTTAGAGTAGCAGTTCGTGCAATCGCAGCACAATACGGTCTTCACGCAACATTTATGCCAAAACCTGTTTATGGAATTAACGGTTCAGGTATGCACTGCAATATTTCACTATTCAAAGATGGCAAAAATGCTTTCTATGACGAAAATTCAGAATACCAGCTTTCTGATACTGCACGCTACGCAATTGGCGGTATGTTAAAACATATTAAAAGCATCACTGCAATCCTAAACCCTACAGTAAACAGCTACAAGCGTCTTGTTCCGGGCTACGAAGCACCTGTTTATATGGCCTGGTCACTTGCAAACAGAAGCGCATTACTAAGAGTTCCTGCTAAACGCGGTATCTCTACTCGTGTAGAACTTCGTTCTCCGGATCCAAGCTGCAACCCATATCTTGCTTTTGCAACAATCCTTGCAGCGTGCTTAGACGGTGTAAGAAACAAAATCGAACCGCCAAAACCTGTTGAAGCAAATATTTATAAACTAAATGACAAAGAACGTAAAAAATTAAAAATTGAATCATTACCTGGAAGCTTAAAAGAAGCTCTTTACTACATGCAAAACTCATTAATTGTAAAAACAGCACTCGGACAACACATTGTAGACGAGTTCGTTACTGCAAAAGAGATTGAATGGGATTCATTCAGAACCTATGTTTCTCAATGGGAATTAGACAGGTACTTAGAAAGATATTAAAAAAAGGCGGGCTAAAAGCCCGCCTTTTTTTATTTACCTAAAGCCTTTGCTTTTTCTGTTGTATCTTTTATAACTTCATAAAAAATCTTTTCCGTATCAACACTCTCCATTACATCAACCCCGACTCTGGTACAACCGCCCTTTGTCGCAACATTAGAAATTAGCTCTTCCATTGGTACTTCACGATTTAACGCCATTTTTGCTGAGCCTATGGCTGTCTGAATACTTAACATTAATGATTTTTCGTAATCCAATCCAAGCTTTTCACCTGCACGCGCAATATCATTTATAACTTTATAGAAAAACGCAGGACCTGAACCTGAAATAGCCGTCACAATATCAATTTGTGATTCATCCACTATAATACATTTGCCGATTTTTTCCATTAATGATTTAACAAGATTAATGTCTTCTTCGTTCCCCCCGCAAATCCCGCTCATACCTTCACCTACAAGCACAGGAGTATTTGGCATAACTCTTACAACACGCTCAGAATTAAGAATATTTTTAATAAATCTTGTTGTAACCCCTGCCGCAACCGATACAATAAGTTTTTCGGGAGTTATAAACTCTTTAATTTCTTCCAAAACCGATTCAACCTGATTGGGTTTAACAGCTAAAAATATTACATCTGAAATATTAACCAAATATTTATTATCTAAAGTAATTTCTACTCCAAGTCTTTCTGATACCTCTTTCAAATTATCAGAAGTTGATTTTGAAGCAATAATATTACCCCCTCCAATCCCCTTAATAATAGCACCTGCCATTTTTCCGCAGCCAATAAAACCAATTTTGTTATATTTCTTCATAATTAGAACCTCTCTCATGTTGACTAAAAGCCATGTTTTATTTAGTATAAAATTATTATAAGTAAAATTAGCTGAAAAGGAAATAGAACAATGAGACGTACATTAGAAGGAACAAAGATTAAAAGACAACACGTAAGCGGTTTCAGAGCAAGAATGTCAACTCCTGGCGGTCGTGAAGTATTAAACAGAAGACGCGCTAAAGGCAGACACCAAATTGCTATTTCAGGCAGCAAACGTGCTTAATCAAAAATAAGATTAAAAAAATAGGTTCGCTAAGCGAACCTATTTTTTTATACTAAAGATTTTATTACACCAACTATTTTGCCGACAAGTTTTAGCTCTTCAACAGTTGTTCCGCTAATCGTTTTAACTTTATATTCAGGATTATCAGATTTAATAATAATCTCGTCAAGATTTTTTGATAAACGTTTTACAAAAAACTCGTTATTAAAACAAAAGACATAAATTTTATTATCTTGAATTTGAGTTCCATTCCAATGCTCAACGATTAATCTGTCACCATTATCAATTGTTGGAGACATACTATCACCCGACGCATTAATCATTGAATAAGCTTTTTGCTTAGAATAACCGCTGATTAAAAGAGTAGAGACGGGCAGTTTAATCTTTTCTTCCGAAAAAACAATACTTCCGGTACCACAACTTGCAAAAACATCAGAGTAATAATTCATTTGAACCACATCATCATTTGAATCTGCAGAATCACTAAAAAGTGAAATTCCATAATACTCTTCGATTTTTTTCAGCTCACTAACAGTAACCTGACTTTCATTCTTAATTCTGTTACTAACAGTTTGACGTGTAATCCCTAAGCTCTGGGCAAGCATAGACTGATTAATATAATTTCCTGTCCTTTGAGTAATTATTGTTATTAATTCATCTAATTTCATTTTTCACCACATTAAAACAATACTTGACATTTGTATCATATCGTCTTACAATAATATACAAGAAGTAAGTTTATGTATGATATTTAATCACAAAAGTTGACAAATGTCAAACAAATTATCACATATTTACTACTTAATTGGGATTTATGAAAAGATTTAAAAGGGGGAAAATGAAATTAGCAGGAATACTACAAGCAGCGATTGCCTTTTTAGGACTTGGACACCAACAGCAATTGATTGTTATCAAATCGGATGCTCTTGCTCTAAATGCAATCTTAATAGAATTTATTCTTTAAAAAACTGTAAGATGAAAAAAACTGTATTTGAATTAGTAAGAAGACTGGGAGCACCAAAATTTGATGGACACTAAAAGATTAAGTTGTATAAACAATGGAAAAAAGGGCGGAAGGCCGAAACAAGACTCAAGAATACGCATTGAATTACCTGATATTGAATTAGTAATTCTCACCCCGAACCAATATGGTTCATTGTTAGAAAAATATGGATATGAGCTGCTCCGCAAATCGCTTGTATTACTTGACAATTGGTTAAAATCAGGAGGCAAAAATGCTGCCAGATATGTGGGGAAAAACAATTACGCTCATTTTAGGACTGACGGCTGGGTCATTAACACTGCTAAAGAACTTTAAATAATTTCTTTACCAACAATTGGGGCAATCTGTTTTATTTGTTTATACAATAAATCATATTGCCATGGATAGAGCGATTGAGCACCATCGCACATAGCACAATCAGGGTTGTGATGAACTTCTATAATTAAGCCATCACAGCCTGCTGCTATTGCGGCACGCGACATTGGTTCAACTTTATCACGAAGTCCTGTTGCATGGCTTGGATCAATTATTATCGGCAAGTGACTTAGCTTTTTAATAACAGGGATTGCTGATAAATCAAGCGTGTTTCTTGTAAATTTTTCAAAAGTCCTTATTCCTCTTTCACAAAGAATAACCTGATTATTACCACCTGCCATAATATATTCGGCAGACATCAGCCATTCTTCGTAAGTAGCTGAAAGACCACGTTTAAGAATAACGGGACGATGAATTTTGCCTAATTCTTTTAACAAATTGAAGTTCTGCATATTTCTTGCACCCACTTGCAAAACATCAACATATTTCATAAAGATATCCAGTTGAGATGCATCCATTATCTCAGAAACAACTGCCATGCCGTGATTATCAGCAACACTGCGAATAATCTTCAAGCCTTCTTCTCCCATTCCTTGAAAAGCATAAGGACTGGTTCTTGGCTTAAAAGCACCGCCTCTGATAATTTTCACATTAGAATCTTTAAGCTCTTGGGCAGTTGCATCTATCTGATTATAAGATTCAATAGTACAAGGACCGGCAATCAAACCTGCATGTTTATCGCCGAATTTTACACCATTAACTTCAACAACCGTATCACAGCCCTGAGAAACTCTTGCAGCAAGTTTGTAACTTGTTGTTACTCTAAGAACCTCATTTACTCCCGGCAGAAGCTCAAAATCACGTTGATCAACATCTTTAACACCTATTGCATGGACTAAGATTCGGGCTTCACCGTAAGAGACTCTTGCCTCAAACCCTTTTGCTTCAAGAAATTCCGAAACGCGCTGAATATCTTCAGAAGTCGCATTTTTATTCATTACAACAAGCATAGATACCTCCAATTACGTTCTAATTATACACAAAAAACGAATTTATGGTATACTTAGTATACTATGAAGATATTTGATGAGAACTTGATTTTAGAAACAATCAATATGATAAAGTTATACAACTTCGATATTCGAACTGTAACTTTAGCAATAAGTCTTCGTGATTGTCTTTCGGAAGACGTTAATATTGTTTGCGATAAAATCCAAAGAAAACTGGATAAATATGCATCGAACTTAGTAAAATATGCTCAAGATATTGAAAATGATTATTCAATCCCAATCGTAAACAAAAGAATTGCAATCACACCAATTTCTTTAATTGGTGAAAGCTGTTCGCATAAAGATTATGTAAAAATTGCACAAACACTTGATAAATCAGCAAAAAACCTTGGTATTGATTTTATTGGCGGATTTTCAGCGCTTGTAGAAAAAGGGTTTACATCAGGAGATTTGGAGCTGATTGAATCAATTCCCGAAGCACTGGCAACAACTGAAAGACTTTGTTCTTCCGTTAATGTTGCAACCTCAAAAGCAGGAATTAATATGGATGCGGTTCTTAAGATGTCAAAAATCATTAAAGAATCAGCTGAGTTAACCTCAGATAAAGACGGTATCGGCGCAGCAAAGCTTGTTGTTTTCTGTAACTCTGTAGGTGATAATCCATTTATGGCAGGTGCTTATTGCGGCTACGGCGAACCTGAATGCGTATTAAATATAGGAGTTTCAGGTCCGGGAGTAGTAAGAGCGGCTATATCAGATTTGCATAAAGATGCTGATATGGGAATCTTAGCAAACAAAATTAAACAAACTGCATATAAAATAACTGCTGCAGGAGAACTTGTCGGACGACAATTGTCAGAAAGATTAAATATTCCGTTTGGTATAATCGACCTTTCTCTTGCTCCAACACCTGCAATAGGCGACAGTGTTGCCCAAATATTTCAGGCAATGGGCTTAGAACACGCAGGCGCTCACGGTACAACAGCAGCTTTAGCTATGCTTAATGATGCGGTTAAAAAAGGCGGCATAATGGCAAGTTCTTATGTAGGCGGGCTATCTGGTGCGTTTATTCCTGTTTCAGAAGATGCCGGTATGATTGAAGCTGCAAAACTCGGACATCTGACATTTGATAAGTTGGAAGCAATGACTTGTGTTTGTTCCGTAGGGCTTGATATGATTGCAATCCCGGGAAATACACCTACAACAACAATTGCAGGTATGATAGCGGATGAAATGGCAATCGGAATGATAAATAAAAAAACTACAGCCGTAAGAATAATACCGGCACCAAACAAAAATGTAGGTGATTCAGTCGTTTTTGGCGGACTTCTTGGAGAAGCTCCAATAATGAAAGTTAACAATCTGTCATCAGCAAATTTTGTTAACAGAGGCGGAAGGATACCTGCTCCTATACATAGTTTAAATAATTAAGGATAGTAAAAAATGGCAACATTCAAAGATATGGAAGATAGTTTAAAAAAGTTTATGCTTCAGGAGCAGTCTGATGCTCACAACATTAAGACAATGAATGCTGCAAAATATAACAATATCAAGATTTGGATGGATCCGTCAAAAACCCAGGAACAGCATGTTATAATCAGAATTTCTATCTCAGAAGCAACTTATTCGCTAAATGACTTTTCAAGAATAAATGGCGGATTAGGTTATGAAGAACGTTTTGTTCTAAAATGGTTTGGAAGATTTGGTATTAAAGAAAAATTATCAGAACTATGGAGCTTCTCTGAAAAGAACAAAGAAGATAAATAGAGGTAAGTTAAGAGTGGAGTTTAAAGATTTATCAACCAATCCTGTAAGTGTTGTACTACAACTCGTTGGCGCTAAATGGAAAATTCTTATTGTAAAAGAATTACTTAAAAAAGAAATGCGCTTTGTAGAATTGAAAAAAAATCTGGGCTGTACTGCGAAAGTGTTAACAGCCTGCCTTAAAGACATGGAAGAAGACGGACTTGTTATCAGAGAAGAAATAGAGAGTTCAACACCGTTTGTTGAATATTATTTAACAGATATTGGATATACATTGCGTCCTGTAATTGAAGCAATGCAAAAATGGGGTAAGGAATATAAACGGTTGCGTAAATTAATGGAGAGAGTTAAATGAAAATAACATACTTAGGTCATAGCGCATTTGAAATTGAAACTAAAAATGGTAAAATTCTGATAGACCCGTTTTTGGTAATGTGTCCTGACTACAAGCCGGAGGGAATTACGGATATTTTTGTAACCCACGCACACGGTGACCATTTGGGAAACGCAATTGAGATATCTAAAAAAACAGGGGCAAAAATTACCGCCATATTTGAACTTGCAAATTATTGTTCATCTCAAGGTGCTACTGCAAACGGAATTGGACTTGGTGCATGGATTAATTACCCCTGGGGAAGAGTAATTGCAGCACCTGCGTTTCATTCAAGTTCTATTGATTACAAATACAATGGCGGATGTCCTTGCGGATATGTGTTTGAAATCGAAGGAAAAACATTCTACCATGCCGGAGATACCGCGCTCACAGGCGAGATGAAAACAATCGGAGAATTATATCAGCCTGATTTTGCAATGCTTCCAATCGGAGGACATTACACAATGGATATTGAACACGCGGTTAAAGCAGCAGAATGGCTGGAAGTCAGCGCAGTTATTCCGATGCACTACAATACTTTTGAAGCAATCAATGCAAACATAAAAGATTTTGAGCGCCAAATAAGAGAGCTTGGGAAAATGCCTGTTATTATGGGTGTTAATCAAAGTATTGAGATTTAATCTAAACTGCTTTTCTTAACCTTTTGTTTAAGTTTATAAATCAAATAGTTTTCATCATTAGTCGGCAACAAATTTGGATTTCTCTTATATTTGATTGCATCTTTTGGCGATAATTGAAGCAAGTTCAATTTTTCCTGCTTAGATTTCATATTTTTATATTGACGTTGAAGCATTAAGTAATCTTTTAGCATTACAGCATTGGCACCAACTTGCGACATTCCCGATGTTTGCTTTATTTTTTGATTTTGCTGCATAAACCATATATCCAACAAAGATTCAAAAGACTCATTTGCTGATGTTCTTGCTTTATCCAAGTTCAACTGATTTGAACTTGGCATAATATTATATTTCTTCATCATATTAGCAACCATTGAATATAAGCTGCTTGTATTTACCTCATCCAAAGCTGTTTTATTGTCAAAGAAACATTTTTTCAACTCAGCAGAAATCTTTTCTTTTGCCTGTTCATTGGTCAAACCGCTTGCTTCAAGATTTGCTCCTTCAAGCATATATTCAACAATATCAGGAACATCCGCTCTTTGAATATATGTTGTAAATCTCAAAGAATTCATTGCCTTTTGAGCAGACAGGTCAATCGTATTACCTGTATCAATCAGGGTAAATATCTGACCTTTGCGTTTTTTCATTGCATTATAGTCAATAAACACGTTGCCCGGGTGAATATCTGCGTGCAATGTTTTACCCGCCTTATCAACTTTGTAGAACTGTTCAACCATTACTTTCATATATTCTTCAAACAGGTATTTTGCATCAGCATCGTCCATTTTGATTTCGCCAATATCAGGAGTACGAGCTTCTATTCTTGCAATTTCTTTCTTAGAACTACTAATCCAACGTTCATAATCAGCTATTCTTTTTTGAATAAATTCTTCACGGGATTTGCCAGAAATTGCAAGAGATTGTTCATCCCATTCATCCAGTTTCCCTGCTTTTAGCTCCTCTAATCTGCGTTCAAAGCATGATAACCAAGAACGTTCACGATTTAGCTTAATCAATGAGTCTAAGCTTATACCTTCCGCTTTTTCCATTATGTAAACACCGTTTTTAACTTCAATCGGTTTTACAACATGCGCAGTTTTAGTATATTCTACCAGTTTTTTAGCAGCATCTGCTTCATTTTGGAAATCAACTTCTTTTGCAATACCTTCTGCAAGGTCATCAATATTTCTTAAAAGATAATCTTTTTCTTGCTGAGATTTACCATCAAGTCCATTAATTAATTCAACAAACTTTTGTTTATCTGCAAGGATTTTTTCTTTAGAAATTCCTTCTTTAAGTGCTTTAACGCAGACATCTTTACCCTCAGGGGTTGTTACAAGATAAGTTTCAGCAATTGTACCAACACCTAAGCATTTTTTGAATACATAACCGTCACCCAATTTTTCTTTCAAAAATGCCTGTACTTGCGCGTCATCTCTTGTACGTGGACAATTTTCACGCAAAGCTTCCGCCCACTCACCTGTTTTACCGATTTGCAAGAACTTAACAGCAAAAATATTTTCTTCTGTAAGCTTGGTAATACGCTCTGCCATTGATAAATTTGCTTCATTTTTGAAAACAATATCTTCTATATTTTTAGAACCAAGAAGTAAATCTGATAGTTCCTGATAAGTTGTTTGACCTTCAAACTCGGATTTTTTCAATGTTGCATTAACCAGTTTTTCTGTTGCAGATTTAAGGTTTTTGTCATAAACAGATGTCCATCTGACTTTCTTAACCATAGGAACAGCTGCCGCTGCTGCAAATGCCGCATGAGTAATCGCATCACTTTTAAGGTTTTCCACATAACCATTAATTGATTTGTCTTTTTCTGTTTTATTAGCAACAAAATATCTGTTTAAACTGTTACCCGCAAAATAAGCAGGAATACCAACTATTCCGCCGCCGATAAGAGTAATAGGCATCATCAAACCGTTAATCATGCCTGATAAGAAGTTATTAGGATGTTCCTTCTTGTTTAATTTCTTTTCGTATTTATATGCAGCTTTATCATAACGATCTTTTGCTCCGTTAAAATCTTTCTTATCAACTTCTTTTGAGCCGATACGGTTGAGTTTCAGAATACCCCATTTAGACAAACCGCCTGCAAGAGCTGCGGCGACAGTCGCAACACCAACCATTTTTGCATTGGATTGACCTGATTTAATTATAGACTCGCCAAGTCTTCCCCAGAAACCTTTTCCTGATTCTTTGCTAATTTCTCCAATCATTTTTGCCATATCATCATAATATTTTTTATTGATTTGCATTTCTGCACTCAACATCTTTAATTTATTACGAATAGCAAAGAATGTTACTCCGGAAGCTCCGATAGAAATCAAATCACCAAACCCTTGAGAAGAATTCACCTGTGATTTTCTATATTTATCAATAGTTTCTTTAGCTTGTTCTTCTGTAATTTCTCCAGATTCAACTTTTGCAAGTTCTGCTTGGACTTTTTTAGAACCAATGCCTAAGCCTGTAAGATTCTTGATGCCATCATATAAACGCTCAACCAAACCATTTTTCTTATGCTGATGTATAAACTCATCATGAGCACTCAAAGGAGGTCTCATTTCTCTATCATATTTAACTTGTGCCTTAAGCATTTCTTTGCTCATTGGCATCATTTGCGGTTGAAGGTAATTGTTTTGTATTTCAGACATATTCCACCCTAAAAACTTACATATACTATATAAAAGTCACTAAATTCACAAAAATTGTTAATTTGTAAAAAATTATTAACAATTCAGCAAAAATAAAAATTCACATTCATTATATCTCAAAAAAAGGAGACTATATGCCATTCAAAGTTCAACTATCAGCTAATCCTATTAAATATCAAGCAAAAGCCTTTGAAGTTGGAAAAGAAAGAATTTATACAACAAGCAAAGCAAGATTTTCTAACTCAACACACCCGCTTGTAAGTTTTGATGCGAATACTTGTTCCATGTTAAACCTAAATGGAGGCAACAACAAAAACTGTTTAATGCATCTTGCTCCAGAACAACAATCACTTATTACACTAAAATCAGGAATTGAAAAATGCATATTAGCGCTTCAAGACAAAATGGGATGGGTGCAGGAAGATATTACGGGCATTCTTGTTGGAGGAAGACACTCGGGAAATAAAGAAAGCTTCAATTTGTTTAATGAAATTGCAAATATCTTAGACGAGTTTGGAATACCTTTTTCAATGCTTTGCGGAAAATTTGATAATATTGCAAATGACAACATTGTTATTACAGGAAACAAAGCTGGCATCTGGAATAACTCACTAAAAGACCATAGCCTTGAAGATATTTACGAAATAGTTGAGCTTTCAGAAGAAGTTCCCATAAATTTAGGATAGTTTTCGTTAAAGAAATCCTCAAATCTATCTTCCAAAATTGCTTGTCTTGATTTTTTTGCAAAATCAATAAGGAACTTGATATTGTGAATAGACATTAATGCCTGAGCAGTTCCTTCTCCGCATTTATAAAGATGTCTTAAATATGCTCTTGAATGGTTTTTGCAAGCATAGCAATCACAGTTTTCATCCAATGGTTTTGGATCATCCCAGTATTGAGAATTTTTAATCTGTTTTTTACCTTCGTTAGTAAAGAAGGAACCGTGTCGCGCATTTCTGGTTGGAAGAACACAGTCAAACATATCAACACCACGTTTGATACCATCTAACAAATCCTCAGGAGTACCAACACCCATTAAATAACGAGGTTTATTATGCGGCAACAATGGCGCAGTAAGTTCAACAAAATGGTTCATTGTTTCTTTGTCTTCACCAACACTCAAACCACCTATTGCGTAACCAACTGCAGGAATTGAAGCAACAAACGCTGCACTTTCACGTCTCAAATCGTCTTCAAATGCACCCTGACAAATAGGGAACAACGCTTGCGTTGTACTTGTTTTTGCTTTAATACATCTTTCAAGCCATCTATGAGTACGCTCCATTGCTTCTTTAGCTGTTTTATAGTCACAAGGATAAGGTGCACACCAGTCAAATGCCATAATTATATCAGCACCTATTGCCTGCTGAATTTCCATTGAGATTTCAGGACTGATAAAGTGTTTTTTCCCATCTTTAGGGTCTCTAAACTCAACACCCTCTTCTGTAATTTTTCTAAGATGTGCTAAAGAAAACACCTGAAATCCGCCCGAATCAGTCAAAACAGGTTTATCCCAATTCATCCAGCCGTGAATTCCGCCAAATTTTTCGATAAGTTTATGACCTGCACGTAAGTATAAATGATAAGAATTAGCTAAGATTATTTGCGCACCTGTGTCATAAAGATTGTTATTAGTTACGAGCTTAACGGTTGAATTTGTTCCAACAGGCATAAAAATCGGTGTTTCAATATCGCCGTGAGGAGTATGCAAAACCCCAGCGCGTGCGCCTGTTTTTGAGTCAACATGGACTAAATCATAACTAAAATTGTCGAATACACTAGCCATTGTATCTTTCTTCATCAAATGTAATCATCTCAAGCATAGATTGCCAGTTGTCATAAATTTCTTCCGGCTTAAAGTACAAGCCGATTTCTCTTGCTGCACTTTCAAGTGAATCAGAAGCGTGCACAACATTATATTCCATAATCTGCGCAAAATCTGCTCTAATAGTTCCAACATCTGCTTTAATAGGGCTCGTAGCACCTACAATATGTCTAACGCTTTCTACTGCTTCATATCCTTCGATAACCATTGCTACGATTGGACCGCTTGTAATATAGTGAATTAAGCGTTTATAAAAAGATTTTCCATAATGTTCTTCATAATGCTTTGCAGCAAGTTCAGGTGTAACCTGTAAAAGTTTCATACCAACGATTTTGAACCCTTTGTTTTCAAATCTTTCTAAAATCTTGCCGATAAGTCCTCTTTTTACTCCATCCGGCTTGATTGCAACAAATGTTCTTTCTTCACTTCTCATAATCTCTCCTATAAAATAACAAGGGAAAACCTTTCCACCAATTTAATTAGAACATAAAAAGCCAAAAAAGTAAAACAAAAAAAATATTTTTCTGTTTTATAATAATAAAAAAGGGGCATATTATGAAAATAGCAAAATTACAATCAACATTTCCAAGAATTACTAAAGCAATTGAAAATTACAGATACACTAAACACAAAGCAGAATTGGACAGCCTTGTAGACTTATCAGGTGCCTATCATGATGCTCATAAACAATTAATAAATGCACAAGAAGGTCTTGCAAATTATGCAAAAGCAAAAAATGTTAGAATAAGTTTTAACAATATGTTAATGGAACGCAGCATGAATATTACGATTACCAACAAAGACGGTAAACAAGCTAATGCAGTAATTAATAGCAAAACTGATGAGATTGAAACTGTTGAACGACCAATTAAAAGAATGCTGGAAGACAAAGACGGAACTAATTATGCAGCAATAGGAACAGAGTCACACGAAGACAATTTTCTTAGAAGAGTTTATAGAACAGTAGAAACCTTGACAAATTCATTTAAATAATAAAAAAGAGAACCAATGGTTCTCTTTTTTATTTGGGACCAGAGGGATTCGAACCCACGACCAAGGGATTATGAGTCCCCTGCGCTACCGCTGCGCCATAGTCCCGCAACGCATTATTTATTCAATTTTCATAATTATGGCTTGCGGTAGCATACGCTACCTACCTCTCCTCGAACGTGACATTTAGTCACCTTCTCGTCGAACGGGTGCCATAGTCCCGCGATAACAATATCTATAGTATCAACTACAAATAAAAAAATCAAGCTTTTAAGAATGATTCTATAAAACCATCCAATTCACCATCCATTACAGCATCAACATTACCCATTTCAAAACCTGTGCGATGGTCTTTTACCAATTTATACGGATGGAACACGTACGAACGAATTTGGGAACCAAAATTAATATCAAAATTCTCACCCTTCAATTCTGCAAGCTTCTTCTCATGTTCCCGTTGACGAATTTCCAAAAGCTTTGACGCAAGCATCTGCATTGCATTTTCTTTGTTTTGAAGCTGTGAGCGTTCCTGTTGGCATTTAACCACAATCCCAGTAGGTTTGTGCAAAATCCTAACAGCTGTTTCCACCTTATTAACATTCTGCCCGCCAGCACCGCCTGAACGCATTGTATCAACCTCAATGTCATCAGGTGGAATAACAATTGTTTTTTCATAATCTGCAATAATAGGCGAAACTTCACAAGATGCAAAACTTGTCTGTCGTTTACCGTTTGCGTTAAACGGTGAAATTCTTACAAGCCTGTGAACACCTTTTTCAGCTTTCGCATATCCATAAGCAAACTTACCTGAAAGCTTTATGGTTGCAGATTTAATCCCTGCTTCTTCACCATCAGATTTATCCACAAGCTCAACCTTCCATCCGCGTGCTTCTGCCCAGCGAATATACATTCTCAAAAGCATATTTGCCCAGTCCTGTGCATCAGTACCGCCTGCTCCCGCATTAATTGACAAAAACGCATCGGCTTCATCATACTCGCCGGACAACATTTTTTGAATATCATATTTATCCAACTGTTTTTCAAGCTCAACTAAAGACGATTCGCTTTCTTTGATAAGCTCGTCATCGCCAATTTCTTCTGCTGCTAAAGCATCTTCCAAAATCGAATCCCAACCGTCAAAAAGAGCAAGAGTTTCTTTTATCTCACGACTTTTTTGACCTAATTCAGAAGCAAGATTCTGATTTGACCAAACATCAGGGCTTTGTAGTTTAGCCTCAAGTTCTTTTAATTCAGTCTCTAAACCTTCACGGTCAAAGACACTCCTTATTTTTATTTACACGTTCTTGTAATTCGTTTATATTCATCTATTACCTGCTTATGTATTTCTTCAATTGTTTGAGCGGAATTAATAACACGAACCCTCTCCGGTTCACTCTTAGCAATTTCAAGAAAACCTTGTCTTACGCGTTCAAAAAATTCAACCCCTGCAGCTTCCATTCTATCTTTTTCACTTCCAACACGACTTTGAGAGGTTTCAACATCAACGTCAAAAACAAGAGTCAAATCAGGTTTCAATCCGCCGGTTGCAATATTATTCAAAGAATGTATCTGTTCCAAATCTAAACCTCTGCCGTATCCCTGATAAGCAACAGTAGAATCTGTATGCCTGTCACAAAGAACAACCACACCCATTTCAAGAGCCGGTTTAATAATACAGTCAATATGCTGTGCTCTATCAGCAAGAAATAAAAATGATTCGCACTGCGGAGAAACCTCACCGTCATAATTAAGTAAAATTTCTCTAAGCTTAACTCCCAAGCCCTTTGAACCGGGTTCGCGAGTTAACAAAGTCTCATATCCTAGCCCCCTCAAATACTCATCAAGAAGTTTAATCTGAGTGGTCTTACCGCATCCGTCTGCGCCTTCAAATGTTATAAATAGGCCTTTATTCATAATATGATTTTAGCATAAAAACAATGCCCTATAAACCAATGTTTTGATTTAGTTTGAAATAGTCAATCAATTTTAATATAGAAACAATTTCCTCATACATAATATAATATTGTTTTGAATCATCAATAGGCTTTACTAATGAACATATAGAAAACACATCTTTATTTGTTGGCAATGCAATAATCAATTTATTATAATGAAATGCACAGCTGACTTTATTCACTCCAAAAGCTGTTTTCATATTATTTAAGCGAACCATAAAAGATGGCGTAATAAGATATCTTGCATCTACAGGATCATTAGTAAAAACGTCATAGTTCTTCTCAAATTTAACATCTTCTAAAACAGTATGTTTCAAACTCCTTGAAGGAGACATGTGCAGCATAGAATCCGGCTTAATAATCGTATGGCTGTTAAATTTCTTATTCATATCAAGTTTTACAAGAATACCCTGAAAAACTGTTGATTTATTCTTACCACTCTTATATGTAAAACGCCCTTCAACAATATCAAGATGCACATCTTTATACACTCCCTGAAAGATGTCATCATAAGATACAGAATTATATCTCGGTATAACATATGAATCTTTAAATACATGTCCACCTGGATACGAACCTTCTGACCACTTTAAATTACCAAAACATGCACACACAATCGGCATAATTTGTTTCTTAATCTTATTTTCAAAATTTTTTTTAAAAAAATACCAGCTTAGCCAAGCTAATACTAAACACAGCATTGGAAGATTTGAATTATTATCACTTGATGTAAAAGGTACAAATAAGGGCGCGAGTGATAATATTATACTAAGAAGCACAAAACCTGCTGAAACCCTTGTAGCGAGTGCTCTTGTCTTCTTTCTTTCAGCTTCAAATGGTTTAATCTTAGGAACAATCTTTTTTTCAAAAGAATCATAAAACTCTTTTCGCATTTGGGTGTAAGTTTTTTCTGTAGCCATTTTTACCTCTAAAAAATAGCAAGACTTATTTAAGCCTTGCTATTTTAAACAAATTTATTTTAAGAAATCTGCTGCATTAACAGCTTTGCGTTCATGTTCTTCTGCCTTGAAGAAATCTGTTGATTTTATATTCAACATAGCAGCAAACATTGATGAAGGGAATATTTCCACAGCATTTTTAAGCTCTAATGCTGCTGAATTATAAAATCTTCTTGCTGCAGCAATATGTTCCTCTACTTCGTTATAAGTTTGCATTGCTGTAATCATTGTCTGATCAGCTTTCAATTGAGGATAATTCTCAACTGCAACCATAATTTGCCCCATTTTTTTAGCCAATTCGCCATCAAGAGCAATCTTGCGATCAATGTTTTCAAAATTTGAAGCTAAACCCATAGCCTGAGTTCTTAATTTAGTAACTTCTTCTAAAAGCCCTCTTTCATGTTCCATATATTTCTGAGCAATTGTCAAAATATTTGGAAGTAAATCATATCTCTTTTTCAATTGCACATCAATACTGGCAAAAGCTTCCTGCACCTTGTTTCTCTTCTGGATAAGAGATACATAAGTATTGTACGCACCAAAAACTACAACCAAACCTATTATGGCATATACGATTGTTAAACTCATAAAACTTCCTTTCTATATATTACATCCTAAAACATAGCATTTTTTATACTTGTTTTAATCCTTTATAAATATGAGTTTTAACCCGTTTAAAGTCCAAGTTTTCTATCAAAATTAAATGAATCAATAAATTTTATTATGGAAATAATTTCTTCATACATCATATAAAATTGATTTATATCATCAAGAGACTTTGAAAGAGAACATATAGAAAACAGGTCTTTGTTTGATGCCAAATCAAGTCTCAAAAAATTATCACAAAAAAAACATTCTAGCGGGCCTGTCTTAAATACGGTTTTTATATTACTTAAAGATTCCATAAAAGAAGGAGTAACAATATACCTTAACTCAATTTCATCATTTGTAAATACATCATATTTGCTTCCGAAATCCACATCTTCCAGTTTTGTTAGCCGAAGCCCGATTTGAGGGACTACAGCATTTGCAAACAAATTCTTTGTAGTAATAAAACCTGTGCATTTGGCTTTTTTATTCATTCTTAATGTAATACTAATCCTGCCGGAAATTGGTGTTGAAAGAGGATTATACACATTATATGTGTCTTTTTGCGGATTTGAATTCCTACTTCCTTCCCCTATTTCAAAATTTACATCCTTATAAGACCCGACAAACCTGTCATCATACAAAGATGAAGCAGACCACGTTAAATTATCAAAACTCTCACAAAAATATGGCATAATTATTTTTTTTATTTTGTTCTCAAACTTTTTCTTTATACTATCTCCATAAGCAACAGCTAAAAGAGTACTTAGTTTAAAAGCTCCTGCTAATAACAAAAAGCTAATAAAAAGAAACAACCATTTCGAGTTCATCACTCCCAGACATACAATCAACAATGATATAAATAAAGGAACCAAAAAAATTGTACTAAGAATAGAAAACAATATAAAAAAACCTAAAGTTACGTAAAATTGTTTTCTTTTTAATTTAAGCCTTTCCGGTTCAAATTTTCTTACAGCGGGAATTATTTTAGTCCTATATATTTCCTGAAAATCTTTACGCATTTGTAAATAAGTTTTATTATCAGACATTAGCGCCCTTTCTTAATAAATATTTCCATAAACCCAATAAGAGCGTAGGACTTTTTTAACATAATTCTTCGTTTCAGGATAAGGTATCTGTTCAACAAATTCATCCGCATCATTGTAGATTAATTTTGACATCCATCCTGAAACAGAGCCGATACCGCCATTATAAGCTGATATTGCATACAAATCTTTATTGCCTAAAACTTTCTTCAAACCTTCATAATACGCACTTCCTGCTCTTACATTACTTTCCGGATTGAAAATATCACCAGAAAAACCTCTATTTTGATTAATTTCAGCATAAGTAGCAGGCATAAGCTGCATTAAACCGCCTGCTCCGACAGAACTTCCCGCAAACGGGTTAAAATGACTTTCTTCTTTAAGAATTGCTTCCAAGATAATCGGGTTATTAGCCCCCTTATACTTCTCGATTAAATCAAAGTAATGAAGCGGATATATAAGCCTCCATCTCAAATCTTCAAAAGAAGGCTTGTTAGGAATTTCATCCATAGCATTTCGTGCTAAGATTGCAGAAATGGTGTAATTTCCTTTTTGATAAGCTATCCAGCTTTGTATAAATTTATCTTTCTTACAAAGCTCTTCCACCAAATCATAATCTTTTAAAAGAGCTAATCTTATTACAAGATTATTATCCAGCGACTTTTTATAAGGGAAAACCACAGGTTTTGGAGTAATATTCAAAAACGGCAAAGTTCCGTCATCTTTATATAAATTATAATTTGCTCTATAAGCATAGTATGTATCAGGGAACTTATTAACCGTTTGTTTATAATACCAATTCGCCCTTTCATAATGTTTTAATTTATGCGAAATCTTGCCCATATAATACATTACAGCGGGAGAGGATTTAACATTTGGAAATTTTTCTGTATGCAATCTTCCAAGTCTTTGTGCATCAAGATATTTTTTCTGTAAATATTTGGTAATAAAAATATTATATAAAGCATCCGCAGAAAACTGTCCATCCGGATACTTTTTATACATTGTATTAAAACATGCTTCTTTAAAATTATTCTCAACAACCTCGTTACAATTCAAATAAGATATATAATCAGCCCCGGTTGATGAATAATTTTTCGCCGCAAGAGCAGAAATACCCTCTTTACGAGTCGGGAATGTTGCTATATAGTTATCAATTACTTCATACACTTCTTCGTTCTTAACTGCAGCAGCATGGTCTTTCAAACCAAATTCCGTATAATATTTTGACTTGTCTTTATTCCCAAGCTTATATTCTGTTTTTGCAAAATCTGCCCAACTCTCCGCAAGAGTTGTTTTATTTAAAAACGCGGAAGCTTTTTCAAACTCACCATTAGAATAATATGATTTCGCAATCAAAAGATTATCGTAGTTTTTGAGAGGAACATCCAGTTTTAAGATTTCATCCACTGAACGTAAAGCAAATCTACCGTCAGGAGCTTTTTCAATATAGGTTTTAAAATTAACCAATGCAGCCTGCTTCGCTTTTTCCAACTGTTTTGGGTTTTCAGGAAAATTATTTACTGCTATTAAACCTAAATAATATTCAGAAGCTATTGCATAATCACTCGTAGGGTATTTTTTTATAATGTTTTTAAAATGTTTTTTTGCTCTTTTATCCTTTAGCTCAAGCATTAAATTTGCCATATTGTATTCACTAATAGGAATAATGCTGGATTTTGCACGCATTCGGGTAATTTTACTATATTTTTTTACCGCCAGTTCTTTTCTATCCATGTTTGTAGCGCATCGTGCCTGCCTAAAAAGCGCAGACGCTTTAAGATTTGAGCCGGAAGGTACTTTTGCGAATTCAAGATAAGCTTTTTCAAAATCAGCATTTTTATAGCTTTCCAAAGCTTCAGAATACGCACTTATCCCTCTGTCTTCAGATGAAACATGGTTATAGATAAAATAACCCGTAGTAAAAATTGCCAAGGCTATAACAAAATATAAATCATATTTTTTTCTTCGTCTTCTCATTCGAACTTATTCCATACTCTTAAACTACCCTTGAGGGTAAATTATTTCCCCAACTATCATTTTAATATACAATTATGCAAAAAGAAAATCCTGTAATAAAAAATTACATATATTCGTCAAAAAAGCGGATAATCTTTGATTATCCGCCTCAAAAAGAGCCTACTTTTGATATTTATCAATATCGTGTACCCTTAGGGCAAAATAAGGGTTTTTCTTACCTTTTTCTTTTAAGAAAATAACAAAAGTATCATTAAAATAGAACAATCTCTGCTCATAATCAGGAAGTAATGACATTTTCATAATCGTCATAGCAGCTTCGCTTTTAAGCTTCACACCTTTGTTATCCATATCAAATTTTATGGTTTCAATCGCCTGATCAATAACAATATTTGTTCCCATTACACGTTTACCTGAAAGTTCATCAAAAGTTTTTTCTTCAAAAAGCTTGATATTAGGAACTTTTAACTCGTCATCATTACCAAATTCTTTTGAGCCATCAAATACAGATTGTTTTTTCAACATATCAGCATAAAGATAATGAAACTCTTTATTAGCAGAGTTTTTGTATAAATAAACTTCATCATCTGTTTTAGTCGTCAAAATTACTGCAAAATCATCGGGATTATTGTAGAAAAGAACTTTTACACAACTGCCAAACTCTTCTTTTGAACCTTTAGTTACACCAAAATATTCAGCTGTTTGTGCTTCCCCAAAGGCAGATTCCCCAAGTTTCTTAAACTCATTTTTGAATTCGAAATCTTTTTTAAGCATTGCATAGATTAAGAATTTATCATTACGAGGAGTTAAATCAAGTTTATCTAATATATCACTGCTTTCTCTAAACTTTTTACGAATAGCTTTAGTTATATGTTTTTTAGTATTTTTTGTAACTTTTGTAGTTATTTTATAATAACTTTTATCTGAAACATCATCCACAGAGAACGTCTGCTTATTCAATTCTTGAACAAATAATGGCGTACCTTCTCTAAATCTTACGGGATTGTGAACAAATTTGTCCATAAAATCATTCCAGACAAGTTGAAATGTTCCAACCCAAACTCTATCTTGAGCGTTGCTTCTTGATTGCATGGTCGGTAAAACTTCAATACCTGCAGCAAAAACCTGAACATTAGCTGCAAATAATAGTGTTAATAAAAGACCTAGTAATTTTTTCATTATTCTCTCCTAAACTATGGCAACCATTTTACCACAATAAAGGAATAAATAACAACTTTTTATATTTCTTTGCATATTCGCTTTGAAACAATTTCCGGCTTCCAAACATGACAGAAGTCTCTGTTTTCAGCAAGACATTCATCAATTTTTTCAAAAACTCTGTTAATATCCGCAATCGATTTTTTTTGCTTTAACACATTAACAAGTATTGTTTTAATCTCATACGCACCAAGCTGTTTTGAAATATCCCAGACAAGCCAACTGTTAATTGATTGAACCTTGTTAATATACCTTTCCAAGTACTCCATCGTAAAGATTTCATCAATATTAGTTTCAAAAAGCTTGGTTAATGTTTCGGAAATATACTTATCCACAGATTCTTTATTAGGGATAAGAAACTCATGTTCTGTTTCTTTCCCCCGAACATAAAACACAATTTCGTTCTCCTGCAAATCATCATTTTGCAAAACATGTACAGGCGGGAATATAAAACCTGTATCCCGTTTTAAATTTTCTCTAAATTCATTAATTTTCTCAAGAATTAAATCTGAAAAAGCAGTCACATCCTCACCAAATTCAAGCCTTACAACATCTTCTCCAAGAGAATTAAATGCTTCTTCAATTTTCTCCTCCACAGTAGGTGTAACCTCTGTTGTTGTTTTTAAATTAAATAATTGTTTCAACTTGTCTAACATATTATTTGTTTAATAGTGTTTTTTCTAAAGTCAATGTGTTATAATAAAAATATGTTCAAACGTATATGTAAAATAACTTTCATATCCCATGGCGCAACCGTTTACAGTCAGGAAGGGATAATCAACGACAAACTAAATTACCCGAAACTTAATGAATTCGGGGAAGAAGAAACCGAAAAAGTTTGTGAATACCTAAAAAAACGGGAAGTTGCATACGACAAAATCTATTCAAGCCCGAACACTTGCTGTACACAAACTGCGCAAATTATTGCCAAATTATTCAAACAAAAATATACAACAATAGATTTAACCTCAAGAAACCATGGCGTTTGGCAAGGTAAATCATATCTTGAAGTATTTAAAGAATACAACTCAAAAGCATTAACAGAAACTCCGGAAAATGGCGAAGCATTAAAAGACTTTAATAAAAGAGTTTCCAAATTTATTAATACATTAATAAAAGAGAATAAAGGTAACAGAATTATTGTAGTAACAACTCCGGAAGTTATTCAGGCAGCCTTAGCTAAAACGCTGGAATTAACTCCTGAAAACCAACATAAATTATTAATAAAAACAGGCTCGCTAACCCAAATCAGCTACTTTGAAGGTTGGTCAAGCGTGATTTATTCTAACTTTAATTTTAGCTAATACTTTTTGCTAATGTAATTATAAATAACCCTTTTATAATAATAAAAAAGGAGTTATATTATGATTCTTTTATTAAAATGGCTAGCATTAGCACTTGCAATTATGTTCACCGGATGGATAATCCCGGGAATTACAATTTCCAACTTTACAACAGCTCTTATCGCAGCAGTTGTAATTGCTTTGATAAACCTTGGTATAAAACCGGTGCTTGTTTTCCTTACTCTTCCTATCAACATTTTAACTCTGGGAATTTTTATCCTTGTCATCAACGCATTATTATTCATGTTTATGGCATATCTTGTTCCGGGAGTTGAAGTTAACGGGTTCTGGAGTGCATTTTTAGGAGCTCTGGTACTATCAATTTTGTCGGTCGGGATTTCCTGGCTCTAATCAAAAAGGCTTGCAGTTTTTTGCAAGCCTTTTTACTTGCAAATTAAGTATTAATTAACTACAATATAATAAAGGGATTTAACGGAGTTTTTATGAGCGAAAAGAAAAGAATACTTATTGTAGATGACGATACAGAAATCAGAGATTTGCTTGAATTTGATATAGCTTCCAGCGGATATTTTGTTGATACTGCTTCTGACGGAATGGAAGGCTTAAATAAAGCCTTGAATAACAAATACGATTTAATTCTTCTTGACGTTATGATGCCCAAAATGAACGGGTTTGAAGTATGCAAAAACATTCGTCAGGCAAAAAACAATGTACCAATTCTTATGCTTACAGCAAAAGGCACAATCGGGGACAAAACCAGTGGTTTCGACAGCGGAGCTGATGATTATCTTGTTAAACCGTTTGATATTCAAGAGGTTCTTCTAAGAATACGTGTTCTTTTAAGAAGAAACCAACCTCAGGTTGAAACACTCGGTTCAACAGAAATTCTTGATGTGGGTGAAATAGAAATCCTTCCTGATACTTTAGAATGTATTATTTTAAATAAACGCGTGAAACTTACTCCAACTGAGTTTGAAATTCTATACTGCTTAATGCAGCATTTCAATAAGGCTGTAACTCTTGCAACACTGCTTGAAGAAGTTTGGGGTTATGACAGAGATGAAGATGTTAGAATGCTTCGTGTTCATGTAGGAGGCTTGCGCAATAAAATTGAACCGGATACAAAGAACCCGAAATATCTGCACACAGTAACCAATGTTGGTTATAAACTCACACCGTTTTCGGAGTAACTATGGCAAAATTTTTCAGCAAAAGACGTCTAAAAATCGCAGAACAAATTATTATTGTAATATTTTTTGCCGTAATTATACCAATGACAATCAGCGGCTTGGTTATCAATAATATTAACCAGCAATCGAACCGTGCCCAATTACGAGATGCGGCTATTATGATTGCAAATGTTGTCTCAGAAGAAGTTGATGTATTTGAAAATTCTATAAATAATGAACTTAATCAAATCGGCACAACTCTTGAATACTATAATTCACCGGAAAAAACAAATGAATACCTAAAAACAATTTCAGAAAACCTTTCTTTTTATAAAGAGCTAAAACTGGTTTCAGAAGAAGAATTCAAAAAGGATTACAGTTATAAGTCCAATGACGAAACAGCTGTTTTCAGCAAAGAACTTAAAAACGGAAATTTTCTTGTTGCAGTTCTTGATATGCGAAACTTAAAAGTAGATATTTTCAAAACTTTAAGTGAAGATAAACGTCAAATATACGTTATTTCAAACGATGACGGACATTTAATTTCATCAATAAATTATGAAAAAGAAGTTTTCGAAAGCAGTATTGCGCAGCTTCCTAAAGAGTTGAAACAAGATATTACAGTGATATACGGCGATATAAAGAACCAGCCTCTTGCATATCACAAAAAAACAAATCCTGATATAACAATCATTGTTAATACTACAGAAGGTGTTACAAGAGATACTATCGACTATAACCGCGACAAAATCCTGCTTTCAATCGTTTTAACAGTACTAACGGTTTTCTTTGTAGTAGGTCTTTATACATCATACCTGTATATCAATATCCGCCAACTTTTTAAGGCAATTATTGCGATATCAAAAGGTAACTACGAAAGAAGAATAAGATTACTTACAAACATATTTACACCTTTTGAAATTGTTTTCCTTGGCAATGAATTTAACAGAATGGTGAGCCAAATTCATAAATCTTATATTCAGCTCAAGAAAAAAAATAGAGAGCTTAAACAGCTGAACGAATTTCGTTCTAATATGGTTGATACGGTAAGCCACGAATTCAGAACACCGCTGACAAGTATTCAGGGCTATACTTCAAGATTATTAAGACAAGATATCGAAATCGATGAAGAAACAAAACAAAAATCCCTAAAAGTAATTAAAAAACAAGCTGAACGACTAAAAAGAATGATTGAAGATTTACTCGTTATTCCTGATATTGAAGGTGCAAGACTTAATTTTGATTTAAAACCTGTTTCAATAAGTTCTGTCATTGAAAACTCTGTCACACTTGTTAAAAACGATGCAAAAAAAGAAATCATAAATAATATTTCTGATTGCGAAGCTTTAATACTAGCGGATAATGACCGTATTGAACAAGTTTTTGTCAATCTTATTGAAAACGCAATTAAATATTCAAAAGACGACTCTGACATCACTTTAGACTACGAGCTTCGTGAAAATAAACTTGTTGTAAGCGTAAAAAATGATTACGATATCATTCCACGCGAAAAATTAAAAACCCTATTTGACAAATTTACCCGTATTGATGACAGTACAACAAGAACTACCCGCGGCACGGGCTTGGGACTTTATATTGTTAAAGGATTAGTAGAAGCAATGAATGGAGAAATAAGAATTTACTCCAATAAGGATTGCGGATTCTGTGTAAAAGTTTACCTGCCGTTATTACTTGAAGAAAAAGTTTATGTATAAGGAAAAAATAATGCAACGATTACCTGAATATCTAAAACGCCCGATTATTGATACAGAAAAAACAAAAACTGTTCGAAAAATATTAAAGACAAAGTGCTTAAATACAGTTTGTGAAGGTGCAAGATGTCCAAATAAAAGCGAATGTTATTCACATAACACAGCAACATTTTTGATTATGGGTAATGTTTGCACAAGAAATTGCAGATATTGCAATATTTCTCCGGCACGTCCCGAACCGTTAGACCTGAATGAGCCTGAACACGTGGCAGAAGCAGTAAAAGAACTCGGATTAAAATATGCAGTTATAACATCCGTTACACGTGATGATTTGCCTGATGGAGGCGCTGAACATTTCAAAAATTGTATTGATGAGATAAGAAAAGTTTCTGATGCTAAAATTGAAATACTAACTCCGGATTTCAGGGGCAAATTAGATTCGTTAAAAACTATAATTATTTCAAACCCTGAAGTATTCAATCATAATATTGAAACAGTAAAATCCCTATTCAAAACTGCTCGTCCGCAGGGTAACTACCAAACATCAATTGAAGTTTTGAAATACATAAAAGATAATTCAAATATTATTACAAAATCAGGTTTAATGGTTGGTTTGGGAGAAAATATTAATGAGATTGAAGAAACCCTTGTTGACCTTAAAAATGCCGGAGTTGATATAGTAACAATAGGACAATATATTCAACCTTCCAAAGCACATCTTGAAGTTGTCAAATTTTACACATTAGAAGAGTTTGAAGAACTAAAAAAACTAACCGAAAAAGTTGGTATAAAAAATCATCAGATTGGGCCGTTAGTCAGAAGCTCTTATCATGCAGCAAATTGTTATGAGAAAAACTAGTCCCATTCAGGATGATAATAAATAGTTATAATCTTATTCTTCTTAACTTTTACATGTCCCCCTTTAATAAAATTGGTCAAAGATCCTGTTGGGGGAAGCGGAGTTAATGCCCATTTTAAAGGAAATACCAAAAGACTTCTATCTTGTCCGAAAACTTCGAATGACTCATCGATTTGGGCAGATTTAATACCATTAATTTTAAAATCACCAAATATAATACTTGCAGGAATACCATTCATGCCGGATGAAATAACAACCTTAACACGGGCAGGAACAATATCTCCGCGTTTTATAATACAATTATGGTTATATTGAACCGTACGAAGAGCTTTAAAATTAACTATTTGACCTTCATATACATCTTTCTCTGATGATATCTCTTTGTCAATAGTAAGCTTTATGGGAATCTTTACCGTACTTTCAAAGTTATAAGCAAAAGCTCCTGTACCTAAAACGAATAAAAGAATAAATATAAAAAATTTATTCATATTTAAGTTCCTGTCTAAAATTTTTGTTCTTAACTTTTTCTTCAAGCATTCTTCTGTTGTTTTGAGAAGTTAGAAGAAAGTTTTGGTAATATTCATTATTTAAATAAGTATTGTTAACAATAAAAGACGGATAATTGAAATATATTCTTTCATAAATATAAGCAAGACGTCTTGATGTCAAATTCTTATTAGAAATCTTATCCTGTCTTGCTTGAGGACAAGTTTTATTAATAAAAACAATAAGCCCAAGAGGATTATAGCCGGCTTTTACCATATAATCCACTGCCAGTTTATCAAAAACAAGTTCGTATTTTTTAGGAGCAGCTTTAATTTTTACCGAACTTAACCAGCCATTACCAATTCCTTGGTATGAACGGACTGCAGAAGCAATTTCTCTTGAAAGATAACCGGCAAGTTCATCGTCCGATTGAACATTTTTATACTTATTACCATAAACAATTACTTGTCTTTTGGTAAGAGTACCGTTACTGTTTAGAATATTCTCTTTTTGTTCCTCGTTATAAACAAAAATCACCCTAGATTCTATTTTGTTAGAATTAAGAATTTTTGTACCGACGTTATCTATACGAGTCTGAATTTCTCTTTCAGATGCAAAAACAGGAAGCGCTAAAAAAGCAAACATAAATAATAAAATCTTTTTCATATAGATATTATATCATTGTTTCTTATCTTGTCTATATCATAAATAAAACTGAGCAAATAACAAGTATTAATACCAAACTTGCTTTTAATTATTTTTTGTTATATTTTAATATATTATCCAATGTATTTTCTTCAAAACAATAAACCATTACAATCATTTTCTATATTATAAAATTGATTTCCGAACATGTGTTCGCAATAAAGAACATGTGCTTAAACAAAAAAAACAACAATTATATTATGTATAAAAGCAAATGTGAATTACAAAAAAATTTAGGCAAAGTTGTAAAAGATTTAAGGCAAGAAAAATCGATTAATCAAATGTCCAATGAAATTGAATTGAGCAAATCAATTTGGTCAGAACTTGAAAAAGGGAAAAAAGATATTAGACTATCGACATTCTGGAGAATTGCAGAAGCTTTTGAAATCAAACCTTCTGCTCTGTTAGCTCTTGTGGAATCTAAATTAGGTAAAGATTTTTCTTTTTTAGAAGATACCTCAACTTTTATAAAATAATTACCCCTTGCATAGAAACTTTCAAGTGCTATTATCAAAAAGGATTTAGAAAGAGCAGCTTAACCCCGAACTTAAGTTGTTTTGAAATATAAATAGGAGAAGGAAAAATGGAAGAAAAAGTTATTTCTACTCAGGACTGCCTTACACCTAGTGCTACTGCCCACGAATTGTGTGACAAGGTTATGACAGGAAAAGCAGAATACAGCAAAACAAAATTAATCTCACTTGCAATCGCAGCCGGTGCATTTATTGCATTTGGTGCACAAGTTTCTTTAACAGTTATGACAGGTGACTCCAACATGGGTTGGGGTTTCACTAAACTAATTGGCGCAATGACATTCGCTACTGGTTTGATGCTTGTTACTTTGACAGGTGCTGAATTATTCACAGGTAATGTTATGATGACATTCTCTGTTTTAGAAAAAGAAGTTAGTATTTGGAAACTTTTAAGAAACTGGTCTTTTGTTTATACATTTAACTTTGTCGGCTCAATTCTTGTTGCTGCATTAGTTTATGGAGCAGGAATGGGACATAACGGCGGAGATGCCGTTGGAGTTACATCTATGCAAACTGCGTTATCAAAAGTTAATCTAAGTTTTGCAGAAGCATTCTTTAGAGGAATTCTTTGTAACTGGCTTGTTTGTTTAGCTATATTTATGGCTTCAACTTCGAAACGTGTTATTGGTAAGATTTTTGCAATATTCTTCCCAATTATGACATTCGTTGCTTCAGGTTACGAACACTCTGTTGCAAATATGTTCTTTATCCCAAACGGGATTTTAATGAAACATATTCCATCAATTGTTTCAGCATCAGGCTTAACTCCTGATCAACTAAGTACTTTGACTTGGAAAGCTTTCTTTGTACACAACTTGATTCCTGTAACTTTAGGCAACATGGTTGGCGCATTTGTATTTGTTGTACTTCTTTTCTGGACAGCATACTTAAGAGAAGAACATAGACAACACTAGTGAATTATAGGGTGCGTCACTTTGACGCACCTTTTTTAATGGGATAAAATAGAGATATGAAAAAGATTTTACCGATATTAATAGCATTTTTAATGACATTTTCTACAGCAATAGCAAACGAAGACTTATCAGAAGTTGTATTAGAAGATGCTATTACTGTTGGTGAAGAAGTTTCAGAAGCTCCTCAAGAGAAAACACTGCGTGAAAAACTGAGCGATGTTTATCATCTTGAAGTTGAGCAAATAGATAAACCTAATTACCTTTTACAAGAAATTTTGACCAAACATTTTGATGAAGACTCTATCTGGGATAGAACACATCTTTGGGGAGGTTATAACGGTGATTTAGGGTTATATTTTAATGAAAACGGCCCTACTACTAATCATTATGAATTTAATACAATAAATGTTGGTTATGATGGATACTTAAAAGATAATAAAGGTGATTTTAGAATAATGCTAAACTATGCACCTTATTCTTCAAGAAATGTTGTGCAAAACCTTTTTGCAGATATGTATGTTGCAACCAACGCAATTCCACATCATAGGGTTTTAATAGGGAACTCTCGCCCTCCTGTTGGTATGGAAGGTGGTGCAGGTCCATTTACTTTACCATTTATTGCCCGCTCACAGATTTCCAGAACATTCGGTACTGTGCGTAAACTCGGCGGCAGAGTTTCCGGTGATTATAGCCTTGTAGATTATGATTTCGGCTTGTATAGCTCTGATACTTATTTCAATGAGTTTTTTCCCGGAGCTGAGTTCATTGGCTGGGTTAATTTTAAACCACTTGGGAAAACTGATGGCAAATACGGCAAGCTTAAAATCGGCGGCGGATTACAAGGCGGGCACAGAGATACCAACTACTGTGTTACAGGTGCTTATGTAGGCTGGGAATACAAAAAACTTTTATTAAACTTTGAATGGGCAAACGCTAACGGTTATAACGGTCCAAGCGGTATTCAAACTGACACCCACGCAAGCGGGTTCTATACAACTTTAGCTTATAGAATAACACCAAAAATCCAAGCACTGTTGAGATACGACGAGTTTGACCCAAACCGCGATATTGCTCATAATAACAGACGCGAATACACAGCCGGTATTAACTATTTCATAAAAGGACAAGGCTTAAAACTCATCTTGAACTATGTATTCTGCCAAAATGATGCAACAAAAGATTCTCATAGAATACTTATGGGTACACAAATTTTATTATAATTCCTTCACTGCTTTATGCAAATAATTTGGGATATCAGAAGCCAGAACACAATATTCGGTTAACTCTTCTGAGGCGATTTCACCTGCACGAGAATGGAGATAAACTCCGAGCTTCGCTGCTTCAAATATGTTTATACCTTGAGCCAATAATCCTGCAATAATTCCTGCTAAAACGTCACCCGAACCCGCTTTTGCAAGAGCAGAGTTCCCATGCTGATTAGTAAACATCTCCCCTTTTGAACAGATTATTGTCCTATGTGTTTTTAATACAGTTACACAATTATATTTTTCAACAAGTTTTTTAGCTGAACCTTCCAAATCGTTTAAAACATCTTCTAAACTTACTCCCAGAAGTCTTGCTGCCTCTAAAGGATGAGGAGTAATAATAAGATTTTTAGGTAAATTTATTTTTAATTTAGATAAAATATTCAATCCGTCAGCATCAATGATAACAGGAATATCTTTATCTTGAAGTTTCTTGATTACTTTTTTAAATAAGCTTACATGATTTCCAAGGCCACATCCAATCAATACAACAGAAAAATTATCCACATTCGGAAATTTTCTTAAATAAACAGCTTCTGGCAATAACGCTGAAACGGATTTGATAACATCAGAAGTAGAATATAAAGCCGAAAACCCCGCACCAATTTTTAGAGAACTAACCGTCGCAAGGTAGGCTGCACCAATATAATCCTTTGAACCGCAAACATTCAGAACTTTGCCAAAAGTTCCTTTATTTGAATTCTGTTCACGTGGTGGCATTTTATAATCCAATTTGCCTAATTACCTCATAAGCTACAATTGCAACCGAATTAGAAAGATTTAAACTTCTCTGACCTTCTTTCATTGGAATAGTTAGAGCTGTTTCTGCAGTAACATATTCAGCAGGAAGCCCCCTTGATTCAGGCCCAAAAACAATAAAGTCATTATCATTGAACTCAATATCAGTATATTTTCTATTAGTTTTTGTTGTCAGATAAAAAAATCTACCATCAGGAAACTCTTGAAACAATTCCTCCATAGAGTTAACCTTATGCAAATCAACACTATCCCAGTAGTCTAAGCCTGCACGTTTTGTGTATTTACTTGAAAGCGAAAAACCGAGTTTACCAACTAAAAACAACCGCGCACCGGTACAAGCGCAAAGTCTTGCAATATTTCCTGTGTTTTGTGGAATTTCAGGTTCGTATAAGACGATATTAAGCATCTTTTTTCTCTTCAAACAAATATTTAGCTTCTAAAACAACAGGAATACCGCGAACTACACAGAACACAATCGCAAAAACTGCAGCCCAGTAACCGATTTCCCAGATAAGACCGCTATTTGGACAAGTTGGAGTCTTAGCAGCAACAATAAGAATAAACGCGAGCACTTTTGCAACTGCATAGCTTATTCTCATAAATCTTGAACCGGTAATAAACTTACAAACAGGGTTAACCTGCATTCCAAAAGGAGTCATACCGTGTTCCATTGCAGCACTTCTAATTGTATCTGTAATAAAACCTCTTGTAATTGCAATAAGCGGGAATAATATACTAATCCAACCCATTACAGCAAATAATATCCAGTATGTATTTTCAACAATTCTGTCACCCATAATATCAAGAAGCGCCCCGAATTTAGATTCTTCATGCAGTTTTCGTGCAACATACCCGTCAACACCATCTAACGCAAATGCAATAATAGTAAGAACTAGTGCCCATATATAAGCAACCGAGTTCCCTTCGCACGCATAAATTAAATATACTGCAAAGAACATTACAAATATTCTAAATATCGAAATAAAGTTTGCCATTTTTTTAACCTTTGGGTGGAACACATTCCCCTTAACTACTAACTCCCAAACCGCAACCAAGTGTTCCTTTGGAACGGGCTGTTATTTATACTTTCATTCTTGAAAGCGCGAAATCTTTCTTATTCAACTGCTCCAGCTTAGAACCCATCATTATTTTCTCAGCTTCTTCAAGAACTCTTGTAACTGTAAAGCCGTTTTCTCCATCAGAACGGGCTTTCTGACCTGATGCACAACAGTTTACAAAATGTTGACATTCAAGTTTCAGCGGTTCAATCTCAAGATAATCAAGCGGATAATCCTGAGTATTTGCAGGAATAAAATTATCATATACTTTCAACTTGTTAGTTGGAAGTGTATCGTCAAAAATTGCAGTTGCTTTAGTTCCTCTTACAAGCAATGTAACGTGTTTTTGAGGTGTTATCCAACTATCGGAAATATGAGCAATCATACCGCCTTCAAACTCGATACCGATATGAGTTATATCCATAATCGCATTTTGTTCTGATGAACAACCTATTGCTGAAATAACCTTAACAGGGTCTTTGCCTGTAGCGTAAGCTATCATGGAAACATCATGTGGTGCTAAATCCCACATAACACTTCTATCATTTTTGTGATAATTCACATTCAATCTATCTGATTGCGCATAAACCAATTCACCTAAAACGCCTTCTTCAATAAGCATTTTTAAACGATTTACAGCTGGATGATAAAGAAGTAGATGACCAACCATCAAAACAAGTCCTTTTTCATCAGCTAATTCTGTAAGCACTTTAGCTTCTTCCGCTACTGTTGAAATCGGCTTTTCGACATAAACATTTTTACCTGCTTCAAGCATAGCCTTAACCATCTTGAAGTGAGTGTGTGAAGGAGTTACAACTGCAACGCCTGTAATAGTTTCATCATTGATAATATCATTAAAGTCTTTTGTAACTTTAACCCCAGGGAATTGTTCCTGAACGGTTTTCAAAGATTCATCATCCAAATCACACACGATATCTAAAACATTTAAGTTATAAAAGTTTCGGACAATATTTCTACCCCACATACCGAAACCGATAACAGCAATTTTTTGTTCTTTCATACTAACTCTTTCCTTTAGTTATATTATAATATAATCTATTTTTCACGTAAAGCATCTGACAGAATTCCAAACTGTTCAATAGTAAGTTTTTCGCCTCTGATATTTTCATCCAAACCCATTTTGGCAATTGCATCTACGACCTTATCTTTTTCAAAAGATGCTCCCATTAAACAGTTTTTAAGTGTCTTGCGCCGCTGTGAAAACGCAGCTTTAATTGTTTTTCTGAAATGTGCATAATCTTCCAGTTTTAATAAAGGCTCTTTTCTAACCTTCAACGAAACAAGAGCAGAATTAACTTTTGGAGCAGGGTAGAAAGAACGTCTTCCTACAAGCCTAATTATTGAACAATCCGCCCAAAATTGAGAAAGAATTGTTAACAAACCATATTCCTTAGAAGGACTTTTTGGAGTTGCAACAATTCTTCTTGCAACTTCTTCCTGAACCATAAGGATAATGTCTTTTATCTTAGCTCTGTTTTTATTAGTCAAATCATCGATTTCGCCTAAAAGATGAGCAATAATCGGAGAAGTTATATAATAAGGAATATTTGCAACGACTTTAATCTCTTCATCACATAACTCAGAAATATCAGTTTTCAATATATCCTGATGAATAATTTGAAGATTGTCACAGCCGAGCTTCTCCAGTTCTTTAATAGCTTCTTCATCCAATTCAACTGTTATAACTTTTTTAGCATGCTTAACCAATTGCTCGGTAACAAAGCCGACACCGGGTCCGATTTCAAGCACAACATCATCTTTTGTAATTTGCGCAAAATCAATAATATCCGCAATTACATCCGCGTTAATCAAAAAATTTTGACCTAATCTTTTTTTAGTTCTAAAGAACTTTGCTCTTTGTAAATAATCCACCATACTATTTATAATAATACAAACAGCTAAATGTTAAAAGTTTTCTTCTGTTGTAGAACATGTTTAGACTATAATTGAGGAAGGAGAAATTATCGTGAACAATTGCGGAGTCAAAACAGAAGAATACTTAGAATACAAACAACTATTAGATGAATTTCTTTTAGGCTGCAAAACCGAGCAAAAAATCGGGATGGAATATGAAAGGATTCCTGTATTTAAAGCTGACAACAGCGTAATCCCTTATGAAGGAGTTTACGGTATTTGCGAAGTGCTAAGAGAATTTGCAAAAAAAGATAACTGGGATTATATTCTTGATGACAATAACGTAATCGGACTAAAAAAACTTCACGATACAATCACTCTTGAACCTGGATGTCAATTTGAGCTTAGCATAGAGCCTCAAGACACAGTAAAAAGTTTAAAAAAACGCATAGATGAAATTGATAAAAACCTGCAGCCTATTTTGGATGAGTTTGAAATAAAACTTTTAAACATTGGCGTATCACCAAAAACTACATATAAAAATATAAAACTGATTCCAAAACGCAGATATCACGTAATGGCAAACTACCTCTGGGGCATACTTTCTGATGTTATGATGAGAGAAACTGCGGGTATTCAGGTAGGAATTGATTTTAAATCAGAAGAAGATGCAATGAGAAAGTTTCGACTTGCAAACCTGATGATACCGTTTACAACAGCAATGTTTGCAAACTCCAATATCAGAGGTGGCGTTGATACAGGTTACAAATCGTTCAGAGCTCTTGCTTGGCTGAATACAGACAATGAGCGCTGTGGTTTTGCTTTGGATTTCAACAAGAATATGTGTTTTAAAGATTATATCAATCTGCTTCTTGAAACCCCAATGATTTTTATCAATCGTGATGATAAATGCTTAAGCATGAATGGACGATTAACATTTAAACAATTTATGGAAAAAGGGTTTGAAGGATTTAAAGCAACAATTGATGACTGGAAACTTCACTCAAATCTTTATTTCCCTGAAATCAGATTAAGAAATTTTATAGAAATCCGTAATCATGACTGCGTTGGTGGCGGTTTAGAATATTCAATCCCTGCTCTTTACAGAGGTATTATGTATTCAAAAGCAGCTATTGAAGAAGTAGAAAAACTCTTAGGCAAATATACAGCAAATGAAATAAAAGAACTCCGCTACAATGTTGCCCGTTCTGCTATTCATACCAAACTTAGAAAACATCCGATTTTAGCAATATGTAAAGAACTAACCGAAATATCTTATTACACTTTAAAAACAGAAGGCAAAGACGAAGAAAAATTTTTACTTCCTCTCATAGAGATGCTCAAAAAAGGTAAATGTCCTTGCGAGATAGATAACTTTATTGTATAATAAGCTCTATAGAGAAGAGAGGTTATTTTATATGCAGACTTTAAACAAGAACGAAGGTTTGATTACTCAAATCGTTGGTCCGGTTATTGACGTAGAATTTCAACAAGGTGAATTACCTGAAATTTATAACGCTTTAAACATATATCACGAAGACGGCACAGTAGTTGTTGCCGAAGTTCAACAAATGTTGGGCTCAAACAGAGTTAGAACAGTTGCAATGTCTTCTACTGACGGTTTAAAAAGAGGAATGAAAGTTGTTAACACCGGCGAACCGATTAAAGTTCCTGTAGGAAAACCTATTCTTGGCAGAATTCTCAATGTTATCGGCGAACCCGTTGATAAAATGGGACCTGTTGAAACAAACGAATACCTCCCTATCCATAGAGAATCACCAAAACTTGTTGACCAAAATACCGAAGTTGAAATCCTTGAAACAGGTATTAAAGCAATCGACTTAATTCAACCGTATCAAAAAGGCGGTAAAATCGGTTTATTCGGAGGTGCAGGTGTTGGTAAAACAGTTTTGATTATGGAACTTATCCATAATATCGCATCCGAACACTCCGGCGTATCAGTATTTGGCGGTGTTGGTGAAAGAACTCGTGAAGGTAACGATCTTTGGAACGAAATGAAAGAATCAGGAGTTATCGATAAAGTTGCTCTGATTTACGGACAAATGAACGAACCGCCTGGAGCACGTATGAGAGTCGGACTTTCAGCTCTTACTGCTGCTGAATACTTCCGTGATTTTTCCAAACAAGATGTATTATTATTCATTGATAACATCTTCAGATTTACACAAGCAGGCTCAGAAGTATCTGCGCTTCTTGGACGTATGCCTTCAGCCGTTGGTTATCAGCCGACTCTTGCTACTGAAATGGGTGAACTTCAAGAAAGAATTACTTCTACAAAAGACGGTTCAATTACATCAGTTCAGGCAATTTACGTACCTGCAGATGACTTGACCGACCCGGCTCCTGCTACAACATTCTCGCACTTGGATGCTTCTACAGTTCTTTCAAGACAAATTGCATCTTTGGGTATTTATCCGGCGGTTGATCCGCTTGAATCAAGCTCAAGAGTCCTTGATCCGAATATCATCGGCGAAGAACACTACGAAGTTACAAGAAAAGTTCTTGAAATCCTTCAAAAATACAAAGAACTTCAAGACATCATTGCAATCTTAGGTATGGACGAATTGTCAGATGAAGATAAAGAAACAGTTAACAGAGCAAGAAAAATCCAAAGATTCTTGTCTCAACCGTTCTTCGTTGCAGAACAATTCTCAGGTATTCCTGGTAAATATGTAAAACTTGAAGATACCATCAGAGGCTTTAAAGAAATTATCGAAGGTAAACACGATGATTTACCTGAACAAGCATTCTATATGGTTGGTACTATTGAAGAAGCAATTGAAAAGGCTAAGACATTATCATGAAGCTAAAAATTATTACTCATGAAAGAATAGTTTTTGAAGGTGATGTTGACGAGATGGTTGTTCAAACCACAAGTGGACAAATCGGGATTTTGAAAGACCATATTCCTCTTACAACAACACTTGACATCGGAGTTACAAAAACCCGTACAGGTACAACTGAACGCTTTTTTGCAACAATGGGCGGTGTTTTTCAATTCAAAGACAATGTTGCGACAATTTTAACCGATGTTTGCGAAGATGGAAGAGACATTGACGTTACAAGAGCTAATGCTGCTAAAAACAGAGCAGAAGCCCGCCTTGCCGATGGTGCCGCGAAAGCAGACACCCAAAGAGCTCAAGCTGCACTGGCACGTTCACTTGCCCGTTTAAAAGCTGCTTTAAACAAATAATTATTTAAGAAGCGAAATTATTTCCGCAATTTTCTTCGGCTCCATTCCATGTCCTCCTCCACTCAAAAGATGGACACCTTGCAGATTTGGGCATATTTTTGCAAGATTTTTTGCTGACTTATAATCAACAATTCTATCATTCATTGAATGAATAATATCAACGGGAGCATGCGTTTTCCCAAGATTTTCTGTTGTGTCAAAAATACTTCTTACATAACCTCTTATAAATCCGATATGCTTAACAATAAACCGAACAAATGGTGAAATATGTTTTGCAATGGAAGAACTCATCATTTCACTTTCCAAGGAATCTGCAGAAGAAACTAAAATAAGTCTTTCAATATTTGGATTATTTTTTGCAAACTGAGATGCAACAAAACCACCCAAACTATGTCCTACAACACATATATTTTCAGGTTTTATTTGTTTTTCGTTTACTAAATAATCAAGAGCGATTTGTGTATCTTCCAAAAATGTTTTTTTGCTTATTTTTGCAGGTTTGTTCTTTCCAAATCCTCTGTATTCCGGAGCAAAAACAGAATACTCTGTTTCTTCAAGAATTGACTTATACAAAGGCTGCATAGCAGAAACATTTTGTCCCAGCCCATGCAGAACCATTACATATTTTTCACTTGGATTTTCTTTATCAAAATCTAATGCATAAGTCTCAACATTGCCTTTTTTCAAAGGAACTTCATTATGATATTGAGCAAGAGCATCAATTATAGGATAAAATCTGTTCTTTGAAGCCTTAAGAGTTCGTTCAAAAAAATTATCCACCTGCAATTTTACAGGATTAATGTACACAGGGTTTCTATTTGGTCTGTATGTATAACCTTTCATTGAAGGATTAAGATTATAATTATTTAAGCTCGATACTCTCATAGGACTTAATATTATAAATAAAACAGAGTTTTTTAGCAATAAATTTTTCGTGTTAGGATATTAATATGAGGATAGATACTTTTAAAATTGAAGAATGGATGAACAGATACTGTCCATCAGCAAAATATGATTTAACAACAACTTGTATTGAACCGATGAGCATAAGAGAACTTCTCTCTCTTTGCAGAGAGGAAAACCCTTTTGAAATATTAGATACAAAACTGACTTACGGAGACATACATGGTTCTTCAAGACTAAAAAATGCTATTCAGAGTTTATACTCAACTCCTCAAAACATAACAGTTACACACGGTGCAATCGGCGCTAATCAGCTTGTTTTCGAATCATTACTTGAGAAAGGTGATGATGTTGTATCCATAGTTCCGACTTATCAACAGCATTATTCTATTCCAAAATCTCTTGGTGCAAATGTTAAACTCTTGTTTCTAAATGAAGAAAATAAGTGGCTGCCTAACTTAAAAGAACTGGAAAACAACTTAACTCGAAGAACAAAACTAATTTGTTTAAATAATCCTAATAATCCTACAGGCGCTGTTATTCCAGATGAGATGCTTGAAAGAATTGTCGAAATTGCAAAAAATAACAACAGTTGGATTTTATCAGATGAAGTTTACCGCGGATTAAATATGACAGGAAATCCGTACTCAAAATCGATTGCAGATTTATACGAAAAAGGTATATCAGTAGGAAGTATGTCGAAAACTTACTCACTTCCTGGGCTTAGAGTAGGCTGGGTTTGCGCACGAGAAGATTTGATTGCAGAAATTAACCGCCACAGAGAATACAATACTATAAGCGTAAGCATACTTGATGATTATTTTTCTGCCTTAGCCTTAGAAAACAGAGATAATATTGTAAGAAGAAACCTTCCTATAATGCAGCAAGGATTAAAAATTTTTCAAGATTGGCTCAATGAGGATATTTATGTAAAAGCAAATATTCCTACCGGCGGCACAACTGCTCTTGTAAGATACAAGAAAGAAATTCCGTCAAAAATACTTTGCCGTGATTTACAAGCAAAAACAGGAGTTGCACTGCTTCCCGGCGAAACAATGGAAATAGAAAATACAGTAAGAGTCGGCTTCTGCTGCGGAGCTGAAACCTTGAAAACAGGACTCAAACTGTTCTCCAAATATTTAAGAACTGTTTAAGCTTCCTTGCTCTCATTATTTGCATTCAAAGACTTCAAACGTTTTGCAGGGTCAGTAATATGTGTAATTCTTAGACCGAAGTTATCTTCAATAACAACAACTTCGCCATAAGCAATTAATTTACCATTAGCAAACAATTCGACAGGCTCCCCAGCCGCTTTATTTAGTGTTACAATAGAGCCTTTTGTAAGCTCAAGAACTTTTTTAATCGGTAATTCTGTACGACCAAGTTCTACAGTCAATTGAAGCTTAACATCCAACAAAATATTTAAATTCTGGTTTTGAGGGCCTTGTACCTGCTCCAAATCTTCAAAAGAAGCAAACTGAACAGGCTGAACAGTAACTGTTGATTCTGTAGTTTCAGATTTAACAGTTTGCGGTTCAAAATCTTCTGTTTCAAATTCATTATTATTTAAATCTTGAAATTCGTCGTCACCTGGAAACATCATACGCCCTCTCTAAAAATAATTCCTTAACAATTCGTGCATCTCGTCATACACATCTGTTATTTTAACACAAATATTGTCTTTTATTGTTCCCGGACGGGCAAAAAATTTCTTTTCGCCATTAACTTTTACAACCAAATCGTCCTGAACCTTATTATCAAGTTTAATAATATCACCCTCTGTTAACTGTAAAAAGTCATCAAGAGTAATACTGCAAGAACCAAATTGAACTCTTAAATCCACATTTGAAGAATTCAATTTAGAAATCATTTTTAATCGTTCTTCATTAGAAGCGACAAGACCTTTTGTCTGGAAAATATGCTGTGTGCTTAAATGTCCCAAAACAGTTTCCAAAACAGGATAAGGGAAGCATAAGCTGAACAATCCGAAATGTTTGCCTGCAACCTGAACCTCAAAAGTCAAAAGCGCAACAATTTCGCCTGCTGTCGCAACCTGTATTGATTGATAATTATCATCAATACTTATAAACTTGCCTGTAACAGGAATAATTGTATTCCATGAATCTTCCAAAGATTGAATAATAATATTAATGATTTTCTTTACAAGTGCTTTTTCAATATCAGTAAGCTCTTTCGAATTAGGGTCAACTGTTCCAACCCCGCCAAGCATACGGTTTACAATGCAAGTCAAAACCTCAAAACTGATACCCAAAAGAATCTGACCCGACAATGGTTCAAACTCAAACACACCAACACTTATTGGAGAAGGCATTGAGCGAACAAATTCTTCATAAGTAAGCTGGTCAACAGAAACAATTTCAATCTCAACCCTCATACGCAAATAACCGCTCAAGATAAGAGAAATTGCCTTAGAGAATTCTCTGTGAATATCTCTCAAGGCTCTAAGGTTATCTTTAGAGAATTTATCAGGACGTCTAAAGTTATAAAGCTTATAACTCTTATGTTCCGCTTCATCAAATTCATCTATATCTGCTTGATTTATTAAATCGTTTTTGTCTGACATCTTCTGTACCTATTGGATAATAAACTGTCCAAAACTTACTCTTAATACTTCTCTTTCTCCTGCAAGAATTGAATTAATATCATTAGCAATTTGTTCCTTTGCTAATTCTTTACCGGCAGCAGAAGCAAGTTCTGATGATGTTTTGCTTGAGAGATTAGTAATAACTGCATCTCTGATTGCAGGCTTGAACTGTGCCATTTCTTTTTGAATAGCTTCCATAGGATCAGCAGGAGCAGGAGCTTCGCCGTGGCCATGTCCGCCGCTCTTAGCCGGCTCTTCCTTAGCAAAATCGGTATCTTTTTGTGAAACTTCGATTGCAACGTTTACTTTCAAATATTTTTTCTGAGCCTCGTCACAAAGGTTCAAAATAAAATCACCTAAATCAACAATTATTCCTCTTTCAATTTCATCACCTTCGTCACCTTCATCAAGCTCTTCTTGTGAAATTTGAATATTTGCAATCTTTTTGGTCATCATATTATCCATTATTAAATAAAAAACACCTGTAAATACCAAAAACATTATAATCATAGATGCTAAGTTTGTTATCAAAATTTTGTTAATGGTACTTCCATCTTTCATTTGCTCGTTATCAGCCATACTATTCTCCGTTTACGTCACATAATATCATTATATCAACTCTGTTTACATAATTACCACCATTATTTGATGTATTCTTTGGTGGTAAAAACTCCCCAAAACCTACAGAGTGGATTTTGTTTCGAGCAAGCTTCCCCTTTGGTATAAGCATAACTGACTCGATATTATTTGCAATCAGTGTCGAAATCTCCCATCTTTTATGCTCTATGGCGCATTCTTTTGGAATTTCATTTACATGCACTTCTATTATAACAGGATTATTCATTTTTGCCAAAAATTGTTCTATATATCTTACTTTTTTATACGTATCAGAACTCAAACTCTTGCAATCATTACTAATATCAAGGATTTCAAACCTTAATAAAAGCCCGTGCGGGTCTTTTATAACAAGAATCGGTGAATTTTCAAAATATTTTATTGCATTAGAATACAAATCCAAGATACATCCGTCATTAAGAATATAAAGATATTCCTGTGCAAAACAGGTCTGAATTGTAAACAATATTAAGAAAAAGATTTTAAAAAAACATTTCATTGTAATATAATTTATGATTTTTACACTAAAATAAATTGCACTGTCGGGTGGAGTAGATTATAATATTGCTATGGGGAAGTTTGATTTATTTAATAAGTTCAACAGTGCTGTTATTGTTGTTAATGCAAAAAAAGAAGTCGTTTTTAGAAACAATGTTTTCAAACGCGTTTTTTCTGATTTTGAAAATCTTAAAAAATTTTCACACAAACTTAATTATGAAGTTTGTGCTTTAATAAGCAATAATGTAGAAGTGCACTCTCCTATTATGCAGGCAATTGACTCCCCAGAGGACTTTTCTGCTCATGTTCTATATCAAACATCGGGGAATGAATACTCATACTATGATATGATTTCTACAAAAAAACATAACCACATAATAGCTGTATTCACAGATGTTACTGCAAAAGTTGGTTTAGAAAAATCTCTTTTGAGAAATCAATCTTACCAAAAAAAGATTACGTTATTAGAAAACGAAAACAAGAACCTGTCAAAAGTAAAACAACAAGCACAATCACAAGCAATGAAACTTTTGCTGCTTAATAATATTTCTAATATCATTAGAAGCTCTGTCGATACTTCAGTTATTTTATCATCCGCTCTTGATGAATTATCAAACCTTTTTGCAGGATTTAGAGCTTATTATGCGGTTTATTCAAAAGATATGCAAGCATACATTATAAACGAATCCCTTCATAAAAAAGATATTGGCAGAAAAATAACTTTTGACAAAGCTACTGAAAAATCAATTTCTTACGCAAAAGTTTTTGTTTCATCCTGCATGAAAGAATTTTCAGAAGCAAAACCGTTTAACGAACTTGTACAAAGAGTTGTTCTTCCAATTTATCATCTAAATAACAGACTCGGAGTTATTGTTCTTTTAACAAAACAAAAAACAAAACTTGATGACGCTCTTGAAGTCCTTGACGGAGTTTCAACCCAATTAGGAAACGCAATTATTCAATCCGAATTATACAAAAAAGATGCGAGAATGGTTAAAGAATTAACTAAAACTTTAAAAGAACTTCAAGACACACAACTAAAACTTATTAACTCAGAAAAAATGGCTTCTCTCGGTCAATTGGTAGCAGGCGTTGCACACGAAATTAATACGCCTGTTGCTTCTATTAAATCAAATAACGAAATTGCAACTAAACTTATTTCAAAAATAGAAGATAAAGACATTGGAGAACTTTTACAAGAAATTAATTCAATTGATAAAGAAGCAATAGCAAGGATAAACCGACTTGTAGTTTCTCTGAGAAAATTTGTACGTTTAGATGAAGCAGAATTACAAGATGCAGATATTAATAAAGAACTCGACTTAACTCTTGATTTAATTCGTCATGAAACAAAAAATCGAATAACTATTGTAAAAAATTATGGAGAACTTCCACCGATCAAATGTTATCCGAATATGCTCAATCAGGTATTTATGAATATTCTTGTTAATGCTGCACACGCAATAGAAAAAGAAGGAACAATTACTATTGACACAAGTTATCACAATGGTGAATTAAAAGTAAAAATTAAAGATACGGGTTGCGGAATAAAGGAACCGGATAAAATTTTCTTTGCTGGCTACACAACAAAGGGAGTAGGTGTTGGAACAGGCTTAGGACTTGCCATTTCACAAAAAATAATTGAAAAACATCAAGGAAAAATTGAAGTTAATACAAAACTCGGAGAGGGAAGCGAATTTATTATTACTATCCAAGGATAGTAGCAATTATTAAGTTTCTTAAAGCGCTGTTTTTCTTGATATAACTAAGTTTGAACAAAATCACAAATCAAATGATAATTAATTTTTGTAAAAATATCCGACAGAGTAGTAAAGAATATGAGAAAATATGGTATACTAGCAGTACGAAATAAATAAGTGTACTTTTTACCCTTAAAAGGGTATTGTAACAAAAACTTAATAAAGAAATTGAAAAAGGCAATTTTTTATAAAAACAAAACTTTATAATCTTGTGTAGAAGTTAGATAATTTTATTTGCATATCGGAGGTAAAGTGTATGGCAATAACAGTTAACGGCAAAAAGAAACAAGTTAAAAAAACTTTCCAAGAACTTATCAATGATTTAATGTCATCAAGTTCAGAAAAAGTTAGATATAATGCTGCCCGCGTTTTAGGCGAAATGGGCGACTCTAAAGCCGTTGAACCGTTAATTGATGTTCTTAAGAATGACAAAAACGGTTCTGTTCGTTTATACGCTGCTCGTGCTTTGGGCGAATTGGGTGATTGCAAGGCTACAGAACACTTAATCGAATCATTACGCGAAGACAGAAACGTAGACGTTAGAGTTCGTGCAGCTCGTGCACTCGGTCGTTTAGGCGGTAAAATCGTTGTTGAACCGCTTGTTGAAGCATTAAACGACGAAAATTCTCAAGTTTGTATCACAGCAACAGATGCTCTTATTGAAATCGGTGATGTTGCTACAGATGCATTAATGAAATCATTAGACCACGAAAAAGTAAATGTTCGTTGTGACGCAACTCGTGCTCTTGGTGAAATCGGCAACAAAAAATGCGTGGATAAAATCATTAATATGTTATACGATGAATGGGTTAACGTAAGAATTTATGCAGTAACTTCATTAGGTAAATTAAATGATACAAAAGCAGTTCCTGCTCTAATTGATGTTATGAAAAACCGTTCAGAAAATGACTTAGTAAGAGCTGGTGCAGCAGCTGCATTAGGCGTACTTCGTGACCAACGTGCTCTTCTTCCATTACGTGAATTGATTATGGAAGCTGAAGAGTTAGGTGAACTTGAAGATACAGCTCTTAAATCTTTCAAAAAGATTATGGCAGCTAACTGGCAAGCTATTCCTGGAGCTAATCAGCAACAGAAAAAACCTGCTACAGTTTAGGAAAATATTTAACAATACAAAGGGTCGGTTGATTTCATCAACCGACCCTTTTATAATAAACGTATGAATTACTACAAAAAATACTCGCCATATTTATTTTTGCTTCCCGCAGCGGCAGTGTTGATTGTTTTCTTTTTTATACCGTTTTTTCAAACGATTGGATTAAGTTTTTTTGATTATTCTTCCAGCATTTATCATCCGACTTTTAATGGGATTGATAACTATACAAAACTTTTTAAAGAACCAATTTTTTACAAAGTAATGTTTAATACCTTTATGTATCTTGTAATAGCGGTTCCTTTTATTGTTATATTTCCTCTATTTTTGGCTATATTAATCAACCAAAAAATCAGAGGAGTGACATTATATAAGATACTTATTTATCTTCCTGTAATTGTTTCAATTGTTGTTGCAGCAATTGCTTTTAAATGGCTTTATTCAACACAAGGAGTTTTAAACTACCTTTTATCTCTTTTGCATATTGCGCCAATCGGCTGGCTAACTGACACAAAATGGGCGTTATTTTCAGTTGCGGTTGTAACCATTTGGAAAGGGGTCGGGTATTATATGATGATTTATCTTTCATCATTAATGAGCGTTCCTCAAGATTTGTATGAAGCCTGTGATATTGACGGTGCAAGTTTTTTACAAAAACATTTGACCGTAACAATTCCGCATATTATGCCAACAATCGCTCTTGTTTCTACAATCAGTACAATTTCTGCAATGAAGGTTTTTGCAGAGATTTATGTTATGACAAAAGGCGGACCTTTGAATTCTTCAAAAACAATTGTTTATTATATTTATGAACGCGCATTTGAAAACCTTGATTTAGGCTACGCATCAGCTCTTGCGGTTGTCTTGCTTGTAGTGGTTATGATATTTTCGTTAATAAATATCTTGTGTTTTGAACGTAACAAATATGGTGATATTTAATGAAAATCCTTGTTATAACAGATTTATATCCTATAAAAAAGGATGAAAAATATACTCCGCACACAATAGAAACTTTTGTTAAAAACTGGCAAAAACTCGGACATGAAGTCAAAGTTATTAAACCAAATTTTTTACTAAATTCTTTTTTAAGACAAAAACCTTACTACCCAAATGGAGCTTATGGAAATATAGAAAACATTAATTTTATTACACCGTTTTGGGGAAAAATCAAAACTTCATTTGCCCCTGACATTGTAATAGCGCACATGCCAAGCGGAATTTTATACGCTGATAAATTAGGATTACCGTTTTGTGCAGCAGTTCATGCTTCAGATATAGAAGTTTTAACAAAACCAATTTACAGATTTCATTTTAAACCAAGACTGGAAAAAGCTTATAAAAATGCAATGAAAATTGCGTGTCGTTCAGAAGTTTTAAAACAAAAGTTTCTAAAACTTTATCCTGAGTTTAAAGAAAAAACTTTTGTTGCTCCATCCGGCATAAACGGTGCAATTAAAAGAGTTTGGTCAAACAATAATAAAATAAAAGTATTAACCTGCGGGCAATTTATCAAACGAAAACATATTGATGATGTAATTCTAGCCTGCAAAAATTTTGAGAATCTTGAACTCACCGTGATTGGTTCAGGCAAAGAGAAAATGCCTGATGGCGCGTTTTTTACGGGACAGTTACCGCACAAAGATGTCTTAGAAAAAATGCGCGAATCCGATATTTTTATACTTCCTAGCGAAAATGAAACCTTCGGAATGGTTTATCTTGAAGCAATGGCGTCAGGATGTATAACCGTTTGCAGAAAAGGAGACGGAATTGATGGGATTATTAAAGACGGTGAAAATGGATTTGTCTGTACTGATGTAAATGAAGTTCTGAAAAAAATTCTTATTTACACCGACAAAAACAAAATCCTTGAAAACAGCTTCAATACTGTTTTAAACTTAACAGAAGAAAAAACCGCGGAAAATTATCTAAGTAATATTATCAACCAAAACTAAACTAAATGGTAATTTATCTCTTAAAGGAACCCATTACAATTTTTATACGGGGAAAAGAAATAATTCATTTACCCCAATGGAGATATGTTATTATGGAAAACTTTCAGAATAAATACCTTGAAATCAAAAATATTAATAAAGATATTGTAAACTGGGTTGAAGATATCGCCGAAGAAAACAATTGCAGAATTGAACGCAAAGAGTGGAAAAGCAAATACAACAGTTATGTTGTATATGACTATGAACCTTTTTGTTCGGAAGGGTTTGAGATAAATATTCTATTGAGTTCTTTTGATATTTCATACCTCAATTTCATTAAGTATTTGTACAACGAAAAGCTATCAACAATAGATTATTTAAACAGCTGCATAAAAAGCCCTGCGATTAAGTTCTAATTTGTGGTAAAATTTCTGCTATGGGACGAAGAATAACCGTAGCAGAAATGGCACCTCATATTCACAGTTTTATGCCTAATGAAAACAAGGTAAAAAAACTTGCGGACTGGCTTGCAAATTGGATAAAAACGGGATTGCAATCAAAAAAAATTGAGCCCGAAGATTTGCTGCCCGTTAAAGGAGACCTTGCCTGCCACATCGGAGTCAGCCAGGGAACTGTTCAAAGTGCTTACAGAATAGTAGAAGATTTAGGTTTAGTTGAATCAAAGCAAAGGATTGGAACTTATATAAAAGCTTCTGATAAAAACTTTGAAAAGCTTACATCTAAACGCGAACTTGCAATTGAAATTATCAAAAAATATTTATTAGAAAATAAATATAAAATTGGGGATAAAGTTATTTCAGTTAGAGAATTGGCTAGAATAACAGGAATATCAAATACAACACTGGTAACCGCTTTCTCAAATCTGGTTTCTCAAGGGATTTTAGAGAAAAAAAACAATTCGTTCATTGTACTTGTTTCTGATTTTAATATTGAAGAAATAGAAACAAAAACACTTGTTGAAAAAATAGCTGACAATATCAAGCATTATGCGGCAAATCTTTCTTCGGGAGACAAACTGCCGCCAAACACAGAGCTCGCCAAAAGATTCAATGTAAGCGTAAAAACAATACACGATGCGATAAAACTTCTTGCAAAAGAGGGGTTACTCTACACACGCCGCGGCAGATATGGAACGGCTGTAAGCAACGACACCGCAGAACTTTACCATTATGAAAAAATCGAACAAAAAATACGACAATATATTTCTGAAAACTCTCAAGTCGGAGATAAGCTTCCATCAATAAAAGAGTTCTCAAAGATTTACAATACAAGCGAAAAAACAGTAAAAACAGCACTTGATAATCTTGCAGAAGATGGCTACCTAACCTTTACACGCGGACGCTATGGAGGAACATTCGTTATGGATATTCCTCAAGGGGTAAATGAAGCTTATAAATGGCTAGCCATTAATTCTGAGTACGTTCTCCCTGAGTAGCGCTGATTTCCCAATCGGAATAGTAATTTTGTCCTGCGCGTGCGTAATTTTGAAGCCTGAAACAGCAGGAACAGGAAGTGTTTCAAAATACTCATCAAGCCATTGTTCATTATCAAGATATAGAAAATCTCCAAGCACAATTCCTTTGCAATATTTTTTGAAATTATCTATATTGAATAATTGTTGAAACATTTTATCAATCTTATAAACAGGCTCATTCAAATCTTCTGCAAAGAAAATAAAATCTTCATCAGGAATAAAGTCCTGACCGCATAAAGAAACAACTGTCGCAAGATTTCCACCCCAGATAATTCCTTTTGCTTCACCTTGATAATAAATTTTATTCCCAATAAATTCCATAGGCTCATTATTTAGAGCCTTAAAGAAATTTTCATTAGTAAAATCCGAAATTACCCCACCAAAATCGCTGCTTGCCATGGGACCATGATAAGTCACCATACCGCATTTTTTATAAAACATTAACAAAAGAGCCGTAATATCCGAAAAACCTACAAACGGTTTTGGATTATTCTTAATAACTTCGTAATTAATTTGATTAATTAATCTGATAGCTCCATAACCGCCGCGAGCATTGAGAATTAAATCAATTTCAGGGTCTTCAAAAAAACTATAAAGAGCTTCTAATTTACCCTCATCAGAACCTGCAAGGTAACGATTTCTGTCAAAAATGTTTTTAGACAACTTAACCGTAAAGCCCATCTGTTCCAGATAGGCTTTAGAGTTTTCTATTTTTTCTTTATCACAAGCTCCTGATAGAGCTATTATTCCGATTGTTTTCATTTTCCCTTTAATCCAAGCTTGATATTACACCAACCGACTAAAATATATTTACCCCTTTTCTTTAATTTGCTTAGCGTTAGCTAAATCATCTTCATCAATTTTTTCTTCTTTTTTCTTATCTTCTTTTTCTAATTGTTTGTTAATAATAAGAGTTTGAAGAACTTGGAAGCAGTTGCTTGAAATCAAATATAACAATACACCTGCTGGAATTGGAATTATGATGAATGTAAATGTTAACATAATCGGCATAAATGTGTTCATTGATTTTTGCATAGCCTGAGCTGCCGGATCCTGCTGTGTATTCTTATTCATTGCCATCATTGCTTTTTGAGAGAAGAACATTGTTAGAGCAAATAACGCAATTAATATAGCTACATCCAAATGGAATGCAGTTTTAACTTCAATTGTAGGAACTGATGCGGTTAAAATACCGTCTTTTCTAACAAATTCAACAGGTTTAGTTTGTTTTGTTTGAACATCCATAATATCAATATCCGCTTTTTCAATCTGGTCAAGCTGGCTGAATTTTAAGTTCAAACTATCTAAACTGATTTTGAAATCAGCAGTTTCGCCAGGAACAAGTTCACCTTGAACTTCAACTGCTTTGTTAGGTTTTTCGATTTTAACATTTTCTAAAACTTCGTCATCTTTAAGATAAACTTTTGCAATCTTCCCTGTCATAAAAGTATCATATTTAGAAACTCCTAATTCTCCGTTTTCTGAAATAGCTGCAGAAGATTTAAGAGTAGCATCCAATCTGTTTATGAATAAGAAATGAGAATCACCTGCAAGCTGAATAAACTGAGGGCTCATTAAAGTTGAGTACAAAAGAATAAATATAGGCATTTGGATTAGAAGCGGGAAACAGCCTGCCATTGGATTAAATTTGTGTTCTTTGTAGAACTCCATCATTTTTTGCTGCATCTTTTGCGGATCGCTTTTATATCTTTCCTGAATAGCTTTCATTTTTGGCTGAAGCATTTGCATTGTACGCATAGAACGCTGTTGTGATACACCAAGAGGCCACATTGCAGCTCTTATAATTATAGTTAAAAGTATAATACCAACGCCATACCCGCCAACAATAGAAAGGGTTTTTAAAATATCAATAGTTAATGATGTAAAATCCATAATCTCTTCCTTAAAAATCTGATACTCGTTAATTATCCTGTAAATATAGAGGGAAGTCAATGTACTTGAACTTCTTTCCGATTTTAACTACAATATTTTTATGGGAGTAAAAAGTTTAATCGTCGTCATATCCATGCTATTCACACTTTCTGTATCTGCTGAGCCATATTACAGTCAGCCAACAAGCAATGTACAGGTACAGAATGATTTTGCTGACTATATGGAAAACATTCATGCAAAACTCCAGAAAAACTGGGCTCCGCCGGATTTTTTAGAAGAAGCCCATACCAGAATATTATTCAAACTAAATAGAGATGGCGAAATTTATGCAGCTAATATCATTGAGAGTTCCGGTGACAAAATCTATGATGAAGCTGCTATAAATGCTTTAAAAAAAGCAATGCCTTTCGGGACTTTTCCTGCAAACAGCACACGCCAAACTTTAGCTGTTAATTATTCGTTTGATACATCACTTGTTAAAACAGATAGAATGAAAAATTATTACAATCTTTCAAAACAATATTTTCTAAGTGATAAACAAACAGCTTTGAAATATATTAATCTTGCTATTAATGAGGTTAATGGTGATGATGAAAGTTATTTTTTATACAAACACCGAGGCAAAGTCAAGGAAGCTTTAGGCGACCATGTTGGAGCTAATCAGGACTTTACGACTTACAACATAATGAAAAAAAGAATTGATATTAAGCGCGTTCATGCACTTAAATATCAGGCAGAAATTGAAGATACAGCCTTCGCTTATTTTTATCTGGCTTATGCATATGAAATGATTCAGGATTACGAAAACGCAATCCATGCAATAAATAAAGCTATTGAACGCACTGATTTGAATAATAATTATAAAAGATATAGAACCGAGCTGGTTAAAAAAATCAGCCTCTAACTCTTTTGAACGCTTTAATAATAATATTCCTTGCTTCCATAGCTTCATCATGGGTCAATGGAGGAACATCTTTTAGCGGATATTCAATCCCTAAATTCTCATACTTAGGAATTGCCATATCGTGATAAGGCAGCACATCCAATGCAGCAACATTATTCAATGTTCCCAAAAACTCACCAAGACGAGTTAAATACTCTTCATTCATTGTAATAGTAGTAACAGTAACATGACGCACCCACATTGGTTTTTTGTTATCTGACAAGTATTTTGCAAACTCTAAAATTGTTTTATTAGAATGTCCTGTAAGCTTTTTATGCTCTTCATCATCAATATGTTTAATATCTAACAACACTAGAGAGGTGTATTTCAAAAGCTCATCAATCTTAGTTGTATTATCTTTATTAAACAATAGTCCGGATGTATCAAGCGCTGTATGCACACCTTCCGCTTGAGCTTTTTTGAATAATTCTGTAACAAAATCAATCTGCACCCAAGGTTCGCCGCCTGTAACAGTAATCCCGCCGCCACAAAACTCTTTTACACCATGATATTGTGCCATAATTTCATCAACTGACATTTTCTTCGCTTCACCTGTATAATCCCATGTATCAGGATTGTGACAGTACTGACATCTAAGCGGACATCCTTGAGTAAACACAACAAATCTTATCCCGGGACCATCAACAGTTCCGCAGCTTTCAATTGAATGTATATTTCCTAAAATTTCTGACATAATTCACCTCTAGAATTATTCTATTACAAAATTATCTCAACGGGCAATTTCTTTATATAATAATTCAAACAATAATCCGAGTATGAAAAAAGAATACATAACATACGCATTAATTATAATTGGTCTTTTATTTTTTCTGCATTATATATGGGGACAAATACGTATCACAGTTGATTTTCAGGAACTGGAACCGTTTAGACATTCTTTACCTGTATATTACAAAGGTTTTAAGCTCGGGCATACTGTTAAAGTTTATCCGAGCCCCGATTTTCATACAACTCGTGTTGATTTAAAACTCAGATTAAAAGAGCTTGAACTCCCTGCTAATACAACAGCAATGATAAGACGCAAAGACAAAAAAGATTATATTGAACTTGTTTACCCAAATGCACCTTATCTTGCAAGACTTCGCAACCATTCACTTATTGAAGGGACAAAAGGACTAAACTTTGAAAGCTTTATTCAAGATCAGGCAAAAAACGGCGGATTAGACGAAATTAAAGATAATGTTAACGGCACAATCCAATCTGCAGGAAAAACTTTTGATGCTCTAACAGAGATGATAAATGTTTTAACAGGAATATTAGAAGATGTTCGTCCGACTATCAATGATACTGTTATGAATGTAAACACAGCTTCAAGATACCTGGCAGATGCTTCATACAATGTACAAAGCACTCTTCAGGAAGGTTATATTAATTCAACACTCGAAAACCTTGAGCGCACAAGCAAAAACCTTGTTATGACAACACAAAATATAACAGGTGTAACAAACAATGTTAATAACAACAGTATTAATCTAATAAACTGTGTTATCAGAAATATTAATACAGTTGTAAGCAACGTCAACGAAATCGTAATCGGCTTAGGTGAAACACTCAAAAAACGTTTCGCAGGAATAAGACTAATATTTGGAAGAGCAATCGACTGCGGCAATAATTGCAACGTAAGCGAATGCAGCAAATAAGACTTTATTAGTTTTATTATTTCCAATCAGTTTTATCCAAAAATGCCCTTACCGCACCTTGCAAATCGTCCGGAGTTTCGAGAGAAACTTCTCCCTCAGGAGTTTTTGCACCGTCCACAAAACTTTCGCGCACTTTGTTATAAAGCGTTAACAACAAAAATATAATACAAGAAGATGCAGCAACGCCGCCCATTGCTAGTAAAAATTTCTTAGCAATCTTGCGTTTGCTAACAGGCTGTTTGTAAGGCGTTATAGGAGTAACAACCTCTTCTTGCATAGCATCAACTGGCTCAACGTCATCAACTGCCTGTACTTGAACAGGCAGTGATAACATTGTTAAAATCATTATTGCTAGAATTCTATTCTTCATTCGGAGTCTCATTTGTTCCTTCATTTACCCCCGCCTTCTTTTTGGTTGTACGGGTTTTCTTTTGAGTACCTCTGTTAGGTCTGCGTCCGCGGGTTGTCTTCTTTGGTTTTTCTTCCACTTCGGTTTCAACTGCAGGCGCTTCTGCTGCAGAAGACTCTACATCTGCAGGAGTTTCAGGTTTTACTTCTGCATCCTTGGCAATTACAGGTTCAATTTCAGCACCTTCTGTTAGAACTGTTTGAGCCAAGTTTTCATCTGAAACCTCTTGTTTAACTTTGCGTTTATCAAAACGAGGTTTTCTTGAATTTTTCTTTTTAGTTTCTTTTTCTTGTTGAACTTCCTGAACCTCAGCTTGAGCTTCTACAGAAGGATTGGTTACTTCTTCAAGTTTTTCTTCCTGAACAATTGGTGTTTCTTTAACTTCTGTTTCAGGTTTATTATTGAATTTGTTGAATTTATTTTTCTTATTACCCATTGGAAGTTTCAATTTAGCAGCTTTTGCTCTATATTCACCTTCTGATGTAGCAGAAGCAAACTTAATATCTTCCATAATATAACCATTACCTTGGCAGTGCGGACAACGTTTAGCAAAGATTTCGCTAATAGCTTGACCTTGTCTGTGGCGTGTCATTTCAACAAGACCTAAATCAGAAAGCTGACCAACTTGAGGTTTAGCCTTATCAGCTTCCATAGCAAGTTCAAGTTCTTCCATCATAGTTAGTTTATCAACACGTGAATTCATATCAATAAAGTCGATAATAATCATACCGCCAATATTACGAAGTCTTAGCTGGCGTGCTATCTCATGAACCGCTTCAATATTGGTTTTAAGAATTGTTTCATCTTGAGTAGCAGAGTTTGTAAACTTACCGCTGTTAACGTCAATAACTGTCAACGCTTCTGTTGTTTGGATAAATAAATAACCGCCTGATGGAAGATTAACCTTCATTGACAAAGCTGCTTTAATTTCTTTATGAATATCCATTGCAACTAAAAGAGGTTCAGAACCCTTGTATAAAGTTACATTGATATTCTTGTTCATATGCCAGTTTTGCAAAATATTTTGAACACGGCTTAGAGCAAAACCTGTATCTACAACTATTTCCTGAGTATTTTCATTACAGCATTCACGAATAACTCTGTATAGCAAATCTTGATCTCTATAAAGAAGATTTGGAGGAGTTAAGCTTTCAGCAGAAGTAATGATATTATTCCATTTTTCCAAAAGGATTTCTAAATCTTCTTGAATATCAGCTTCTGTCTGACCTTCTGCTTCTGTTCTAACAATAATACCAACACCGACAGGTTTAAGAAGATTCACAACGGATTTTAATCTTGCTCTTTCTTTAGCAGAAGTGATTTTTTTACTTACGTTAATTCCTGTCTCGTTCGGCATTAAAACCAAAAATCTTCCGGGAAGTGAAATTTCAGTTGTTACACGGGGACCTTTGTGTCCAACAGGTTCTTTAACTACCTGAACAACTATTTTTTGTTTTGGTTTAACTTTGTCTTGCAAAGCACCTTTACCAGGGATATCCTGTGCGTGTAAAAATCCCATTTTGTCTGAACCTACGTTCACGAAAGCTGCTTCAATACTTGGTAAAATATTTTCAACTTGTGCTAAATAAACATCTCCAAGGATAATTTCACCTCTGTGCACATAAAACTCGGCAACTTTTCCATTTTCTACAACCGCAGCAATATTATCGCGCTCAGCTATAATAATCTTGTTAGCGACATTTGTTTCTTTCATCTCTAAATCCTTTACTATAATTCTCTTAACTTTTCGTCAAGGAAACGGAGTCTTGTGATATTGAATAATCTCTTATTATCGACAAGTTCCATCAAGCTATCTGCTCTAAGCGCAGGTATCTCAGAACCTTGACCGGTTTTAAGATGTATGAACAGACTATTTTCTTCAAACCTATAACTACCGATAGATTTCTTAAAATCTGTTGTTTTTTCTAAACCTTTTTTGTTTTTCTTCGTGATTAAAACCTCATCAGAAGATAAAACTCTCTCTACATCATACCTAAATTTTTCAAAATTGTAAAGAGATTTTTCATCTGATTTGAAATAAGGCTCAATCTTATATTCTGACCACTGTGCTTCGATTTCAACTGCCGTACAGTAACGCTCAACGGGAGTTACTGAAACAATTTCGGCGCCTTCAGGCAAATTCGGATTGATAATATCTTTGAGTTCTTGCTCAGTTAAGTTATCCAAAATCTCAATATCAATCAATTCACCATTGCTTTCAGCAAATAAAGGCAGTGCAATGCCCATTGAAACCTTCATTGTTGGATTATAACCGAGCGTGTAAGACATATTTAAACCTGTTCTTGCCAAAACCTTATGGAAAGTATTCTGCCAATCAAGATGAGAGAAATACTTCAACAAGCCTTTTTTAGTGACCTTTAAACGCCATCTGTAAACCGCAATATTCGGATCTGGATGCACTGTTCTCGGATCAGCCTGTTCAATTGTAACTATTTTTTGTCCTTCTTCTGATGCAATATAAGGTTTTGCCATTACTTTATGCGTCTTTAAATTAGGACAAACCCCGCATTGAACACATTTGTTCTCGCAAGTTGGCTGGTGATTAAACTCGCAGCCTTGTGCAAAAGCTTGTTTATATTCATTTTGAAGCCATTCTTTATTAATCCCGATATTAATGAAATCCCAAGGCAAAGATGAATGTAAATCAAACTGGCGCATAGCAAGCTCTTCAAGTGAGAACCCACATTCTTCAGCCGTTTCTTTCCAAACATTTTTATCAAAATACTCGCCCCACGCATCAAGATAGCAGCCTTTTTTATAAAGTGACTCGATATATTTGCAAAGACTGGCATCTCCGCGAGTTAATACAGCTTCAATTTGAGAAACAAATTTTTCGTGATAATTAATTTTTAGACCTTTAATGTGTTTTGTTTTGTCTTTTAAATAATTAATATGCGCAGTAACTTCATCCAAATCCATTTGAGGACACCACTGGAATGGCGTAAAAGGTTTTGGCACAAAAATTGAAAGCGTACAAGTAATTTCAAAACCGTGACTTAGACCTTTTTCTCGCTTAAGGAGTTTTGCACGGTATTTAATTTTGTTAAGAAGCTCTGCCATCTCATCCATGTCTTTAATGGTTTCGGTCGGCAATCCGCAAATAAAATAAAACTTGAGCTTTGACCAGCCGTTTTCGTAAAGAGTCAAAGCTGCATTAATAATTTGTTCTTCTGAAATATTTTTCTTAATAACATTACGCAAACGCTGACTTCCTGCTTCCGGTGCAAGTGTCATACCGGATTTACGAACTGATTGAACAAGATTTGCAAGTTCAAGATTAAACCCGTCAATACGCTGACTTGGAAGCGATACAGAGATTTTGCGCTTATTAAAATCAACCGCTAATTCTTTTATAACTTCACGAATGTTTGAATAATCGTTTGAAGATAATGAAAGTAAAGAATACTCATCATAGCCTGTGTTATTAACAAGTTCTTTTGTAATCTTGATAATATCTTCTGCTGAACGCTCCCGAACAGGCAACGTTACGTGTCCGGGCTGACAAAAACGGCACATACGACCGCAGCCGCGGCGAATTTCTACAATTGCTCTATCGTGTACAGAGCTTGAAAACGGTATAGGATAAGAAGTTGAAGCATATTCTAAAGTCAATGGCGCAAGACGTTTCTCCACATCATCGCCAACTTGTTGCGACCAGCATCCTTTAATTTTTGCTAATTCTTCAATTCGTTGTTTTCTTGGAAGCCCCTTTGTTTTTTCTAAGACTTCACAAACTTCAACCATCATTTCTTCACCGTCACCAATACAGAAAACATCAATAAATTCTGCCATTGGTAAAGGGTTAAATGCACAAGGCCCACCTGCTAAAACAATTGGCTCATCGTCCTGTCTTTCATCATTTTTTATATTTACCCCGGACATCTCCAGCATTTTTAAAACTGTAGGATAAGACAATTCATACTGCAAAGAGAACCCAATTCCGTCAAAATCACACAATGCTCGTTTTGACTCAACTCCATATAACGCTTCCGGTTTAAAATCAGCTTCAGGAGCATAAGCCCTATCCGCCATAAAGCGCTCAACACTATTTACTCGGTCATAAATTATTCTTACACCAAGATTACTTATCCCGATTTCGTATTTATCAGGGAAAACAAATGCAAATCTTACAGATGCCTTATCAAAATCCTTATTTCTGGCTAAAAATTCACCGCCCACATATTGATAAGGTTTTGTCGCATTATATAAAGCTTCGTGCTGATCTCTGAAAAAACAATTCATAACTTCTCCTTGCTTATTATTAATTTTACCAAAAACAAATTGTAACAAATTGTTAATTTTTAAAACCTAAACTAGCAAAAATTTTTTTGCCCAAGTTTTTTAATATATATATAAAGCTCTCTCTTCTTATTTAAACGGACAGGCCTTGGTTACAATACTCAAGGTCTTTTTTTTGTACTACGCAAGTAGACATCTGGGCGTAGCACATAAATTAAGACTACAAGCTGGTATAAAATGACTACAAGTGCTCCTTTTGAACAAGCTATCGACTTAAATAAGCGCAAAAAATTTCAACCATACGTATGATGGGCGTCATGGCTTCATGCTGTATAGTGTTAGAGGTACTAAGTATATCTGTATACTTAGGGGAGACGAGGTAAGGTAAATTGAAAAAATTCAAGTTTCGATTACAGATCGTGCTTGATATGCGCGAAAACGAACTTGAACAACGCCGTATTGAAGCGGCAAAGATACTTACTGTTTTAAAACAGCAGGAAGAGAAATTAAACAATATTATCCAATCGCAGCACCAAAACTCCGCACAAATGGAAAGTCTCTATATGCTTGATACATTAAACATTCAGCAAATCGAAGGGCATAGAGATTTCGGGCTAAAACTTACTGTTGACGAAAAAAATCAAGAAAGACTAATCGCTAATACAAAAGCAATATTAGAAAGAAAACAAGTCGAAGTAAGAGAAGCTCACAAGAAGGTAGAAGTGCTAAAAAAACTTAAAGAAAAACAAGAACAAGAATATTACAAAGAGTTTTTAAACGCAGAAACCAAAGAATTAGACGATATTACATCAGCAAGGTTTAATCTAAGATGACAATTGCAGCAGCAGTAATGAATACTATAGACAACATAGAAACAATGCTCACCCCAGTAAGCAGTGAGATTTCTGATACAGATTTTGCTGTAATCTTAGATGAAGCTATTTGCGAAGCAAATGTAACAACATCATTAGATTTAACTCTTTCAAAAGATATTACCCAAGATTCTGGAGAAGAAGAAGAAATAGGTGAAAATAACATTATACTGTTCGCTCAAGCTCTTGAAACTGTGAATCAAAATATTACAACCACAGAACCTGAAGTTCAAATCGAAACTCCCGAAATAACAGAGACAAGTCCAGAAGTTGAAACAGCTGCAAAACAGGATACAAATACAGAGATTCAAGAATCAGAGCTTAGTGAAGATATGCTAAGTGAACTTAATATTGAATCTGTGGAAGCTGAAACAGATACTTCCAGCGATAATTCTTCTTTATTAAACAAACAATCAGCAGAAGAACACGGAATAAAAATTGCGCTTAATCACGACGGGGTAAATGAAATTAGAACATTTGATGTAAAAACTTCTCAAACAACTGTAAAACCGACAGAAATCACTCCAAGCAAGATTATTGAACAGGTTACAAAGCATCTTGAAACATTACAAAATACTTCTAAAGTAGATATTGTGCTTAATCCGGAAACATTAGGTAAAATTACAATTCAGCTTGTTAAATCACCGGAAGGATTATCAGCACAATTCACAACAGCAACTCAAGAAGCTAAAAACATCTTGATGAAAGGTTTAGATGGACTAAAAGAAACACTTACAGCTCACGGAGTCGGAGTGGATAATGTTTCAGTAAAAGTAAATGATACACAAAAAAGTGAATATAACGCAGATTGGACAGAACAAGACGGTTCAAGAGGCGGTAACAAAGAGCAAAATCGTCAAAATAGGGAAGAAAAAGAAAAGGGATTGTTTGAAAAAACAATGGAGGAAACAAAATGACATCAGTAAATACACAAATTACAGAAATGCAGAACCAAACAACTGCAAACAATCTTGCAACACAGAAACGAAATCCAAGTACAAAAACTGATGATAAAAATATGTTTTTGAACCTCATGTTGCAGCAGCTTCAAAATCAAGACCCGACTGAACCTACAAGCAACACTGAGTGGTTAGCTCAATTAGCTCAATACTCTTCATTAGAACAAATGACTTCAATGAACGAAGGCTTGGAAAACTGTATGAATTACATTGCAGCTCTTTATAATGATATGGGTATGAGTTCAGAAATCAATCAAACTCTTTCAATGATAGGAAAAGACGTTACATTAAAAATTCCTGATGAAAAAGATAAAACAAAATATACAACCGTTAGAGGTGTCGTATCTGAAGCAACTTTTGAAGATGGCAGCGGCAAAATCAAAATCGGAGATAAAACATACTCTATTGCTAATGTAATCTCTATTAGAGAATCAGATGGTTCAATTAAAGATCCTATTATAGAAGAACATACCGAAACATCATCAAATAAAAAATAAACAGACTAATTGGAGGAATAAATGTCACAAGCTCTACACACAGCTAGTACCGGTATAAATGCCGGACAATCCCAAATCAACGTTATCGCAAACAACGTTGCAAATATTAACACAACTGCATACAAATCCGCAAATATGGTTTTTGAAACTCTTTATTCAAATAACCTGTCTTACGGTAGCGCTGCTACTAAAAATGGCGGAGGTACAAACCCTAAACAAATCGGTTTAGGTGTTAAAATTGGCGGCATAACAAGAAACTTCACCCCTGGTAATTTCGTATCAACCGGACGCGATATGGATTGTATGATTTCAGGAACAGGCTTCTTTGTAGTACAAGATGCCAGCGGAAAACAATATTTTACACGTGATGGAGTATTCAATGTTGATTCTGACGGTAATCTTGTAACACAAGCCGGATTAAAAGTTGTTGGTGCAAAGAGTGCATACTCTAACGCAGGTTCAAGCCAAACTGTTAAAATACCTAAAAACTTATACAGAGTTGTCCAAGGCGACCCTGATATTAATACAAAAACACTTGCAGAATTAAATAATGCAAGTATTACATCTGGTATTGTAAAAGCAAGAGTTACAGATAATAACGGAAATATTCATGATGTAACTCTTAATGTTCCTAGCAAAGATGCAACAGTTGCAGATTTAATCGCAAGCTTCAATGCATCATTAAACGGAACAGATGCGTCATTCTCTGCTGCTAACGGACAAATTACATACAGCGGTAATATTGAATTTCTTTCAGATGGAACAACAAGTAACTTCCTTGGTGAAACAGGACTTTCTGCTAACAACAATACATCAGAAGAAATCTCACAAATTGTAAAATTACAAGATGTAATTAATTATAATGACAAAAATGCTATTTCCAGCGCTTCTACTTCAATTGATGAAAACGGTGTTTTAGTTGTAACATATAATGATGGTTCAATTCTCACTCAATTTATTGATGAAGCTGAAACAGTACAATGGAAATATATCACTCCAGAAGGTGTTACAATAACAGGCGATGATGTTTTAAGAGAAAGCACAAGCTTAAGGGAAGATGCAAATTTTGTAATTGAACTTGCAACAATGGTAAACCCTGAAGGGTTAGTATCATTAAACAACAACCTTTGGGAATGGGGTCCTGATGTTGGAGATATCTTCTATGGTGTAGCAGGTGAAATGGCATTCGGTGCAATTGAGCCGTGCGGTTACGAAGGTTCTAATGTTGACATTGCAACAGAATTATCAAATATGATTATGGCTCAACGTATGATTCAGATGAACTCACGCGTATTCGGAACTGCAAGTTCAGTAATGGAAACATTATCATACCTTGGACAGTAAGTTCTGCATAGATGATTAATTTCTCGGTTTAATCGAGGGCATGCTCATTAATTTAAAAAAGCATGCCAAAAACACAAAAAATCATGTCAAGTTCTTAACAAAACCCATGAACTTTACAAAACTTAATAATTTGAACATGGTCGAAATCCATGTGAATCATGGGTTTCAGCATGTTCGGCAAATTCGGAAAAGTTGTTACATACAGGGGACTTGAACAGGGCATGATAAGTAGTATATAATACAATAGAGGTCGAGGGGAATGTCTCACATTAGCGAGAACAATCACAAAACAGAAAATAGCCATTGGGGTGTAGATGTTTTAGTTGATAAAGCTGTCGTTAGAGCCAATCTTATCGATATCGAAAACAAAATTGCACCTTTAAAACCAAGAATAATTGGAGTCACAAAGTACTTCGGATTAAAAGCCATTGAAGAAGGTTATGAAGCAGGACTTAGAGACTTCGCTGAATCAAGAGCATTGGAAGCAATTGAGAAAATCAAATCGCTGCCGGCTCAAATTCGTGAAAACTCAAATTTCCATTTTATAGGTCATCTTCAAACGAACAAAGCAGAGAAAGTTGTCGAACATTTTGACTACATTCATTCACTTGATTCGTTAAAACTGGCAAAAGCCATCTCCAAAGCAGCCTGTCTGATGAATAAGAGAGAGAAAGTTTTATTACAGGTTAACAATGCACAAGAGGAGCAGAAATTCGGATACACAAAAGAACAACTCAAAAATGATTTAAATGAAATATTAAACCTTAAAGGACTTGAAATTACAGGTTTAATGAACATGGCAACATTAGGAGCTTCGGACAATCGATTAAGAGAACTGTTCAGTGACTTAAGAAAGTTTAGAGATGAGCTTGAACAAGAGTTTCAAATAAAACTCCCTGAACTCTCAATGGGCATGAGCAATGATTATCAAATCGCTGTTCAAGAAGGCGCAACAATGATTAGAATTGGAAGAAAGTTATTTAATTAATAAAAATTGGAGGAAAGATGGCACTATCAGATGGCTTAAAAAATTTTGTAAACATTATCACTAAAGGATTCAGCGACGGAAACGAAGATGATGCATTCGATTTTGATAATGGCATGGATGATTACAACAACGATGTTGACGGAACATTAGCACTAGATACTATGTACGGTACAAGAGTTAAGCCTAGTATGCCTGAACGTTCTTTTGAAAGAGAGTCAAAAGTAGTAAGCCATCCAAATAACTATAAATCAGGTGAAGTTACCGTTATTGAGCCACGTTCATTCAGTGAAGCTGCTCAAATTGTTAAAAAATTAATTGACAAGAAAACTGTTATTCTTCATCTTGACTTACTAGACAAAGAACAATCTCAAAGAACAATCGACTTTGTTTGCGGTGCAGCTCACGCTTTAAGCGGAACAGCACAAAAAATTAGCGATATGGTTTTCATTTTCACTCCAAGCAATGTTTCACTTTCTATTGAAAACGGTGCTGTTCAAAGCAAATTCGCTGAATCTCTTTGGAACAAACCTCTATAAGAGGGGTAAATGTAGATTGGCTAATTAATTAAGACTACAAGCCAAATATTTTGGGAAAGATAAATTTTAATTTAATATATTGATTTGTGATAGTTGGATTTTCAGGATGCATTAATTGCATCCTTTTTATTATTTAAAAAGGGGTTTGAATAACTTGAGTTATTCAAACCCCTTTCAAATTATTTATTAAGAGCTCCTGAAGAAAGAGCTACTGCGCCAATTATAGCGAATAACGCAACTGATAATATTATACCTAATATAAATAAAACGATACCCCAGATAGCCCAAGTTTTTTGTACACTATGGAAATGCTCAAGGCTATCCCATTGTTTATTCTGCCAAGCCCACTCATTACCTTTGATACCAAACCATATCATCATTGCAAACGGAACAAGCATTCCAACAAAAGGAATAATACCTGCAAAACCGGAAACAAAAATTAATAACGTAATATAAGATTTATTTCCTAAACCCCAAATCCAGTTTAAGAAACATGCACCCCAGTTAAATCCTATTAGAACTTCAGCCGGTGCAGCTGATTGAGGACCTTGCCCTGAATTGTTCACAAATTCTGTCATAAAACATTTTTCCTTTCTTCTTAATTACCTTTATAAAATCTGTACGCCTTCATACTTGCTTTAAATATCTCTTTAAAATTAGGTTTCTCTGTTTCAAATAAAGCTTCATCCAATATAAACTCGCCCAAAAGCTCTCCATTAGTTGAACTATATATCTTTGTTCTTGGAAGCTCTTTTGTTTTTGATGAATATTTTCCGCCCTTACTTCTTTCAGTTGCTGCTGTTGTTGCAGCCATATCAAGAACATCTTTCTTTTCACTAAAAGAGTATTTGTTCCAAACATTCGGCAAAACATAAAACTTATTTTCATCCGCTGTAATTGTATGACCTTCAAAATACAAAGAAGTATAAGCATTAACCGCACGCTCAACTTTAGTCATAGTCTGAGAGCTTTTATCAGGTGCAGTTTTAGTTTCATCTATTGCTGCAAAAGCAAGTGCAAAAACAAGTGCTAAAATAATTGCAACTATAACTATAGGGAACACAAATACAGCTAAAACAGCAAAAGCAATACTTTGATTTTCTTGAGAATGTTTAAAGTCTTCATCACTTTTCCATTTTTTATTCTTATATGCCCATTCATTACCCTTTAAACCGCAAAGCAATTGATAATAAAACCCTATCGGAGTCCATCCCAGTAATATTATCCACAATGTTTTGTAAGATTTATTTATCAAACCCCAAATCCAGGTTCCAAAGAACGCACCCCAATTGAAATCTTTACGGAAGTCATAAGGAATATTTCCTGTAACTTTTCCTTTTTGAAAAACAAGATATAAAAAGAAAATTGAATTAATCAAACTAATTAACAGCATAAGTCCAAACGGAAACATAAAACTCAATGCGCCAATAGCCACGAAGGTTCCTATTATAATATTCCCGTTTTTATTCACATATCCGTTAATATCATTAAACCTTCTAATCCAATTTGAAAGAGAAGCATATAAAACACCTGCAATTCCAGCTAAAACCCAGAATTTCATAAACCAGGATGCTTGCCAAAACAGCTTATTAAGACTGAAAAAATCAACCATTGTTTGAGCATGTGATGCAAAATGCAGACTTAGCGGAGTCATAAATATAGCACTTATCATGCACAAATAAACTATATTCAAACAAAAATCTCTTCTTCCAATAACACCTTCAAAGTCTATTAACTTTGTATTTAATCTTAATTCATCAATCATATCAACTCTCTCTTTGTATAATAATATGAATTATAGCAATTTTTTCAATTCATGACAATAATTTATCTGCATTAAAAAAGGGCGGCTGTTTTACAGCCGCCCTTTATAATATTTCTAATTAACAACCGATTGAACCGTGGAAAGTTCTTGAAATAACATCATCTTGTTGTTCTTTAGTTAACTTGATGAAGTTTACAGCATAACCTGAAACTCTCACTGTTAATTGAGGATATTTTTCAGGATGAGCTTGAGCATCAAGCAAAGTGTCTCTGTTGAATACGTTTACGTTTAGGTGGTGTCCGCCTTTTTCAACATAACCGTCTAATAAATTTATTAAATTTTCTTCTTGTTGTGTTGCCATTTTAGTTTTCCTTTCTTTAAAAGGTTGTTAGTGGCTTTGCCACTAACAACCGCATGTTCCTTCACAACATCCGCAGTCAAGCTGAATGTCTAAATCACCCATGAATACTTCATCTTTACCTAAAGCGTTAGGAATAATTGAGAAAGTATTTGAGATACCGTCTTGAGCATCGCTGAACGGAAGTTTAGCTACTGAAGCAAGTGATGCTACTGCACCGTGAGTATCACGTCCGTGCATTGGGTTAGCACCAGGAGCTAGAGGAATACCGGCTTTTCTACCGTCAGGAGTGTTACCTGTCTTTTTACCGTAAACAACATTAGAAGTAATTGTTAAGATAGACATTGTAGGAATAGAATTTCTATAAGTATAGTGGCTTCTAATCATGTTCATGAATTTCTTAACAAGGTCTACAGCGATCTGGTCAACTCTGTCATCGTTATTACCGTATTTAGGGAATTCGCCTTCAACTTCGTAATCAACTACGATACCGTTTTCATCACGAATAGTCTTAACTTTTGCATATTTGATTGCAGAAAGTGAGTCAGCAACAACACTTAAACCTGCGATACCTGTAGCGAAATATCTTTTAACGTCTCTATCGTGTAAAGCCATTTGAGATCTTTCGTAACAATATTTGTCATGCATGTAGTGAATTACGTTCAATGTATTAACATATAGACCAGCTAACCATTCCATCATATCTTCATATCTTGACATTACTTCATCAAAATCAAGGTATTCAGAAGTGATAGGTCTGAATTTAGGACCAATTTGTTCTTTAAGTCTTTCGTCAACACCGCCGTTGATAGCATATAATAAACATTTTGCCAAGTTAGCACGTGCACCGAAGAACTGCATTTCTTTACCAACAACCATTGAAGATACACAGCAAGCGATAGCATAATCATCACCGTGAGTTACTCTCATCATATCATCGTTTTCATATTGGATAGATGAAGTTGTGATAGAAATGTGTGCAGCATACTGTTTGAAGTTATGTGGTAATCTTTTTGACCACAATACTGTCAAGTTTGGTTCAGGTGCTGTACCTAAGTTTTCAAGTGTGTGTAAGTAACGGAAAGAGTTTTTAGTAACCATGTGACGTCCGTCAATACCAACACCACCAATTGATTCAGTTACCCAAGTAGGATCGCCGGAGAACAGTGCATTGTATTCAGGAGTTCTTGCGAACTTAACTAATCTTAACTTCATGATGAAGTGGTCAATCATTTCCTGAGCTTGTTCTTCTGTAATTAAACCTTTTTTAAGGTCTCTTTCGATGAAGATGTCTAAGAAAGTAGAAGTTCTACCAACTGACATTGCTGCACCATTTTGTTCTTTAACAGCTGACAAGTAACCAAAATATAACCATTGAATAGCTTCTTTAGCGTTTGAAGCAGGCTTTCTGATATCGAAGCCATAAGTATCGCCTAATTGAGCCATTTCTTGAAGAGCTCTGATTTGTTCAGCAATTTCTTCTTTCAATTGAATTTTTTCAGGTGTCATTTCACCGTGAAGAGAAGCGTGCTGCTCTTTTTTATCTTCAATAAGTCTGTCAATACCATAAAGAGCAACTCTTCTATAGTCACCAATAATACGGCCGCGGCCATAAGCGTCAGGCAATCCTGTTAAGATAGCAGAGTGACGAGCAGCTCTCATTTCCGGAGTGTAAGCATCAAAAACACCTTGGTTGTGAGTTTTTCTGTATTTTGTGAAGATTTCAGAAACTTCAGCATCTACTTCATAACCATAAGATTTGCAAGAAGTTTCAGCCATTCTGATACCACCGAATGGTTGAAGAGATCTTTTAAGAGGTGCGTCTGTTTGAACACCAACGATAGTTTCTAAATCTTTATCGATATAACCTGCACCGTGTGAAGTGATTGTAGAAACGATTTTTGTGTCCATATCAAGAACACCACCGTTTTCACGTTCTTTTTTGAACAATTCGCAGCATTCTTCCCACAATTTTGTAGTAGCTGCAGTTGGCCCAGCTAAGAAGCTAGAATCACCATCATAAGGTGTGTAGTTTTTTTGGATAAAATCTCTTACATTGATTTCTGACTGCCATTTGCCGCCTACGAAATCAGTTGCAGAAGATTGTCTTTCTAATGTTAATTCTGACATTTTTATCTCCTTACTTTGTGCCGTGCAAGCACGACTTTCTATTACTAACATTTCTTTACGTAATATTATACTACCAACATAAAATATAAAACAGTTGTAATAACAACAATTATTAAGATTTTATTAAAATTAATCAATTACACCCTTTACAGCCATCTTTGCATGCTGCGCATTTTTCGGGCATTTTATTTTCTTTAATATAATACTCAAAACTTTTAAGCCATTTGGGTTCTTTACAGGAACATTTCTGCATAAATGTTAAATACGCTGTAAAACGATCTAAAACTTCATCAGGCATTGAAAACTCAAGCTCTTTTGAATAATCTTTCTCAAGCATTAAACTTTCTGATAAAAATTGTTTAATAATCTCATGTCTTTTTATATTAAGTAACGCAGTATCCCGTCCTTTTGAAGTCAACGTAATAACACCATACGGCTTATAATTAATAAATCCTTTTTTTACAAGAGCCTTAACCGCTTCTGATGTTGAAGCTGCATTAGCTCCGATTTTTTCAGATACATCTCGGACTCGCGCTGCAGCCTCTGACTCAATTATTTCATAAATCGCAGCCAAATATTTTTCAAGACTTTTACTTAATTCTTTCATATAAAAATTTTATCATAAAATTATTTTATGGCATGCCATAATTTTTATGGTAATATAAATCTTATGAATTATATAGAAGAAATCAAAAAATTAAAAAATGAAAAAAATGCAATTATTCTAACTCATTGTTATCAACCCATAGAAATAGATGAAGTTTCGGATTATGTCGGAGATTCGTTTTATCTGAGTAAAAAAGCTGCTGAAACTAATGCGGATATTATCGTTTTTGCAGGCGTGCATTTTATGGCACAAAGTGCAAAACTCCTTAATCCAAATAAAAAAGTTCTTCTGCCAAACCCTAAATCAGGATGTTTTATGGCAGATATGATTGGTGTTAATGAATTAAGACAATTTAAGAGTAAATATTCAAATATTCCTGCAGTTTGTTATATTAATTCAACAGCAGAAGTCAAAGCTGAATGTGATATTTGCTGCACAAGTTCAAATGCAATTGATGTAGTAAAAAGTCTAGGCGCAGATAAGATTTTATTCTTACCGGACACATATTTAGGCAAGTGGATAGAAGAAAAACTCGGCAATATCAAAGTTATTACCTACAACGGATTTTGTCCAACTCATTTGAGAATAAGAATTGAAGATATGGAAAATTCTCGAAAACAATATCCAAATGCAAAAATTCTGGCGCATCCAGAATGCCATACAGAAGTTTCTAAACTTGCGGATTTTGTCGGTTCCACAAAAGAGATTATGAATTATGCAAAAGAAAGCAATGAAAAACAGTTTGTTATAGTAACCGAAAAAGGAGTAGTTGACAGGCTAAAAAGAGATTTGCCACAAAAAGAATTTATTCTTATAAAAGAAGATATTGTTTGTCAGAATATGAAATGGAATTCTTTAGAAGATATTTATAACGCTTTATTAAACGAGGAACACGAAATAGAAGTAAACGAAGAAGTTTTTGAAAAAGCAAAAAAATGTATAAAAAGGATGATGGGGGTAAATATATAAGTATGAAAATATTAGTAGGATTATCTGGCGGTGTAGATTCCTCTGTAGCTGCGCTTATTTTGAAACAACAAGGACACGAAGTAATTGGCGCAACAATGTCTATATATCGGGATAAAGGATTAAAAAAACATAGCTGCTCTCATGGCGCTTGCTATGGGCCTGATGAAAAAGAAGATATTGAAGCAGCGCGTAGAATTGCCGAACAAATTGAAATACCATATTATGTATTTGACTGTGTAGAAGAATACGAACGAATTGTACTTGAAAACTTTAAGTCAGAATATATTCAAGGCAAAACCCCAAATCCTTGTATTTGGTGCAATTCACAAGTAAAATTCGGGGTTTTGCCACAGCTTGCCCGACAACACGGATTGGATTTTGACAAATTCGCAACAGGTCATTACTCCAGAGTTGAAAACGGAATTTTAAAACGAGGAAAAGACCATAAAAAAGATCAATCATATTTCTTATATCGTCTAAAACCTGAACAATTAGAAAATATAATTTTGCCTCTCGGGGGTTATACAAAAGATGAAATAAGACAAATAGCAAAAGATAATGGTTTGGATGTAGCCGAAAAACCTGATAGTCAAGATTTTTACGAAGGTGACTACAATGAACTCCTTGGTATTGAAGAAAAAGAAGGTAATATTGTTGATTTATCAGGAAAAATCTTGGGTAAACACAAAGGAATTTGGAACTACACAATAGGACAGCGTAAAGGCTTAGGAGTCAGTGCAGAAGAAGCTTTATACGTTTTGGAGCTGAGAGCAGAAACCAACGAAGTTGTTGTTGGCTTTAAAGATAAAACAATGAGTAACATTTTAAAAGCAGCCAATCTTAATTGGATTCAACCAATGCAAGCAAAATGTACGGCAAAAATCCGTTCAACACAACAGCCAAGTAGTGTTAGCGTTAAAGAAGTCGAAAACGGAGTAATAGAAGTAGTATTTGAAAACATGCAAAAATCAATCGCTTCAGGACAGTCCATTGTTCTGTATGATGGTGATGTTGTTTTAGGCGGAGGAATTATTTTATGAACAAAGATGAATTATTAAAACTATATGAATTAGACTTAGATGAACTAATAGCAAAAGTTGAAAAACTTCCATTCAACCGTGAATTAGAAGTTTGTTCAATAATCAGTGCAAAAACAGGCAAATGCGGAGAAAACTGCAAGTACTGCTCACAAAGCATACATAACCACGCAGAAATCCATTGCCACCCGCTTCTTGAAGTAGAAGAAGTTAAAGAAAAAGCACTTCTAGCCAAAGCAAATGGCGCAACAAGATTTTGTATTGTAACATCAGGCAGAGGCGAAAGCGGCAAAGATTTTGAAAAGATTTTAGAAATGATTAAATCCGTTGCTTCAATCGAAGGTATTCATTGCTGTGCTTCACTTGGACTTTTAACAGAAGAACAAATTAAACAAATCAAAGAAGCAGGAGTCGAAAGATTTAACCATAATATTAATACTTCTAAAAATTATCATGATAAAATCTGCACAACCCATACCTTTGAAGACAGAATAAATACAGTAAAAATGATTACAAAAAATGGGATTGAAGCCTGTACAGGAGTAATTATCGGAATGGGTGAAACCCGTGAGGACAGGGTTGATATGGCATTAGCACTTGCAGCGCTAAACCCCAAAACAGTTCCAATAAACGTACTCAACCCAGTTAAAGGCACTCCGTTAGAAAATTATGAGGATAAAATAACAGAAGAAGAAGTCTTAAAAACAATCTGTATCTTTAGACTCGCGATGCCGGAAACAATTTTGCGCTACGCAGGCGGACGCAACACAAGGTTATCGGAAAAATCACAAATATTGGGATTAAAAGCAGGTATTAACGGACTGCTTGCAGGTGATTATTTAACAACAAAAGGAAAAGCAATAGAAAAAGATGTTTTATTAAAATAAAGCTTTTATAAACTCTTGTGAATTAAAAGGTTTTAAGTCTTCCATCTTTTCACCAACTCCAACAAGTTTAACAGGAAGGCTTAAATCTTTTGCAATAGCAAGCACAATTGCACCTTTAGCCGAACCGTCAAGTTTAGTCAAAGCTACTGCTGTAAGATTAACACATTCTTTAAAAACTTTAGCCTGCTGTAAACCGTTTTGACCTGTGTTTGCATCAATAACAAGCATACTTTCACGCAAGCTTTCAGGTGCATTTTTATCAATAACGGTTTTAATTTTAGAAAGTTCTTCCATTAAGTTAAATTTGTTTTGCAAACGTCCTGCTGTATCAACTAAAATAACATCATAGTTTTCGTTTTTAGCTTTTTGTATAGCTTCATAAACAACAGAAGCGGGATCTGCTTTATCACGTCTTACAATGTCAGCACCGGAGCGTTTTGACCAGATTTCAACCTGTTCCTCTGCTGCTGCACGGAAAGTATCACCTGCTGCAATTAAAACGCGCTTGCCCTGTTCTTTGAACATATAAGCCATTTTCCCGATAAGAGTGGTTTTTCCTGCGCCGTTTACCCCTGTGATGAAGTAAATATTGAGTTCACCATCTTTGAAATTCAACTCGCTTGAGCCTGCTTCATCGAGAGTTTTCAAAAATTCTTCTTCCAAAAACTTTTTAACCTCAGATGGTTTAATTTTGGTTTGATTACGAAGCTTATCTGTTAATTCAGAAGCATAGTTCACTCCCAAATCAGCAGAAATAAGTACATCTTCCATATCATCAAGGACAAACTCACTAAACTCAGCTTCTTCTGAAACAGAGTCAACAACATTACCGACAAGCGCCTGCGCTGTCTTCGATACTGTTGTTTTGAGTTTGTCAAAAAGATTAAACATTCTTACTTAAGTCCGTTTTCTACAATAACTTTTGCTAAAATACCATTAACAAATGATGAAGAATCTTCTGTTGAGTATTTTTTAGCAAGCTCTACAGCTTCATCACAAACTACTTTTAACGGAGTACCTTTTATATAAAGAAGCTCTGTAATTGCAATTCTTAAGATATCTTTATCCATTTTAACAAGTCTTGAAATATCCCAGCCGTTAGCATATTTTTGGATTTCAGCATCAACTGTTTTGTGATTAAGTTTGAACTGTTCTGCGATTTCAATCGTGTAATTTCTAACTTCAGATTGGTTTTCCAATGTTGTAAATTCAGCAATTTCCAATGCTAAAATTGCTTTTTCAGCAACATCAAGCATGGTATCAACTTTTGTCTGCATCTCATCTGTCATAGGGATTTGAACAGGTTTGTTCTTAGCTCCTAAAGGACGAGAAAGATTGCTTTCGTGTTCAGCTTCATAATCATCTAACATTGCTTTTATATCGATTAAAGAACCAACTGTAAGTTTAAGTTCTTCTGAAGCTGAGTTAGAAAGAATTCTAACTGATTTAAGCATAATATTTTCAAAATCATTACGTGAGTAATGTGTTATTTCTTTTTCAAACTGAGAAAATAGTATAAGTGCTAATTCTCTTGAAGCGCGTCTTGCTTGCATGGGTTTTCTCCTGTATTTTAAATTTAAAATTAATCTATATTAACCACTTAATCATATCACAAAAAATATGGTATAATTAAAAAAGTTTTAGGAGATAAATTATGAAAAAAAGAGCGGTAATTATCGTAATTGACTCAATGGGAATTGGCGCAATGCCTGATTGTAAAGAGTTCGGCGATACAGAACAATGTAATACATTAAGAAATGTTTGTGCTTTTAATAACGGACTTGATGTTCCTGTTTTAGAGGCTTTAGGACTTGGAAATATTCAGACTTTTGAAGGGATTGAAAAAACATCCACTCCAATAGGACAATATGGAACACTTCAGGAAAAATCCAAAGGCAAAGATACAACAACAGGTCATTGGGAAATAGCAGGACTTGTTAGCGAAAAACCTTTTGCGACCTTTCCAAACGGATTCCCAAAAGAATTGGTTGACAAATTTATTGCAGAAACAAATTGCAGCGGAATTTTAGCAAACATTCCTGCCAGCGGTACTGCAATTATTGAACAATTGAATGATGAACATCATGCTACAAAATATCCGATTGTTTACACATCAGCCGACAGCGTGTTCCAAATAGCTGTTGATACTGACTTAATCCCGCTTGAAACACTTTATGATTGGTGTGAAACCGCGCGTCGAATTCTTGATGAGGATAATTATAATACAGCACGTGTTATTGCTCGTCCTTACAAAGTTATTGACGGCAAACCAACCAGAATTTCTAAAGACAGACGCGACTATTCAATGGTACCGCCAAAAGAAACAACTTTAGACAGAGCAAAAGCTAAAGGAATGAAGGTTATTGGTATTGGAAAAATTGAAGATATTTTCTCTAAAAAAGGTATCACGCACGCAATCCACACAGGCTCAAACAAAGAAGGTTTGGAACTAACAATTAAAGCCTTAAAAGATGAACTTCCTCTTACTGAAATGAAATACAACGAGGTAAATATTACCAACGAAGATAGAGAAATAATTTTTACAAACCTTGTTGATACAGATATGCTTTTTGGTCACAGAAATAATGCAGAAGGTTATGGCAAAGCAATAGAAGAAATCGACGATTATTTAGAAGAAATTTTGCCGTTGATTAATGAAAATGATTTATTAATAATCACCGCCGACCACGGCTGCGACCCGACAGTTGAGGGAACAGACCACACAAGAGAATATGTACCTGTTTTGTATTATTCAAAAGGCATTGAACCAAAAGATTTAGGTTTGACTCTTGGATTTGATTCAATTGCAGAACGAATAGAAAATTGGATATTTTAATTTTTAATATTTAGTTGTATAATAATTTCTACCGGCGCGAATCCGCTGGGAACAGAAACAGCAGAGGCTGACCTGTAGTTATTAAGTAGTTTTGGAACGCAGACCCATGTCAGCCGACCAAATATATAAAAAAGGAGAATAATAATGAACGTAAAAGTTAATGATTCATGTATCGGATGCGGCGCTTGCGAATCAATTTGCGATGCTGTATTTGTTGTTGAAGATAGAGCATGCGTTAAAGAAGACGCAGTTTCAGGAAACGAAGATTGCGTTAAAGAAGCAGCTGATGCTTGCCCTGTTAGCGCAATTGAAGTTGAATAATAATTAAATAAAAAATACACCCTGCTTTATAAGCAGGGTGTATTTTTTTAAAGGAATTAAGATGAACAAACAATCATTATTAGTAATTATAATCGCTGGTATATTAGCTTTAACAGGTGCTTTTATTATCTTTAATATAACCCGTGAACCGAAAGTTATTGAACCTGTTAAAGAGGTAAAAGAAATAATTATTCCAACTCCAGAACCTGAACCTGTTAAGGTCGAAGAAACTAAACAGGAAATAAAACAGGTCTCATATAAAAAGCCTGCTCCACCAAAACCTGCAGTCACAGAACTTCCTGTAATCAAACCTATTGTAGTTAAGGAAGCTGAACAGCCTGTTCATGAAGAAGTTGTTCAGGAAGAAGACTCAAAAGATGTTGTAATTACCAGAGAATATAAAATCCAAACTCCGGCAAGATATACATTTAAATAATTATCCTCTGATAAAATTCAGCAAAATTCTTCTTGCTTTTTTAGTCCAACTCATTTTTCCAACCTGAATTTCTTTAATCTCTGTAACAGGAAAACTTTCCGGCTGAGTTGTTCTATGATATTTGACTGACGGATAACCTAATAACATTACATAAACCGGCTTGTATTCATCAGGAATTTGAACCATTTCTGAAAGTCTCGGCAGAAGTTTAAAGCATGCCTGCGCGAAACCGCACCAACATGTCCCAAGCCCAAGACTATGTGCATATAATTCTATATAAGATAACGCAATAATCGGATCAACATTAGCACAAGGAGCATGAATATGTGAAGACACTACCACCATGTGAGGTGCATTTCTAAAAATTACATCTTCACCATCTTCAAAAGCAGTTTTGTATTTTGAAAACTTGCTCGCTAATTTGGGCATAAAAGAACTATTTAAGATTCTCAATAATTTCATTCTGACATAGGATCTTATAGAATCCATAGCAGAGCGTGTTTCAACAAATGAAAAATGCAAACTGTTTACATTACACCCTGTCGGGATATAAGGAAGCATTTCTTTTAATTTTTCAAACACATCAGAAGAAATTTCTTCTGTCTTATATTGTCTTATGCTTCTCCTTGTCTGGATTAAACCTAAAACCTCATCTGCTTTTGGCAAAGTCGGATTCAAAGAGTTTTCAGGATTCTTTTCATTAATAGAGATTGCTCCAACAGGACAAACCGCCATGCAATGAGTACATCCGATACAACGTTCTTCCCCGCCGCTCGTCGCTTGAGGAAACAAATCAGCTCCCGCTTCAATTGAATAAGCTATACAGTCTTTAATACAAGCGCCGCATCTGATGCATTTTTCTTTATTAATTTCGATTTTTGTCATGATATATCCCCTTTTTTTAGGATTGATTATTATCTGAATAAAGAGTTTAATAAATATATGTTAATCGAAGTTTTTGAAAAAATAAATAGACTCAATGAATTTATATTTGCCCCACTGGATAATTTTATTGAGCAATTACCATTAGCAGAGTGGGCTGGCGAAGCAATTATAGACAGTTTCCACATGCTTCCTTTTTTATTTGTGGTTTTTGTATTAATTGAAATTATAGAATTTTATTTTTCCGACAAAATTGATAACTGGGTTAAAAACGCCAAGAAGAGCAGCGTTGCCGTTGGAGCACTGACTTCAATATTACCACAATGCGGTTTTTCAGTAATTGCAAGCAGCTTATATACAAGGAAATTACTGACTCGCGGGTGTTTAATTGCGGTTTATTTGGGAACTTCGGATGAAAGCATTCCAATCCTTCTTGCTTATCCTGAAAAAGCACATTTAATTATTCCAATTGTTGGAATAAAGTTATTTGTAGCTATTTTAGCAGGCTATTTTATCGATTTTGCTGGGGTAGGGGTAAATGAGGAAGAAGAGGAAGAAAAGCCTGAAGAAGAGGAAGAAGAAATCCACGAAGAAGGCTGCTGTAACCACGACCCTGAAACAGCAAACAAACGTGAGTTGTTTTTGCATCCTATAATGCATACAATAAATATTTTCGCATTTATTCTTGCAATAACTCTTGTCTTGAATTTTGCGTTGGAAAATGTTTCTCTCAGCTCATGGATTCATACTTCACACAAATATATGCAGTGTGTAATTGCAGCAATTATAGGCTTAATCCCAAATTGCGCAGTCTCAATAGCCATAACAATGATGTTAATTAAAGGCTCAATAACTTTCAGCGCAGCAATTAGCGGATTATTATCAAATGCCGGTTTAGGTTTACTTGTTCTTTTAAGACACAATGACATAAAAGATACAATAAAAATTATTTTCACATTGTTGTTTATAAGTATTTTAGTAGGTTTTTCAATCCAATTTTTAATTTAAAATTCCCTATTGCATTAATTTAAAAAATATGTATAATAGAGAAACGGGAAAAAGGAGTGTGATTTAATGGATTGCATGACAATTTCAACTTTCAGAAGCCTTGAAAGACAAGCCATTCAACAGCGCAACTACGAAGTATTTGCACAAAAAAACGTACAACCAACAGAAACAGTGAAAGAAGAGAAGCTGCCTGTTTCAACCCAAAATACGGAGGGGTTAAATTATTATGCTTAAATTTTTATATTTTATTTTTGAGATTTTTACTTCTCAAATCCCTGTGAAATGTTATTGCGAAGCGGTGAGCTTCGTCCCTGATTCTTTGGATTAAATAAAGAGCATTTGACTCACGAGGCAGAAGAATAGATTCAGATTGGTGCGGAAGAAAAACTTCTTCTTCACGTTTTGCTAATGATACAAAATCAATCCCGCTGACTCCAAATTCTTCAACAATTTGCATAACACTTGATAACTGACCTTTCCCGCCATCAATAATAATAAGGTCAGGCTTTTCCCATTTTGGCTCCCCAAGACGGGCTAGACGTCGGGAAAGAACTTCTTTCATTGATAAAAAATCATCCGGCTTACCTTCTGTTGTACGGATTTTAAACTTTCTATATGCAGTTTTCTTAGGCAGTCCGTTCTGGAAAACAACCATTGATGCAACCGTATTTGTACCTTGAATATGCGAAATATCATAACACTCAATTCGATTAGGAAAATTAGTTAAATGCAGTTTTTCAGCTAAATATGAACCAACTTCATTAAAATCATCACGAATTTGTGCCATTTTTTTGAGCTTGGCGTTTTCTAAAAGATTACCTGCGTTTTTAAGCGCCAAATCATACAGTTCTTTATATTTACCTCTTCCAAAACTGATATTAATCTTTTTGCCTGATAAAACTTTTAACCAGTCTTGATAAAGTTCTTTATTCTCAAGCTGTTCAAGAATAATTCTATCAGGAAATTCCAGTTTCAAACCTGTATAGTAATCTCTAAAGAATGTTTCGAAATACTCGTTTTTATCAATATTATCAACAAAATATGTAAAATCTTTTTTATCTATTAAACGACCTTCGCGAATCATCATTATTACAATCGCAAGAATACCATCCTCATAAAGAACAGCAATAATATCTTCATTGAGTTTTGTATTTTCATAAACAACTTTTTGGCGTTCAAGTGTTTTTTGCAAATCAAGAAAACTGTCGCGCATTTTTGCAGCTTTTTCAAACTGCTCTTCTTCGGCATATTTTTGCATTTGAGCCTGAATTTGTTTAAGCAGTTCTGTTTGTTTCCCGCTCAAAAATAATTCAACCTGATGAATAAGTTTTTGATACTCTTCCGGTGTAACTTTGCCCTGACATGGCGCCATACATTTGCCAATATGATAATAAAGACAAGGGCGGTTAGAGAATTTAGGTGTTTTGCACTGTTTAAGCGGAAATAATTTTTTTAAAAAATCAAGAGTTGCATACATTGCACCGACATCCGTATAAGGGCCGTAAAATCTGCCTTTATCAGGATTAAGATTTTTTTTGCGCACAATTTGAATACGCGGAAAATCTTCATCTGTTATCAAGAAATACGGATATTTTTTATCATCTTTGAGTAAAATATTATAGCGCGGTTTGTGTTTCTTGATTAAATGAGACTCCAAAATCAAAGCTTCAACTTCGGAGTCTGTAATAATATATTCAAGTTTCTCGATTTGAGAAACCAAAACTGTTGTTTTTACGCTGTCGTGCTGTTTATGAAAATAGCTGTAAACTCTGCGTTTCAGATTCTTAGCTTTTCCAACATAGATAATCTCACCCTCGGCGTTGTAATACAAATAACATCCGGGCTGTTCAGGAACAAGTTTAATTGTTTCGCGTAAAATATCATTCATCAATGGCTTTTTCCTAAATACGGCTTTAAGTATTGTCCTGTGTAAGAATTAGGATTTTTAGCTACTTCTTGAGGAGTACCGCAGGCAATAACTTCACCGCCGAAATCTCCGCCTTCAGGGCCAAGGTCAATTATATAATCCGCAATCTTAATCAAATCAAGGTTATGCTCGATTATTAAAATCGTATTACCGTTATCTGCAAGCTGTTGGATAATCTTAATCAGTTTATCCAAATCATGCCAGTGAAGCCCGACTGATGGTTCATCCAATAAATACAAGGTCTTGCCGGTTGCACGTTTATTGAGTTCTGATGCCAACTTAATTCTTTGTGCTTCACCGCCTGATAGTGTTGTTGCACTTTGACCAAGTTTAATATAATCTAAACCCACATCAACAAGGGTTTTAAGCTTATTCGCAATCTGAGGAATGTTTTCAAAGAATTCATAAGCCTCTTTTACAGACATCTCCAAAACATCTGCAATTGATTTGCCTTTGTATTTAACTTCCAATGTTTCGTTGTTGTATCGTTGACCTTTGCAGACATCACATTTTACATAAACATCTGACAAGAAGTTCATTTCAATTTTCAAAACCCCGTCACCTGCACAAGCCTCGCAGCGTCCGCCTTTGACGTTAAAACTAAATCTACCCGGTTTGTAGCCGCGCATTTTTGCTTCATTTGTTTTTGCGTACAACTCACGTATCGGAGTGAAAACATCTGTATAAGTTGCAGGGTTTGACCTTGGAGTTCTTCCGATAGGAGACTGGTCAATATCAATAATTTTATCAAGGTTTTCAAACCCTAAAATCTCATCTACGCCTTGAGGTTTAGGTTTGTTTTTACGTAATTTGTGTATAGCATATTCATAAATCAAATCCTGCATAAGAGTTGATTTTCCCGAACCTGAAACACCAGTAAGTACAACGATTTTACCTAAAGGAATATCTAAATCGATATTCTTAAGGTTGTTCAAATGAGCATTTCTAATTTGCAAGAAATTACCGTTCCCTTCTCTCACGGCAGAAGGAACAGGAATATTGTATTCCCCGCTCAAATACTTACCCGTGATAGAGTCCGAAGCATTCATAATATCGCTTACTTCACCCTGTGCAATGACATTACCGCCATTCACACCTGCTTTTGGACCAATATCAACAACATAATCCGCGTTTCTGATTGTATCTTCATCGTGTTCAACTACAATAAGCGAATTTCCCATATTTCGAAGCTTTAACAGAGTCTTAATAAGTCTGTCATTATCTCTTTGGTGTAAACCAATCGAAGGCTCATCCAATACATATAAAACCCCTGAAAGCCCGCTTCCAATCTGAGTAGCAAGTCGTATTCTCTGCGCTTCTCCGCCTGAAAGAGTTCCTGCTGTTCTTGCAAGATTTAAATATGACAAACCAACATCAAGGAGAAACTTCAATCTCGCACGGATTTCATCAAGAATTTGTTTCCCGATTTTCATCTGAAAATCAGTCAAAGTCAAATATAAATCAGTAACAAACTCGTGAGCTTTATCAATAGGCATTAAACAAAACTCATGAATATTCTTCCCATTAATCCTAACCGCAAGCGGGAATGGTTTAAGTCTTGCTCCTCCGCATTTTTCACACGGAGTTGTAACCATGTATTTTTCGATTTCTGCTTTCCAGTATTCGCTATCAACATTATAGTGTTTCATCAAAAATGGAATAACACCAATAAATTTTTGCAAAGATGTGCGATAGCGTTTGCTTCCAAATTCACGGATACGCATTGGAATACGCTCATCTGAACCAAATAAAATAATATCCTGATGTTCCTGCGGAAGTTCGCCGAACGGTGTGTTTAAATCAATCTTATATTCGGCACTAACCGCGTTAATTACATCATCATAATAACCTGTGGAAGACTTGCTCCAGGGATAAATCGCTCCATCTTTGATAGATTTTGTCCTGTCAGGTACAACCAAATCCGGATCAATCTTAAAATCAACACCGATCCCGCCGCATTTATCGCAAGCACCGTAAGGCGCGTTAAATGAGAATATTCTTGGTGATAATTCTTCAAAACTCAAATTACAATCAGGACATGCAAGCTTTTCGCTATAAATAATTTCTTCGTCCATTTTATCAATTACAGTTACACCGTCTGCTTTTTTTAATGCAATCTGGACACTATCCGCAATTCTGGATTTAGCCTCAGGTTTCACAACAACACGGTCAACAACAACAGAAATATTATGAACCTTTGTCTTTGCAAGCTTAACTTCATCCTCATCAAGGTTATAAATCTCTCCATCAACCTTTACTCTCACAAATCCTTCTTGCTTAAGTTCTTCAAAAAGTGATTGAAACTCACCTTTTTTCCCCTTAACAAGCGGAGCCAGGATTTGGATTTTTGTACTTTGAGGTAGTCTTAAAATACTATCAACAATTTCATCAATTGTTTGAGGTTTAATAGGTTTCCCGCATTTAGGGCAATAAGGAGTTCCCACACGTGCGTATAAAAGTCTTAAATAATCATAAATCTCGGTAACGGTTCCAACAGTAGAACGCGGATTATTACTAGTAGATTTCTGGTCAATGGAAATAGCAGGCGTAAGCCCGTCAATATAATCCACATCAGGTTTATCCATTTGACCCAAAAACTGACGTGCGTAAGTTGAAAGGCTTTCAATATAACGTCTTTGACCCTCTGCAAAAATTGTATCAAATGCTAAAGAACTCTTTCCAGAACCTGAAACCCCTGTAAACACTACAAGTTGATTTTTCGGTATTTCTAAAGATACATTATTGAGGTTATGTTCCCTCGCTCCCTTAATCGTAATTTTGTCTGTCATACCTAAATTATAATGCAAGGGATAAAATTATTCCAACTACAAAAAACAGAGTGAAATAAATCATCAAATTTCTTGACTGATACATTCTCATCATAAAGCCTGCTTCTCCGCGTTCAACGAGTTTTTCAAAATTCTCCATTGGAAAATGATACCACTTCCTTTCAGGTACAGAATCCGGATTAGTTGTGTATTCAAGCATAGATTTATATAAATCAACAGCAAGAGGAGTAGTTAAATAAACCAAAAATATCTGCCAATCCACAACATCAAAAATACATAAAATTATTGGTGCAATATAAGCAAGAATTAAAAATAATTTTAATATAACTAACGAATCCAATGATGAATCAAAACTATTCGCAATAGTTCTTTTACCTTCGTTCTGGTCATATTCAAAATCCATAACCGTATGAATATATAATAAAATAACAGTCATTATCATTGTAGGAATTGAAAGCAGAAAAACTTCTTTTGAATAAATTCCGGTCATAACATAGTATACCCCGCCAAACAAAGCAGGACCGTATGCTGCTGCAACTGCAATTTCAGATAAACAAATCCTTGATACAAAAGGATAAATAAGAGCAATAATTGCACCTGCTAAAACAAAATACATTACGCCATGCCCGCATTTAAGGAATAAAAATACACCGATTAAAAGCGCAGCAAAGAAATACCCGCCGGAAATCAAAAGTATATCAGATTCTTTCATAATACCGTTTACAAGATACCTGCATTTTGTTTTTTGAGAGTTTTTAAGATACTCTGCTTTATCAAAATCAACTTGTTTGATAAGTGATTTATAATCAAAATAATCATCAATAAGGTTAGTCCCGAGATGAACCAAACCAATACCAATTAAAGCTAATATCCCATACCATGGATTACCTGAATCAATAAGAGCATATACAAAAATCGCAAACCAAGATAAAATCGACATTGGCAAAGAAAAAATTCTTGAACATTCCATTACTTGAATTGTTTTTTGTAGCATAGATATTCTCCTTGATAAAACTATGATAACAAAAAGCCCTTTGAAAAAAAACAGCTTTTAATCTAAAATTAAATTATGAAAAGATTTGCTTTATTATTAGTTTTATTCTTAGGGGTAAATTGTTGTTTTGCAAACGAAGAGTTATCAAAACAGGCTACTGCATTTTACAGTGACAATAATCACCACAAAACTATGGATTTATTACTTCAAATTAACGAAAACGAAAGAACCGCGCAGGATTGGCTTCTTCTGGGAAATCTTTTGGATGAAAAAGGCGAAAAAGATAATGCTATTTTTATGTACCAGAAAGCAATCAATACTGATAAAAAATATTATAAAGCTTACTACAATCTTGCAAATCTTTACCTTGCAGACGAACGCTACAATATGGCTGTTGAAAACTACAAAAAAGCTATCTCTTTAAACAAAGAAAACTCTTATGTATTCTACAACTTGGGCTGTGCTTATCTCAAACTTGGCGAAGTAAAAAAAGCTCGTTCAGCATTTCAGCAAGCTGTTACTTTGAAAAATGACGTAGCAGAGTTTCATTACAATCTTGCATACGCTTATAAAAGTCTTGGCAAAACAAAAATGGCTCAAATTTATTTAGATAATTATAATAAATTAAATCAGGGTTAAATTATTTTCTCTATTAGAAGTCATTTCTCTTAATTCTGCAATTCTTTGACGTGCAAAAACAGCATCTTCAGAAAACTGTTTAAGCCCCAAGAACTTTTTGTAATATCTGATAGCATCCCCAAAACGCGAAAGTTTATCAAAACTCATTGCAATTCCAAGATAAGCTTTATAATAATCAGGGTTGCGTTTGATTAATTGAAAGAAAGTCTTGGAAGCTTCCAAGAAATCACCCATTCCCATTAGCATAGCGCCTTTGTTATAATAAGCTTTTAAAAACTCAGGATTTGTTTCAATAAGTTTGTTATAAATCATCAAAGACAAATCTGTTTCTTCAACAAGCTCATGCGCGATTGCAAGCTGAATTTGTGCTTCAAGGTTTTCTTTATTAATAATAATAGCTTTTATAAGATGCGGAATTGCTTCTTCCGGATGACCGTTAGAAAGATTGCACACACCAAGTTCAAAGAAATATTTATCATTCTTATCGTCAAGCTCAATTAATTTTTCCAAAGTTTTTATTGCTTTAGAGTACTCCGTTAAGTACTTGTAAGAAACAGCCAAACCCCAATAAGCTTCCTGATGTTCTCTATCCATCATTATTGAGTCAAGATAATACTTTATCGACTCACGATAAGATTTTGCAAATCTTAAAGCATCTGCCTTTACACACAATTCATAAGAACGTGATTTTTTAGGTATAGTAACCTTATTCATGGCTTTTGCCAAATTTTTCTCAACATTTGAGTTAATTTGCATATTCCTCTCCCGATTTTATTGTAGGAAAAGATGGCATGCAAAATAACCTTCAAATAGAGGATATTTTATAGTTTAAAAATATTGATATATTTTCAGTTATTTGGTAAAATATTTAAATAAGAATACAAGCAAAAGATTTTGGTTATTATTACGCTGATTTTCACTACAAGAAAGGAGGACGCAATGAATATCAAAATCAGCGAAAAAGAACTAATAATATTAATATCATTAGTTCTTTGGCTAACAACCCTTTAATTAGGGACGAGCTTGGGTGTTAGGCCACCCTTGCTTGTATTCTTATTTTAACCTATTTGATAAATTTTTCAACCCCTACGAGTTAAAAATATCTCCGTCAAAATTCAAACCTTTTGAATTTTGTAATAATGGATAATCTTCAATATTATAATTCTTCACAAAACCAATCGCTTCACTTCTAGCCTGTTCAAGGATTTTTGAATCATTTACAATATCTGCAATAATCATATCCGGCAAACCGCTCTGGCGTGTGCCTAAAAATTCCCCAGGTCCGCGGATTTGCAAATCTTTTTCTGCAATAACAAAGCCGTCGTTGGTTTGTGTCATAATATCCAGCCTTGCACGAGTTTCCTGAGATTTCGTAGACGAAGAAAGCAAACAATATGACTGCAAATCGCTTCTTCCAACACGTCCTCTAAGCTGGTGCAATTGGGAAAGCCCAAATCGTTCCGCGTTTTCTATAACAATAACCGTAGCATTAGGAACATCAACGCCTACTTCCACAACAGTAGTTGACACAAGAATATCATATTCCTTATTCTTAAATTTCGCCATCACGTCGTCTTTTTCATCATTTTTAAGCTTGCCGTGAAGTAGTCCGATTTTGTATTCAGGAAAAACTTCTGTCTCCCATTTTTCTTTTTCCTGTGTTGCTGCTTTAGCCGAAAGAGTTTCACTTTCTTCAATAAGCGGATAAACAATATAAGCCTGTCTTCCTTCCGAAACCTCACGACGAATCAAATCAGCAATCTGTTTGCGTGAATTTGTCATATAAGTAAGAATAGGTTTTCTGCCGTTTGGAAGTTCATCAATAATAGTCAAATCCAAATCACCATTCATTGTAATAGCTAAAGTTCTTGGAATCGGAGTCGCTGTCATTGTCAAAATCTGCGGACTCTGCGATTTTTTCCTCAAAGCAAGTCTCTGCTTAACCCCAAATCTATGCTGTTCATCAATTACAACCGCACCTAAATTTGCAAACTCAACGCTATTTTGAATCAAAGCATGTGTCCCCACCGCAATATCAACCTGACCGTTGCGAAGATTTGTTTCTGCAATCTCACGACGTTTTTTTGTATTACTTCCAAGAAAAAGCTCCACCCTTATACCCAAAGGATTAAGCCATTTAAACATATTATTATAATGCTGCTGTGCCAAGATTTCTGTCGGCGCCATAATTGCAGCCTGATAACCGTTCTCAATTGCTGCTAAAAGCATAATCGTTGCAACAACGGTTTTCCCGCTTCCTACATCACCTTGAAGCAGTCTCTGCATAGGTTTTGTAGAATTCAAATCACTTAAAATCTCATTAACAGCTCTTTGCTGCGCACTTGTAAGCTCAAACGGCAATGAGTTAATAAAATTCATTACTAGTCCGTCTTTTTTGATTTCAAGCGGGATTGAAGCAAGATTTTTACTATTCTCCTCTCGCAAAAGTGCAAGTTTCAATTGGATTAAAAAGAATTCTTCAAATACAAGTGAAAACCTTGCAATATCAAGCTTTTCCTTGTTATCAGGAAAATGAATCTGCCGTAATGCTTCGCGCTTTTCCATAATATTATATTTTTTTAGAAGAAACTCCGGCAAAACCGTATCAATTTCATCTGCATAAGTTTCTAAAACATTATTAATAGCTTTACGCAAAGTTTTTATACTAAGATTTTCACTCAAGGGGTAAATAGGAACTATACGCGCCAGATTCAAATTTGAAGGTGCCAGAGCTTCATCATCCATTATTGAATAAGTCGGTTTATCCAGAGTTAATCTTCCATCATAGGAATTTAGTTTAACTACACCTGAAACCATTATACCCGAGCCTTTTGGAAATTGCGATTTCATTCTTTCCATTACAAATTTGGAAGATTTTGAAGCAAAAAAACTTAAATTAATGCTGCCTGAAGTGTCTGCAATTTTTACTTTAATAACACCCAGATTATTTTTAGTCGTAAAAGCCTCAACCGATTTAATAATTCCAAAAATCGTAGTAGTCATACCCTCTTCCAAATCTTTGATTCGGGTTCTGGTTGAATAATCAATGTGTTTGCGCGGGAAATAATACAGCAAATCACTTGCAGTATAAATTCCAAGCTTATTCAACATATAAGCAATCTTAGGTCCAACGCCCTTTATATACATAACATCTAAACCTGACAACGGTTTTTTCTCTGTCGGCTGTTCAGGTTCAGGCGGCGCAATATACTGTGCTTTTATTACAGAAACAAGTCTTTCCAAAGATTTTTTGCGTGAAGGAACTGTCTCCATGTGATATCTTTCAAAATGCTCAAGCAGAACTTTCCATTTTGGGTTATCTGGATAAAGCTTGATTTCTTTTCTTAAAACAGAACATATAAACGAAGAAAAATTGCGGCTTTTCCCGTTGATATTAATATATTTATGTTTTACCTCTATCTCAACAGCTTTTTTAACCTGTTCCAAGTTGTCCATAAATACATTATATCACGGTGTACTTTTCTTTCCTTGAAGAAAGCATTCTCAGTTGCTGCAAATTAATTTTTACTGATTATAATATAAGATATAATCTTAATTTTAACTAAGGAAGTGTATATGAAAATTAGAAGTCTTTTTATGGCAGGTGTTTTAACAATGGGAGTTAATTCCTGTAAAAAAGCCCCATACCAAGAAATGTCTGAAAAATACATACCGCAGATTGTAACAGAAAGAGTCGACTCAATTGCTCTTGAAAGTAAGAAAATTTTGAAAGATTCCAGTTACATAAAATATGCCAACGATACTATTGAATTAACAAAAGATTTTTTTAACAAACCTGCAAAATTCGTAAAACGTTTAAATAATTCTGCTGAATCTAACATTCCTCAAACAAGCACCGGTTCCTATACAACAATGATACCCGTTGTCTCAGGAAAAACTACAATAATGGTTCCACAAGTTCATAATATTTATGAAGACAATTTTCTAAACACTAAAACAGTTATAAATTCAACAAAAATTTTCACAAGAGATAACTCTAATATGTTTGTACCTGTTGAATATTACGGAATCCCAAATCCAAAACTTAAATCAATCTAAAAACAAATTACCGCCATCAAGGCAATTTATTTTTTATTAACGCGATTTATCATAAAGATATGACAAATGATTTCCAATATGACAGTTGTATCTCAAAAGGGATTTGTTCAATCAATCCCAGAACATACGCATTACAAGCAGTCTTAGTAATGTATCTGAGATTCATTACTAAATATGCACTTAATCTTTATCAACAAGAGATTATTGATAAAAAAGTTGAGTCTCTTATTCTTAATACAATTACAATTGCTGTTTCAAATCCTGAATTTACCGAAAACAGTTTTACAGCAGCTGTTACAAGGTTTAAAGAAGAACTTCCTGCAATAATTGAAAAATATAACGATATTTGCGGAGAAGAAGACTTTGCAAAAGATAAAATTGGTAATCTTGAATTATTTAAAGAAACAAAAGATGTGATTTCTGCTATTAGATATGGAGAAAGCGAAATCAAAAAAAATGTCGAAACAATGAATCCTGAAATCAGAGATTTACAAAAAATTATGCTTATTATTGCAAAAAGCATAAGTATAAATCTTATGGATTTAGAAAGTTTTGATAAAAATTACGACAAAGGATATTTAACTATTCTTAAGCTTTTAAATAAAATAGGCGAGGCCACTGCTATAGAAAGTTTAAAAACTGAAATAAAATCCTCTGCAGTAGTTAATAATGAAATAATGCATCTTGTTCGTTTAGCACAAGAAGAACGTTATGGGAAAATGCAGGAAGCAGAAGTTTCATTCTCAACAGTACCATCAAAGGCTGTATTGGTTGTAGGTTCTAATATTAGAGAACTTGAAACCATTCTTGAAGCTTTAAAAGAAACTGATATTGATGTTTATACTCACGATGACATGATGATTGCACATAATTTTCCAGTGTTCAACGAATATAAAAACCTTAAAGGACAATACGGACAAGGGGTTGAAAATTGTCTTCTTGATTTTGCAACCTTCCCTGGAGCAATTATCCTAACAAAACATTCGCTCCATAATATCGAAAATCTTTATCGCGGATTATTATTTACTACAGACTATACTTGCCCAAAAGGCGTTATACAAATTGAAAACAATGATTTTTCAAAAGTAATCGAAGCCAGTGAAAACGCAAAAGGGTTTAAAACAGGAAAGCAATGTGAAAGCGTTAAAATCGGCTGTGATTACGAAAAAATACATAATAAAATCAAAGAACAAATTGAAAGCAAAAATTATAAACGCATAATTTTAATTGGTCTTGAAAGATATTCACTTGAGCAAAAAACTTATTTTGAAAAATTAATTAAACTTGCACCAAATGATACACTAATAATCTCATTTTCTTATAATATAGAAAAAGAAAATGTCATAACAATTAATGCTTGTTTTGATTCTTATTGCATGGTTAAATTCTACGATGATATTAAAAATTACGATTTACCAATCAGTGCATTTTTCCCTAAATGCGACCGTAATTCAATCTCTCAAATGATTTATTTTGCTCAACAGGAAAAAACACATGTATTTGTAGGCAAATGTACGCCAATATTACTAAATCCATCTCTTATGACTGTTTTGCAAGAAAAATTTAGTATTGATGGAATAACTAATGCAAGAAAAGATTTAGAAAAAATCTAATAACTCCAAAGAACTTAAAAATTTTTCTGATAAAAAACTTATCCATTATCATTTGGTTTGAGATATTTTCACAGTATGTTTGAAAGTTACCGCAGGTTGAAACCGAACCAAACATTTTGATTTTTTACTTGAATATCAATAAGCATTTTCTATTCAATAGTAAATTAATAAATAACTTACCTACGTCATTATTAATTTTATCGTATGTCATGAGCGAATGCAAGACTGTGCGATTGACAGACTTTTAAAATCGGTTTCTAATGCAATGATACATTGACAAATTTAGATTTTCCCAATCGTCGAAACGAAATGTTTTCAGTGAAAAAGTTTACCATACCCTTTAATAGTCAAAGTATGTTTTATAAAACTTCTATTTACATTATTTACAAACCAAGCAAATTGTATAAAGAAAAATACTTTATATAAATATAGGAAAATTAAGGGGATTTATATGGGAAAAATTGATTTAGGATTAAGTCTTGCAAAAGATGTTACTACTTTTTTAAAAACAGGAAGTAGTCGTTCTTTACTGAGTAAGCCGACATCAATTTTTCATGGAATAAATCCGACATTAACTTACCCACCAACAGGTAAAACTTTTGCATTACCTCGATTTTGTACTGCCGAAATGAAGCAGGCAAGGGAGATGAACAAAATAGCTTCAAGACAAATTAAATCTCCTATAACCTCCAACTTCTCAAAAGCTACAGCAGAAGATTTAAGACGACTAACATCTACATCTATTGAAGACAGTTATTCAAGAGTTCAATGGACAAATCCAAAAGACGGCAAGATCTATAACTTGCTAAAACAAGGGGAAACAGAAGATGGGAAAATCCTCGTTCGAATTCTCGATCAAGATGGTGCATTTGTAAAAGAAACAACAATAATGCCTAAAGAGATTGCAATTCTTGATAATAACTATGGAAGTGCATTTGAATTACCCGAGTTTTTAGATATGACGGGTCTTAAAAAAGAAAATCTTCCTACAGAATTGGGTGAATTATCCCATGCAAAAGCGGTTGAAATATTCGCTAAAAGAAGTAATCCATTTGCAAGATATACAATATTTGAAACGGGATGTTATAGCGGTTCTTCTCGCATAGATAACGACAAAGTTATTAGCCATCTAAAAAATTTACAACAAGGTAAAAAGTATGATTATATTAATTGTTCAATGGGTTCGGAAACTTTTGATATAACAGAAACTTGTGAGCCCATATACAAGAAAGTATGCGAAGAAGTTGATAAATTAACTTCATTGCGTGGAAGCAGGGTTTTATTTGCAAGTGGTAATAGTGACGGCGGAATATTTCGTAGGAAAGCTGTTAATAGATTTCTTCTTAATTCAAATACAGCAGAAGGAGTTGGTTCGTTAGATAAACGAGGAGTTATTTCAGATTTTTCTTCTTCCAAAAATTCGAAATTTTGTCAACATTATGAACAAGGTGAGTTTTTAATAACTCAAACTTCTAATGGTATTAATATTACCGGACAATCTGGAACGGATATCGTTTTTAGTGAAAAAAATCCTTTTGTTGGTATGAAGCTGGGCGATATTCTTGAGGCTTGTAATGAAAAACCGGAATTATGGAAGTATATGCAAAAATTGGGATTCGAAAATGGAGGCGAGTGTATGGATGATATAGCATATTCCGTATTCCCAAAAGGGATGCGACTTGATGGAACATCTTATGCAACTCCAATCCGTACAGCAAAACTTGCACTAAATGACATGATGGATGGAATATTATAATTATAAGTTGGTAAAAATTTTTCTTCCGACTTTTCTTCCAACTTCATAAATTTTTCTTCCGAGTTCAAAAAAATAAAAAAATTTAAAAGTGTAATAATCAAACTGTGTGTGATAATCAAACTAATGTGAAATGCAGTAATATCAACTTTCTTCAAAATAGAAAGTGTCGGAAGTTAAAGCGAACTTCAAAATGGTATGATTTTCCGTATCTAAACATATTAAAAAGCCAAAAGTGTTGATTTTATTGACTTTCGACTTTTGTAATCAAACTAAATATTATAATCGAACTACTTGTGAAAACATAAATAAGGCTGAAACCCCCATAAAAAGAAAAACTCCCCAGGTTGGACTCGAACCAACAACCTACCGGTTAACAGACAGTAGGCAGCATAAAATTTACAAAAAACTTCAAAAGAATTGAACAATAAAATGCTTAATATTATTGACTCATAGCGAAATGCATGATATTATAAGTTTATAAATTTATTGCAAATTTTTAGATTTTACTGTAGCAAAAATGTAGCAAAATTTTACTAAGGAACAAAACAAATGGCTGTTATCCAAGAACGAACTAAGAAAAATGGCAAAACAAGTTACACTGTTATTATAAGAATCAAAGGACATCCAACATTAACAAAAACCTTTGATAGAATTACAGACGCCAAAGAATGGGCTAATAGCGCTGAAAGCAAAATTAAAGAAGGAATAAATTTTCCTAAACGTAAGCTTCAAAAACTTACAATGAATGATTTGATAGATAAATTCATAGAGCTAGAACTACCTAAGAAAAAAGAAAAAGCACAAGGTGAATTTAAACGCGCTCTAGATTGGTTCAGGGAAGAGATTGGTAAATTATATGTTAGGAATATTACATCTGCTACATTGATTGAATGCAGAGAAAAATTGGCAAAGAAACCTAAAGAAATTCCTACAACGAATAATGAAAGAAAATTTACTGAAAAAACTATCTCTCCCGCTACTGTTAATCGATACTTGGAATGCATAAGTGTTGTATTCAGCTTTGCCAAAATTGATCTTGATATTATTGATATTAATCCAATGGAAAAAGTTAAAAAACTTACAGAAAATAATGCCAGAGAACGCTGTTTAGAATTGGATGAAATCAAGAAGTTGCTTACAGAATGTGAAAATACAAATCACGAATTGTATCTATGTACTTTAATTGCATTACTTGCCGGAGCAAGAAAAAGCGAGATTCTTAAATTAACCTGGGCAACAGTAGATTTTGAGCACAGAATGTTCTATTTTATGCAAACAAAAAATGGAACCAACCGTGGTACACCAATGCATGAATGGTTATATAAGGAACTATTAGAATTCAAAAATCAAAGCAAAATAAGACGTTTAAAAAACGATTATGTCTTTATGAACGATAAAGGCAAGCCAAAAGAACATTTGATTGGTAAAATATTTCCAAAAGTTGTAGATAAATGTAGAATAGAAGACTTTGTATTCCACGATTTAAGACACACACATGCTAGCTATCAAGCTATGGGTGGAATTTCTCAGGCGATAACTCAAAAGACATTAGGACATAAGAGTCCAGCTATGACTAACCGTTATTCGCATTTGAGAGCTGAAAATCTAAGAGAACCTATAGAAGCAACTGGTGATACAATTTTACAGGAATTTTTAAGAAAGGAAATTAATGAAAGAAGAAATTAAAATTTTTGAACAGAGTAATATCCGTTCATCATATGATGAAAAACAAGAAAAATGGTTTTTCTCGATTATAGATATTATTGCAGTACTAACTGAAAGTAAAAACCCTAAAAGATATTGGAGCGATTTAAAGTCAAAACTCTCTAGTGAAGAAGGCTTTAGTCAAGTGTACGATAAAATCGTACGGTTGAAAATAGTTGCTCCTGATGGCAAAAAAAGAGAAACCGATTGCACCGATGTTGAAACAATCTTGCGTATTATTCAATCAGTACCCAGTCCTAAAGCAGAACCTGTAAAACAATGGCTCGCAAAAGTTGGTTATGAACGGATGAAAGAAATGGCAGATCCGTCAACTGCAATTGATAGAGCTCGAGAAACTTATAAACAACTGGGGCGTTCTGACAAATGGATTCAACAACGCATGACAGGACAAGAAACCAGAAATAAATTGACAGACTATTGGAAAGACCATGAAATAACAGAAAATGAAGAATTTGCAATTCTTACAAATATCATTCATAAAGAATGGAGTGGATTAAGTGTAAAAGAACATAAAAACCTCAAAGGATTAAAGTCTCAAAACTTGCGCGACCATATGGGTGAAGCAGAACTTCTTTTTACTGCTCTAGCAGAGCTTTCTACAAGACAAGTTGCAGAAAACAATGAAGCAATAGGCATTGAAGAAAATAAAAATTGTGCTAAAATAGGTGGTAATATTGCAAAACGCGCTAAAGAAGATTTTGAAGAGCGCACAGGTCAAAAAGTTGTTTCTGATGAGAATTATTTACCCAAGCAAAAGAAACCTAAGCAAATTGAGGATAAAAACAACTAGCCCCCCTACTTATTTTAGTTAGCAATTCTCCCAAAGTACTCTTTGGAACTTAAAAGAATAACAAAAGCTAATTTAAAAAGGGTAGAATAATCTACCCTAATATCGTGTTCTCTTATATTTTGCTAAAAACTCAGGATTTTCATCAATGTAAGCAAATACAAATTCTTTTGAGCATTTGTAACGTTCTTTTAAACTTTTCTTTGACACAACTCTTTTACCGTTCTTTAAAACCCTTACTAAGCTTGTATTTAAGGATAAATGAGATTCTTGCAACGCTTCAATAATTCTTTCATAAACATTCTGATAATTTGAACTAGTTTGCCTACGAACGATGTTCTTTGGCACAAGAATGACAGGTTTATTCATAAAATGAGGCAACATTGATTTCCGTCTAATCCAAGTTTTAGTTTCACTTGACCAGAAAAAATTGCTTGTTATCTCTTTTACTGGAATTTGATACTGCTTACACTGCTCTTCCGTATATTCAATAAGCATTCCTCGAATAATATTGGTAACTATATCCGAGATTTTATCCGATCCTATACCGTTAATTAAGAGTTCACAATCGGACAAGTCTTTTAAATGACCAGTTTGTACCGCCTTACTTTTCTTAAGTCGAATTAAAAGATCTAAAGCTTGCTCGTTTCCGATGCCACAGCCATCAGGCATATTGCTTGATAATCCAAAATGAGTTTCATTTGGCTCTCGCAACTTGCTAAATAAATATAGTGCTTTTTTGTCATCTTGATTCTTTATTGCATTAAGAAGTTCTTCAAAAAAATCTACTATTAAATTACTAGCTCTTACATACCATTCACCTTTTTGATTTGATAGCACCAAAGGATCAATGTAAAGTTCTACATCAGTATTCAAAGGGATGTTCACAAAATTTAAATTTTCTTCTTTTTGTTTCAGTTTAAAATATTGTTTAAAATCAATGTTCATTTTTATTCTCCTTAAAATTCTAACCCTTGCAAAATTAATAAAAGCTCAGAGTATATACAGCTTTTCCGAGCAGGAAGGAGTTTTTATTCCTTTTCTCCTACTTCATCTATTTATTTTTCTTTATCGTTTCAGATACAGTCGTTTTAGGATTTTTAATTGCATATCCCTTTTTAACGAATTTACCTGTAACAGCACTTCTATAACGCTTTGCCATTATAAAGTCCTTTCTTTTTTGTACCAAATACTAACGTGTCATCTGGTGATACGCTTCTTTTAAAGCTTGTAGAGCAACACAAAATAAAGTAATAAGAAATATTACTCTTGTTATTGCCATTAGAATCTGTTTGAGGTAAACTATTTTTGAAAAATTATATTTTTTAAGAATTTTGTGCCTAGCATAAAATTCTTTTTTTTACCTCTATATCTCTTTCTGTTCCTCGCGTAACCTCCTTTTATAATTAGCTCAAAGGCTTCAAATCTACATTAATATTATAACGTATGTAGCAAAACTCTACAAGATAAGTGTAGTATCTACACACTTGTAATTTTACGCCATTCATTTTTACCTAAAAATCAGACATAATAATCGTTTGAGAGATATTTATTCGTCAAAAAATCAATATTAAGTTTTGTAAAACTTTTCTCATATATCATTTGCATGCTTCATGTTTATGGCATGCTTTCATTTATAACTTCCAACTTTTCTGCCATAAGCATCATATTGAGTTGTACGACCACTGGAATCTGTTTTAAGTGTGCCAGTTTTTCTTCCGTAAGAATCGTAGATTGTAGTTGTTCCGTTTGAGCCTGTTTTATATGAACCTGTCTTTCTTCCGTATTGGTCATAGCTGTTATAGCCAGAAGAAGTTTGTTTTACTGAACCTGTTTTTGAGCCGTATTCATTGTAAGTATTGTAACCACTTGAAGTAGATTTGATTGTGCCTGTTTTTCTACCATAAGCATCATAATGAGTTGTTGTAGAACCATTTGTTTTGTATGACCCAGTTTTTGAACCATATTTGTCATAAGTGTTGCCTGCAAAAGCGATTGATGTTAAAAGAAAGAATAATATTAGTAAGCTAAAAAGTTTTTTCATATTTACACCTTCTATAGTAAAACGATTTCTTGTGCAAAAAGTTCATTATTTCATTAAAATAATTTACCTTCAATTTTACCATTTGTTAATTTACAATACTCCAAGATTTCTTTTGTACTAGCACCCCTTGATTGCATTGAATAAAAAGTCGTATCGTCTAATAATGAATAATTCCAAAATGCATTCATTCGCTCACAAGATGGAAGTTCATTAACTTTTTTACACCAATCTAATGCACTTTTTTGTTTTTGTTTTACATTTGCATTGTCAAGATCTTTCTGAGCTTTTGTTTCTATAAAATAAATACTATCCTTAATCATAACTATAAAATCAGGATAATAAGATGACAAAAGCCCATCTGTTCTAATATATTTTAAATGCGCAAATGTATGATAGTTTTCATTGATTTTCAAAAACCTTTCAACCTCAACATCTCTATCGGCAAATAACATAAAATCTTTTTCAAATTCGCCTTTATTTGAAGGAAAAGCCGTTTTTTCATAAATTGATTTTCTTATATCAAGTGTAAAATTTTCTCTCATTTTTAAACTACTAATTTGCGAGAAAGAAGTTTTAATAACTGTTGCGTCAGTTACTTCAATATTATTTTGCATATCATATACAGATTGACTAACTTCTTTCATTATATGTTCTAATATTCCAACTTTTGCAATCATAAGAACACGCCAGTTGTTGCTTTCATTTGGATTAAATGGCTCTCCAAATAATTTTGTTCGTATGTAATTATCTATAACCTCAATCAATGCAACTTGATTAACTTGCATTGTTGGATAAGAGGAATGTCCTCCAACTCTAGCGATATTGTTTGTTATTGCATCAAGCATTCTTGCTAAAAATTCATTATAGCTTTGTGCATTAAATAATTGAGAAGAAACTCTGTAATCTCCAAATCTTGTTTTAACAGTCATTTCTTCTGAATAAAAACTTTCATCACCATAATTTTTTGCCATTCCCTTTAATTGTTCCAATGTCCAAGGAAGTTTGTTAAAACTATCGGTTTTTAATTCTCCAAGTTTTAAAACTTCTTCTTTGTCTGAAACAATTGTAGGAATATAAAAATCATAATCTTGATAATTTTCTTTTAATCCAACTGTAATAATATCGCCTAGCACATTTTCTTTTGTTGGCATTTCTTTTTCTTCTACAATCATTCCATTTTCTAAATCATCATAGAATTGAATAAATGCAGGATGTTCAATAATACTAAGTATATCAAGATAATTACTTGGGCTTTGTTTTTCTACAAACATTTTATGGCGGTTTTCAGCTTTTATATCTTGATAATCTTTTTCTCTCCACATCAAACGTAGACCACGTCCGATAACTTGTTCTAATAGAATAGGAGCTTGTGAAGAACGCAATGGTACAATTACACAAACATTACTTACGTCAAAGCCTTCTCTAAGCATTAAAACAGATACAATAACTTTGGGCGTTGAATGCTTATCAACATTGAATAATCTTTGCTTAACTTCTTTCCATTCTGTTTCTTTTATTGAACCCTTTTTGTCTGAGTCAATTTGCATAATATCATCATCGGTTAAACCTTCAGATTTCAAGAACTCACAAACAAGAGGTGAAACTTTTGTATCCTCACAAATAATCAACATTTTAGGATATTTATTTTCAGCTTCTTTTGTAAATTCTTCTTCTAAAATCCTTAATTTGGAAAGTCCAGCTCTAAGCATTAATCTTTGACCTTCAGATAGGTCAATAACATTTTTGCCATCACGAATGGCTTTAAAATCTAAATCTTCATTTTCTAAAGTTGCAATTTCTTTTCTTTTATCAATTGCAATAGTTTTAACCAAACCATCTCTAATTGCTTCTTTTAGTGCAAAGTCTACTATAATATGAGGAAAATAGTGTTTTGTTCGTTTTTGTCCAGAGCCTGTAACATCGTAAGGAGTCGCAGAAAAATCTATTTGTATAAAGTTTCTACCTTTATTTTCAGAAATAAAGTTTAAAGATTTTTGCCATTCAACCTCTGAAACAATACCATTTTGTTTGTTTTCGTGAATATGGTGCGCCTCATCATTAAATACACAGATATTTTCTAAAGATTGTAAATATTCTAATTCCCCACCTTTTAAGAAACGACTATCAATCGTGTTCAAGTCATGTCCTGCAGTCGTTCCAGGAGTAATTGGAAGTAAATCTTTAATTACTCTGCTAGGGTCATTCAAAGGAGAAACTTCAATTTCTTCCTCTTCTTCAACTCCAGCAAGCAAATGCCAATTTGTTATTGCAATAAGCCCATCTCCAGTTATTTTCTTTCCGATTTCTTCTTTTTTAACAACATTATTTTGGATAAAGCCAAAAATAGATTGTCTGTATCTTTCAGGAATAAATAAGTTTTCATTTCTTTTAATATCAGAGGTGTCAAAATCTCTTGTACCATTCTCTTGTTCTTTACCTAAAAATGCGTCAAGTAAACGTTCATAAACAATCAACCCTGGAGCAACAAGTAAGAAATTCTTTGTAAACTTAACTTCACTTTCAAGTTCTTTAAATTTTGCATTCAAGTATTGCCAAATTAATAGAGCATTGAGAACAAACGTTTTGCCTGTACCTGTTGCCATTTTTACGCAATATTTAGGGTGTTGAAATTTATCTCCTGCAATATAATTAAAAAAATCAGGAGTCAATAAATCTTGGCTTGCTTGTTGATACATAGAAAGTATAGAATCTGCCTTTAAAACTTCATGGCAATAAATTGCATTAAGTATAGCCTGTTTTTGTCCTTTGTGGAAATTTATATATCGAGTATCACAAAAGGCTGAGTTAAACCAATATCTTAATAAATCTTGAGTAACAGGGGTAACTTTTTGTAGAAAACTTCCACTTTCCCATTCTTGATTTACAATTTGAGAAAGTTGTTTGGCAAAATCTAAAGGAATTTCTTTTGTTCCTGTATTCAATAGTGTTGGCATTTCTTAAACCTCCTTAACTACTACACTTTCGAAACCAAATACATCAACGGCTTTAACACAGATTTTTCTATGTTCTTTATGTGGTACTTGGATTTTAGCCCAATTGATTACTCGTAATGGGTCGTTGTCGTTGTGTGTATTTTCTCGGTAATCTTGCCACTTGCTTCTGAAGGTTTCACCGTCATAATCAGGGTCTATACTCCAGTATTCAATGAGTGCAAGCGGTTCATTTGCAATAATTTTTTGTAATTGTTCTTTGTATTTATCATCAAGTGGTAATGCATCAGGTGATAAAAGAACATAATTATCAAGTTCTATTTCTAATTCATCTATATCACAAGAATATGGACTTATTTTTGGTTCTTTGATTGTTAAATATTGAAGTGATGAAAATCTGATTTTGTTCGAATCAATAAGTTTTTTAAAATTAGCTTTTGATTTTAATTTGTCTAATAAATCAGGAGGTATTACCAACACTTCTACTTGAGAACGGTCAAGATCTTTTAAGATATTGACAATATCAAAAGTAAAGTTCCAACCCAAAATTATTACTTTATTCCATCCTCCCATAAAACTTTCTTTAAGTTCTTGAGCTTTTTTTATAGTTGATAAACCTGTCATTTTATTAGGACTATCTACGTAAACAAGAGTTCTTGAACCTTTGATTTGACCTAAGTTTTTAGGTGCATTTTCGTCAAAAAACGGCATTGCACCAAAGAGATTAAGGACAACTTGAGATAAATCACCAACACGTTTAAATTCTTTAGTAGTAGCAAACACTTCTTTCTGATAATCTCCAACAGCTTGGTATAAGAAAGGTTTAGCCTCTTGGTCGATAAGACGCTTTCGCATAATCATATTTGCAGGCTTACCAAAATCCGAAGTTATCCATCGTCTGCCTAATTTTTCTGCAACAGCTGCGGTTGTTCCGCTACCTCCAAAGAAATCTGCAACAATAGAATTTTCATTCGAAGAAACCTTTATTATTCTTTCTAATAATGTTTCAGGTTTTTGAGTTGGATAATTATAATTTTCTGTTGAATTTTGTTTTTGAAAGGCTTTTGACTGCAAACCTTTAATATCGTTCCATAAATCATCCAATACTACACCTTTCGATTCATCTAAGTACTGTATTAATGCTTCCTTACCATTTGAGCTAACGTAAATTTTACCTTCTTCTCTAAATTTTATTTTTGACTCTTCTGTGTAATCACCCAAAGATTGAATCCGATAACGTCGTCCATTTTTATCAATATGTTTAAAGTAATTTTCAATATAATCATTTGAGTAGGGTAAGTATGTCTGATTATATTTAATATTGTTATAATTTTTGCAATAAAAATAGATATAATCACAATTTCTTGCCATCATATTTGACTTTGCTTTGGCACCAATAGAAGTCGCTCTTTTCCAAATAATTTGATTACAAAAATTATCTTTTCCAAAAATCTCGTCCATTATGACTTTTACATAATGACCCACATGCCAATCAAGGTGAACATAAATAGAACCTTGTTCAGATAATAATTCTTTCATTAGATATAACCTAGGATACATCATTTTCAAATACGAAACTGTCCCATCTTTCCAAGTATCAGAATATGCGAACTGCTCCATGACATTTGGTCTTTGTTCAATATCAAAGCCAGGAAGTGTAATTTTAGTTCTATAATCTGCTTTTGAATCATAAGGTGGGTCGATATAGATTAAATCAATCTTTCCGCGCATAGATGGTAGCCCAGTTGCTTCATCACCATTCAAAAGCGCTTGCATAACTAACAAATTATCACCATAACAAAGCCTATTGAACCAATTTTGTCCATCAATATCCTGATAACGCCCCTGAAATAAATTTGCTTCTTTTTTTACTGGTAATACATATTCATTTGTTTGAAGCGTGATTTTATTATTACTCTCCAATCTCTCCATTATTTTTTCAACTTCTTTTTTACCTTCTGCAACTATCTTTGGTAACTGTTCAATCAAACTTTCAGCCATAAATTTTGTTCCTTTATTATTCACAAGATGAGTAAATTATCTTATTATTCAATCATGACATGATTATATCATGATAATTTTTATTGATTGCCATTCAATTTATAAAACTTAAAATTCACACTACCATGAATAGAAAAGGTATAGATATGAATGATGAATTAATAATCTTAGGAAAAAGAATTGCATTTTTGCGAAAGAAAAGGGGACTTACACAAGAAAAGCTTGCAGAGTTAATTGGATATTCAACAAACCATATTGCAAAACTTGAACTTGCTGGTACAAACCCTTCTTTTGAACTTCTTGTTAATCTTGCTAATGCTTTAAACATTGAGTTGAAAGAATTGTTTAATTTTGATGAATACCAAAGCACAAAATATATAAAAAAAGAATTTGAAAAACTTTTACATTCATCTGAGGAGAAAAAACTCAAATTACTATATAAAATATACCAATCCTTAGATAACTAAATGGTTAAATCTGCCTAATAATATCAAAAAAATCTTTAAATTTTATATTAATGATGTTTTTAAGCACCTTTTAATAATTTTCGAACAATTTTGTACAAAACACCACACAGGTAAAATATGACGTATAAACTAGATGATACTATTGATAACTATTTTGATAAGAACTTTTGGCTGGATTTAATTGAAGATACTTATAATTTAGATGTAAAAGAATACGTTGATTCATATTGTAAAAATATTCAAAAAGCCCTAAAACTAATACCTGTAGGATCAAAAATCAATTCTAATGATGAAAATTTCTGGAAAAAAGTTTACCAGTACAAGAAAATAGATTACACGAAACCTATAACTTATAAGTATTTTAAAGAGGTTATGTTAAGCACTCATACATTAATTAACCTTATTCACCTTCAAATAGACCTACATCAAAATATGAGAACCATTGAAGAGTCTTTTGAGTATCCATTAAGTGAATTCTTTACTATTGATGCAAAAGCAATATTCAAAGAATTAATTGCCACTAGAATTGATTTATATTTAGATCAATGTACTGTAGAAGATACCTTAATAGAAATTAATGGGTTAGTTGGAATAAAAGCTCCTTGGGCTAATATCAAAAATCTATATAGAGAATACTGGTTTTGGTTATGGTTGTTAACATCTTTTGCTAATAATTGTTTTGATTCATTATATAAAATTAAACTTGAATCATTAAACTATAGAGCAAAATTGATTCATAATCTTATGGGAGATTGCTGTGAAGTAGAAACAATAGAAATTAAAGATAAAAAACAACAATATAATTCTAAAACAGATAAAGAAAACTCCGAATGGGAAAAATGCAGGAAAATGTATAATGCTGTATCTGATGAATATAGATTAGTGAAATTTATCACAAATTCAGCTTATCACAACTTTTCTACAGAAAAAATTATTAGAAATATGGGAAATCTTAATCTAGATGAAAAATTGTATAACCTTTTATCAAACGCTATTTCTTGTTTATTCCCAATACAAGAAAACTGGTTTAATATTTTTAAAAACTACATTTTTGATAATTGTCCAAGAATGTATCAATTATTATTTTGTCAGCACGATTTTAACTCTGTAGATGAAATTTATACATTTTTAGATAATACAACACAACGCCAAGGCGGACTAGAAATTGTGAGATTTTCTCTAGAAATAACTCAAGGTAAATCAGATAAAACTATCTTAAACACTCTTTCTGATATGGAATATTGGATTAAAAAAAATCAATCCAAATGCTGTCCTATGCAAAATGCATTAACAATCACTGATAAAATAGTTGATAAATATACACAAGTTCAAAACCTAATACAACAATCTAGTCTTGCTTTTACGTTCTATCTTAATAACCCTACACAAGAGGGATTTGAAGATATCAATAAGAATTTAAAAGCACTAAAAAAGCTATTAAAAATAATCCCGAACTAATTTTAGTTTAGGATTTTTCCAAACCAAATTCAAAATCTGTTTTAATGTGTACATAAGATAAAACAAAAGGAGATACACATGATAAACAGATTTTTTTAATTAGCAAATAAATATAGGTGCACAAATATTTATAAACAGCCATAAAATCAAAGTACGCTGATTTTACAGGCTTAGTTGTAGTGCGTACACAATAATGACAAATAAAGAAAGGATACAAAAATGTCAAACCAAAATAATTTAGACCTTATTCCAGTCTCAAAATGGAATAATTACTATCAGTTTCCAAGCGTTGGAGCTATTAGACAATTGATTTTCTATAACAGAAATGATTTTAATTCAAAAGTCACAAGACGTATTGGAAACAGAATCTATATTAAGGTTTCAAGTTTTATTGATTGGATTGAAAATAATAAGGAGGTAGCATAATGAATATCAATCAAAATACACCATCCATGCCGGCTTGCTTGGAAGAAATTTATACTCTTTTTTGCAATAGATACATTAATCTTAAACCAAGTGTTATTCTAAATATTCTCATTGTTAAAACCGCTCAAATGTTAACAAGTAAAAGAATTTTAATTGATGAGGTTGGCAGATATATTATTCCAAATTGGTTTAGTATGGTATTTGTATCAAGTGGATTTGGTAAAGATAGAATTGTAAAAGACTATAACGAACTCGTTTTTAAAGATTTCATAAATTGGTTTAAAAATAGTGCAAAAGCTTTTTATGATAATAAAGTTAATGAAATCAAAGTTATTGCGGATGAAAAATACTCAACTTCCAAACAAGAAACTTTGCGAGAAAATTATATATCCAATGAGATGGAAAAATTTCGAAATTTAGTTATTGAAATGCAAGATGGTACTCAAGAAGGATTATATGCTGATGCTAAAGCTTTTAAACAAGCTGATTTTGGAAGTTTATTTATAACAATTACAGAATTTGGAAAGTATATTCAAGCTTCTACAACAGATAAAGAATTATTCATTAATTGTTTATATCAAGCATACGATGGCAAGATTTTAAATAAATGCACAAAAACTTTTAGCAGAGAAGCTGATATTACAGATATACCAGTAAACACATTGTTATATTCAGATCATAATTTAATTCTTGGAGAATTAAAGCATGCGATTTCAGGTTTGCTGCAAACTGGATTCAGCCGAAGATTTACAATAGGATTTCAAGCTGATTCGGTGCTTAAATGTGATAATCTAAGTTATGAAGCCGAACGGATATTTAATAATAATGCGAAAAAATTGGGTTATAAATTATTTGAAAAATTTAAAGCAACAGTTAGTAATACTTCTTATAAGCTTTTGCCTGAATCAAAAGAAATTCTTAACAATTACAAGAAAAAGTGCATTGATATCTACAATAATACAGATAATAAATATTTAAAGTTGGAAATCAATTCCAGAGATTTTAAGGCTCTTAAACTGGCAGGATTATATGCTTGTCTAAATCATCCAACAGATGAGGTAATTAATCCGAATGATGTTAAACAAGCAATTTCAACAGTCGAATTTTTAAGCAACGATATACAAGAATTACTAAATTATCGTACAAAAAGTAATGACATATATGATAGAGCATTTCAATTCTTCTTTGAGCATCTTGGAGAATCTTTCAATAAAACAGAGCTTACATACAAACATCATTCTGATATTGGTATTTCTCGAGATAAATTTAGGAAAAATTTTAATGAAATTATAGATGTTGTTAAAAACATTGCAATGGATAAAGGGTATTTATTTAAAGAAACACCTATTAACAACAACTCCGGCATGCAATATTGTTTAATAAAAATTGATATTGATAACTCATTACCATCTTTATCCGATATATTATAAAAGCTTGCAAACCAGATAAAGTTGTTAATGGCAAGGATTGAGATTGTTTTTAAGGTTAGCTTCTATGTTACTCCGGTTAGCGCTATTAACCGGGGTAACACAAGAAGTAACAATTAAAAGACAAAAATAACAATACTTTAACTGTAATAACTGTATTAACGAAAGGAATTAAAATGACTGATTTAACATTAGATGTACTTATAAAATATTTAGGCGAACCTGTTAGAAAAAGAGGTGCAGAATATGAATGGCAATGCCCTTATTGCCAAGACAGAGGGGAAGATAATTTAAAATTTAATGAAAATAAAGGTATCTTGTATTGTTTTGCAAACCCAGAACACTCAAGGACTATTCTTAAAACAATAAGTCAAAATGAAGGTGGATTAAATTTTAAAGTAGATTATAATAAAAATTTTGATTTTGAATTGGAATTAGAACTGAATGAATTTGAAACGCAAGAAAAACAGAAATCAGATGAAGAACGCTTCTTAGACTTTGCATTTGATATGGAAGCATATAATGCAGAACTTTTAAGGGATAAAAAAGCGTTAGAGTTATTATTACAGAAAAGAGGAATTACTGCTAATACTGCTGAAGAAATTAAAATTGGAATCAATCGAGAAGCAAATCGATGGGCAATTCCAACAATTCAGTATGAAACTAATATATATGAAGACTCCTTTTTACCCAGAGTTATTGGATTTGAATATCGCCCATTAGATTTTAGTAAGAAAGAATTAACTCGAGAAAAAGACTGTCCTACCCATTTAGCACAAATTAATAAATACACAGATAAAACACAGATTTTGACGGTTATAGAAGGCTATTTTGACGGTTACTTACTTTATCAATACTTAAAAGAAAAAGGAATTGCAGATTTATATCATATAGTAACCCCTTGCAACGGTGTTAATAGTTTGATTAAACAAATTGATGAAGTAAATTTTACAAAATACAAAAAGTTTGAACTATTTTTAGATAATGATGAATCGGGACAAAGAGTCGCTGATAAGATATTAGAAAAGTATCCATTTTTTACGAAAATAGAACTAAATTGTGGGTGTAAAGATTTTAACGAACACTATTTGAAGTGTATTAAGAAAATACACGAAAGTTGAAAACATATTGAAAATAATTTATAATAGCTTTAGTTAAATGCGTTATATGGCATGATTAGGTTTATTATTGAATTTTTAAGGTTAGTATGGCAGATAAAATTACTCCTGAAGCATTTGAAGATGATATGTTAAGCAGAAAAAACATCGCTGAACATTTTAAACAAATTTTATTAAATACAGATGTTAATGTATTTAGTGTTGTTGCTCCTTGGGGTGCAGGAAAAAGCTATTTTATAAATAATTTAGTAAAATTAATAGAAAAAGACACAATTTCCATTCTCTATAATGCCTGGGAATCTGATTTTTATCATTCACCATTAATCCCTTTATTAGTTGAATTATTGAACAAACTTGAAAATTGTGCTCAAACAAAAGAACTTGAAAAAGATATTGAGTGGAGTAAAAATTTTGCTCAAAAAATATGTTCAAGCACAACTTTTCAAGTGGGAATTGATATGGGAATAGTAAATTGCTCTGCAAATTTCGATCCAGCAAAAAAATTAAATGAATCGGAGTATCTTGAATTAAAGTCCAAAATTCAAGAATTCAAGCTAAAATTACAATCTATTCAGAAAAAACTGGACAAGAAAATAATTATATTTATTGATGAATTAGACCGATGCCATCCAATGTACACAATTAAAACACTCGAAGTTATTAAACATTTCTTTGGAATTCCTAATATAATTTTTGTTTTAGCAGTTGATAAAATTCAAATTGAGAATTCTGTAAGAACAATTTATGGAATAAATAAAGGCGAAGAAAATGGTTATTTGAGAAAATTCATTGATGTCGAGTTTCAATTGCCAGAATATAACTCCAAAGAATTTATTGCAGTACATTTAATGAAAATTTGGAATAAAATTGAAAAATTTATTCAACATGGTAAATATTATAATTACAAACAAAAAAATAATTCTCCAGATGAAGCAATTAAATTATGCGATTTTATTTTTATTTTAACCAATTTATTCAAATTAAGCTTAAGAGATATTGAAAAATTGTTTATGCGAATAGAGCTTACTTTAGATGCGTTATCTAAAAAGGATGTATTACTAATAGAACCTTGCATTATTTTTAATTTACTATCAATTTACAAAGCTGAAGCAACAAATAACTACATTGAGTTAACGGGATCTGAAAAAATTCAAGACATAAACAATGCTATTCTGCCATATTGGAAAGGATTATTTCTGAATTCATATAAAAAAACTATTGATAATTCGTTTGCTCTTGATGAAATCAAAGAAAATACAGTTACTGATAATGCAACAAATTTAAGGTTATTTTTACAAAATACAGTTTCTAGTAGTGTTATTGAACAAGAAGAATATTTAAGAGATTATCCAATGAAAATTAAATTTATTAATAATTTTCAATCGTTTGATTAAATTCAAATGCATAATAATTTAACTTTCTTATAATTTATAATACGCTCTTGCGCCATCATAATTATAGTCATTAGGAAGTATATAGTAATAGATGATATGCTCTAAATTCTTATCAACCCCGATAGCGGTGAAGTTTGGGAAATATTGTTTATAATAAGCTTCATTTTCTTTGTCTTTTAATACATAAAAAGTAAAACCATCTATTCATAACGTATTTTATTTAGCCATATTTTCTTTTTAACTTTGGGTTCTTCAAAATTTGTTATATAATCTGTTTGTGAACTATAAAGATGTAAAAAAAGCCTTTATCTCAATATTAATATTCATATCTTATCATAACTTATGTTATGCAGCTGAAGATTGCTCTTTTAAAGTCTTAAAAGTCCTTGATGGTGATACTGTTTATATTGATTTTAACAAAAATGGAATTGCTGACGCAGAAGAACGAGTGCGAATAAATGGGATTGATACCTTTGAAGTCAAGCCAAATGTTTATTTAGATTGGCAGATGAAACGTTTTAATTTGACTCAGGATGAAGCTCTTGGCTTGGGCTATTTAGGCAAAGAGTTTGCAAAAAAGGAATTACTAAATAAACATATAAAAGCTGAATACACCGCAGAAAGAAAATTTGATGCAAATAATCGCCCACTAATGTCGATTTATTATGATTGCAACAGACATGGGAAGTGCAAAAACTACGAGCAAGAAGTCTTAAAAGCCGGACTTGCAACTGTTTATACAAAATCAAATATAGCAGAAGAATTAAGACCGTATGAAAACTGGAATAAAATCCGAGCTAACATGGAAAAAGCACATCAACTTAATTTGGTTGTGCTAAACTTGAAAAACGGTAAATATCATAAGACCGCTTGCGAAAATGGTTGGATAGCAAGTCGACAAGAATTAATAAAACAATCTAAAAAATATTCACCTGCAGCTTGCTGTTATAAACTTCCTGACAGAAAACATAAAAATTACACTCACAAAAATATTAAATTGAAAAATGATATTAATTTATATTTTGTAGATCCGACACAAAATGAATTTCCACAAAATGAATGTACTTCGGATAATTGCAAAGCATTACTAAATGTTATTAGGAGCGCTAATTATACGATTGATTTTGCTTTATATGGATTTAATGAACAGGATGACATTCTAGATGCATTAATTCAAGCTCAGAATAGAGGTGTTAAAATCAGAGGAGTTGTTGATAAAGACGAAGCGGAAATATATAACGATACAAAAAAATTATTCAAATATTTTAAAGAACTTAAAACAGATACCGTATCTTCAATTGCAAAAAAAGAACAGTATGACAAATTTACAAGAGCGCGCAATGCTTTGATGCATAATAAGTTTTTTATTGTTGATGATAAATATGTTTGGACTGGTTCAACAAATGTATCCTCAAGCTGTATGACATTTCATGCAAATTCTGCCATTTTAATTAATTCTTCACAGATTGCAAATTTGTATAAAAAAGAATTTGAACAAATGTTTGTAAATGGGAAATTTCACAATGATAAAGAATTAATTATCAATAATGAACATATACTACTTAATAATGGAAAAACAGAGATTTCAATATATTTTTCGCCAAAAACAGAAGCCATTACGAATTATGTTATTCCCATAATTAGAAACTCAAAAAAATCAATTCATATATCGATGTTTTATTTGACTCACAGAAAAATAGTTGAAGACTTAGTTAATGCTAAAGCTCGAGGTGTTGATGTGAAAATTATTCTTGATGGAGATTTTGTCGCAGATGGTTATTCTCCACATGAAAAATTAAGAAACGCAAATATCCCAGTAAAAATAGAAAATTGGAACAGTCGCATGCATATGAAAAATGCAGTTATTGACAATCATATTTCCATTTTAGGCTCAACAAATTGGACATCAACTGCAGAACTTGTGAACGATGAAAATATGTTAATTGTAGTTGATGACCAAATTGCCAAAGAAGTTGAAAACAACTTCCAAAAAATGTGGAATAAAATACCTAATAATTGGTTATATTTAACTCCTGAATTTCGAGTAAAACCTAGAAAATAATTAGTATATTTCTATCAAATTTTTAAAATTAGATTCTTTATCCAATTTTTTATTCATATATTTTTCTTTTATTTGTTTTATATTTTCAGGTTTGATAAGCTCTTCTAGTGTTATATCAGAACGCCAACCAAAATGCCCTTTTTTGATATCTTTGCAGTTTTTATATTCATAGTCCATAGCTTTTTTATATAGTTCAGGGTGATGTTCATACAAATTTAACCATTCCATTTTTGACTGATAGAAGCAGAAAAAGCATCCTGAACGAGATTTCCATTTCATGTATTCAGGTAAACCTATTCCAGAATTATTCAAAATATCATAAATATCTTTTTTTATTAGTCCATTATCCACAAATAAAAAATGTTCTTTTATAAATGGTTTATGACTTGTTGCGGTTTTAACACGATGAGCTTCATCGGCTCTAATTCCAATATATAAATTAATCTGTTTGCAATCACCATTATTTATAATATTTTTTAACATATTTTGAATAGTTTTTGTTTTCAATTCAACGGTACACCAACGATTTTGTGGAGTCGGTAATATATTTCGTGTTTCATAAATATGTTGAAAACTAACTGGAGGTTTTAATCGTATAATTTTTTTGCCTAAAAAGATTTCTAATTTATTTAAGTAATCATATAATTCTGGCAATTCAAGTTCTGTATCACAGAAATAATATTGAATTTCATTGTGTATCTTTGGATAATTTTCTTTAATATATAAAGCTAAAGCTGCTGAGTCTTTTCCTCCGCTTAGACATAATATATGATATTCTTTTTTGTTTTCCATTTTTATCTCCTTTATAATCAGCTGGATTGCTTCGCATTCACTCGCAAGGACTGGGTGTAAAACTACAAGCTTGCTGTCATTGCTAGGCTCGTTAGAGCCGTGGCAATCCAGCTTTTTTTATAATAATTTAACTATTAACAACTTTTTTAATATATTTAGATTCACTTATCTTTGTCCTGAATGTTTTGCACCGCAAGTTCTTGTATAACTATCTATTTTCTTTCCATCACTACGAGTATAGCCGCTTACTTCATAAGAACCCACACATCCTGAACTTGACATATTGATTGGCATACGTCGTCCGGTTTTGAGGTAATATTCAAAATCTTCTTTTTCTCGCTTGTGTTTATTACCCCACATTTGCAAATCTTCTGGTGATGAGGGCATACAATATTTTACAGATTCCATTGTCTCCAATAAATGAGGATTTCCTCCCTCTGGCTTTGACATTACTTCATAGCAATCGCCGAGCTGATTTTTCCCATTAGAAGTAGTAAGCAAATCCTTTGGATTAGTATAATTTGTAATATTTTCAAACTTTCTGTTTAAATCAATCATTGAACCATATCTATTTTTTATAATTTGCTTTGTACCGTATGCATTGAAAGTTACAGCAGTTGTATTTCTTAACACGCCAACAATTTGTGCTAAACTACCACCAAGAGAATGCCCTGCTACAGAAACATCACAACCGGGATATTCATCTTTTATATAATCATACAAATCCAAAGCATTATCTGCTTGTTTAGGCCATTTCCCTAATCCCATTGCTATATCATCATCATAATCTTGCGGTTTAGTAAAATCTGTTCCTTGATAAACAATTGTTATATCATTACCTTTTCTAACGACACAGGCATAAAATCCATTATCCATTGGAGAAACCCCAAGAAGATTGTATCCTTCTGCTATCTGACGTTTATTTACATCATAACTGTAGATTGACAGTTGTTTCATTTCTTCATGTTTTTTTATTTTTTCTAATTGGTTCATTTTTAATTTCCTTTCTTTATTGAACTTTATTACTAAATTTGATAAAATTTAGCTATGAAAAAAGTAAGCGAGTTTTTGAGAGATAATGCAAATAGATACAGTTTTCATTTTTTAGCTTGGATTGTATATGTTTTTGTTTTTTTATCTTGTATAACTATCGCTTGTGCATTTCGTTCTTTGCCAAATGCTGGGGGCGCAGGCGATTATATCGCTTTTGGCATTGTTTATGCAATTTCTGCATTTTATCCAAGTGTACTGGGATTGCTTGTTTTTATCTATGTAAGATTACGTTTAAAAGAACGTAAACAACCGAATTTTAGAATAAAAAATAAATTTCTTGCGGAAAATCTTTTTTATAGAATATTCATAGCTTTATCCACATTTATATCAATTTTATTCTGTCTTGCATTGCTATACTTTGCCATTTTAGGAATAATAGCGAATCCATACACTCTTTGCTTTGCAGTTACCGATCCATTTTATAAAATCACGATTTGCATAGTTATATTGTATCTGTTAGCATTTTTCATAAAATAAAACTTTTAATATAGCTCGATAGATATTAACTAGCCATTGATAACTCTCCTCAGTAAAATATTTTTTTCTGCTTGAGTAAGCTCAACAAGTTGTTTGAATAAATTATTCAATTTATCATCAAACACTATTGTGATTTTGCCTGATGTTGACTCAAGTGCTAAAAACTTTATTGCTAATTCCTTAACTTTTACTTTGAAATCTGCCACATCCTCATCACTCCAGTCTTTCGGAACTCGAGATTTATTAATAAATGTCGCAATTCTTTCAATCCATAAGGTATCTTCAGCTTCTTTTTCGATAACATTATTGATTAGTATCTTCAATTCCTTTTCCCCGATAAACTCTTCTATCGCTTCAAATCGCTCTGTAAGTTCCTTTCTTGATGTGCTTCGGAAGCTTTCAAAAAAGAAATTATTGATTTCCTCTACCATATTTGAAGTTGCTTTTTTAAGTTCTTTAATCGCAGTTTTGTAATTATTCAAAAACTCTTCGTCACAATCAACAAGCATTTTTCCACTGAGGACTTTCGGAATATCTCGATTAAAAAGACTAATCGGGTCTTTCGCATTCATAATCACATTTCTAAATCTCAAAGTCTTTTTGCTAAGTCTTTCGGTGTTTAATGTGTATTTGTCTAACTCTCGAATAAAATGAATTAAAGCTTTTGTAATATCCAAGATGTTCTTACTCGATTTTTCTGCTAATACAAGCGAAATTTCTTCCAATATCGGCAACTCTTCCATCAATGTTTTTTGAATTTCAAAATTTTGAGGACAGAAAATCATTCTATCGAACATAAGTTGATTGAGGTTTAATTGAAACTGCAATTTTTCATAAATCGCAAGATTGTCCCTGTTCTTTGCCAAAACATCAAGTAGTAAAACTGCAACAACTGATTTTGTATAATCTTTTGAAACGAATTCTTCAAAAAGCTCTGTTAATTTGATTTTCTTGCCTTGCAGAATGTATTTTTCAATTTCTTCTCTCAAGTTTTTGCAGTTTGAATTACCAGAGAGCAATTCCTGAGTCAAATACGTTTCAATTGAATGTTCTTTTAACTCTTCATTTTCAAGTAAATGTCTAGCTAAACATCTGATTGCTTTGGTTAATATTGGCGGCATTTTTTCAAATTTTAAGTATTCCAAATTTACTCCTGAAGGAGTGAAAGGATGTTCTTGTATATATGTCTTACCTAAATCGGTCAAATAAAACTGTCGTTGACGTTCAACAATAAAGCCATTTTCGATTGCAGATTTTTTCAAGTCTTTAATCTGAGTATTTGTAAGCCCCAAAATAAAGCCGATGTCTTTTTGTTTGAAAAGCTCTGGTGTGCTTTCAATGTGAAATAAAAGTTTGTTTAAATGTTCCATAATAAATTCCCTTCTGAACTGTTTGCAGTTCAAACTTATTGCCAAACGCAATCCAGCCAAGCACAATAAATGTGCGTGGATTATATTCAACAATTCACTTATCCCAAGTCTATAAAGCTGAATCAGCAGTAAATTCAAGCGAGGTATTCTGTATTTAACTTATTACGTATTATTATGAAACAATATATATTTTTTTATAAAAGCTATTCAATTGTAATTGTCAAAGCTTAACTGCTTGTCACTTCAACAATTCTATTATGCATGACTTTTTGAAAAAGTAGTCAAAAATTAATATTTTTTTAATGTTTATAGAATGTTTTAATAATTTTATGTACAACATTTTGTGCAAAATGGATAAAAGGCTTATTTTATAAGAGTTAAAAATATGATATATTCCAAGATATGAAGACATTTAACCTGGCAATATTGATTTCTTTACTTGTAATATTTCCGCTTTCAGTTTTGGCGCAAACACCAAAAAATCATTTTTATTATGAAAAGGATTATCAAAATGTGTGGTGCATCGCTCAGGCAGGTGTTACAGAATATGTTTTACCTGATAGAGCGAGAGTTGATTGTGTAACTCAAACCCATGCAATAGAATTTGATTTTGCTAAGAAATGGGCAGAGTCTATAGGGCAATCGCTTTATTATGCAGAAATTTTACAGAAGGATCCTGGGATTGTCTTAATAGTTGAAGACAAGGTAAAAGACCAAAAATACGTTGATAGGGTACAAGCTGTTGCACTCAAACAAGGAATAAAAGTTTGGCTGATGCACCCTGAAGATATGCAACAATAGTCTAAAATCCTTCGCGATTTTTCATTTTGTTTTTTAGGTTTGAATACACCGAATACGGATTTTTTATGAATGGCAAGCTAATATGACCGCCAAAACTATAGAGAGTTATTGTACCGTAGTTAAACCATTCGCCCCAAATGGTTGTGCGGACTTCGATATTGTCAATGTGTTTTATATAGAGTTTGTCGATAAATTTTCTTACATATCCTCTTTTGCAAATAACAAACTCTTCAGAAATAGCAATTCTCACAAAAACACTTTTCATTGTATCAGGTAGCTTTTTTAGAGTTGTAACAATTGGGAAAAACACCAAGGAATACAAGAAATTGTTATTAAAGTCTTTCCCTGCAATATAAGGGGCAAGGTGATTAATGATATGATAGACCACAAAGATACCTATTATTTCAAAAATAATTTCAATCATAAATCCGACAATAGGAATAAATCTTGCAACCTCTTGTTCTTTCAAGTTTTCATTTTTAAGCAACAAATTATTAAATATTTTATTAATGCAACCGCCCTTAATACACAAAATTCTATCAATCATAAAAATTGATGCTCCCAAATCTTTTTCAACTCTAATAATTAAACCACAAATATTATTTGCTAAGCAATTTACACATTATTACAAATCAGAATACATCAGCTTTAAAACTAAATTAATAAAACAATACTTCTAACCGCCATAATCAAAATGGAGATAAAATACAACTGTAGCAATATTGTAGCAAAAGGATAAAATGTAGCAAATTTTTGCATTAAAAAAGAGGGCCGAAACCCCCATAAAAAGAAAAACTCCCCAGGTTGGACTCGAACCAACAACCTACCGGTTAACAGCCGGTTGCTCCGCCATTGAGCTACTGAGGAATGTTTCCTTAACTATATTAACAAATAAATTTTTTTTGTAAAGGGGGTAAATTTAATTTAGTAATTAATTTATTAAAACCACTCCACTTACTAAAAAGAAGTTTTAATATCCGAGTTTTAAAAGTGTTACACCCAGAATTATAAAAACTACACCTAAAAATCTCATCAAACTCATTGCATCATGAAACACCACAACGCCAAGCAGAAATGTACAGCTTGCGCCAATTCCTGTCCAGACTGCATAAGCAGTGCCAATCGGGATTTCTTTTTGTGCCATATATAGAAATACACCGCTTAAAGTCATTGCAATAACTGCAAAAATTATCCACCATATTTTTACAACAGAAATATCTGCCATCTTTAATCCAAATGGCCAGCCAACCTCAAACAACACAGCTATTAATAAATAAAACCAACTCATATCGCAATATTAGCACAAAGACACGTAAAATTGTATTTACCCCTGTTTGAAGTATAATTAAACCATAAATCAATTTAAAGGAAAGAAATTATGCTTAAAGGAAACGAAATCAGACAATTATATTTAGACTATTTTAAAGACAAACATGCTCACACAGTAGTAGAAAGCTCAAGCCTTGTGCCTGATAACCCTACTGTATTATTAACAACAGCAGGCATGCTTCAATTTTTACCTATTTTCTTAGGTATTGTTAAATCACCTTATGACCCTGCTCGCGCAACTTCTTGTCAAAAATGCGCACGTGCAGGCGGTAAAGATTCTGATATCGAAAATGTTGGACGCACTCCGCGTCACCATACCTTCTTCGAAATGTTAGGAAACTTTTCTTTTGGTGACTACTATAAAAAAGAAATTATTCCTTGGGCTTGGGAATTCGTTACAGAAGTCCTAAAACTTGACAAAGACCGCCTTTGGATAACCATCTTTGAAACAGATGACGAAGCTTTTGAAATCTGGCAAAGCATTGGTGTTCCTGCCGAAAGAATTAAAAGAAAAGGTAAAAAAGATAACTTCTGGGGTCCTCCTGGAGCTTCAGGTTCTTGTGGTCCTTGCTCTGAAATTCACTACGATTTAGGTGAAGAATACAAATGCGGCCACCCAAACTGCGGAATCGATACTTGCGAATGCGACCGCTGGGTTGAAATCTGGAACCTTGTTTTCACAGAACTTTATCAAGACGAAGAAGGCAACCAGTCACCTCTTGAAAAGAAAAACGTAGATACCGGCATGGGCTTAGAACGTATAACAATGGTTTGCCAGGGCGTTGCTTCAACATTTGAAACAGACCTTCTAAAACCAATTTTAGACAAAGTTTCTGAAATGTCAGGAGTTCCTTACAAAAAATCAGAAAAAACCGACATTTCTCTAAGAATCATCACTGACCACGCAAGATGTGTATCATTCTTGATTTCTGACGGCGTAATTCCAGGTAACGAAGGCAGAAGCTATGTTCTAAGAATGATTCTACGCCGCGCTTTGCGTCACGGGAAAATCTTAGGCATGGATTTACCATTCTTATACAAACTTGTTTATACAGTAGTTGAAAACTACGGTAAAGCCTACCCTGATTTGGCTAAAAACAAAGAAAAAATCATTGATGTTATCAAAAAAGAAGAAGAACGTTTTGCAAAAACTCTCGACAGAGGCTATAAAATGCTTGACGAATTCATTGATGCTAAAAAAGATATCGACGGCGAAAGCGCATTCAAACTATACGACACTTTCGGATTCCCGTTTGAACTAACAAAAGAAATCGCAGAAGAAAACGGATTAGCAATTGATGAAGCCGGATTCAAAGCTGCAATGCAAGAACAAAAAGACCGCGCTAAAGCTGCGACCGCTAAAATTTCTGTAACAGGCGATATCAAATACGCAAAAGTAGAGGAAGAGGTTGGTTCAACTGAATTCTTAGGCTACGAAGAAACAGCTTGCGAAGCAAAAGTTCTTGCACTCATAGAAGGCGAAGGTTACATTGATGTTGTTTTAGACAGAACCCCATTCTATGCAGAATGCGGAGGACAAGTCGGAGACAGCGGATTTTTAGTCAACGAAAACCTTAAAGCAGAAGTTCTTACAACATTCAAAGTAAATCATTTGTTTGTTCACAGATGCCAAATCATTAACGGTGAAATCAATATTGGGGACTTTGTTGCAGCATTAATCGATGTCGAAAGACGCAACGAAATCAAAGTTCACCACACATCTGCGCACTTACTTCAAGCAGCTTTGATTAATGTTGTTGGAAATGAAGTTAAACAGGCAGGTTCTCAGGTTGAAGAAAATCGCATGAGATTTGACTTTACCTTCTCACGTGCAATGACACCTCAAGAAATTGAAAAAACAGAAAATCTAATGAACAAATGGATTGGTGAAAAACTTCCTGTTCAAACAGATATTATGGATATTGAAGAAGCAAAACTAACTGGCGCAACTGCATTATTCGGCGAAAAATACGAAGATGTTGTTCGCGTAGTTTCAATCGGCGGAGCTAAAAAATGCAAATGCGGCGGTGGATGCAAATGTCATGAAGAAGCTCCTGAAGTTATTTCACGTGAATTCTGCGCAGGCACACACACTAAAAACACAGGTGATTTAAGACTTGTTAAAATTGTTTCTGAAGGCGCAATCGCAGCCGGTACAAGAAGAATTGAACTTGTTGTTTCAAATGCGGCAATTGAATATTTAAATGAAAAAGCAAAAGTTGCAAATGCTCTTGAATCAAGATTCAAAGTCCACACAGGCGAAGTTCTTGAACGTGTCGAAAAACTTGCAGAAGAAAACCGTGAGCTTCAAAAAGAACTTGCAAGAGTTAAAGAAGAAGCGGCAAGAAGCAAATTTGCAACCTTTATTTCTAAAGCAGAAGATATTGAAGGCGGCAAATTATTTATCTCAAAAGTTGAAGACTTCGACTCTGATGCAATCAAAACTGGTATTGAACTTCTTGGTAACAAACTTGGCGAAAGCGTAATCGTTCTTGCCAACAACAAAATGGTTGCAGCTAAGGTTTCAGAAGGATTTGTTGCTAAAGGAATCAACGCAGGTAAAATCGTTGGAGAAATTGCTCGCGCAACAGGCGCAAACGGCGGCGGAAGACCGAACTTTGCACAAGGCGGAGTTAAGGATAGCTCAAAACTTGATGAAGCGTTAGCAAAAATAGAAAGCGAATTAAAAGGGTAAATGATTAAGGCGGCTCAAACAGCCGCCTTTTTATATTTCATCTCTGTAATGTAACATATATATTGACAAAAATACCAAAATCGTAAATAATAATGACATAGGGAAAAGGCTCTAAGAGCCGCGAACTCTCAGAACCTTTCATAACTCCCTATTTAATGAGTTTAAGTGCTAGTATTATCAATAAAATGATTACTAGCGCTTTTTCAGTAACACTGAAAATCATTTTTCATCACCACCTTTCCGCTTATGTCCCATAACTAGTCTGTGTCGGAGGTGGTAAACAGGAGCTTACCCATAGGTCAATTGTACAATATATTTGCCAGTATGTCTAGATTAAATCCGTAATATTATCCCGCGTAATCACGGCATCATAGTTCTTGTAGCCAAGTATTGAAACAATATCGTTTGAGTGAGCACCGGCGATTTTTTTACATTCTTCCGAGTCATAATTGACCATTCCGCGGGCAAATTCAACTCTGTTTTCATCAACAATTGAAACAACTTCACCCTGTTTGAATTCATTAATTACATCAACTATTCCAACAGGCAAAAGACTTGTGCATTTTTCTAAAATTGAGCACTTTGCACCCTCATTTACAACGAGTTTTCCCCGAATGTTTGTTGCATAACCAATCCAGCGTTTTTTGCCGGAAAGATTTTCTTCTGTGGGCATAAACATTGTACCGAGTTCTTCTCCGGAGAAAATTTTGTTAATAATATAAGGTGTTTTTCCGTTTGCAATAAGAACTTTTCCGCCAAAACGTGTAACAAGCTTAGCTGCCTCAAGCTTAGTTTTCATACCGCCTCGCCCGCCTTCTGATGCACCTGTACCAAGTACCATTATATCATCAGTTACACATTCGACTTTACGGATTAATTTAGCCTCAGGGTCTGTTTTAGGATTAGCAGTATATAGACCGTCGATATCAGATAAAAGAATTAACAAATCCGCATCAAGCTCACTTGAAACAAGTGCAGATAATTTATCATTATCAGAAAAACAAACCTGAACTCCTGCCAGCATATCGTTTAATTCAATTGTTGAAACAGTGTCATTTTGATTAATTATAGGCACAACACCAAACTCAAGTAATTTGTTCAATGTTGTTCTAAGACTCAAATAACGATGTCTCAAAGAAAAATCATCTTCTGTCAAAAGAATTTGTGCAACAGGAATATCATAGACTCCAAATCCATTTTCATAATATGACATCAAACGGCTTTGTCCAACCGCAGCACAAGCTTGCTTAACACCATCATCAGCTGTAGAGCTAAGATTAAGCTTCTTTTTGCCAAGTCCGACCGCACCGCTTGTTACAACGATTATCTCTTTTCCTGATTTAACAAGTTTTGAAATATCTTCAATAAACGAATAAATACGAGATAGTGCAACTTCACCTTCGTCATTTCGTAAAACATTTGTACCGAGTTTTATTACAATTCGTTTGACATTTTCTATCATAAACCCATTACCTTCAATACATCTTTCAATTCTGAGCTTGTCTTTTTCACATCAGAATTTGAGTATTTAATCGCATTATCAGGGTCTTTCAAACCGTTACCTGTAAGCACACAAACAATGTCTGTGCCTTCTTTAACAAGTCCTTGTTCTTTAGCCTGAATAAGCCCCGCAACTGATGCAGCACTTGCAGGTTCACAAAGAATACCTTCTGTTGATGCCAACATTTTATATGCTTCAACAATTTTTTCATCGCTTACTGCGCCTATTTTACCATTACTTTCGTCACGAGCTGCCTCTGCTTGTTTCCAGCTTGCAGGATTACCAATTCGGATTGCAGTTGCTAGCGTTTCAGGTTTAAGAATTCTTTCTCCGCGAACAATTGCAGCTGAACCTTCTGCTTCGTAGCCCATCATTTGAGGAAGATTTTTCACAATACCTTCTTGGAAATATTCTTTATAACCTTTCCAGTAAGCTGTAATATTACCTGCATTTCCAACAGGAATGAAGTGATATTCAGGCGCTTTACCTAATGCATCACATACTTCAAACGCACCTGTTTTTTGACCTTCAATTCTATATGGATTAACAGAATTAACCAATGTAATCGGATGAGTGTCTGAAATTGCACGAACACATTCTAAAGCCTCATCAAAGTTACCTTGAATAGCGATAATTTCTGCTCCGTACATCATAGCTTGAGAAAGTTTTCCAAGTGCGATATAGCCGTCAGGTATAAGAACAAACGTTTTCATGCCTGCCTTTGCACCATAAGCTGCTGCTGAAGCCGAAGTATTACCCGTAGAAGCACAAATAATAGCATTAGAACCGGCTTCCTTAGCTTTTGTAACAGCCATTGTCATACCACGGTCCTTAAAACTTCCTGTAGGATTACAGCCTTCAAATTTCAAGTAAATATTGCAGTCCAATCCGATTTTTTTAGCAAGATTGTCCGCTTTGATTAACGGAGTGTTACCTTCATTCAATGTTACAACAGGGGTTGACTCTGTAACCGGTAAATATTTTCTATATTTGTTAATAAGTCCTTTATAATACATTTTGTTCTCCTAAAATTCTTGTTCAATAATTCTTTGTATAAAAGATGAAATATTATGTTCTATATATTGACCCAATTTTGATTTTACGAATCTTGTTATATTCCATTTAGCACTATAATTCTTGTAAGGCGGAATAAGATTTAACACATAAGCGTTCGGAGTCTGAATGATTTTATCCGAAAAATTTAGTATTGCAAGTGTAAATTTTCTATCTTGCCTAATAGTTTTTAAGACTGTATATAGCTCTTCAATTTTATCTGTATTTTCATATATACATATTACAAACAAAACTGGTCGTTCAGATTTTGTAATTGATCTAAAATTTTCTATACGTTTTGTAATTCTCGTTTTCAGTTTATCTAAATCTTTTGCTTTGCAATCTTTATCATGGAAAAATATTGTTCCATCCGGCTTTTGCCATAAACCCTTCTGTCTAAAGTCAAAAATAAAACGTTTTCTTAAAACAAAAAATAAATCGTCTGTATAATTTTCAAAATTATTATCAAGGTTATAAATTATACTGTCAAACGGATGCTTAACAAGATCAAAAGGACAAGAAAGCTCCCCTTGCGCTTTTGAAGGTTTAATTCCATTTCTTGTTAAAAAAGTTCTTGGGAGACAATTAACACCCAACGAAACAATTTCTACTTTCTTATCCATTAATTACTCCATAACTCGTATTAAACTTTTAATCTCACATCCGTCAAGTTCTGAAACAACTTCGCGGATTTTTCTCTCAAGACATTTTTCAGTAATAACAGTAATTTCTGCTGTATTATTAGCTTCAACACCTTTTTGAAGAATACTTGAAAGACTTATATCTTTGTTAGCGCAAATTGTACCAATTTTAGCAATTACGCCGATTGCGTTTGGCGCTGTAATTGAAAGATAATATTTATTATAAGTGTCATCGATTTTAACAGGATTTGCTGTTGAATGGTGATGACATCTCATCATTGGAAGCAAGTAGTCTGTTGTCTTGTATTCTCTTGCAATTGCCAAAATATCCCCGATTACAGAGCTCGCTGTTGGAAATTCTCCCGCCCCGGGACCGGAAAGAACGATACTTCCAATCGGATGTCCTGTAATTAAAACAGCATTAGTAACATAATCAATATGAGCAAGCATATTGTGCTTCGGAACAAGCATAGGATGAACACGAACATCTGCGTTATTGTTTTCATCAATAGTTGCACTGGCAATAAGCTTAATTTTATATCCGAGTTCATTTGCTCTTAGAATATCTTCTTTGCGAATTTTTGTAATACCTTCTCTGTAAACATTTTCAAACTTTGCTCTGGCATTAAACGCAATTGTTGCAAGAGTTGTAATTTTATAAGCAGCGTCAAATCCTTCAACATCACCGGTTGGATCGGTTTCAGCATAGCCTAGTGCTTGAGCTTCTTTAAGAACATCTTCATAAGACGCTCCATCTGTATCCATTTTAGTCAAAATATAGTTTGTTGTACCATTCAAAATAGCTTGAATTTTATGGATTTTATTCCCTGCCAAAATTGTCTTAATAGGCATAATAATAGGGATACCGCCTGCAATAGCAGCTTCGTAAAGCACAACCCTGTTATGCTCCTCTGAAAGATTAAATAATTCTTCGCCTTTTTTAGCCAAGAGTTCTTTATTAGCAGTAACAATATGCTTTCCGTTTTCCAAAGCTGTCTTGATATAATCCCATGCCGGTTCAACGCCGCCCATAAGTTCAACCACTACATCAATTGAGGAATCATTTACAACATCATAAGGATTATCAGTTAGTATCGTCGTAGGAACCTCAACAGAGCGAGGTTTATTAATATTCCTCACCGCAATTTTAATAATTTCCACATTGTCAAAATTTTGCAAACTCTTGTAAACACCAGAGCCTACAGTTCCCAATCCAATCAAACCAATCCTTAATTTTTCCATTTAACTCTCCTATTTTCCTATACAAAAATGGTCGAAAATATTATCTAAAATATCATCGGTTATTAATTCACCTGTAATCTCATCTAAAGCAAGTATAGCAGATTTCACATCAATAGAAATCAAATCTTGTAATTCTCTAACCTGTGCTGCTAATAAAGCTTGTTCCAAAGCCGTTTTAGCACGATTTAAACAAACTTGTTGTCTTGAATTTGTAACAAACTCCAGATTTTCAGGCTCAATATCGCATACTTTTTTAGTAAGTGTTTTCTTTAAATCTTCCACACCTTCGCCTGTTAACGCTGAAATATAAACAACATCTTCTTTTCGCTCTATAGACAAATCGCATTTATTTGCAATCTTAATGTAATTTTTATCCTGAATTAAGTCTAAAATTTCTTTGTCTTCTGCTTGTATTCCTTGTGACACGTCATAGACAAACAAAACAACATCAGCTTCATTCAAAGACTGTTTAGAATACTCAACTCCGATTTCTTCAACCCTATCTTGACTTTCGCGGATACCTGCCGTATCAATCAAAGTTATAGGTACACCTAAATCAAGAGTTTCTTTCAAGACATCACGGGTTGTACCTGCTATATCTGTAACAATTGCTCTATCAAGGCTGAGCAGTGAATTGAAAAGCGAAGATTTTCCTACATTAGGTTTACCAACAATCGCAACCGAAATTCCCTGCCTCATTATATTAGAAGCATTTGCATCAGATAAAACAGAATTTATTTGAGAAATAATATTTTCAAATCGTTCTATCAAATATGAGTATTCCGGTTCATTAACATCCTCAGGAAAATCAATACCTGCAGTAATTCTTGAAAGGACTTCAAAGATATCATTTCGAATATCATTAATTTTCTCTTTCAAAACACCTGAAAGATTCTTAACAGAAACCTTAGCAAAATTTGCAGTAGCAGCGTGAATAATATCCGCCACCGCCTCTGCCTGAGACAAATCCATACGTTTATTCAAAAATGCGCGTTTTGTAAACTCACCTTTTTCAGCCATCCTTGCACCATTTTTAAGCACAAGATTAAGAATGTTCTTCACTATATTAATCCCGCCATGGCACTGAATTTCCACAACATGTTCCCCAGTATAACTGTTTGGTGCAAAGAAAGGAAGTACAAGTACCTCGTCTATTTTTATCTCACCGTCTTTTATCCATCCGTGATTAAATTTTCTCGGCTCAAAATGAGGATTCGTAAAAATCTTTTCAATAATCTCAAACGCCTGTGCACCTGAAATTCTAATAACTCCTACCCCGCCTGTTCCATAAGGAGTTGCAATCGCTGCAATTGTATCAAATTCTTCTAAAATGTTCATAAAATAATTGTAACCCAAAAACATTCAGCATATAATAGTTTTATGAAAATAAAAGAGATTATTGAAGCCACAGGCGCTAAAGTTTTAACAGAAATAAATGAAGAACTGGAAGTAAGAATTTCTACTGATACAAGAACTATTCAGGCAGGAGATTTTTATTTGCCATTAAAAGGGGCTTCATTTGATGGAGAAAAATTTATTAATCAAGCATTTGAAAAAGGTGCTTTAGGCGCATTTTGCACACAAAATGGCGGAACCTTACAAGTTGAAAATACACTTGAAGCCTATCTTAAACTTGCAAACTACAGACGTAAAAAAATGAACTTTACTATTGTTGCAATCACAGGAAGTTCCGGTAAAACAACTACAAAAGAACTTGTTGCTTCAACTCTGGCTGCAAAATTCAAAACATTCAAAACTCCGCTAAACCACAATAACGAAATTGGTTTTTGTCAAACAATTTTCGAAACCCCTGATGATACAGAAGTTCTTGTACTTGAAATGGGTATGCGCGGATTAGGTGAAATTGAATTATTATCAAAATACGCAGAACCTGATATTACAATTATCTCAAACGTAGGAACTGCCCACATCGGACGTCTGGGAAGCCGCGAAAACATTGCTCTTGCAAAATGTGAAATCGTTAAATTCCAACGCGGAAATATATTTATTGCGCATAATGATGAATTAATCAAAAATACTGTTGAATTTGATGGAGAAAAAATCTTTTATTCAATCAATGACGTAAAAATTCTTGAAAAAGGAGTAAATTATTCTAAATTTGAGTATAAAAACAATGTTTATGAACTCAATGTCGGCGGAGATTACAATATAGAAAATGCCCTAAGTGCAATTAATTGCGGGAGTAAGCTAGGATTAAGTACAGATGAAATCCAAACAGGATTAAAGAACTACAAACCAATAGAAAAACGCTGGGAAGCAGTTAATGCAGGCGGTTATGAAATCATAAACGACAGCTACAATGCAAACCCTGAATCAATGCGAGCTTTTATTGACACAATCTTTGAACTGTATAAAAATTACGTAATTGTCCTTGGTGATATGGGCGAGCTTGGAAAAGATGAAATCAAATACCACAATGAACTCGGCAACTACATTCAAGAAAAAGGTATGAATATCCTAACAGTAGGCGAACTGTCAAAAAATATCAATCCTGCTTTGCATTTTGATACCGTTGAAGATGCTGCTGAATACATTAAAACAAATGTTTCAAAAGACAAAAAGATTTTCTTAAAAGCATCAAGAAGTATGAGATTCGAAAGAATTATTGAACTTTTAAATAATCGTTAACCGCATCCGGTACAAATTTTGAAATATCACCTTTGTGAGCTAATATTTCTCTGACCATAGAAGACGAAATATAACCGTATTCGGGTTTCGTAATCAAAAATACCGTCTTTAAATCACCCCACAATGCATTATTCGTCTGTGAGATTTGAAGCTCATACTCAAAATCGTTCTGGTTGCGCAACCCGCGCAATATAACACTTGCACCGATATGTTTTGCATAATCAACAGTCAAGCCTTCATAAGAAGTCACCTCAATATTTTTCAAGTCCTTAATACTCTCTTGTATAAGCTTAATACGGGTTTCGACAGGTAAAAAACCTTGCTTATTCACATTATACGACACCGCAACAATCACTTTATCAAAGATTTCAGCGCCATTTTTTAGTATATCAATATGTCCTTTTGTTATAGGGTCAAAACTCCCAGGATAGATTGCAATATTCATAAACTTATTATACCCTATTTTTATTGGGTTTTTTAGAATTCTGTTTACAAAACTTAATAAATCAAAACAGAAAAGGCAATTTTTTTTATCTTCTGTACTTAATATATATACAAAGGATATTATCAGATATCACTTAATCAATAATAATTAAAAAAGGAGACATACATGGCAAGAGTTTTGATTTCCATGCCGGAAGAATTTTTAGACAAAATCGATCAAGTAGCAGAAGGAGAAAATCGTACACGTTCTGAATTGATACGTGAAGCTTTAAGAAGCTACATGTATAAAAGCAGAGTGAAATCATCTTCAATTGCCACTAAGAATGCAGCAATTCTGGAAGCATTGCTGGATTAGGGGTAAAACCCATTAATAATATTTGGTAGTGTAATTTATAGATTGAATTACATTGACCTCAAGCGGAAAAAGGAAATTAGGGAATTTTTAGGATAAAAAGGGCTCAACATCAATGAGCCCTTTTCATTAGCTTAATTTTGATTTTAAAATTCTTGCAGTTGAATGTAAAATATCCACACTCGTTGAAAATGGCGGAGAATAAGTTAAATCAATATCTAACAAATCTTCAACCGTTATTCTTTCTGCAAGACCAATAGAAACCGCATTAACTTTTTTATCAGCATCTCCGCAGCCAATTGCCTGAATACCCAATAATCTGTGAGAGCGACGGTCTGCAATAAGTTTAAGTGTAATATTCTCAACTTCAGGCATATACCCTGCTTTATCACGTTTTGTTACGACTACAGAAACTGTATCGTAACCAAGTTTTTGGGCAAGTTTTTCTGATAAACCGCTCATTGAAATATTTAAATCCAAATATCTTGTAACAGCAGAGCCCAATACACCTTCAAAATCTTCACTACCGCCGCAAAGATTCACTGCTGCAACACGCCCTTCTTTATTGGCAGTAGAACCCAAAGGTATCCACATAGGAGTATTAGAAATAATATTTATTTTCTCTACACAATCACCACAAGCGTAAATATCAGGGATATTAGTCTGCATTCTGCTATTAACCTTAATGGCGCCTGTTATACCTAAAGCAATTCCCGCCTCTTGAGCAATATCAACAACCGGTCTTACTCCCGCTGAAATAACAACCATTTCGCTTTCAAATCCGGAACCTTTGAGTGTTAAAGCTCCTTTAACAACATCATCTCCAAGAAACTCACTCACTACATCATCTGTAATAAGCTTAACCCTGCCCTCAGAATTTTCTATAATATAATCCTGTATCAGAGTAGAAATATCTTCATCAAATACAGATAGAATAAATGGCGCACGCTCAACCAGTGTAACGTTTTTCCCGTTTCTGACAAATGCTTCCAAAAGCTCAATACTAATATATCCGCCGCCAATAATAGTAATATTCTGAACTTTTTCCATTGTCTCACGGATTGCAACACCGTCTTCAAGAGTTCTAAGGTTATAAATATTTTTTAGTTTAACATCAGGAAAAGCATCCATATCAGGAGCAGCACCTGTTGCAATCACAAGCTTGTCATAAGTCACAAAGCTTGTTTCATCTGTTTTAAGATTTCTTACCATTATTTTCTTATCAACAGGAAGAATTTTTGTTACACGATTTTGAAGGTGTACATTAATCCCGCTTTTTTCAAACTCTTCTACAGGACGCACAATAAGTTTTTGCCAGTCCTGAAAGTTTCCTTCTACATAATAAGGTAAACCGCAAGCCGAATAAGAAACATGTGTGTCTTGAGTATAAATATGAACTTCCGCATCAGGAAGCATTCTTTTTGATTTAGCAGCAGCTTTAGCGCCTGCTGCGACTCCGCCTATAATAATTATTTTCATAATGAGATTATGAAAAGTTTTATCAGGCTTATCAATTGGACATGTTTCTATTTCGATATCAGTAATATAATATCGTTGAATATTACAAATATCATCAATAAAATCAACAGTGAGAAAAATACAGATGAAATTGTTTCAATTACTTTCTCATTTAAAGGTTTTCCTGTAATTTTTTCTATCAGCAAGAACACAAGATGTCCGCCATCTAATGCAGGAATTGGCAAGATATTAAGCAGAGCAAGATTCATAGAAATCAATGCCGCAAGCAAAAATCCTGATGATTTTCCTGCTTTATCAATCATATCACCGCCGATTTTAGTAATAGCAACAACTCCATGCAAGTCTTTCATAGGGATATTACCTGTAAACAATTGCCCCAAAGAATAAACCATTGTTGCAGTATTATCCCAAAGATAATGATTACTTTCTTTAATCATAGAAACCGGTGTTTTGGTAGACACAAGAGTTTGTTTAGAAGCTAAACCTAAGCCGATAAGCCCTTTATCGTCAGGATAAATCGGATTAAGTTCAATTTCCTGTCCTTCGCGTACAACGGTTACATTCACCGGATGAGCACCGTCAGAAACAGCTTTTGCAATATCATAAAGTGTATATTTACCGTCAGAAGTATAAACAGTTTTTTTATCAAGTTCTTTTGCAAGAGTTTTAATACTATTGTCTAATTTTACACCTTCCCTTTTGAAATACTTAGCACCTTTTGCTGCATATTTATCCATTGTAATAATATCTGCTTCTACTTTTTCAGGAAGTCTGATTGAGAGCTCGGCTGGAATAACCTCATCTTTTTCTAATCCCGGGTTTAATCCTTTTAATAAATCATAATTCTTATCAATAGTTTCTTGAGATACAATGCCGTTATTTCGTGCACTGTTCTTAACAATAGTCACAAAAGTATATGCATTATTTACATCAGTACCGTTTGCTTTCAAAATTCTATCGCCTGTTTGAATACCTGAATTCCATACACTTGCATCCTTAGGTGCACTAATCTCGCCCGCATATATTTCATAGTTTCCTGAAGGAAGGTGTTTTGAATATGCAGCTACAAATAAAACAAGCAAGAACGCACAAATAACATTTGCTATCACACCTGCAGATACAACAATAGCTCTTTGCCATACGGGTTTATTTGCAAACCTGTCTTCTGAATCAGCAGGCAAATCACAGTCCTTATCGTCATCAGGAAAAGAAACATAGCCGCCTAAGAGAAATGCATGTACAACAATTTCAATATCACCGCATTGTTTTTTATAAATTGTCGGGCCAAAAGGAAGACCAAAACCAAATCTTTCAACTTTTATTCCAAAAGCGCGTGCTGCAAAAAAATGTCCCGCTTCATGAACAAAAATTAATAACCCTAACAAAAGTATCATTATAAAAATTGACATTACAAATCTCCTATAACTATTATGATAAGCGTCTTATCATCTCATGAGCATCTTCGTTTTCAGGGAAAATGTCCACAACTTTATCCAAATACTCTAATGCGCTGTCATTATCTTTGAGAGCCTCATAGCATTTTGCTATCTGCATTAACAAAGATACGCTTTTAGGGCTTTTTGCATAAATATTTTTAAACACATTCAATGCACTTTGATATTCACCTAATTCAAAGTATGTAAGTGCTAAAGTATTCTGGGTTTCAATATCAGGATTTTGTTCCACAGCTCTTATAAGATATCTTTTAGCATCCTCATACTCGTGTTTTGCAAACAAAATTCTACCTGCACAAAACTGCACATACTCGTGATGCGGCTGAACTTTTAGTGCTTTCATAATATAATCATGAGCTTGATCAATTTGGTTCAAAATCAGTTTATTCAATGCCATAAAAGTAAGCGCAAGAACATTCTCTGGCTCCACATCCAATGCTTCTGTATAATATCTTTCCGCCTCAAGATTTTCTGAAATAGAATACAAGAAATTACCATACTCAAACAATATTTCAAAATCATTAGGAGCAAGCTTCATAGCTGTTTCAAACTCTTCTCTTGCATAATCAAAAAGTCTTTTATTTAAATAAATTATGCCCAAATCCTTATGCGCCTTAGCAATTTCAGGATTCATACGGATAACTTTTTTAAGCATTTTTTCAGCCGTATCAGTATCGCAAAGACTTGATGAAAGTATTGCATATTGATGAAGAATTTCTGCAGATACTTTATTTTTCAAAAGAATATTATCATAGATATCTTTTGCTTTATTAAGCTGATTTGTTTTAATATACAAACTTGCGAGTTTTTGAGCCGGCAAAATAAATTTAGGATTTATATAAACGATTTCTTCAAGCATTTTAATTGCAGTCTGAAACTCGCCTAATGCCTCATAACAAGTAACAATATTATATTTGTAATTCTCTTTGCCGGGACACATTAAAGCAAGCTGTTTATAATGCTTAAGAGCGCTTTCATATCTTCCTAATTTAACCTCTGACATTGCAAGAGCTGTAAGAAAACTTTCATCTTCTTCAAGCTCAAGCGCTTTTGTTAAGTATTCGCAAGCTTTCTCATGATTTTGCTGAATTTGATAAGCCGAACCAATATTGAAATATGCCATTACACTTTTAGGATTGATTTCAAGTGCTTTTTTATAAGTTTGAATAGCCTCTGTGCTTTTACCCTGAGCCATATAGCAGGTTCCTAAACTATTTAAAGTTCCAAGATTATCAGGGTCCTTTTCAAGCGCTTTCACCAGAGGTTCTTGAGCGTTTGCAAACTCTTTGTTCTTCATATAAGCAGTACCAATGATAAAATCATAAATATAGTTCTCTGCATCTAATTCAGAAGCTCTTTGCGCATATTTAACAGCTTCTAATGGTTCATTAAGTCTTAATAAAATAATACAAAGACTTTGATAAGCTTCCATGTACTCACCGCGAAGCTCAATTACTTTAATATAAGCGTTCTTGGCAGAAGTAAAATCGGCTAATTTTTCATAACATTTTGCAAGATAGAACCACGAAGTAGCGTCCTCAGGCTCGAATTTTACAACAGTCTCAAAATGAGTTCTTGCCGTAAACCATAATTCAAGATTAACATCTGTTAAACCTGCTAATTTTAAAAGCTCGATATTATCCGGAGCTTCCTTCAAAGCCTCTTCAATCAAAGGTTTTGCACTATCAAAATCTTTTATTCCAACCAGTTCTGTAATTCTATCTAAATCAATCATATATTTACCCGCCAAAATAGTTTTTCAAGCCCGAAGTCAAATTTTTATTCTTACAAAGCTTTTTCAATTTTGAAATAGCTCTGTTTTCAATCTGACGAATTCTTTCTCTTGAAACCCCATAAATTGTACCTATTTCATCAAGGGTTTTCTTATTTCCATTGTTGTTTAACCCAAATCTAAGAATAAGAACATCACGCTCTTTTGGACTCAATTGGTCTAACATAGCCTTGATATCATCCAACAAACTTTCCTGAGAAACCAAAGATTCCGGAGCAAGAGTTGATTCATCTACAATGTAGTCAATAATCTTATTCGAATCATCTTTTTGACCAGTTGGAGTATCAATACTAATTGTAGACTGTGTTGATTTAATAATAGAAGTCAGTTTTGAAACAGGAATCCCCATTTTATCAGCAATTTCCTGTTTGTTAGGTATTCTTCCCAACTCGGTTGTTAAATCAACAGTTGCTTTTTTAATCTTATTAATAGACTCAATCAAGTGGATTGGAAGTCTGATAATTCTTGCCTTGTCTGCAATCGCTCTTGTAATAGATTGCTGAACCCACCAAGTAGCATAAGTTGAAAACTTATAACCCTTAGTATAATCAAATTTTTCGGTTGCTTTAATCAAACCCAAATTACCTTCCTGAATTAAATCAAGAAATGATAACCCGCGTCCTATATACTTTTTAGCAATACTTACAACAAGTCTTAAATTAGCATTAATAAGAACTTTTCTTGCAAACTCGCTTTGTGTTTCATAGATTTTCTTTGCAACTTCAAGCTCTTCTTCCACAGAAAGAAGCGGAATTTTACCGATTTGCTGCAAATATATTCTTACGGAATCATCAGAATTTACAGAATTTAGACTTTCTTGTGTTTTAGGCTCCTCAATAGAAATATTTTCTTCATCATCAAGATCATCAACAGGCTCAATACTATGAAAATCTACTCCTTCATCCGAAATATCATCAACCATAATATTCAGTTTATTTTTTTGTTTAACCATTTTTATCCTCTTCTTTTTGATAATCGTTGTTTTACGCTCTCAAACAATATTATAGCAGCAGCGTTAGAAACATTTAAAGAATTAAAGTTTGTTAACATAGGTATTTTAACTTTAAAATCCGCTAACTTCAATAATGATTTTGAAATTCCCGCATGCTCAGCACCCATAATAAGCGCAAAATTCATATCTGTATAATCAATATCATAATAATTATCATCAGCATGATGATCAGAAGCAATTACCCAGTAGTTCTTTTCTTTTAACCTTTGTACAGCACCCACAATACTATTTACTTTTATTATAGAAATGTGATTTACCGCACCGGCACTGGTTTTTTCAACAGTAGAGTTCACAAGAACACCTCTTCGCGAAGGAAGAATTATACCATCCACTCCGGCACAAACCGCAGAACGTATAATTGCACCAAGATTATGAGAGTCCTCAACACCATCCAAAATAATTACCGAAGCCAATTTGTCAGCATGTTTTTCAATAAAATCATCTAATTCAACATACTTTACAGGTGCAATTTGTGCAATTACACCTTGATGTCGTGCTTCATGGGCGATTTGATTTAATTTTTCCTTACCGACAAATTGAAAAACAATTCCATTTTTTTTAGCAAGGTCTTTAATTTTTTCAATTTTTTCATCCGAACGGGATGTATTAGAAATCAATATTCTGTTAAACTCACGATTAGCAGCTTCAAGAGCTTCAATCACAGCATTCTTTCCATAAATAAAAGTTTCTTCCATTATACAGATACCTTTAACATTCTTTCTATACATTTAGCACTCAGTTTACGAGTGGTTTCATCAAGAGTAATCTCATTTGTTTCATGTTCTAAGGAATAAAGAATTTCTTCTAAAGTTGTAAGCTTCATGCTTTCACATAACATGTTATCCTGTATCAGAACAAATTCTTTATGAGGATAATCACGTCTTAGCCTGTCTACAACACCTTTTTCCGTAACAATAACAAATTTATTATCCGAACTGTTTTTAACATAATTAATAATACCGCTCGTACTGCCTACATAATCACCCAAAGCACTTACTTCTGGCTTACACTCAGGGTGGATTAAAATTTTTGTATCAGGATGTTCTTTTCTTGCTTTAAGAATATCATCAACAGTAATATTATTATGTATAGGACAGTGCCCGTCATAAGTAATTACTTCAACACCTTCAAGCTTTGATTCTACCCACTTGCCAAGATTTGCATCAGGCACAAATAACACTTTTGGCGCATTAAGACTTTGCACAATCTTAAGCGCATTAGAACTTGTGCAGCAAATATCACACTTAGATTTAACCTCTGCAGTTGAATTTATGTAACATACAGTTGGCAAATTCGGATACTGTTTTTTAAAATCCTCCATTTGATGTAGGTCAATCATGTCAGCCATGAGACACCCGGCATTGATATTTGGTAATAGGACCTTTTTATCGGGCGATATTGTCTTTGCGGTTTGTGCCATAAAATAAACTCCAGCAAAAACAATAATTTCCGCATCTGTTTCCTGCGCTTTTTGGCTTAAATAAAGCGAATCACCAACATAGTCAGCAACTTCATCAATTTCGATATTCTGGTAGCTGTGTGCCAGTATTATCGCTTTTTTTTCCTGTTTTAAGTTCTTAATTCTCTCTACAATGTTTTTCATTTATAATACCCTGTGTACAAAATTTAAATTTTATTGTACAATAAAAAAAAATAGGAAGAAATAAGCATGGCATTTAATCTTTTTAAGAAAAATATAGTAGTCGGGGTATCCGTTAATCCCGAGCTAGGATTAGAGGTTGCGCAAATTGACTTCGCAACCAAGACAGTACTTAAATATGGTACAAAACAATTAGGTTACGACAATCTCAGAAAAGAGATTGCAGATTTAGACCTCTTCAAAGAAACATTATCAGATCTATTAATAGAATTAGAAATTCCAAAAGGCTCTGAAATCGTATTAAATATACCTACAATTCTATTCAAAGTAGAAGACTTTTCAGCTGCAATGGAAGCTAACTTGGTTGAAATGCAGATTGAGGAAACTCTATCGGCTTATCCGGTATTCCAAAATAATGAACCTGCGATAAGTGCTGTAAGATTACCGGTTTCTACAATTCAAAATAACAAAATTGCTTATACAGCAGCTCAAAAAGTTACTTTGATTGAAATTGCAATGCAAATCAAATCATTGGGCTACACTGTTATTGGTATTGATACATCAGTTAACTCAGTATTAAACGCTTTGATTTATAATGAGAGAGTTGATATTGCAGCAGATTCTAACTGGGTATTATTAATAGTAGATAACAATGCTTGCAGAATTATCCCAATGTTGGGTAAATCTTATGTAGACAGTTTTGAAGAAAAAATTGCAATTGGTGAAGTTTTAGGCGACGCAGAAAATTATGGCACAGTAATTTCAGCTGTATCACCAATTCTAAAGAATGTTCCGTCAAAAAGACTATACGTTCTTTCAAGGACAAACGTAATCAATGCAGAAGTTCTTGCAGGAAAATTAACTTATAACGGACAAATCATTCACCACAATGACAATATTTTCTCAGAAGCTCCTTATCTGGAAACAGCACCTGGAATTACAGAACAAGCAGCTAAAATGATTTCGCTTGACGTTATCGGTGCCGCTATTAACAGAGAATTTGGTGAATATTCGGTTGCTCCAATTAATATGTTCAACTCTTCACTTGGTGAAGTTTACGAAAACGAACAACCTTTAAAATTAAATGTTGGACCTGGTTTTGTCTTAACATTAGAAAATATGATTATAGCTTCTGTTGCTTTTGCACTAATCATTCTTTTGATTATTGCAGGAGTTATGATTCCGCTAAAAGCTAAAATTAGCAGTAATAATAACGAAATTAGTAATATTGAGTCACAAATCGCAAGCATTCAAAAATTCTTGGATGAAAACAAAAATGTATCTGCGGATATGTTTGATGAAGGCGATGAAGTTAGAATCGGTTTACAGCACAACAAAAACGTATACACATATTACACTGTTGTTGGTACTGAAATACCTAAAAAATTATGGCTTACTCATTTACAACTTGGCAACAATATTACAATTGAAGGTCAAGCTGATAATCTAGAAAGCGTTTACAGCTTCTTCAGAAACGTTAAGGATTATAACCCAACTTCTGAAATCAAATTACAAAAGTTAGGTTTAGCTACAAAATCAAAACTTGTAGAACTTGCTGATGAAGAAAATTTTGATACAGATTCAATCATTACATCTATGAATGCTGATTTCTATGAATTCAGAATTTCTGATGCACCGGAAGTTGCCGTTAATAAGAAACCGGAATCTGAAAACAACTCTAACGGAGAGCTTCCTAACGTAGATTTAGGTGAATAATACAAAAGGACAAAGTTAAATGGAAAAGTATAAAAAATATTATGGTGTAATGCTCTTTGCCGCTGTTGCTTTAGCATGTGTGCTTGGCGGTTATTACATGATAACACCACAAATCGCAGAACATACAAGCTCAGAAAGTAATCTTCAACAAAAACAAAATGAATTGCAAGGAAAACAGGCTGAAAGAGGTCGTGTAATTAACAAACTTAAACAACTTAAGGACTCAATTGCAACTTCTCAAAAGAAAATTTATTCACCTGTTGAATCTGATTTAGGCAATGATACTTTATTTTTCACTTTGTATAATGATTTAATTGAAATGGTTCATGCTAATTCAGTTAAAATCAAATCAATAGATTACTCATACAATCCTGCGTCAGACAAATTCGTTGAATTTGGTAAAGATGTATATTTTGTTTGTGATGTTGATATGGAATTAGTTTCTAACTATGTTAACCTTGGGAAATTAATCCAGGACATCTATCAATATCCTTATTACATCAAAATCAATGAAATGGATATCAAACCATATGAAAAGGATAAAACAATTCTTGTTACTAATATGAGTTTAAGACTATATGCTCATACAGCACCGGTAGAAGAAGAAGCAGAGCCGGCAGCTGGTACACAAACAGATGTAAATTTAGAATAATAAAAAAGAGAGCCCAGAAGGGCTCTTTTTTTATATTATATTTAAAAATTTTTGCATAAAAAAAGAGGTTTCAAAACCTCTTTTTTAAAATGGTGGGCGTTAGAAGACTCGAACTTCTGACCCTCTCCTTGTAAGGGAGACGCTCTACCAACTGAGCTAAACGCCCATCTTGGCGCCTTAACTAGGGGATTTTGTTATCACCTGAGCTAATTGACCTCGACATTTATTATAATACTTGCTCAAGAATTAAAGTCAAGCACTTCATTTAATGAATATATTAAGTTTTGTTAAATAAAAAAGCAATTTTAAGCTTTATACATACTTTATATATATAACACGAGTAATTATGAGGATAAAAATATGTGTAATCCATTTGGATGGCAACCATCATTATTAGCAAGAGATTTATCAAGCGGTACTGAATGGGGCTCAATGAATATTCATATGAACCAAGCAATGGCAGATATGCAGGCAAGGTCAACTTTGTATATGACTCCAACAATGAGTATGGGTGCTTTTTGTGATTATGGCATGCCTTCTGGCGGAATGAACTTCTTATGTGATCCTCGCTATACAATCAGTCAATGGCAATGGAACCAAAACCAAAATCAAAACGCTATGGGCGGATGTAATTGGGGCATGAACGGTATGAACTGGAATACAAACCCTTGGAGTAATTTCGGATGGAATGGCGGCAATACTTCCGGTACAAATCCGTCAGCTTCTACACCTGAAGAAAGAGCAGCTCAAAGAAAATATAACAAATTGCTTTCTTTAGTAAAACAACTTGCATCTGATAATAGCAAACTACCTGCTGCAAGAAAAGAAGCTCTTGATGAAATTGCTAAACATCCTGTAGGAAAAACTTATGAAGAAAAACTAAAGAATTTAAAAGCTGAATACGATAGAGTAAGCAAAGAAGATATCAAAAAGTTCTTAGCATCAAATGCATCTAAAGACTTTAGCGTAGATGCAAGCACAAACAAAGAACGTTCATTCTATAATCAACTTCAAAAAGTTGGATTTGAATTTGATAATTCAGATGTAGACAGACAAGTTTCAGGTCTTTACGATGTAATTTCACAAATCAGAGATACTCAGGAAAACTACCAAGACAGCAATATTTTAGCAGATTTAGCAGCTAAAACCGTCACTTGTAAAACCGGCACTTATGATATTCTTGATGTAGTAAGCAGCTGGAATACTCAAAAGAAAGACAGCACTGGTGAAGATAAGAGAATTATTACTTTAATCAAAAAAGGATATGATGCTCTTCCATCTGGTGAAACTGGTGATTCTGCAAGAAGCAGTGTTAAGACTCACGTTATAAGCCCAATTGTTAATGGTCTTATTGATAGAGCACGCGGATTAAAATCCGGTTTAGACAACGCTTCTCAAACAAAATTAACAGAAGCTATGACTAAGCTTGAACAAGCTTACAATAACACATCAACAAGTGTTGACCCTAACTTATCAACTGCTTTTGATGAATTATACGTTCTTACAAGAAAAGCTGCAATAGCACAATTAAGAGCAGAAGTTAAGGAAACTTACGGAGCAATCGACCCGGATTTATTCAACGACGAACTATTTGAAGCTGAAACAATTGCAGACCTAAAAGCAGAAGGCTTTAATGAAGCAGTTATTAACGCTGCAAGCGTAACTGTTGAAAGTACAAATGACAGCGGAGTATTCAACCACAGAGTTGATGAAACAAAACCTGCTCGCGAACAATTAACTTCTATCACCGGTCCTGACAACGCATTAAGCAAAGCTGCTTCAGTATCAGGGATTGCAGGGGTTACAGAAGCTTGGATTGATAATAACACCGGCAAAGTTTATGTACTAAAACAAAATGCTGACGGCGAAGATGAAATCCACGAACTTAATAACCCAACAGTTAATGATGGTAAAGTTACAGCAGGAACAGTTGGTGCAAAAGTAAGTGCTAATGATATTGCATTAGCTTCTGCAACAGCAAAGCAAGAAGCTCAAGCTTTAAAAACAGAACAAGACGCTGTAACAGCATTAGTTGCTAAGACTGATATTATTAAAGAAGACCGCACAACTTCTGAAGGTCACAAAATTTACAAAGAACAAAAAGGTGACCAAAGAGAATTTGTTCTAATCAATGGAATTCTTTATGAATACAAAAACAATGCTAAAGGTGATAAAATAACTGCAAGCAGCATTGAATCAGACTACAAAACAGCTGAGAACAAAGAAAAGGCTTTTGCTAATGATAAAACATTTGAAGGTACAGAAGTTGCAAGAAAACTTTGCAGTTGGACAACTGAAAGTGATGACAAATATATCGCAGGTGTTTTAGCAGACATTAATGAAGACAACATTGAATCATTTATGCGAGCTATTTATGCAAATCCTTCATTTGATCACAAAGGATGTGAAGGCTTTATTGAAAAGTTAGATGACGATACATCTGCTAGTAATGGTGTTACTTTAGCTCTTAAGAAACAATTGATTAACGCATTTCTTGCTTATGCGATTAAATCAGGTATAAGTGAAATCGATAATGATATCAAATATATCAAACTAGGTTTAGATGCTTGTACCGGGGATGATTTTAATGAACACTATTCAGGCTGGACTTGGTGTGGTCTTGGTACAAACTGGAACGAAAAAATTGATGAGTGCATGTGGAACATAGCAACTCGAATCGGTTTAACAAAACAAGCTTAATTAACTAATTATTAAACGCTTTTACAAGTATAATATATAGATTTACCAACAAGAACCCTAAGAACAGTCCTGCAATAACGTCAAGCGGGAAGTGAACTCCTGTCCAGAGTCTTGATAAAGCTACAAGGAATATAAATAACCCGAAGACTATTGCAAGGAAGTATCTCCAAAACTCGCTTCTTGTATAATGCAAAATCAAATACATACAAATACCGTAAAAACACATTGTAGTTGAGGTATGGTTAGATGGAAAGCTCCATCCCGGATAACTGCAAATACCGGGTCTTTCTCTGCATACAAAATCTTTGAGCAATGCTGTTAAAAAGAATGCTGCATGAGTAAAAAATACTAACAAAAATGCTTTTAAGTATTTACCGTGCGAAACAAGCACAGAGCAAGCAGCAATCTGAGGCCAAAGCATGTAGTTAGCTCTTCCAAATTCCGATACAAATGCAGGAATATAGCTTGGATAAGGTGCAAGAAAATGCCTTATACCATTTAGCATGCCTCTGTCAAACTCTCTAATTCCAGGCATATATAAAACTAATATGGTTAATACTACAACCACAATCAATGATATTGTTACATAATTCCAATTGGCAACAACGCCATAACCGCTATCTCTTTTCATACTAAGCCTATAACCCTTACTAAATACCGCCTTTAGCTGCTCCTAAGATGTCTATTATTTTATTAATTAATGCAATCACAATTGGTGAAGCTTCACTTACAAAAACTGCAAAGAAGAATAATGCCCCTAAAACTGCTATAAATTTTTGGATATCAGAAAACATAAATACTTTGTTTTCTCTAAATTCTTGTATCCCCTTAAACTCATCAGTAAAAGGTTTTACAGGGAGTTTTTCTTCAATTGCTTCAATTACATTTGCAAACTTGATTTTAATCAAAATGTTGTATGAATCAACATTCATCCACCATAGAGCACAAACAGCAATTCCGATTAATGAAAATACCAATGTTGCGGACAACCTTTCCATAAATACAACATTGCCTGTATAAATCATTGCAAAAATCAGCACAACAAACGAAACCATGTAGAACTTGTTTGTTCTAAAGTTTCTATCTATAAAATTTTCTTTTTGCTCTGCATATAATTTGTATTCTTGAAATATCAGCTCATCTCTATCCATTTTTTATATCCTTTTGGCGGGACACATTTTGCTAAACTACTAATTTGTATTCTTATTCCAAGTGTCCCTTTGGAACAGATTACAGGCTGGTTCGCGCCGGTCGTTTTGCGGACTCCCTCCCCGGATGGGGAGGGGAGGGTTGGGATGGGGTGATTTCCCTATTCCCATTTATCAAAAGTACGCTGTCCTTTGACTTCATTCATTAAATCTTCAAACTCTTTTTCATCCAATGTTTCTTTTTCAAGAAGTTTTTTCGCAATAAATTCAAGCATATCACGGTTTTCACTCAGAAGTTTTTTAGCTTCTTCGTATTGTTTATCAACAATCTTTTTAATTTCTTTATCTATATCAGCAGCAATCTCTTCTGAGAAATCTCTTGTGTGACCAAAATTTCTACCCATAAATACATGCTCCTGGTCTTTACCATAAGTAAGATTTCCCATTTTTTCGGACATACCATAAGTTGTAACCATGCTTCTTGCAAGAGCTGAAACTTTTTCCAAATCATTTGAAGCGCCTGTTGTTACATTGTCTTTGCCATAAATCAACTCTTCTGCAATTCTTCCGCCGAGAATCATTTTAATTCTGTCTAACAATTGGCTCTTTCTCATTGTCAAATGATCTTTTTCAGGAAGGGTTAAAGTAATACCAAGTGCCATGCCGCGAGGAATAATTGATACTTTGTGAAGCGGATCGCAATCTTTAAGAAGCTTTGCTAAAAGAGCATGACCAACTTCGTGGTAAGCAGTGTTTTCTTTCTCTTCATCTGAAATAATTCTGCTTTTCTTTTCAGGACCTGCCATAACTTTATCAATTGCTTCTTCTAAATCAACCATATCGATTTCTGATTTATCATGACGCGCTGCAAGAAGCGCTGCTTCGTTTAAAAGGTTTTGCAAATCTGCCCCTGTAAATCCGGGAGTACGTTTTGCAAGAGTTTTGATTTCGACCTCTTTTGCAAGCGGTTTATTCTTGGCATGAACATTAAGAATTTGTTCTCTGCCCAAAACATCAGGTTTGTTAATAACAATTTGACGGTCAAATCTGCCGGGTCTTAACAACGCATTATCAAGGATATCAGGTCTGTTAGTAGCAGCTAAGATAATGATATTTGTATTTTCATCAAAACCATCCATCTCAACAAGCAATTGATTAAGAGTTTGTTCTCTTTCATCGTGTCCGCCGCCCATGCCGGCACCTCTTTGACGGCCTACAGCATCAATTTCGTCAATAAACACAATACAAGGCTGATGTTTTTTTGCCTGTTCAAACAAATCTCTAACACGGCTTGCACCAACACCCACAAACATCTCAACAAAATCAGAACCGCTTATAGAGAAGAAAGGAACTCCCGCTTCACCTGCAACAGCTTTTGCCATCAATGTTTTACCGGTACCCGGAGAACCAACAAGAAGAACTCCTTTTGGTATCTTTGCTCCAAGTTTTACATATTTATCACTATGCTTCAAGAAATCAACAATTTCTTCAAGCTCTTTTTTCTCTTCATCAATACCTGCAACATCAGCAAAAGTTGTCTTAACCTTGTTATCCATAAGCATTTTAGCTCGTGATTTGCCAAAAGACATTGCTTGAGCACCACCAGCTTGAATAGATTTAATAATAAGTGCTATAACACCCAAAACCAATAGAAGAGTAATTAATGAAGAGCCCATACCTTTTACCGAATTTGAATCCGTATTTTTGACAGATATCTCAACATCATTTTCTTCAAGCTTAGGCAGCAAATCCGAATTCGAAGGGTATGATACTTTATATTGTAATTTAGGAGGTTGAACATCACCATATAGAGGGTTTGAAACAGGTTTTGCTTCCGGCTGTTTAACAGGAACTGCAATCAAAGTATCACGTCCCATATCAACGCTCTTAATCTCTTTATTTTCAACCTTTTGCATAAATGCAGTATATGAAAGTTCTTCTGTACTGGATGTAGGGCCCGTAAACAGCATTGAAACAAATGCCAGAACCATGATTCCAAGTATTACGTACATTCCGATTGATTGATTTTTGTTCATAATTCTCCTCTTATAACATTTATTGCTCTATTATAACAGAAACAACAGGGTTTGGGATACTAAATCGGCTAGTTATGAGGATAGTGAGTTTCCGCATTAACAAAACTTTACAAACAAGGCAATTTTTAACTCGTTGTTGTGTTTTTATATATAGAGTATATAAAAACAGGACAATTATGAGCGCATTTACAAACGGATTCAATTTTGGCTTTGCAACCGGCTTCTTGAACAGAATGTTCAGCGGCTTTAATCCGTTTTGCTGTTTCAATTTTACCCCGACATTCTTCACACCAACTTTGAATACAAGTATATTTACACCATATTCTATACCAACAGCAAATATGTCATTCCAGAATTTTTCAATGCCTGCAACGAATAATTCTTTTAATTGGAATTCAGTGAACATGAATAATACTTGGTCTTCATTCCCTATGGGCGATAACTTTATAAAATCTTCATCTTCCAGCCGCAATTATTCTGATACAGACACTTCAAACTTTAGTTATGATGCAGAAGCTCTAAAAAACAAATGGCAAAAGAAAAATTCAAATTTATCACAAGAATTTTTTAATAAAGTTGTTCAAGTTGCCAAAAGAGTTAATTGCGACCCTAACGATTTAATGTGTTTAATGAACTCTGAGAGCGGACTTAAAACAACTGCTGTAAATAAAAGCTCCGGTGCAACAGGCTTAATTCAATTCATGCCTGCCACTGCAAAAGGGCTTGGAACTTCTTGCAGTGCATTAAAGAATATGAGTCCGGAAGAACAAATGGTTTATGTAGAAAAATGTATTACAGACTCTAAAAGAATGGCAGGATTAGGCAACCAAAAGATTGGTGCAGGAACACTCTATGCATTAATATTCTTACCTTCACGTGCCGGCAGAGATATTATAACAACCAGCGGAGAAAAATACTACAGCAGCAACAAAGGCTTAGATATAGACGGTGATGGCAAAATCTCTAAAGCAGATCTGGCAAAACGAATTAAAAATTGTGATGCATAATAAAAAAAAGCCGTTTCTTTTGAGAACGGCTACCAGACTTGGGGAGGAGGTATGAAAAACCAATTGGTTTTCCATATTAGTATTAACGGCAGCTTTTCTCGAAATCTTTAACTTAAGGGGACAATATCATCCGTTTAGTGGAGTCGATATTTATCCATAATCTTCTTGTAGTCTTTATTTACAGGGGTATTGACAGAAGTTTTTATAGCACTGATAAAAGCTTTCTCTTCTATTAAATTTGAAGTTTCAATTCTGGCAGGTACTATTAATCCTGTTTTAGTAAAATATTCACTGCTCTTCTCAGATGCAAGATACTGAACAAATTTTTTTGCAGAGTCTTTGTGTTTTGAACTCTTAGGAATAGCCCAGCCCGAACAATCACAAAGTACGCCATGTTCTCCCGGGAAATTAATAATTGTCCAATTAAAATCCGCTTTTTCTTTTATCTTAGGATACATCCAGCGTCCTGAAAGATACATGGCAATTTTTTTATCCAAGAACATTTGTGCTAATGTAGAACTTCCTATTTGACTTTTTGTCGGTGCAACTTTGTATTTGTCACGCAAGTCTTTATAAAATTCCAAACCTTTAAAATCACCCTCATCCAAAATATTTTCTCCAAACGCTTGAAGGTAAGGTAATGCCCAGTATGCATCTTCCTCAAAACTCACGCCATAAACACCGTTGCCCGTTGCTTTTTGGGCAATTTGAAGGAAATCATCCAAAGACCAGTTAGCATCAGGTTGTTGGATAATATCAAGATTTATATAAAACACCACATTAGAAATATCACGAGGAACAGCAAGAAGCTTTCCTTCAAAACTAAGTCCATTAATTGATTGCGAGTAAAAATCCTTCGAATTAACTTCATTACTCAAATCTTCAAGATATTTCTCATAGACAGGAATATTCAGATTATTGATAAAGATTACGTCAGGAGCTGTATTTGAAGCAAAAAGCAGATGAATTTTCTGGAAATAATTCTGCGGGATATGCATAAATTTGATTTTTACATCGGGATTTTCTGTTTCAAAATCTGAAATAATCCGGTTAAGAATTTTAACCTCACTGACAGAACCCCAGGATGAAAAAGTAATTTCTTCTTTTTCAACAGAAGTACATCCGCAAAGCATAAGTGGAATTAATAAAAATAGTAACAGCTTTTTCATTATAGAGCCATTAAGTATTCAATATTGTCATTTGTAACATTTACAATAAACTTATTCAAACCAATTCTTATAATATATCTTGAAACACCTTCCGGTAGTTTTTCGCTCAATCTTGCAGCAATTCTTTCACTTTTTAAAGTATCAAACTCTTTGATTTTAATAAGTTTGCTGCCAATAAACCCAAGAACTGCATAACCGCCATTTTTCTTAGCAAGATGACATCCTTTTTCTTCCGAAAACTCTGCTGTACTTATAATTGTATAAGTTTCATTATCAATTATACATTTTATTTCGGATTGTTTTACAGGCTCTTCTTGTCTTGGCGCAGCTTTACGTTGAACAGCTTTTTCTCTGCGTTCAAGCCTTTCAGCTTTTGTTTCCTGAATTTTTTTCATTATATCATCAGAAATCTGTGTTCTTACACGCTTTGAAGCAATAACATTTTCATCTCTTTTTCTTTCAAGCTTTAATGGTACAAACTCTTCCTTAACCTCCGGCTCCTGTTTTTTAACTTCCGGTTTTGGTTCAAGTTTAGGTTCCGGCTGCACCTGCGGTTCAGGCTCATCCTTCATGTTATCTAAATCAAAATATTCATTGCTATAAAGAGATTCAAAATCATCATAAGGTTTATGTTCAGAAGTTTCTACATATTCTTCCTCTTTAGTGATTTCAAAGTTACCAAATTGACTAAATTCATTTTGAATATCATCAACACTCGGTGCTTCAAAATCATTCAATATCTCAAAACTTTCACTTCCATCATAGAATGGCTTGAATTGTACATTTGAAATATTTTTCAAAAGTGCATCTTCATCAACCTGAACAGGTTCTGCTTTTGGGGTTTCATATTTAGACGGATTTTTTAGAACATCACGCAAATCCGGCAGTGAATCTGATAAGCTCAATTTTTCTACTTCATAACTGTTGTCAACTATTTCCAATTCAGCAGAAGGTTTGGCTTTGTATGCATCTTTATTATGAATTTCTTTAGATAAATCCGGTAACGCATCACCTAAAGAAAGTGTAGATACTTCATAACCTTCACTTGCATAAACAGTAATCGGCTTAACTTCTGATTCAATTTTTCTTCCGCCTTGTTTTCTTAATGCTTCTGAAAGGTCTGGCAGCATATCCTTAACGCTTAATGTCAAGATTTCAGAATGTTTGCGTTTTTTGTTTCTTGAAGCCTCAATTTCCTGCTGCATTTCCCTTGTACGTTCAGGATTTGTTCTTAAATCTGTAATAAAATCATTATCGAGTTCTACACTAAGCAAATTTCTTAACGTAGCAATATCTTCTGAAGAGAACAGGATGTCTTGTGAAATCTTATAAGTAGTTACCAAATCCTCTATAATTTCTTCTTGAGAAACAAGTTTTACTTTTAAAGGTTTAGAAACAGCATAATCAGATATATTATTCATTGTATTATCATTAATTTCTGAATTTAGAAGTTGATTAATACAATCAATATCATCTTCATTGAAAGACATATTATTATCTTGAACAAGCTTATTATAATACTCTTCATCGTATCCGGCTGACTCTTCTGACTGTTCATTATTTTCTGTTTCTTCTTCAAATGAAAAACCGCTTAAGAATTCTGCTAATGCATCATTTTCTTCATCATTATCAGCCGCAACCGTTTCATTTTCATCTTTAGCTTTTTCTTGTTGTTCCTTAAATAATTCATCCAAATCTACAACATTCAATTCCTCTGCCGGCTTAGCGGTTTTTACAGGAGCCGGCTGAGATTGAGGTACAGCTGATTTAGAATACGCTGTATCTAATTTCTTAATAGCATTTTTGATTTTTTTTCTTTTAGTTTCTTCTTTAGGCTTTTCTTCTTTTTCATCAGAAGTATCAATATCAAGTTTTTCACCTGTTACTTCCTGGATTTTGTGAGAAGCCTTTATTACAAAAAACGCAATAACACTAAAAATAATGAGAGTCCCAAATACTGTAAGAAGAACTGTATATGGATCCCTTTCTGCTGTTTCCTGAATTGCATTATATGCATCAGCAGAAGGGGTATTATCAATCGGAGGAACAGGTTGAACAACTTGCTGAGGTTGCTGCTGCTGCAAAGCTTTTTCTCTTTCAAGCTCTCTTGCTTCTTGTTCACGTTGTAATCTTTCAGCTTTTCTTCTTGCAATTTCTTCCTTTTCTTGCTCAGCACGACGACGAAGTTGTTCATTTCTATCAACTTGATTATCATCATTGACAGCTAAAGATTCCTGAGGTTCATCCTTTGAAGGAATATAAATCTTGTTTTCTGCCTGTATATTAACAGGATTATAAGTTTTAATAATAACTCGTGTATAACCTTTAGCATTATTTGAATAAGGCAAAGTTTTAATTTCTACACTGCTGATATCACTCGAAACTTGTTGAATATTTGGCATTCCCTTTACCAAACTATTTACTTCAGAAAGAGTTAGAATATAAGTATTAGCATCTCTGCGCACAGGAGAAACATTGCCTGTATAAGCAGATTTTGTTTCTACAGCCATGCCAATTGCGCCATTTTCACCAGCCGTAAATGTTAGTGACATTAAGCTATTCTTATAGTTACTTGCAGCAAAAGAGCCTGCAACAGTAATTACTGATGCCAGCACCAGCGCTATTGTTCTCTTCTTAAACTGTTTCATATTTAGAATTTTATCATAATTTTAAAAATTTATGTATATATTTAATAAAAAATCATTAATTTACATTACATATCAGTAATAATAATTCTTTTGTCTGATAAAATTTGGTTAACATTTAGAACAGTATATAGCGTTTTGTTATAAATAAATTCATTCGCATAATAACTTTCAGAAGCCAATTCATAGGACGTCTCCTGAAATTCAAACAGTTCATTGATTTTATCTATTAAAAGCGCTAACTTAAGTTCAGTTCCCTTAATAATAACGACAGGCTTTTTATCAGAAGAAGTGTCTGTTTCCTGCAAGCCCAAGAATTTCTTCAAATTTATAACAGTAATATAATCACCGCGAAGATTCATAATACCTTCTATAAAATCAGGAGTTCCTGGAACATTTGTAATTGTTGTATCTTTAAGAACTTCTTTTATAAAATCAAGAGCTAAACAATAATAGTCATTGTTTAAATTAAAAGATATATATTTATTTTTGGAATGCAGTTCTCCGGATGTTATTCTTAGAGATGATTTTTCGGCAATGTCTCTTGTTCTTTTTTGCATCAAAGATTTTGAAGACTCATCCTGCGGGAATAACGAAAGTACATCTGCTTCCGGTATAACATTGTTATGCTGCTTTAAAAGTGTTTCCAATGCATATATATTAACAATAAAAATTGTTTCATTATCATATTTGTACAAAGACTCAATTATCATTTTATTATCAACAAATGGTATTTGGTCTACAAGCGCAGTATCAAACGGCAAGATACCAATAATTTTATCAGTAATAATTCCGAAAATTACTTCGTCGGTTTTAACAATCAAAAGCTCGTTATTAGAGTTGTAAGGAGTAACGTCAATATTTAGATAAAATCTTATATCAACAACATTAATAACAAAGTTATTATATTTTAAAAGTCCGATAATATTATTCGGCAGTTTTTGCGGATAATCAAGAGCAGGCAATTTCATAATCTCAAGAACATTTTCAGTATTAATGGCATATTTATTACCGCCAATCTGAAAATATAAATGAGTATTTTTTTTTTGTTCTAGATAGTAATTATTGCTCATGCAAAACCACTCTGTTTCTTCCGCCTTCTTTAGCTTCATACAAAGCATCGTCGGCAGATTTTAATATATCTGCTGCTGTAGCAAATTTCTGATAATTCATTGTCAAACCTATACTTACGGTAACTTTTGCTTTGACACCATTGTATTCAAAATCGTATTCTTCAACCATTCTTCTCAAACGTTGAACAGGAATAATTGCACCCTCAATATTCGTTTCAGGCATAATCATAATTAACTCTTCACCGCCATAACGATATAAAAGGTCTGTTTTTCTGAAAGACTGTTTCATCAAATCTGCAACAGTTTTTAGAACATAGTCTCCGTATTGGTGACCATACGTATCATTAACTTTTTTGAAGAAGTCGATATCCAAAATCGCAAGCGAGAAATCAGAAGGATGTCGTTTTGTACGATTGTGCTCCTGTTCAAGACCAATTTCGAACTGTCTTCTGTTATATAAACCAGTAAGCCCGTCTAAAACAGACATGAATTCTTTTTCGGTATATTGATATTTCATTTTAAATATTGCAAGAAGCTCACTAATCATAATATCAAAATACTTAAATGATGAATAATCCACCTCTTGTCTGGTATAGAAACAAATACCGCCGATAAGTTTTTTATCAAAAACGAGAGGAATGATAATTTTAGATGTTAAATCCGAAAAATTATAATCAAGTTCTTTTCCCAAGAGCATTCTTACAACTTCGAATTTAGAATCCTTAATTGTTTTATGGTCTTCCATTTTTCTAAAAAAATCGTAATTAATATCAGAAAGCAGATTTTTAGAAAGATTTCTGCCAAGAGTATCGATATAGAGTATATTTTGTGCAAAATCATCCGGCGAAGCAAAATATATACCTGCAGCATGGTATTCCACAAAAGAGCTCAATAATGAGAACAGCTTTTCTACTAAAATTCTTTCATAGTTCAAAAAGTCACTAAGGTTTCTGAACTCATTGGAGAAAACACTCTTCATCAAAAGATCGTTAAGGATTGAATTAAGACGTGTTTGAGCAGAATTATCAAGGTCCTCTTTAGCAGCTAAAGCTTTCTTATACTCTTCCGGCACAGGATATCTGCGGACAGTTGCATTAATATTTGAAACAAGTTCTTTAATATCAATGGATTTAGACAAGAATAGCTGCGCACCGGCTTTCTTTCCCCAGAAACCATCAATTTTCTTTTCTAAAATCGTTAACAAAATAACAGGAATTTTTTTAGTTTCTTCAACATTCTTTATCATTCTGCAAAGATGATATCCGTCTATTGCAGGCATCATAATATCAGAAACAACGATATCCGGAGTGCAGGAATAAACTTTTTTATAAGCTTCTGAACCGTTTGTTGCAGTTTCAACCTCAAAACCGCTAGCTTCCAGCCCCTCTTTTAAAAATTTAAGTTGTGTATCGGAATCTTCTACCAATAAAATCTTTGTCGCCATAACTATATTCCAATTTTACAAATTTTAGTATAAAATAATTATATAATAAATGTCTAAAAAAAACTATAGGAGAGAAGAAGTGCTTAATGATTGGAATTTTGGTTTAAAACAAAGATTTGGTATAAAATGCAGCATCGATTTTGCAATGTTCATGCTGGTTTCTGCACTATTTGTTATTTTTGCATTAAAACATTCAATTAGCTCATACGAAACCTTAACATATTTAGTCGGTGTTATGGTTGTTATTATTCCAGTGCAAATAGGCACTCGCCAATGGATTTCAAGATCAATAACAAAGCTTCTTACTATTCAATCAGAATCTATGTCTGAATCTGTTTCTGAAATAGTTGAAACACTTAATTCACAAAAAAGAATACTTGAAAACCTATCTTCTAACACAAAAAATGTATCTTCTCTTGTAGAAAAACTTAAAAATATTTCAACAGAAACTGTTCAAACTTCTAAAAATACAGAAAAACAAGTTGCACAATCAATCTCATGCTCACAAAAAGAGCACGAAGCAATCTCTGCTAACGCTGAAAAAATGCTTGTTCTAAGACAAAAAATTCAAATGATTGCAGAATTAATTCTTGAGCTTTCTGAGCATACTCAACAAATTGGGAACACAATCAGCGTTGTAGATGACATCGCAGAACAAACAAACATGCTGGCACTAAACGCTGCAGTAGAAGCAGCAAGAGCAGGTGAACACGGTAAAGGTTTTGCTGTTGTTGCCGGTGAAATCAGAAAACTTGCTGACGAATCAAAACAAGCAATTACAAAAATTACTTCATTAACCAGCAATATCCAATACACCACAAACTCAACAGTTATGGCAACAGAAGAAGGTTCAAAAGAAATCGAATCTGTTGTAAAAGACTTCAATGGTGTTTCTGCTAACTCTGAAACTCTACTAAACTATATTGAAAACATTTTGGACTCATTAGGAACACTTAACCAAAATGCAGTTAAACAAGGCGATATCATTGAAAAACTTCATGTAATTGATGAAGAAAACAAAAATATTTCTGAAAGTTTAGCTCACATTATGAGTGCAAATGCCGAAAAATTGGCTAAATTAAACACTCTTTCAAATGAAATTAAAAATTCAGCAATAGAAGGTTAGAGTAATTGGATTTTCAAGATAACGATAACAATATACAAGAACTGATGGGTATCTTCCAAACCGAGTCGGAAGAGATTTTGGAGCGGATTTTTGAAAACCTCTTGGCTCTTGATAAAATCCCAGGTGATAAAGAAACATCTGCAAACCTTTATCGTGATATGCACAGCCTTAAAGGTGCAATCCGAATGGTTGGCTTCAATAATATTCAAACAATTATACATAAAATTGAAGATATTTTTGATGCTGTTAATACACATAATATCATTTTAGGATCTGATAAAATCAATCTAATTACAAAATCCATTGAACTTGTTTCTAAATATTTACAAGAATCAATCAAAGAAGGCAGAGAAATAATCAGCGAAGAAATCAACTCTACTATTTCTACGCTCGAATACATAGCAGAAGTTGACCTAAATCCTGAGTTTAACCAACCGCAGCACATTGCTGCTATTGACGAAATGGCAAGCTTTGCCGGACTTGCAGATTTGGATAATCTGGTTGAAATGGCTCAAGCAGCAGAAGCAAAAGCTCAAGCTATTCCTATAGATAATGTTTGTCAACAAAATAAAGAAGAAATAAACCTTGGATTTAACACTTGTTTTGAATTAATTGACAGCATTGTTCCCGAAGAAAAATCACAGGAAACTGTTATATTAAAAGAAGAAGTTGCAAAAATCTACGAACAATTTGAAACATCTAACTTGTATGAAGTAAAAACATCATTACAAAATGTCTTAACCAAAATTGACTTCGTAATGAATGCAACAAACACATTTACAATAAGTGAAATTCTTGAATTACGTAATGAATTAAGCTCCGCAGCAGCGAAGTATAATACATCCTGTATAGAAGATGAAGATAATGGCATGTCATTTTTTGAAGTTGCTGAAAAAATAAACATGCTTCAAGGAAGCAGTGTTTATGCCAAAGAAATCAAAGATGATATTGCTCAGCTTAAAGACCATGCCGATAACAACGAAATTGTTGAAATTATCAACATGGTTGAAGAAATCCTTGATTTTATTTTAGAAAACTCTGTTCAACTTGAAGAACAGATGATTCAAACCCTTAAAAGCGGGGTTGAATACTGCGCATCACCAAATGAAAGTATAGACGGAGACTTAATTATTCAGCAGTTAGAAATTATGAAGCAGCTGCTTGAATTAAACTTCAAAAAAGATACAGGTGTTAGTGATATTAAAAACCTTTCTACACAAAGTTCCATTTCAAATAAAACAACCTCAACAACTGAAATTAAAACTTTGCACGTAAATGCCCAAAAACTGGATTTACTCGTAAACCAGCTCGGGGAATTAATCATCACAAAAATCAAAACAGAAAAAAGTCTGGAAAAAATTGATTCAATCAAAAATGCTAATGAAGCATGCCAGAAAGATTTGTTAAAAACATCAAATTATCTTCGCTATTACAATAGAAAATATCTTCAAAATAGCGGCAGTGAGCAATTTACAGGTGTCTTTGTCAAACAGGTTTTTGCTCTTTTATCTGATATTACACAAAATGTTTCAAGAACAATATATGACCTAAACTCACTTTATCGTTCTTCAAAAGAAGACGATATGAAAATGAGATTAATCATTGATGAAATGGAATCAATGGTTAAAAACATAAGGGTATTACCTATTTCCACAGTATTTAATTCTTTTACAAGGATGGTTCGAGACATAGCTTCAGAAAAAGGAAAAGATATCGACTTTGAAATTGAAGGTAAAGACACCTGCGCAGACAAAAAGATTATTGAAGAAATAAAAACTCCATTAATCCATATTCTAAGAAACGCAATTGACCACGGTATCGAATCAAAAGAAGACAGACTTCTTGCAGGAAAAAGCCCTGTAGGTAAAATCCTTTTATCTGCAAAACAAGATGACAATACAGTTATAATAGACGTTGTCGATGACGGTCAAGGATTTAACCTTGAAAAAATTAAAGACAGAGCTGTATCAAGAGGATTTTTAACTCAGGAAGACATAGACTCCATGTCTGATGAAGCAATCATGAACATTATTTTCTGGCCGGGATTTACTACAGGAGACTCTATTACAAGTATTTCCGGCAGAGGCATAGGTTTAGATGTCGTTAAAACAAAGATTTCCCAGCTTAACGGGAAAGTAAAAGTTATTTCTGAATTTGGAAAAGGAAGTTGTGTTCATATCGAAATTCCTGTTACATTGACTACTCTTAGAGTATTTTTGGTTAAAATCTCAGATCAGGTTTTTGCGATACCAATCCAAATGATTACAACCTTCATTTTAAAAAAACAAGAAGAAATCAAAACTAATAATGGAACCCGCTCAATTGTCTATAAAGATAAAGTGCTTCCTTTATACTATCTTGCAGATATCCTTGGATTGGAACTGACTCCTAGAGGAGAAAAAGAAACTATACTTATTATTGAATCTGACGACAAAACTATTGGACTGGTTGTTGACAGACTACTTGGCGACCAAGATATTTTACAAAAGAAATTATCACCGCCATTATACAAAGTTAAGAATATTTCAGGAATTACCAACCTTGCATCAGGAGAACTTTGCTTGATTCTTAATATGCAGGATATTCTGCATCATGATTTCAATAAATCAGTATCCACAGCAGCTGTTCCTAAAATGTTATCAGCAGATATTATTTCATACAAAAGAATTCTTGTAGTAGATGATTCTATGACTACAAGAACTATGATTAAAAATATCCTGTTAAATATCGGATATATGGTAGATGCGGTATTAGACGCAACAGAGGCACTCGTTAAGCTAAAAATGACTCATTACGATATGATTATATCAGATTTAAACATGCCTAAAATCGATGGTAATGAATTCATTGAACGACTAAAGAATGATGAAATGTATATGGATATTCCTGTAATTGTAATGAGTTCTCAACCGAAAGAAAGTGCTATGAAACTTCTTAAACAAGTCCAGATTGAAGGCTATATTCAGAAAGATGCATTCAATCAGGCAGTGTTTGTAAATCTGGTTAAAGAAACTTTAACAAAATATCATAAATAAAAGGGTCTGAGAATATCTCAAACCCTTTTTTAAGATTTTATTTTTCAGAAGACTCAGCAAATGATTTAAGAACCTGATACGAAGCATCCCAACCGCTCAAGCCTGTTGACTTATATTGAGCAAGATTTTTAACTCTGGCTGCTCTATTTTTTTCCTGCTCTTTATTAAACTTTTCTAGTTTTTTCTTATTAGAATTTCTTTCTTTAACAATTGGGTTTGCATAAGCTAAGAATGCTGTATATTCCTTACATCCGTATCCTGCTTTAACCTTTGAAGGATAGTTATATGTAAGGTAATCATAGATATTCATTGCTCTTTCAGAATTACAAGGTTTTCCCATAGCGATTTCCATTGTACTTCCCGGCATTTTAGTAAGAACTACGATGCTTGCAAGAGGATTATAATTTGCTTGTATCATTAAATCAGCACCTGTAACGTCTGCTTCTTTATTATCGCTCATAGAAGCTTTATTTGCAGCAAAATCACTGTTTGCAGCACTTTTAATAATATTACCTTCGCTTAAAGAACTATTAATTGCAGCTTTTGCAAAATCTCTCATTTTTGATTTTGTAGCTCTGCCGTTAATAATATATGCCAATTCTCTTGCTACAACTGCAGCTACTTCATTGTCATTCCCTGTATAAGTCAAATCTGTACTTGATATCTGAATTGTATTTGTAACTGTTGCATCAGAATTGTCAGCTTCTCCATTTACAACTTTGAAAGTTGTGTTTTCAGGTAAACCATTCTTCTTTAACAATTGTGCACCAACTGTATTTACTCTATCCGCTGCTATCCATGTTGCAGAGAAAGCCGGCATTGAAAGTAAACCAAGTGCAAATAATGAAATTAATAACTTTTTCATAATTCCCTCCATGTTTATACTCTTGTGTCTATATTTTGTCCTATTTGCGGTTTTACAAAATTATTATGATAATAATAGAATACTCCAACTGATGCACATGTTACAAAATAAAAATTTGCTAATGTTAATACAAAATGTATAATCGTGCTTCTGATAAATGCTGCCGAAAGTATTGATATTACACTATAAACAACAAATAACAATATAAAAATTCCCAAATTTGTAAAGAATTTTCTGCTAAACAAATCCTTCAATCCAATAAAAAAGGCAATAAACGGATTTTTGCTTTTAAAGAACATTGCAGGAAGATAAAGCATTTCTATAAAATAGTTAAAAGCCATTGCACCTAATAAAAGAATGTTCCATAGATTTATTTTAACCAGCTGTTCTTTTGATAAAGAAGCCAAGAACACTTTTAAACTTTCAGGCGTTTGCACAGCTGCATTAAGAGCTTCAATAGAAATATTAGGATTTCCAATAATCCTCATCCCTAAAAGCGAAGCAATGATTAAAACCAATAAAGAAATCAGCATTACATTAAAAATCATACCTAATGAAGATAAGAAATATTCACCTACTCCGGGTGTAAAATCTTTAATTAGCGAATTTACGTCTTCTCTATCCGGTTCAAGTACGGCATTTTTAACCATATTAAACCATCCTGCCGCAAAAGCAGCAGTCATTAATCCAAATAGTATAATTGCTATTAACAAATGTATAACAGTTCCTCTTGCAGAAACCGCAAGATAAATTGTTGAAAGTAGTGAAAATAAAATTAACGGTGTGCCTAAAATAATATATCTGTTTGTTAGTTCAAAAACTTTTTTCATTTTTATATCCTATATTTAATAATTGACGATTCTACTATATCATCCGAAATTCTTGATGCAAAATTACGGAAACTGTTTGCAATATTTGAATTTGTATTAACCTCACTAACTGTAACCCCTTTATTGATACTTTCCATTATTGAAAAATAATTGTTAGGTATTTTCCAATAAATTTTTTCACCTAAAGTTGTTTCAATATCTTCAACAGTTATTTCATCATTTTCCATAAAACGATTAATAATAACTTTAACTTTATCATTCGGATAATGTCTTGATCTGAACAAGTTCAAACATCTCTGTGCATTTCTGATTGCAGGTATATTCACAATTGTTGTAAAGAGTATCAAATCCGAACAGTCTAAAATTTTCAAAGAATTCGGATCAATATTGGATGACATGTCCACAATAATATATGGAAACACTTTTCTTAAAACCTTGAACAGACTCTCAATCTGCTGCGGTGTAATACTTTCCGAATGCTCAATATAAGTAGGGTCAGACAAGACATATAATTTTGTATCTTTATATTTTTCAAAAGCTTTTATAAGAGTCTCTTCTTTTTTATCAATAAGATTTTTTAAAACATAAGCAACATCAAATGTTGGATTAAGGTTTAAAAATGTAGAAATATCACCAAGTTGTAAATTCAAGTCGACCAATGCAACTTTGTCATGAGTTGCCTTAGCAAGTTCAAAAGCAAGGTTCGCCGCAATTGTAGTCTTACCAATGCCGCCTTTATTTGAATAAACAGTTATTATTTTTGAAGCCGTTATTTGCTGTTCTTCTTCAGGCTTTGCAAGCATCTCGACTACACGTTGCAAATCAGTCTTTATAATAGGTTTTGGCAAAAACTCTCTTGCACCCATACGCATAGCTCTGACAATATTATCTGTTGAATAATCCATAGAAGTTACAACAATTTTATTCGTCAAAAGCCTTATGTCTTCAATTGCATCAAAAAGATTAGTATCAACAAAAACAATTGAAGAACTATCAAACTCATTTTTATTGGAACTATAATCACTAAAAATTTTTAAATTTTCACCGAATCCTAATTCTTCAAGATAAGACTTTATAATTTCTCTGGAGTTTTCATTAGAATCCAAAACAATAATCGACATAAGCACCTCTTCTTATTTAATATACATTAAAGTACTTAGTAACACAATGCACCGGTGTTTATAATATAATATTTATCAAGGAGGCTTTATGAAAAGATTTATTTGCACTTTAATTATATTTTTACAAACTTGTTTGTTCACAAACGCTGAAACATTGACATTTTTAAACGAAACTTATGAACTTAAACAAATACAAAAAAATGCATCTAATTATATAAATGAATATGCAAACTCTTCTAACAACAGAATTTTTATCAATTATTTACCGAAAGAAGAAAGCGAATTTGATTATATTAACAATTTTATAAATAATATTACCAATAACCCACAATTTAATCTGATAAGTTTTTATCCTGAAATTAATACCTTTTCTTTTGGAATAATAACAGGGAAAAAAGATAGCGGAATTATTGATTACAATATGATTAAATGTAATAAAGCCAAAAAGAGCGGCATTTATACCATTCAATACAGCCATAGGTATCAGTTTACCGACAAAGAAAGCTTCCAAAACGCATATAAGGAATGTATGAAAAATAATCTAAAATATGCAGATGCTCTTGTAAAAACACAAATGCCTGAAATTATTAAAAAGAAAAAATAATATTTTTTATACTATAATTAGATTATGTTGGATTATTTAAAAAACAAATTTGATGTAATCGTAGTTGGTGCAGGTCATGCCGGATGTGAGGCAGCAATTAGTGCCGCTCGCTTAGGCTGCAAGGTTTTGTTATGCACACTTAACCTTGATAACATTGCACTTCAACCTTGCAACCCCGCTATCGGAGGCCCTGCAAAATCAACCCTTGTGCGTGAAATTGATGCATTGGGTGGCGTGATGGGAGAAGTTGCAGACGCTACTTATATCCAAATGAAAACTCTAAATTCGTCAAAAGGTCCTGCTGTCAGAGCATTAAGAGCACAATCCGACAAAAAAGAATACTCGCAATATATGCGGAATATTATTGAAAGCACTCCTAATATTTGGCTTAAACAGTGCTGTATAACAGAATTACGAACCAAAGACAGAAGAATTATCGGAGCAATGGATGAGTATGGAATTGAATATTCTTGTAACTCAATCATCCTGACAACAGGTACTTCACTTGAAGGCAAAATGTACGTCGGGCTTCAAGCATATTCCGGAGGTCGTCTCGGAGAACGTGCCGCAATCGGGTTATCTCAATGGTTGAGAGATAACGGTATTCATACGAAGAAACTAAAAACAGGAACTCCTGCTCGTGTTGATAAAAGAACTATCGATTATTCAAAAATGACCGTTCAACCGGGAGACGAAAAACTTAGTTTTTATTCATTTAAACCAAACCGTCCTGTAAGAAGTCAGGTTCCTTGTTATTTAACAAGAACAAACGAAGACACGCATAAAATTATTAGAGAAAACCTTGATAAATCTCCAATGTATCAAGGACTTATTCAAGGTGTTGGACCACGTTATTGCCCTTCAATCGAGGATAAAATAGTAAGATTTGCATCAAATCCTTCTCATCATATTTTTATTGAACCGGAAGGACTTAATACTTACGAAGTTTACATTCAGGGATTTTCAACCAGTCTTCCTGCATGCGTTCAGGTAGAAATGCTGCGTTCGTTACCGGGATTGGAAAATGCTCATATTATTAAACCTGCTTATGCGGTTGAATACGACTCTGTACCTGCTATTCAAACTACACATTCTTTAATGTCAAAAGATATTAAGGGCTTATTCTTTGCAGGTCAAATCAACGGTACAAGCGGATATGAAGAAGCTGCTGCCCAAGGCTTAATTGCAGGTATTAATTCTGTTAAATACATGAATTCTTCTGATATGCTTGAATTATCAAGAAGTTCATCTTATATCGGAACCTTAATTGATGATTTAGTGACCAAAGATATTCAAGAACCTTATAGAATGCTTACTTCACGTTCTGAATACAGGCTTCTGTTGAGACAGGATAATGCTGATGCAAGATTAACTTCAATCGGTCATGATATTGGTTTAATTGATGATACCCAATACTCACGATTTAAAGAAAAACAAGAAAATATCCAAAAAGAAATAACAAGATTAAGCGAAACAAAAATTTCGGCAACAGAAGAAGTAAATGCTGTTCTTGCAAAATACTCAGAACACATTGACCGCGGAATAAGACTTGCAGAACTGCTTAAACGCCCAAATATTACTTACGATATCTTTAGGGAATTAGATTTAGAAACAAAAAATCTTAACCTTAGCGAAGATATTGCGGGCGAAGTTGAAGTATTAATCAAATATGATGGTTATATTAAAAGACAAGAAACACAGGTTGAAACATCTGAAAAACTTGAAAAATATAGAATACCTGCCGATTTGGATTACTCAACTCTAAAACACATCTCTACAGAAACCAGAGAAAAACTCGAAAAAGTTCGTCCGACTAATTTGGCTCAAGCTTCGCGTATTGGTGGTGTTAAACCTGCGGATATCTCTGTTCTTATGGTAATGTTAAAATCATAATGTAACAAAATATTTACATGAGCGCAAAAAATTTATTTTACCCCTTTTAAGTCACTATCGGAGGTAATAAAATGCTCAATAATATCAACAACACAAACCCTGCATTTGGAGCTAATTTAAGAATTGCAACAGCAGTAAAAGACACTGCCAGATTAGAAAATATCAAAAAAGCCTTTGCAGAAAGAACTCCTGAGTTCAAAGAAACATTATCAGTTACAAAACTCGGAGAAGATTGGAATAATATGGAATATGTACATATTGGTTCAAATCATGAAATAGATACAGGTGCCTTTTTTAAAAGTTCTTTCTCAACACTAATGGAAAATCTTTCAGACAATGAGATTGTTACAAAACTAATCAAAGGGCTTAAAGGACTAAAAGAAGCCAAGAAAAGAGAATATGCAACTTTAGGTTTTGAAAATGAAAAATACAGAGCAGAACACGAACAAAAAAGAAATATGCTAATCGCAAATAACAGCCGCGAAAAAGGTGACACACTAATGGCAAGCCGTTTTGAATATTTAGCAAACTGTTTCGGTAAAAAAATTGCAAAGATTGATGAAGAAAATATTAGAATAAATAACAGATTTATGGAACGATTAAATTCTATAGCAGACGGTGATGAAGATATTTTAAATTTTGCAAAAATTATATAAACCCAAAAGGAGTGATATAAAACACTCCTTTTTATTTTTCATCGTAATATTTTTGGTATAAAATATAAGAGGGAGGGAAAAGATTCGTATTGTGTTAGTTAAACAGATAAAAAAGATTGCTTTTTTATTCCTGACTTTGCTGATACTCATTCAGCCTTGTTTTGCTATAAAAATCGGGCTTCAAACTCAGGTCAACAAAACTTTTATCGGCGCATCTACTAAAGCAGAAATTATTGATTGCAAAACTAATAAACTCATATTTGTTATGGATAAAATGAAAGGATACGAGTTTAAGCCTTATCGCGGAGTTATTGCAATAAAAGTTGACGGACAATACAAAAAAATAAATAGCAATAAAATTGTCATAAAACCCGAACCAAACGGATATGTAAGTGTTAAAAAGAAATGGTACAGAGGTCATTTTCAAGTTAATAATGACGGACTTGGTTTAACTGTAATAAACGATATTCCTTTGGAAAAATATATTCAGGGTGTTGTTCCTTCAGAAATGCCTCCGTCTTGGGAACATGATGCACATAAAGCACAAGCAATTGCAGCCAGAAGCTATGCCATGGCAAATAAAGGAAAACGAGCTAAATATGGCTATGATTTAAAAGACACTCCTGAAGATCAGGCATACGGCGGAGCCAGCGCAGAAACTCCTCAAACAAATGATGCAGTACAAGAAACTGAAGGTATTGTATTGGTTCATAACGGGAAAATAATTCCTGCATATTATTCCGCTTCTGCAGGAGGAAAAACAACCACTGCAGGTCAAGTTTGGTCAAAAGATTTGGCATTTTTAAAATCTGTTCCTTCTTTTGATGACGGCATCAAAAAGAACGGACACGGCGTAGGAATGAGCCAATATGGAGCAAATAATCTTGCCAAAAAAGGTTATAACGGATATCAGATTCTAAAATATTTTTACGCAAACGTAAAATTTGCAAAGCTTAAATCGGAGTAGTATAAATGGAAACAGCACAGGTACTTGGTGAAAAAATAGTTATAAAAGAAGTTGAAGATATAAAACTTGATGGCAGAAAAGGAGCAATAGTAAAAGTTCTTGGCTGTGGTTTATGCGGCTCTGATATTGTCAAATTTAAGCACAAAATTGTAAAAGACGGGGCTGTTTTGGGCCACGAAATTGTTGCTATTATTGACGAAATTGATTCCGACACCGATTTCAAAGTCGGGGAAAGAATTGTAACCTCTCACCACATTCCTTGTTTTGAGTGCACTTTCTGCAAACACGGTAACTATTCAATGTGTAAACATTTCAAAGAAACCAATATTTTCCCAGGTGGATTTAGCGAAAAAGTATTTGTATCAGAAGAACACCTTAAAAATGTAGCATATCTTGTTCCTGAAAACATGAGCAATGAAGAAATATCATTCTATGAACCTTTAGGATGTTGTGTTCGTGCCATTAAACGCTGCAACTTACAACAAGGCGACAAAGTTCTTGTGGTCGGTTTAGGTTCAATAGGGCTGTTAATGGGAGAAGGGCTTAAAGCCTTTGGATATGACGTTTATGGATGCGACCTGATTCAGGAAAGAATTGAACTTGCAAACAAAATGGGCATAAAAACTTTACCCGAAAAAATAGAAGCCGATGCCGTATTTATGACATCTGGTGCAGATAAAGCAATAGATACAGCGCTTAAATATATTAAACAAGGCGGGAAAATTCTTGTTTTTTCAAGCACACCAAACAATTGGGGATATGCTAATAACGAAATTTATTACAAAGAATTAACCGTGATGGGAAGCTACTCTCCGTCACCGGCTGATTTAAAAGAGTCTTTTGAACTTCTTACAACAGGAAAAGTAAAGGTTAGTAATTTAACAACTGTTTACCCTCTTGAAAAAGTTCAAGAAGCATTCAACGATACAGTTTCAAATAAAATTTTTAAAGCTTATATTAAAATGAACAATTTTCTAAATTAATCGTTTAAAATTAAGGTAGTATAAAAGGAGAAATTAATTATGAAAAAAGTATTAGTTAGCTTAGCTGTTCTAAGTGTACTTACAGGGCTTGGAGTTCAAGCAGCTGTTGAAAGAGGTTATATATCAGTTAACACAACAGCAAACACTGAAATTGCACCGGACGTTGCAGAAATCTCATTTGCAGTTCAAACAACCGATAACAAATCAATGCAAAAAGCAACTCAAACTAATAAAGAAATTTCTGATAAAGTTTTTGCAGAACTAAAATCAATGATTAATACTCAAAACGGCGATTTTATTAAAACATCTGATTTTAATGCGTCACCTTTATATTCATACGTTAACTCAAAACGAGTTTTTGAAAAATATCAGGTTTCAAACCGCGTAATCGTTCACACAAAATCTATTGAAAATGTTGGAAAGATGATTGACAGCGCAATTACAGCAGGTGCAACAAATGTTGACAATCTTACTTTCTCAGTTTCAAGCTATGATAAACAATGCAACGATTTAATTACAATTGCAGCAGATAAAGCGAGAACAAGAGCAGGAATCATTGCAAAAGCAACCGGCTCAAACCTTGACGGCATCAGAACTTTTGATACAAGCTGCAGTACAAATAATTATAATAATCAGAGATTTTATATGGCGAAAAATATGATGGCTGATGTAGCAGAAACAGCATCTTCAATGGCAGGCGGAATATCAATCTCCGACGGTGTAATAAAAATTAACGCAAATGTTAATGCAACATACTTTGTAAAATAAAATGATAGATAAAACAGATTTACATCTACATAGCAGTTACTCTGATGGAAGCGACTCCATCAGAGAACTTTCAGAAAAAATTAAGCTTGCGGGAATAACAACCTTTGCACTCACTGACCACGATACGGTTGCAGGGTGTGAGGAAATGGCAAAACTTATGCCGGACGGGTTTATTCCCGCTGTAGAGCTTACCTGCAAGGCAGGAGATATTAAATGTCATATACTGGGATATAATATTGATTACTATAATCCGGAATTATTAGCGCTTATCGAAAAAGGGAAAAAACTTCGCAAAGCAAAGCTTGAAACCCGCATTGAATACTTAAAACAAGTTTGGAATATTGAATTAACAAAAGAAGAACTTAACTGGTTATATTCACGAAAAAGTGTTGTAAAAACTCATATAGCTAATATTCTTGTTAATCGCGGACTTTCGGACAATAATCAGGATGCTATGAAAAAATACCTTGATGGCTGTAAAGCCGGCGATACGCGTTTTACAGGAGAAGAAGCTATTTCTGCAATCAAATCAGCAAAAGGTATTCCTGTTTGGGCACATCCACTAGGAGGAGAAGGCGAAAAACATCTTACTCAGGAAGAGTTTTTACCAAAACTTGAAGCAATGAAATCCTTTGGAATAGAAGGACTGGAATGTTATTACTCACGCTACAATAAAAAAGAAATTGAGTTTCTTGTAAGTTGTGCTAAAAAATACAATCTTGCTATTACTGGAGGAAGTGATTATCATGGCTCAAACAAAAGCGTTCCAATAGGAAAATTAAATGTTGAAAATCAACCTATAGCAAAAAGTTGTTTTACTCATCTTTCTTAGTCCTTAATACAGAAACAATCAGTCCTATAGACATTAAAACAGGATAAAACATCCCCTTTAATATCGTAAATGAAGTTGCGCCGATAGAAGCTGCCAAACTTGCTGCAATAAGGATTTGAGCACCGTATGGAATCATACCTTGAACAACACACGAAGTTGTATCAAGCAAACTGGCAGTTCTTACAGGGCTTATATCATGTTTCTCGGATAATTCTTTTGCAATAGAACCCGAAGTTATAATAGCAACGGTATTGTTGGCTGTAAAAAGGTTAATCAATCCAACAAGAAAACAAATTCCTATCTCACAAGTACGTTTATCCTTAATCCATCTTCCTGTCTCTCTTATAATATATGTTATTCCGCCATTATATCGTACAAGCAGCAATAACCCGCCTGCAAGCATTGCTACAATAATAGTTGTTGCCATGCTTATTGTTCCATCACCAATATATCCAAATACATCAAACAATCCAAAACTATTATGTGCAAGCCCGATTATAACATTCAGAATTGTTCCAAAGAACAATAAAAACATAACATTTACACCTAAAATACCTAAGATTAAAAGTAAAATATAAGGACTTACCTTTATGTAATTATCAAAAGTAAGCGCAGCAGCCGTAATTGTTGAATTCGTACTTGCAAACATTGGAAGAGCATAAAGTAATATACATAAAATCGCAGGAACAGTAATAATTCTCAAGTTATTAAGCATTTCATCACGCATACTGACATTCTGGGTTCTGCTTGCAGCAATCTTGGTATCAGAAATTAATGACATATTATCCCCAAACATTGCACCGCCCACAGTTGCACCGAGAACGAAAGAAGGATTAATCCCAAACGACTGGGAAATAGAAACTGCAATAGGAACAATTGCAGCAATCGTACCGCAAGAAGTACCGATTGACAAAGAAATAAGCGCTGAAATAACAAACAAACCCAATACCATAAACTGAGGAGGAATAAAATTTTGCGCAATCAAAACTGCAGACTCAATTCCGCCAACAGCCTTTGCACTTGCAGTAAAAGCTCCTGCCAAAACAAACACAAGACACATAATCATAATGTCTTTATTTCCCATACCAAGAGCAAATAATTCAATTTTTTTATTCAATTTTTCCTTATGATTAAGAGTTAGAGCAACACCCGAAGAAATCAAAAATGCAACAGTCATTGGAACCTTTGAAAAATCCCTTGTCCATAAAGAAAACCCAAAATAAAATAATACAAAAACAATAAAAGGTATTATTGCTTTAAAACTGGATTCTCTCCATTGCAAATTCTGTTCTTGTTCCATTTTAATCCCCCATAAACAAAAAAAGCCCCGAAGGGCTTCTTAAATTCGGAAACGGTGGGATTCGAACCCACGATACAGGTTACCCCATATAACACCTTAGCAGGGTGCCGCCTTCAGCCGACTCGGCCACGTTTCCTCGTTAATACAATACTAACATAAAAATACAAAGACGGTCAAGTAAAAACTGACCGTCAAAACTATACTCTCAGCCATTCTTATTAAACCAGTCAGGACTGATTACTTCACAGCTTGCAGTTTTACCTGAACTCCTGTTTCAGCGTTAACTGTTACTGCATTCGAAATCGCCATCGCACGGCGTTTCTTGGCTCCTCTTAATATAAATTCAACACCACTAAAGGTATTATTAGTCGGGGTAATAATTTTCTTCAACATATCCTAAGTTTTTCCTTTCCGATAATTCTCTGTCTGTGTCATGTATATCGGCATTTTCTAGAAAAACTTTAGGAATTTGTTTTCTATTTTTACAATTCGTTACATTGTCAAACTTTTTTTATAAACATCGTTTTTATTAAAGCCGAATAATGACGAGAGAATAACAGAAATATCTTTGTCCTTAAATCCTTTTGATTTTAATTCCTTAATCTTAAAATTAATATCACCGGATTCAACATCTTCATCAGCATAAACCATGCAGATTATTTCGCCCTTAATACCATTATTATAGTGTTCCAATACGTTAGAAATATTATCAGCAATAACTTCTTCAAATAATTTCGAAAGTTCACGACCAAGCGCAACTTTAACCTCACCGCGAACTTCCTTAATCACAGCTAAAGTTTTTAAAATACGTTCAGGTGAATCATAAAAAACCATGTTTGCAAAAGCATGCTTTTTAGCAGCCTCTTCAATTTGCTTCTGATTTCTGCCAATAAACCCTATAAATGTAAATTCTTCTCCATCACGAGGAATTTGAGATAAAAAAGTAGTAACCGCACAAGCTCCCGGTAACGAAGTAACAGAAAACCCATTCTTTATAAGCTCAGGAATTATAACAGCACCAGGGTCACAAATCATTGGCGTTCCTGCATCAGAAACAAGTGCTATCTTTTTACCGTCACCAAGTTCTTTCAAGAAAAATCCTACACGTTCGCGTTCATTGTACTTATGATAAGATATACATTTTGTTCTAATCTCATAATGGTTTAAGAGTTTTTGTGTAACTCTTGTATCTTCACAAGCAATCAAATCAACGCTCTTGAGAATTTCAACAGCCCTAAAAGTAATATCCTGAATATTTCCGATTGGAGTCGGTACTACATAAAAATCAAATTCACGTGCCATAGATTTATTATAACATTAAAAAAGGCGGGTTCTTCGAACCCGCCTTTAAAATCTATCCAAGTTTTTCAATCAATATCGCATGTTTGGTTGCAAACTCTTTTCCTCTTGCAATGATTGCTGCTTTTAAAATAGCATTCAAATCGATAGGAGCAAGCTCTTCAAAATTATTAGGAAGTCTAAGCGACCAGTTTTGGTCACCGGATGTTCCAGGTGTATTATAAGTTTCTTTTATTTTGAAGTAATCAGTAAAGAAAATTTGAACATTCTTAGCCTTAGAAGCAAAGATTTCTGTTAATTTAACAAAAGTCAAATAGTCTTTATCCTGAGTTAGTCTTACAATAATATCATCTTTGTTATCAGCATCAGCAAACAAGTCTTCAACAAGGTTTTTAGCGTGCAAATAACCTTCGTGAGTATTAATCATTGATTCAGCCCACATTTCGATAGGATTATTGTCGTGAGTACCAACCATATTCCAAACATTTTCAGTAATATTTTTACATCTGTATGGGTGTTCAGGTTTTTCAGCAACAACAAACTGAGTTAATCTCATACCTTGAAGCTCGTATTTTTTCATTACAGCATCAACAGGGTTTGTTAGTGTACCTAAATCTTCACAAACAATTGCATTTTTATCCAAACCGCATTCTTTAGCAGCAGCAATAACAACTTTTTCAATTAATCTGCCGTAAAGTCTAATTTGATCATCGTTCAATGATTTAACACGTTTTTCTTTATCATTTTCAAGACTGAAATCCAAATCATCGCAGCTTGGAATAGCGTATCTTGAAAGTTCTGAATGTTCAGGCGATGAATAAAGTCTTCCTGCACCTTGTTCAGGTAAAGGTTTTTTACCCGCTTTATAGACCCATGGATCAATCAAACCAACAATATGGTCAATTCTCACACCACCAGGATTTTCTTTGAACATCTTTTTATAAAGATTTTTCATCAAAACGCCGCCTTCGCCCAAAGAACCATCAGCGTTAAACATTTTATCCGGATCCATAACAGGGAACCCCCATGCCTGACCGTCTTTTGAGAAATAATCAGGAGGACATCCAAGGAACCAGCCATCAAGGAATAATGATTGATAAGCCCAAGCATCTCTATCTGAGAATGCAACTTGTCTGTCTGCAATCATTTTAATACCTTTTTTAAGTGCAAATTTCTTTGTTTCTTCGTTTTGGGTTTCTAAAACAAATTGGCAGAAACTGTAGAACTCGATTTCATCAGCATATTTTTCTTTGATTTCTGACTTGCGAGCTTCATAAGCTTTTTTCTCTTCATCATTTTTAGGATTCATTAAGTTTTTATCAGTTTCGTTTTTCCAACCGTACCAGAAATCACTTCCGTTTTCGATAGATAACGCTTCATACAAAGAGTCATTATCTAACCAATAGCTGTTTTCTTTTTTGAATTTTTCGAATTCTTTTTTAAGAAGTTTAGAAGCTTTGAAATTATTCCATGCTTCTTTTAATGCTTCATTTTGCGCATTACAAATATATGAATAAGAAGTTCTAGCCTGATTTTGTTTAGGGTTTTCTCTAACAACTCTTTTGTAAGTATCAAAAGAAAGAATTTCTCCCCATTCTTTTGTTGTAAGTTGTTTCAAATCAATAAACAAAGTGTTTCCTGAAAAAATTGTACCGCAATATGGTGAAGAATCAGTACATTTTGTTTTTCCAGCAGGTCCAAGCTGAATAGCATTAAAGATTTTTGACGCATAATCAATCAATGCATGACCTGATTCCGAGTTAAATGTACCAAAACCGGTATCTTCTCCGTCACGAGCAGGAAAACTGCTTCCATGTACAATTAAAGCAAGGTTTTCTTTACCCAAAACTTTAAGCGCTTCATTAATTGCATTAGTATCGTGTTTTAAAAATGTTAAACAGCTCATAAATTAATACTCCTTATATCTCTTCTATATAGAGTGTATCATCCACATAGTTTGATTTCAAGATTAATCTAATGTTTTTAAATACTCTTTTGTTTCGGTAGAAGAAATATCCTCTGTTCTGGGCAGGTAAATAACTTCACAAACTTCTCTTAACTCATCAAACTTGTTTTCCCAATCACTTCCCATAACAAAAACATCAGCCTTGTGCTCTTTTATATCCTTAACCTTTTGCTCCCAGTTCTCTTCGGGAATGACTAAATCAACATATCTTATTGCTTCTAAAATCTGTTTTCTTTGCTCGTAGCTGTAGAAAGACTTCTTTCCTTTTACAGCATTAAATTCATCTGTCGATAATCCGACAATCAAATAATCACCAAGAGCCTTCGCTCTTCGAAGTAAATTTATATGTCCTAAATGTAAAACATCATAGGTACCGTATGTTATAACTACTTTCATAACCACTCAACGGCATGCCCTAAACACACCGAAATCCCTTCAACAAAAAGATATCATATATAAAAAATAATTACAATAAATGAAAAATGTATCAATTTGTAAAGTCCTAAAACCAACTATTTTAAACACTTAGTATAACTTTTCTACAACTAAAGTATAAAATTTGAAAAAATTGTTAAAGTTTTAAAAAAATATGCCGTTATATAGAATATAAGATTTTAGAAAAGAAGGTAAGAGCATGACAGATAAAGAAGAATTGGGCGCATCACTTTTTTCAAGAACGCTGGATATTATGGAAAATGACCCGCTTGAAGAAATTTTTGCTTTAAATATGGGCGACTTTGTTTCAGAATTCTTGATATCAGAAGATTTAGCAAGCAAAGTAAGCAAAAGCGCTAAAGACAAGACTTCAAGACTCAAATCACAATTGAAAGAACTTGTTTCAATCTATTCTTTAGACAATACTTTATGCGTTTTGGGCTTTGACTCAAAAGATGAGTATGTTGTTTATAACTCAATTGCAAAAACTCTTACGCAAATTTTAGACGTAGATGCATGCCATATCTATCTAACAGAAGAATTTACCCGCGGCTTGAATTTTGATGACAAATTCTTGGGTCTTGCAGGCTCATCTGTTGATTTTGACGAAGATATTTATGCAAAAAAACTCGGCTATTCTAAAGATGATAAATCTATCATTGTAAAAGCATTTAAGACTCTGGAAAAAATTCAGATTAAAGATATTACTGCAATCGATAATTTTACTCCTAAATATGAGTTAAAAGAATATGATGTAAAATCATTGGCAGTTGTTCCTATGCACAACAATGCGCATGTAGTTGGTGTTATAGTTATTGAAAACTATAAAGAAAAAACTATTAAACGTGCTTATATGAACCTTCTTGAAACAATCGCAAGATTATTCGGCACATCAATGCATCTTCAAAAAACAATTGAACAAGCAGAAGAACTTATCGCAGACGAAAATGTTTTTACAGAAGAATTACAACACATGAGAGCAGAATTAACCGCACTTATCGGTGACTTGGGCGCTCATCAGCAATCATTTGTAGAAAGACTTGCCAAAGCAGTGGATGAAAAAGGTCAATACAAAGTTGCTCACTCTCAAAGAACCGCTGAACTCTCAAGAAAACTCTGCCGTCAAATCGGATTGAACGAAAAAACAACCGATTTGGTATATTATGCAGGATTATTACAAAATATCGGTAAAATCACTCTTCCTGAATCTTTGTTTACAAACAAAGGCAAACTTTCAAAAGAAGAATGGGAAAAACTACAAAACCACCCGAATGTCGGCGTAAACTTGCTTATGAATATTAACTTCTTGTCAGAAGTAATCCCATACATCCATTACCACAAAGAACGCTGGGATGGCGGAGGCGAACCAGAAGGTTTAAAAGGCAACTCAATTCCGTTCGGTTCAAGAATTATTGCTGTAGCAGATGCTTATACAGCTATGACCTCAGACCGTTCATACAGAGATGCTATGTCCCAAGATGATGCATTAGAAATTATGAAATCCGAAGCCGCTGTAAAATGGGATCCGGATGTTGTAAACGCATTATTTGAAGTTATTAAAGACTAGAGGTAAGTTATGCAGCCATTTATATGGATGTTTAAAATAAAGGATTTCAAACAGCATTTTTGGTATCTTATATGCTTATCAATTATTTTATATGTTTTATGCTTTGGATTGGCATTCATTCCCATTCCTGAGTCATTTAAGTTTCTAACAAAAGGAATATCATATTTGTTATCAACTATTCCAGGATTATATATTGTAGGTTATTTTTGGAACTTAACCGAACAAATAATCAACAGAGAAAGAGATATTGATGCAAACAATATTTATGATGGAAAGATAAAAGAAACCTTCACAATAACACTTCCTAAACTGGACTTTATTGATAATGTTTGGCGCGGTATAGCTTCAATAATTGCAACGATATTATTAGCAATTCCTTTTGCAATTATAATGCTTGCGGGATTCAAACAAGGAACATTAGCAGCGCTGCCGCCGGCATTTGCATTATTTATCCCTGCATTTTTATGTATGTTTTTCCCTGCGTTATTTTGGAATTTCGCTTATAGAGGCTCCGTTGTTGCGGTTTGGAATATAAGAAAAGCAATCTACTTAGTTGGAAACTATCCGTTAAAATACTTTGTAAATGTATTCACAATGGTAGTTATAAACATTATTAGCACGGCAATTGACTACTTTTTATCAACATTTGCCCTTTCTAAAGCAAATTTAATTATTATTACCATTGTCTATGCAATTATCGGACTCAAGTACTTATATTTTATTTTTGTTAACGCGTATTTACTTGGCACAATCGCCCCTACAAGCGAAGCATAGTCCAATACTCCAACCAACTCGAACCCGCCTGTAGCCAAGTCAGCAGAGACCGACCCGTAGCAGCATTCCCAACCAGTAGTTTCATAGAATGTCGGTCGACCCTTGTTAAAAAAAGAAAAAAGAAAAAAGAAAAAAGCGGTAGACAAAACTACCGCTAATTATGTGTGTGTATTATATTATAGAAATTTGTTATGCAATTGCTCTGAATTGCTTATTTTCGGCATCTGAACCTTCGTTATTTTTTAATAGGTTGAAAGTTCTGTATAATTTGTAACCTAATGCAACAAATGGGTTAGAGTCAACAGAGTCAGCTTTTCTAGCGTATTCTTGAGACTGTTGGAACTTGATTGATGCATTTGGATCTCTTAACATAAGGATTGCACTTTCAGAGTTCATTTCTCTTGATAAAGTATTTTCTTTAAAGTTTATATTGTTTATAGCGTTTATTCTCATTTGTCACCTCCGGTGATTTCTTATTAAGTGTTTTTCGTACACTTCATTCAACATTTTTATTATGCACCATCCAAAAATTTTTGTCAAGGGGTTCGGTGAAGTTTTGTTAAGCAAACAAAAGTCCAGTATTTGCGGGCATTTAAGGATAAAATGTCAAATTTACACTTAAAAATAACCCAACAGACTACCAGCCATTCGGTGTATTTTTTACACTAAATCAAGTGCGAGCATGGTTGAACGTTGATAAATGTATAGGCATGCCTCGAACTTCTTGATGCCACACACCTTTGTAATATGACCAAGGGGCAAATGAGTTTGGTAAGCCAACGCTCAATTACTCCATCTATGCTGTTATTATACACTGTTTTTCATTTCTCAAGATATACAGATAATTACCAAGTATAAAAATCAGAAAAATTATAAAATACTTGGGGTTGCAATTGCCATAAATCAAGTAATTGAATTATTGTTGTATTGCTTATTTTTCTTTCACAGCGCTCAATATGTCCAATATATTTTTCATTTTTATCTAGCATTTCTGAGAGCTGCTCCTGCGTCAACCCTCTCTCAATGCGACATTTTCTAATCTGTGAGGCAATATTTTTATAAAAATATTCTTCAAAACTTGACATTATATCACTCCTTTATGTATTTAAAAATATCGCCTGTATTACACTCAAGAGCAAAACACCATTTATCAAGAGTATTGAAATCTATACGTGTTGTTTGAGCTCTATAAATTTTCCTCACAACATGATTATCGAGACCAGTCATTCTGACAACATCTCTACAATCATATCCTTTTTCTGCTAATAATTTTGCGAAGTTGTTTTTAATCATGGCATTCTGAAGATGTAAGCACTTTCAAATAGTTATATAAAATAGTAAATTTCTCAGCATCATTTTTTAAATATTCAATACGTTGTACAAAATCTTTTTCAACTGTTTTAGGGTCGATAACACTGTTTACAAAAAGTAATTCACAAGGAATTTTAAGCGCATTAGCTATCTTTTCCAAGTTTTCAGGTAATGGATATGTTTTACCTCGTTCAATATCACTAAGTGCAGTAGCATTTATGCCAATAATTTCAGCTAATTGCTCTTGAGTAACACCTTGAAGCTCTCTATTTTTCTTTATATTTGTACCAACAAGAACTTTAATAAAATTAGTTTTACGACTCATAATATTATACTAGAATTTCCTAACATCTTTTATAATAGTTTGCCGTACTATTTCTTATTGTATTATACTAGTTAGTATGATAGTATAAAATGACCGAACAAGGTCAACGAAAGCAGGTAAATGTATGATTAATATCTAAAAATCAAACAACTCTTTAGGATGTGTATTTAATGCAATTGCAATCTCAAAAAGTGTTTTTGAAGGAACATTGCATTCTGCACGCTCTATCATACCAATATAATTTCTACTCTTTCCAATAAGTTCTGCAAGTTTTTCTTGTGACAACTTCTTAGATTTTCGTAGAGACCTTATATTTTGACCCAACTTTTTTAGATATTTTTCAGGCATAGTTTAATTTTGAAATTTAATTATACGATTTTCTACCAAATGAGACTTGTCAAAAAATGGAAACAGCATGCAAAACCAAAATAAAATTGAAGCCATCAAATACTCTAAAGAATTATTACTTAGAGCTCATACGTACTGCGGAGTTTTGGAAGACATGATATTATCACTCGATAACAGGCCATTTGACGAAGATTATATGAATATCCATTGGTCAGAAAGCATTTCTCATTTTATCTACAAACATTACCTTGAACTTGAAGCCTTATATGACAAGGAGATTATTGAATATGACACTTAGAATGCGCATGATGATTATGAAACAATTTGAAAATCTCATTAATACTCTTGAAGAAGCTGAAGAAGAACTAATCTCTATTTCAAATCTGGTTTCAATAAAAACTGATATTAACATCGCTAAAAACAGGGTTATATCTTTTCGAAATAAAACCGTAAAAGAATTTGAGAAAAAATACAAAGAAAAACTAAAAAGATTAAAAGAAATTCGAAAAGCGCAAAAATCCTAGGCTTGCGCTGGGAAAGTGCGAATGAGGAGTCTATCTTTCATATTATTTTTTCCATATTTACACCTCATTCGCAATACTTTCCTCTATTCACCTGTGTCTAAATATATATTAAATTCCTCTTTTACATTCACGCTAGAAACTGTCAGAGCATAGTCTTCAACCCTGTAATACTTATTCTTTTGAGAAGGCACACTCAATTTATAATCTGCTTCAAATTTCGTCCATGCCTTATAAAAATCCTCTAAAGTGTTACATTCAAATCCCATACGTTTAGAAATCTTTTCAAACTCGCGCAGCTTAATCTCTTCAATATCAATCCCGCAATTATAATCTGAAAAAGCTAACGCCGTAAACACGCCCGAATGACTTATGGAAAAATGTTTTGCTCCGCTTTTTAAAACAGGTTTTTTCCCATCAAAAACAACTTCTCTGTCTTCTATCTTATAAAACTCTCTTAATACTCTGTCAACCATCAGATAAGAAAAACAATGTGCATTCCATTTTTCAGGATCAGAAATCTCTTTTTTCTGAAACTCTTTTAAAAGTTCCATGTGCACATTATCAGCATCTTTTATCTGAATAACAAAAATATCCATTAAGCCATCCCCGAAAGTCTTCCAAGCTCTAACAAAGAGTTTACGATATTATCATACTCAATCTTTTCTTTGACAGTTTGTTTCAAAAATCCGTCAATCTGCCCCATTAGCGCGATTGCTTTATCACACACAGGGTCGGAACCGTTTACATAAGCTCCGATATTAATCAAATCCTCGTTTTTCGCATGCACAGCAAGTAAATTCCTGATAGCACCTGCAGCACGACGGTGTTCTTCTTGAGTAACATCTCCCATAACACGGCTTAAAGACTGCAATACATCAATTGCAGGGTAATGGTTTTTATGCGCCAGAGCACGTGAAAGCACAATATGACCGTCCAAAATACTTCTTGCCGTATCAGAAATCGGTTCATTAAAATCATCCCCTTCAACCAAAACCGTATAAAGTCCCGTAATCGTACCGTTTTCGGTTGTACCTGCTCTTTCCATAAGTTTTGGCATCATCGCAAAAACAGAAGGTGTATATCCTCTTGTAGCAGGAGGTTCTCCAATTGCAAGTCCGACTTCTCTTTGAGCCATTGCAATACGGGTAACAGAGTCAAGCATAAACAAAACATCCATACCTTTATCTCTAAAGTATTCTGCAATAGTTGTTGCAACAAACGCAGCCTTAATCTTAACCAAAGATGGCTGTTCAGAAGTTGCTGCAATAACAATTGAACGTTTCATACCTTCAGCGCCAAGGATTTCTTCAATAAACTCCTTAACCTCACGTCCGCGTTCACCAACAAGCGCAATAACATTCAAATCAGCAGAAGTATTCTTTGCCATCATACCGAGAGTTGTACTTTTACCGACACCTGAACCTGCAAAAATCCCCATTCTTTGACCTTTGCCAACTGTTGCAAAACCATCAACCGATTTTATACCCAAAGCAAGCGGTTCAGAAATACGTTTTCGTTTCAAAGGATTTATTGCATCAGCCCTTGTAGAACGAAACTCTGAAAACCTTATATCTCCTAATGTATCAATAGGTCTTCCCAAGCCATCAAGAACTCTTCCTATTAATTGGTTTCCCACACCAATGTTCATTGCTCCGCCGGTATTCACAACATGCGCACCGGGGCGGATTCCATCAGGAGAGCCCAAAGGCATTAAAAGAATTTTATCTTTTTTAAACCCAACAACCTCAGCCATTGTAGGGACATCATTATAATCGTTATAGATATAACACAAGTCGCCAATAGAAGATTTTGGACCGTCCGACTCAATTGTAAGTCCGATAATTTCAGTAATCTTGCCAATTTCTTTAATTGTTTTGGTTTTCTTTATTATGTCTAAATAATTATCTTTATTCCAGCTCATCACCGGCACCTGTAAGCATTTTTTGAGCAATTTCTTCTATCTGAACAGAAACTCTTGAATCTAATCTTGTATTAAGAGTTTCAACTATCACACCGTCAGGTGAAACCGAAGCATCTTCAACAACTCTTATTGTTTCTAATTTTGGAACTTCTTCCCTAAAATTTGGAACCAGCGAGTTGATATTATCAACAAGTTCAGGATTTACTATAATAGTAATATTTTCTTTCTCATTAAGCTGTTTTATCGCATCAAGAGTAATATTTTTTAAAACATCTTCATCAAATCGTACATGACAAACTTTATCAGCAATAGCACTTACCAACTCAACAATATCGAGTGTTGCAGAGTCGATAATGTTCTTTTTCATATCAAAAACACTTGATGACATTGTATCCAAAGACTCCAATGCTTGATGCGCGTCATTTTGAAACTTATTAAGTCCGTCTTGCTCTCCTTGAGCAAAACCTTCTTGATAAGCCTGATTTTTAATTGCTTCGTATTCTTCCTTAGCTTTTTTTCTGGCGTCTTCAATAATACGTTGAGCTTCATTATTAGCAGTCTGAATAATTATTTGCGATTGATTTTCTGCACCGTCAATAATCTGCTGTGCTTTAGCATCGGTTTCCGCAATAATTTTCTTTACTTTTGCCTGTTGAACAGTAACATTTGACTGCTCAATAGGCAAAATATAATTACTGCCTATTTGAATATCATCACTTTTAATTCTATTACTCAATTAATTCATCCTCAACGCTGGCTCTTGTAATAGTAATTTCACCGGTAGCCTCAAGTGTTCTGATAGCATTAACAATAGCAGTCTGTGCTTCCTGAACTTCTTTTGCACGAACAGGTCCAAGGTATTCCATATCATCTTTAAGCATTTGGCGAGCTCTTTCAGACATGTTTTTATAAACTTTATCTTTAATCTCTTCTTTAGTACCTTTAAGTGCAAGAGCAAGCTGTTTACTGTCAATTTCTCTAAGCAGCCTTTGAATACTTCTGTCGTCGAGTATGATAATATCTTCGAATACAAACATAAGGTCGCGAACTTCTTGAGCCATTTTTTGGTTCTCGATATCGAGCCATTCCATAATATTTTTTTCTGTTCCTCTGTCGCAGCAGTTCAAGATATTTGCTAAAGACTCTACGCCGCCTGCATTTGAGAAATCCTGAACTAAAAGTGCAGAGAATTTTCTCTGTACAATATCTTCAATTGTAGAAAGAATTTCAGGATTAGTAGGGGTCATATCTGCTATTCTCATTGATACAACAGCTTGAACATCAGGAGGCAGAAATGCAAGCACCTGTGCAGCAAGTTCAGGCTTAACATAAGCCAAAATCAAAGCCAAAAGTTGAGGGTTTTCAGAAGAAAAAGTACTTGCAAGCTGTGAAGGGTCTGCTTCATTCAAGAAATAGAACGGGTTAGTGTTGACCATAGAGTTAACTTTTTCAAGCATTTGAGCAGCTTCGGCATCGCCGTAAGCTTGAGAAAGAAGTTGTTTAGCATAAGCCACCCCGCCCTGGGTAATATAGTTCTTAGCTTGAAAAACAGTTCTAAATTCTGATAAAACTTCATTCAAATCTTCATCAGAAACTTTACCAAGGTTAGCAATATCCAAAGTAATCTGTTCCAACAAATCTTCGTCTTTAATATTCTTCAAAATCTCGGAAGCAGTAGTTGGTCCAAGCGCAATAAGAAGCGCTGCAACCTTTTGACTAGGTCGCTTAAAAACCTTCTTCTCTTCCTCTTTTGCTTTTTTTATATCTTCAATACCCATATTTTAACCTTTGGACGGGAGACATCCCGCTAAACTACTAAATTAATTTTTTGCTTCCCAGTCTCCCTTTGAAACGGATTACTGGAGGGTTCACGCTGGTTGGGCCGGATGTCAGCCTACAAGCTTCATTCCCTTATGTATGATGTTAATAACTTTGCTGCGTCTTCTGGAGCAGCCATAATTGCTTCGTTCAATTCTGTGATATTTTGTTCTTTTTGAGATTGAAGTTCTTTTTTATTGAACTCAAGTCTTGGAGAACTATCACGCATTTCTTCTTCTTCAAGCAATCTTTGCTGCGGATCTTCTTGTGGTTTCTTTTCCAAAGCCGCAGGAGACGGAATTCTTGAAATAAAACCTTTCAGAATAAACAATGCAAAACATCCGAGAACAAGGACTACAATCAATGGTATTACAGAAGAGGTCAACATATAAATTGTTTGTTCTCTCTGATACTGTTTAGCCATTTCTTCATTTGCTTGTTTATCAATTGTAACACCTTCAAATTGAAGTCCGGAAACAGAAATCACATCACCTCTTGCGTAATCAACACCGGCTGCTGATAAAACAAGTTCTTTTATTTCCTCTTTTTCAGAATCAGTTAGGATTTTATTAATCGCAACTGCAATCGACATGCGTTTAATAGTTCCCGGTGCATAAATTACCTGTTTAACCTCTTTGGTTACATTATAATTCATAGCAGTTTTCTGTTTAGAATAATTAAGATTTCTTCTGTTAACATCTGCTGTGTTTGGCACATTATTCGGGTTTTCGTATGTTTCAACTTCTGTTTGAGAACTTACAAGAACACCTTCGCCTTTATCATTTGCAGGAATATAGCTTTCAATGGTAGCCTTTGCTGAATTAAAATCAATATCAGCATTAACCTGTACAGAAACATTTCCCTTACCAACAATTTTTTCCAAAACATCAGAAACTTTTTTAGAAGTTTGTTTTTCAAGGTTTGACTTAAAACTTTCCATATCGGTTGAGTTCTTAGAAGTTTCATCTGACAAACTGTTACCATTTTGGTCTGTAATAAAAACTTGTTCCGGAGTCATTCTTGGAACAGAATATGCAACTAGGTTTTTAATAGCTTTAACCTGTGCGCTTTTAAGTTTATATCCAGGTTCTAATACAAGCATTACAGAAGCCGTAGGTTTTTCGTCATTATCTTCAAAAATAGAACGTTCAGGTTCTGCAAGCTGAACTTTTGCATACTTAATCCCTTGAATTTTTTCAATCGCACGGGTTATCTCACCCTGAAAAATTCTTTGTTTTGTTAATTTATTTTTAAAATCAGTTGAGCCTAAAGACATGTCGTCCAATAATTCAAATCCGCCATTACCGTCTTTGATTAAATCATTCTCAGCAACAAAGATACGCATATCATCTCTTGTATTAGAAGGAACAAGAATTGTTTTCTTGTCTTCTGAAACCTTGTATTGATATCCGTTCTTTTTCATATTTTCAACAATGCTGATAGCATTAACTTCATTCAAATCCGAATATAAAACAACCCAGTCCGGTTCCATAGCTTTTGAAAGGAAAAATGTAGCCGCAACAATCGTAACTACAATTAAACCGAGCATACCAAGTTTTTGCCCTTCATCTAAACCATTCCAAAGTTTCTTTACATCGTTTGCCAGTAACGCAAAATAATTATTTTCCATTTTTAACCTTTATATCAAGTTGTAGTCTTGCCTACGGGCTGGTTTTATTTACCTCAACCTTTATTTCAAGCTTGTAGTCTCACTTACAGACTAGTTTTCATTTACCCCCACTATAAATAATAACCCATAAGAAAACAAACTTCAAATTGTAAACTTTTTTTAATTATCTAAATCTCAAAATATTCTGACTTGTTCAAAGTTCGTTCATTTCTGTAATAACTGTTCAAAAACTTAGCACGCTTTATTATATTATACCATTCATCATAATTTCGCATAAAATCATCTTTATCTTTATTAATATAATGAACACTTACAACCACATCATGTGCTCTTGTCACCCTGAAAAATTCGCATTGAGCTTCAATATTCTTATAATCTTGAGTACATCTGCCAACAATAGCATCATTCGCAGTACTTCTAAGAGTTTTGTATTTGGCAGTCGGATTAGTTTTCTGCATCATAGCAACATTATTATTCATAAACACGTTAATCGGATAGCCGGATTCATTGTAAGAATGCACTACAATAGTTCTTCGCCAATTATTACTCGCCTGCCCGTTAGGAACATATTGCAAAATTGCTTCATTTGCCTTCTTTTTATAATAAGCCTTAACCCACATTTCACCTGCAGGATATTTAATAATAATGGTTTCATAAGCCATTACACTTAGACAGACAAAAAACAGAAGACTAAATAAAAGGGCTTTTTTCATCAGCTAAAACTCCATTATCTCCAACTTCCGTAATATCCTTTAAAAGCTGCGCTGCACCGATTTCACTATCAAAGTGTCCGATATCAAATATCACCTTCTCCGCTTCAACCGCCGTATGGAACTTCAAATCACCTGTAACAAAAGCCTCACAAGGTGTTTCATCAATAAACTCACTTCCAGAACCTGCACAAAAACCTATTGTACGAATAGTTTTTACATCATAGTTATTAACATATTTCATTGGAGAAAGAATTTTTCTCAATTCTTCTACCTCCATCGGCTGTTCCAACTCAACAATTCTTACAAATTCTCCCCAAGACTTACCCTGAAAACCAAATTTTTTCAAAAGAATATCCGTTGTCCCGCCATTAGCTTTATCCAAATTAGTATGCGCGCAATACATATTAATTCTTCTATATTCTAAAGGCACACAAAACAATGGATGATGCGAAATTATCATATCGCAGCCTTGTTCAAGCGCCTGACTAAAAACCTTAGGAGTAATAGTTAAAGCAAACATAATTTTATGAACTTCTGACGACTCCAAATCAACAAGCCAACCACTTGCATCCCATTTTTCCTGAGTTGAAAGCGGTGCAAAGTCTTCAATCTTTTTTACTATTTCGTATTTATTCAAAGATTTTCTCCAAAATCTTACGCGCAATATTTTGTTTCGTATCTTTTTCAATATGACAAATATTTAAGCTTTTATCAAGAATGTAAACTTCGTTTAAATCACTTGAAAACCCGATATCCTTACGCGAAATATCATTTGCCACAAGAAAATCACAGCCTTTATTCCGTATTTTTGTCTTAGCATTTTCAAGAAGATTTTCGCTTTCAGCACAAAAACCAACAATTTTTGCTTTAGAACCCGCCAGGCTCTTTAAAATATCAGGGTTTTTAACAAGCTCTAGACGAATACTGTCTTCTGATGTTTTTTTCATCTTTTGCTCTGAATAATTTGCCACACGATAATCCGCAACAGCAGCAGCCATAATCACACAATCTTGTTCTGAAAGTTCTGCATGAACAGCTTTTTCCATTTCTTGAGCTGATTCTGTAACAATATTTTTATAAGGCTTGTCCACCCCAAATGTTGAAACCAATGTAACATCAGCACCCATTTCGTGAGCACAATCCGCCAGCGCAATCCCCATTTTGCCTGATGAACAGTTAGAAATATATCTCACAGGATCGATTTTTTCCTTTGTTCCACCGGCTGTTATTAAGATTTTTTTTTCGCTTAAAACTTTATTTTGAGAAAGAATTCTTGAAACCTCTTCAAAAATATCTTCAACCTCAACCATTCTTCCTGCACCATTTGTACCGCATGCCAGATAACCAGTCTCCGGATTAAGAACATAACAACCATGGTTTTTTAATTTATTCAAGTTTTCTTGGACAAAAGGATTATTCCACATGTTAGTATTCATAGCAGGTGCAAGTAAAATCGGGTTAGCAAAAGCACACGCAGTGGACAACAAAAGATTATCACAAATCCCGTTTGCTATTTTAGAAATCGTATTAGCCGTAGCCGGAGCAATCACAAAAATATCAGCTTCTGATAACGAAATGTGCTCAGGCTTATACTCATCAATTTCAAAATTATCAACATAAACCTCATTATTACTTAAGGTTTGGAGCGTAAGTTTGGTTACAAACTGCAAAGCATTTGGCGTCACAACAACACGAACATTTGCTCTTGCTTTTCGAAAAAGCCTTATTAAAGAACAAATCTTATACGCTGCAATACCGCCTGTTATCCCTATTAAAATATTTTTATTTTCTAACATAATCATATTATAACGCAAAAAAACATAATCATTGTATATACACTTGAAATAAACCGTTTATATGATATAATAAATTTGATTGGAGGGAATATGGCACGAGTATTAATTTCAATGTCAAATGATTTTCTTAACAGAGTAGACAGTATCGCAACTTCTGAACAAAGAACAAGAAGTGAATTAATAAGAGAAGCTTTGCGCGTTTATATTAAACGTAATAAAATCGCAAACAATGTTAAAGCAGAAGAAAACGCAACATTATTAAATGAATTATTATCTTAATTTGTGATATAATCATTGTATTATGGAATACAATATTAAAAATGCTGAAAAAGGTTTGGCTGCACAGTTTGAAGCAGTAGATGAGATTAGAGATAACAATCAGAGAAAAGTTTTAAAAGCTTTTTTTGATAATAAAGTTGCACCTGAACATTTTTATACGGTTTCAGGCTACGGGCATGACGATTTAGGAAGAGAAGTACTTGATAAAACCTTTGCTCAAGTGTTTAAAGCAGAAAAAGCTCTTGTAAGAATACATTTTGCCTCAGGTACACATACTTTAGCCTGCGCTCTGTTTGGCAACCTACGTCATGGAGACAAATTAATCTCCGTCGCAGGCGCACCCTATGATACAATGCAGGAAGTTATCGGCACAGCAGGTGATGAAGAAACAAAACGCGCTTCTCTTATTGGAAACGGCATATTGTACGATGAAGTTCCATTAAAAAATGATGAAGTTAATTTTGATGCGTTAGAAAAAATGATTGATAAAGCAACCACAATGGTTCTTATTCAACGTTCAAAAGGATATTCAACAAGAAAATCATTAACAATAGACGTAATTGAAAAAATTTGCAAAACAGTTAAATCCAAAAATCCGGATTGTATTTGTTTTGTTGATAATTGCTACGGTGAGTTTGTTGAAGAGCGTGAGCCTATTGAAGTTGGAGCAGATTTAATAGCAGGCTCTTTAATCAAAAACCCGGGAGGCGGGATTGTAGAAGCCGGAGGGTACATTGCAGGAAAAGAGCTTTTTGTTGAAAGAGCTGCAAATCGTTTAACAGCACCGGGTATCGGTTCCGAAGGCGGTGCAATGTTTAATCAGCACAGACTGATGTTTCAAGGTTTATTTATGGCACCGTCAATTGTTTCAGAAGCCGTAAAGGGTGCTATATTAGCAGCAAAAGTTTTTGAAGATATCGGATTTAATTCAGCACCAAGATATGATGAAAAAAGAACAGATATTATCCAGAATATAATATTTGGAAATCCGGAGCATTTAGAAGAATTTTGCAGAACAATACAATCACTTTCACCTGTGAACGGTTATGTAACTCCAATACCTGAATATATTCCGGGATATGAGGATAAAGTAATTATGGCTGGCGGTACTTTTATTGAAGGCTCAACTATTGAACTATCCGCAGATGGACCGATGCGTGCGCCTTATGTAGCCTATTTGCAAGGCGGATTGAATTACGCACACGTAAAAATTTGTTTAGAAGAGATGATAAAAAAAATATAGGAATAAGAAAGGAGAAATTATGAACGAAAAAACATTATCCATCATTGGTACATTAGGAACAATTTTATTTGGTGTATTTGCATCATTAGTAGCATGGTTTGCAGGTGGCAAAGACTTGCAAGGTAATACAAAAGAAGTTATCAGACAAATGTTTAATTTTGAACTTACTATTTTTGTTGCCGGCTTAGTATTAGGCTGGATTCCTTTGGTTGGAATACTAGTAGGCTTAGTGATTTTTGTTTCAAACATTGTTTTTGCAATTAAATCATTCATAGCAGCTAATAAAGGTGAAGAATTCAAAGCACCTGCATTTGCATTTATTAAGTAATCTTTATAAATGGGAAAAGAAAATTTTCTTTTCCCATTTATTTAAAAAAACCCCTTTACAAAAAAAAATTAGCATGTATTATAATAAATGTAGCCGAGATAAACTTGGTTATGACCCAAATCTGGGGGATTAGCTCAGCTGGTAGAGCACCTGCTTTGCACGCAGGGGGTCAGGAGTTCGAATCTCCTATCCTCCAGTTTAAAGAACTCACTCGAACACTTTTGTTCAGTGAGTTTTTTAATGTCTGAAAATCAATTTCGACGGTGTCAGAATAGTCTTCAGTCGGTGCAAAATTATACGCAATTATGGCTGAATCGTTTGTCAAAATAACAGATTGAATGAACATATTGACAATCCATTCTTTTGTTTCGTGGTCTTCAATATTTGCGTTTGCTAATTTTCGGAATTTGTATTCAATGAAATCTTTTTCAATTTTTGGAGCATGGATTTTCAGTTCTTCAATTTTGTATTGTGTTTCAAGTTGCAGTTGTCGGTCTTCCAGTTCAAGCAATCTTGTTTTTGTTGTTTCTGTGTAAATTCCTTGTTCAATTGCTTTCATGATATTTTGAAGGCTTGTTTTTGTTGTGTTTAATTCAGCTTTTATTGAATTGAGAACGCTTGTGTCTTTTTCTTCTTCCTGAAGCATAAGAATTATTTCTGCAATGTATTCAATAAATTCTTCAGTCAAAACATATTTGCTTGTATAGCTGATTATAAGATCCTCAATGAAGTCTTTTCTGATTGATTTTGTCTTGCAACCTTTTCTTGCTTTTTTGTTTTGGCAAGTATAATAGAAATGTTTTTTCTTTGATTTGCTCGTTCCGCTATCACCTATGAAAGCCCCGCCACAAACAGCGTCAAACATTTTTCCTGAAAGATAAAAAACAGGTGGCGGAAAATCAATGCTTTGCGTTTTTCGCTGGTTAGTTTTAAGACGCATTGCAGCTTTTTCAAATAGTTCCTTGTCAACGATTGCAGGAACTCCGCCTTCAATTGAAACATCTTCAAAGTTTTCGTCCCCGCTCTCAAATTGATAAACTCCCATATATTTTGAGTTTTTGAAAAAACCTCGAAGCGAATTCTTTCCGAATAAGTTTCCTTTTTTAGTACGGAAACCCCGCTCGTTTAAGTCATTGCAAATGTCAATTGCTCTTTCTCCTGAAGCATAACGAATGAAAATTTCTCTTAAAATGGGAGCTTGTTCGGGGTTAATATTATATTTTCCGTTTTCGTCAATATAATATCCGAACGGAACAGTTCCGCCGACAGCTTTGCATTGCAAAGCATTATCATAAAAACCCCTTGAAATCTTTTGAGAAAGGTCTTTTGAATAATATTCGTCAAGACCTTCAAGAACAGATTCAAGAATAATTCCTTCAGGACCTTCAGGAATTGACATTTTTGAATAAACAACACGAACCCCATATTTTCTTAATTTGTTTTTATAGATTGCAGCGTCAAGCCTGTCACGTGCAAATCTATCTGTTTTGTAACAAACAAGTATGTCGAAAAGTCCAGCTTCTGCGTCTTTTATCATCTTTTGAAATTCAGGACGGTCGTCAGTTCTTCCTGTCAATGACCTGTCTGCATATCGCAAGACAATATTCCAGCCGTTTTTTTCGCAAAGCAATTCCCCTTCGCGAAATTGTCCCGTGATTGATTCTTCGCGTTGATTTGGTCCGGGAGAAAATCTTCCATATAGAGCAGCCCTTTTTCCGGGCTGCTTTTTTTGTTTCTTTTTACTTTTTATCATTGTTTAAATTTCCTATAAATTCAGCATTGACTGCGTTCAGCTCGTTGATTTCCTGTTGCGGGTTTGCATTTCTTATTTTTTGCAAAGTTGTTCCCGAATCTGAAACAGAAACAATTGTCAGTTGAACAAGAACATTTTTTCCACTTTGAATGAAATTGTAATTTGCTTGAGCTTCAAGACGATTATTTGTTCGTGTTCCTGCAACCATTTTCATGAGCATTTTTGTTCCTGCTCCACTGATTTCTTTTGAAGCAACAAGAGAATATTCATTCGGGAACTGGACACAAAAACCGTTTGTCATATACTTTCGGACAATAAAATCTTTATAAGTTTTTACATCGCAATTCTGAATTTCCGCAGTTGCGGTTGCATGTGCTGCTGTTGCTGCGATTAAAAATATTATAAGTGATAACAATATTTTTTTCATATTTACTCCTTAATGGGTTTCAAATTCGATTTCACTTGCTCTTTTTATTGAAAGAAAATCATTTCTGAATATATGAAGCAATTCATGTCGCAAGGTTTTTCGGAGAGTTGCAAAATCAAAAAGACAGTTCAGAATAATTGTGAATTTTTCTTTGTTTTTATCATAAAGAACTAAACCTTTGACAGAAGTCGGCAATTCTGCATATATTGCAAGAAATTCTTCTTTCAGAATCGTTTCTTTTGAGCCTTCAAGAATTATTATTTTGCCCCTTTTATCTTGTTGACAATCTCTGTAACAGCCTTTAAGTCGGACACGTTTAAGTCACGACTTGCGTCAAGAAGAATTTTCAATTCGGGTTTTTCAAAAATCTGTTCCGCAAGTTCGGCGGTTTTTCTGTCTGAATAGTATTCTTTTTCTTGGACAAGAAAATCGTCAACAATACAATTCAGCGTTTTTGCAAGTTTTTTCAACGTGTCAAGAGTTGGATTGTCGTTCAAGCCTGCAAATATTTTTGAGCAAGAACTCATCGGAACTCCTGAAATTTCAGCAACTTCTCTGATTGCAAATCCGCGTTCTTCACGTAGTTGGTTTAATTTTTCGACGTCGATGTTTTTCATTGGCTTAACCTTTCTTAATATTCATTATATTACATTAAAACCCTTTAAAAGTCCAGTTTTTGTTCATTTTATTACAGATTATAAAATATTTATATCGTTTATTGAATAAAAATGCTTGACTTATTCCGTATATGGTTATAGTATTTAATTATTCCGTTTACGGAATATAAAAAGAGTATTTATTCAATAAAAGAAAAATGGAGAAGGAAAAATGCCTAAATTCAAAAATCTTGAAGCGGAAATGGTTCGTTGCAGCTTAAAAAATGAAGACTTTGCAAATGAACTTGCTATCACTCCGCAAACGGTCCGTCGCAAATTGAACGGCGAAGTCGGAATCACTATTGAAGAAGCAAAAAGAATTCAAAAATTGCTTCTTGAGCGTAATCCACAAGCAAATTACACAATTGACTTTTTATTTGCGGAGTAGCTCATGAGCATTGATGTTTCAAAAATAAGCGAAACAGACGGAAGAATTATTGCTCGACAATTTCTCAAGATTTTAGAACGCGACTTCGAGAACCCCGCAATCAGAGCAGATTTTGAAAAATGGCGGGCAGAGCGGGACAGAAAAAGAATACAAAACAATAAAGGGACGAAAGATGAAGAAAAGAACAACAGACAAAAAAGAAAGAAAAAATTTGTTTCAAGCGTTGTGTAATTTACTTACAAAAAAAGAAAAATGCTGAAAACCTTACTCAACAACAAAAAATCAGTATTTTAGAAGAAGCTCTTGCAAAATTTTTTGCGGACCACGACAAAGTTTCAAACGAAGTGAATTTGTTTCCGCTTACGAGAGCACATGACGAAGTTCAAAAAATGGTCAAAGAAAACACTCTCGACTATCACTTTGAATGGTTCTTGTTGCAACAAGAATATTTGAGAAAAATTGCTGCACTTCAAGCAAAATACAACTTCAAGAAGGTGCAAGCATGAGAATGCGAACGTCTTCAAACACTCCCCGACAATTACACAGAAGGAGTTTCAAACGCACAAAGATATAAAATGCTCGGCAATGGCTGGACTGTTGATGTCATTGCTCACATTTTGAAATATTTGCACGCAAACAAGGAGAATGAAGAATGAAAATTTCAAAATTAAAAATCAAAAATCTGTTCGGAATATCCGAATTTGAAGCTGACGGGAAAAGTCTTGAACTTCTCGGAGCTAACGGAACAGGAAAGACTTCTGTTCTTGACGCAATTCGTCTTGCTCTCTCAAACAAAACTGATCGCGAATATGTTGTCAAAAACGGCGAAACTGAAGGCGAAATTTTTATTGAATTTGACAACGGAATTGCTATTCAGCGAAAACCACGAACAAATATGACTGATTACAAAAAAATCACGGAAAACGGGAAGGAAGTTCAACGTCCTGAAGAATTTTTGAACAATTTATTCTCAAGAATGCAGTTGAACCCGGTTCAATTCATTGAGCTTGACGAAAAAGAACAGAACAGAATTCTTCTTGAGCTTATAAAATACGACTGGGACTTAAACAAAATTGAACAATGGTTCGGAGAAATTCCGCCCGCTGTTGATTATTCAAAGACAATTCTCGAAGTGTTGCAGCAAATCGCTTCTGAAGACGGTTTTTACTACCAGCAACGCAGAAAAATAAACGGCGAAATTAAAGAGAAAAAAGCCGTTGTTGAAGAAATGGTTCGTTCTATCCCTGAAGGCTTCAACGCTCAAAAATGGGAAGCATACAACATCGGAGAAACTTATTCAAAGATTGAAAATGCTATTCAACACAACGCAAAAATTGAAAAAGCTCAAGAAATGCAGAAAAACTATGAAACAAAAATTGCTGCATTCAAGAGTGAAAAAGAAACCGAAATTTCAAAGATTAAACAGGGAATACTTGACGAAATCACCGTTCAAAAAACAAAAATCGCGTCTTTAGAAGCTGAACTTATTGCAGCAAAAGAGCGTTTGTCAAAAATCGGTGAAAATGAAGCTGACAAAATCAAAGTTGCTGAAGCGAACTTTGAAACAAACATTTCAAAATATAACGAAGAACTGAAAGCGTTTGAACCGTTCTTGAATAAAAAGAGAATCAATGTTCAAGAACTTCAGGACGAAGCAGAAACCGCAAACAAAATGAAAATTCACCTGTCAGAACATCAAAGAATGGTGAAAATCAATGAAGAAATCGACATTCTGATAGAAAAATCGGAAGAATTCACAAATAAAATTGAACTTGCTCGGACCTTACCAGCTCAAATATTAAGCGAAGCGGAATTGCCGCTCGAAAATATGACAACAGACGGCAGCATTGTTTTAATTAACAATTTACCAGTCAGCAACCTGTCTGAAGGCGAAAAACTGAATCTTTGTGTCGATGTTGCTATGAAAAACGACAAAGGGCTTCAAATTGTTCTTATTGACGGAGTTGAAAAACTCTCCAGCAAGAACAGGCTTGCTCTTTTTGAAAAGTGCAAGAATGCAGGCTTGCAATTTATCGCAACGAGAACGACTGACGACAGCGAATTGACAGTTGTTGAACTTTAATTCGGGGGAGAACAGGGAACAAGGCGGGTTTTAAAAACCCGCAGCCCTTCGGGGCAAAAGCACAAAAGGAGAACAAAAAATGAAGTACACAAAACAACAACAGATTTCAGTCAACGCAGGAATGACCCTTTGTGTTGAATGTGTTGCTGGCTGGAACGGTGACAAATCTTGCGGAAGTAACGGAATGATTAAACTTCCTAAAACATCAACAAATGGTTGTTTTTGCGGAAAGAAAATTGCAGGGTTCAAAGGCGAACCTTGTTTGAGATAACACGCGACAAAGAAAAGGAGAAAAAACAATGTCAGAACAAACAAACACAGAATTGAAAGAATACCTTGAACAAGAAGGCATTTCTCACGACGACATTATCAACAATGAAATCGAACAGGAACACAGCTTGACAGATGAAGAAAAAGCAAAACTTGCAGCAGAAGCTGAAGAAATTGAACTTGCAGAAGGTGAAACAATTGACGAAGGAATCAGCGACGAAGAAACTCTCGGAAAAGCAATTCAAGCGTCAATGAAAGAAAAAAAAGAGCTATTTCTCAAGGAAATAAAAGAAAACCCGAACAAAAGACTTTATTCTCAAAAAATAATAATTGAATTTGCTGAACTCATTGAAGTTGACAAAAATTCTTTGAGATATGAAGAAAACGAAGAAGACTACAAATTCAACAACGATTTAATGAAGTCAAAATCGACAGATTTTTCGCTTGAAGTGTTCAAATTCGCTGCACAGCTTCAAAACACAAAGAATGTGTCAGTTGAAGAACTAACATATTCAGGCAGACCTTATCAAAAAAAAGCGAACAAAGCTCCGAACATAGATGTCAACGTTATCGCTCCGAATAATATTCCGCCAGTTGTCAGAGAAGCACTCAAAAACCTTGCAATGCAAACGGCTTCTTGTGATTGCTGCGACGGCTGCGAAAATTGCGAGGATTAGTCTTCATCGAGCGGACGACAATTCCGTCTGTCCGCTTCATTGAGGACTAAACCTGAAAAGGAGAAGGAGAAAAGGACATGGAAAACGCATTTCAACTCGCTATTCAAAAGCAGCTGACAGAAACACTGATTCAAAAAGCTGCACAATTACCGCAGAATTTTAATCAAACAAAATTTGTTCAAAACTGTCTTTCCGCTCTTGATAGCATTGACGATATTGAAGAAGTTGAACCGGGTTCAGTTGTTAAAGGGCTTATGAAAGGGGCAATTCTTGGGCTTGATTTTATGAACAAGGAATGCTACTTGATACCGTACAAAAACAAAGATACAGGCAAAAAAGACGTCAATTTTCAAACAGATTACAAGGGAGAAAAGAAGCTCGCAAAGCTCTATTCCGTCAAGCCTATTGAAGAAATTACAACAGAGGTTGTTCGCAAGGGTGATTTCTACGAAGTTGAAGTCAAAGACAATAAAAAATTTATAAACTGGAAGCCGCTTCGCTTCAATAACGAAGCAATTGAAGGGGCTTTTTCGATTGTCTTATTTACAGACAAAAGTTCCGTTTCAGCTCAAATGTCAAAAGAAGAAATGGACGAAGTTCGCACAAATTATTCAAAAGCTGCTAATTCTTCAGCATGGAAAAATCGACCGGGCGAAATGTACAAAAAAACCGTTCTTCGATTAAACCTGAAGAATGTTGAAAAAGTATTTGAAAACCCTGAACAACTTCGAGCTTATGAAGAAGCGTCAGAATTTGAATTCAACAAAACTGATTCAAAAACCCTTCCCGCAGCTCCAGTTGTAAAAAATATATATACAGAACAAGTGAAGCAAATCGAAGCAAATCCCGTTGAAACAACAACTTCTGAAATTCTTCCTGCGGGACCGGGTCCGAAAGAAGAAAATCAGACTGAAGAATTCTTCTGCGAAAGCTGCGGAAAGAAAATTTCATGGGCTGAAAACAGTTATTCAAACAAACACTTCAGCAAACCGCTTTGTCGTACTTGTCAGGCAATTACAAAAGGGGACAAGTAATGTTTTTGACTGAAGCGAATTATTATTCACAAGAAGCAAATCAAGAATATTTGTCAGTCAGTCAATACAAGGACTTTTGCGGAACAATGAAACAACGCGGTTGCGAAGCAAGAGCAATTGCAAAACTTCGCGGAGAATGGGTTGACGAAATCACAGAAGCAACGCTTCTCGGTTCGTATATCGACGCACACTTTGAAGGGACATTGAACTTGTTCAAAGCAAAACACCCTGAAATTTTCAGAAAAACAGACGCTGAATTGTATGCGAAATTTCAGAAAACAAACGACACAATTCAAATGCTCGAACGTGACGAAATGTTCATGTTCTATATGTCAGGTGAAAAACAAGTCATTCTGACAGCGGAGCTTTTCGGGGCGAAATGGAAGTGCAAACTCGATTCTTATTTGAGAAAACGAGCAATTGTTGACCTGAAATATGTCAAAGATATTTGCGAGCGTTTTTGGGTTAAAGACGAAGGGACGTTTGTTTCTTTTGTTGAATGGTGGGGCTATGACATACAAGCTGCAATATATCGCGAAATTGAAGCGATTTGCTCAGGCGAAGAACGTCTTTCAGTTTATCTTGCAGCTGTTGACAAGAAAAAAGTCCCGAACCGGGAAATTGTCGGCTTTGCTGAAAACGGAACAGACTTTGCTCCGATTCTTTATGAAGTTGAAAAGAATGTTCCGCGAATTCTGCAATTAAAGGCGGGGAAGGTCGAACCCGTCCGCTGCGGTGTGTGCGATTATTGCGTCGCGACAAAGAAATTGACACAGCCTGTCTATTTCAGAGATTTAATCGAGGTTTAAAAATGGCATTAAGAAATCAGCCTTATTTTCCGCTATATGTGCAAGACTTCATGACAGATGAAAAATTGAACGAATGTTCCGCAAAAGCAAACGGAATTTATATTCGCTTGATGTGTATTATGCACAAGTCTGAAGAATACGGAACAATTTTGCTCAAGCAAAAATATAAGCAAAATGAAAGCAAATCTGAAAACTTGCTTGAGCAAAAAAGCAAGCAAGTTTCAGAATTTGCTTCGCAGCTTTCAAAAAATATGCCGTTTTCTGTTCAAGAAATTGCTGAAGGTTTGACTGAACTTCTTGAAGAAAAAGTTGTTCATATAGAAGGTGACAAACTCATTCAGAAACGAATGCAAAAAGACGGAATTATAAGCGACAAGCGTTCTTCCGCTGGTTCTAAAGGCGGAAAAAAGAGCAGCGAAAGAAAGCAAAATGAAAATTTTGCTGCTGATTTTGCTCAAGCAAAACCTGAAGCAAAAACAAAGCAAAACACTGAAAATGAAATTGAAATTGAATCTGAAATTGAAACTGGAAATATAAATTCTAATATTTCAGGCGAAAATTTTTCAAAAGTTTATGATCCGTATGACTACGCTGCAAACGAAAAATATTTCAAAATTTATCAAGACGAATGTCCGCAGCTTGTGAAACTTGGTTTTGAAAGAAGGCACAACAAAACCATTCAAGCAATTGCTGAATTCAGAACCGTCACAAATGACAATCTTGAATATTTCAAAGCTGTTTGTCAGAAGGCAAATAAACTCATTGTCATTGCAAATAACAAAATAGATTTCCGCTCTATTCTGAACAATCACATCGGCATATATGGCGACAAATACAATTCAGGCGATACAAAAGCAGAAGGGAGCGGTTATGAGTATTAACGAAGTTAAAAACACAGATTTTTCAACAATCGGCAGTTTGTGCGGCGAAGTTATGCAGGAAGCCGCAGAACCGAAAAAATGCAAAATATGCGGAAAACCATTCAAAGCAATAACGGTTGAAGCACTCGGAAGAAAAACAAAAGTTTTTGCTGTTGACTGCGATTGCTATGTCGAAGAACAAGAACGCAAAGAACAGCAAAAAAAGAAAACCGCCTTGCGTGAAAGATACCAAAGAGCGAACATCGGCAAGCGTTATATTGACATAACTCTTGAAAAACTTGAAAAGCTCGGAACTGAACACGTTGCAGACGCTCAAAAATATGTTGAAAATTTCAACCCGGAAAGCGGAGCTTCGCTTCACTTAATAGGCGAATTCGGAAACGGGAAAACTTCTGTCGGTTATGCGATTTTAAGAGCCTTATTGTCAAAGGGTTTCAACGGTTTATATATTACTTGGATTGATGTTGTCAATCGCTGTTATTATGCAAAAAGTTTTAATTCTCAAGAAAAAGTTGACACAATCCTTGTTGATTTGAGCCGATTTGACATTCTCGTTCTTGATGAACTTGTTATCAACACAAAAGACGACAGAGAAGTCAATCTTGCAACAGAGCTGTTTGACCGTCTTTACAGGGACAACAAATGCTTTGTTCTTATCAATAACCCCTGCGACATTCAAGAAATGAAAACAGTTCCGCGTCTTGGAAAATTGCTCGACAGAGTACGTGAACAGGCGGAAAAACTCATATTTAAACACTCAAGCTATCGCTTGAAGAACACAGGGGGTGAAAATGTCAACTGAAGACAGAAAGAAAAAGTTTGAACACATTCTTTCGCTGAATACACACGAAAGCATTGTTCTTCAGCAGCTTCTTGAAAAAGGTTCAACGACAGTTCGTGACTTGCTTCCGTTTATGAACTACCCTTGCGGACCGATTCGCGATTTGCAGCGTGTTTTCGGAGTTGCCCTTGTTTATGACTGGGAAACAAAAGAAAAACTGTTGTCGCAGCTGACGGCAAGGAACGTACAAAGAAAATTAAATATAAAAGATACTGGCTCGCTGGGGGTGGAAATGAAAGCTCAAAATAATATAAATTACATTCACACTACACCGGGCAAAAATGACGAATGCTACACTGAACGCTATGCGGTTGAACCTTTGCTTGAATTTCTTGAACCATTCAGAAATTCAATAATATGGTGTCCGTTTGATACTAAAGAATCAGAATTTGTCAAAGTATTAAAAGAAAATAACTTCAATGTTATTTATTCGCATATCAGCGACGGAAAAAATTTCTTCACTTATGAACCTGAAGAATGGGACATTCTTATAAGCAATCCGCCATTCACAGGCAAAAAAGAAATTTTTGAACGTGCTTTGAGTTTCGGAAAACCGTTTGCACTGCTTATGACATTAACATGGCTAAACGATAGCACTCCGATGAAACTTTTTAAAAATAAAGATTTGCAATTGTTAATGTTTGAAAAACGAATGACTTTTAAGGGTCAAGCAAACAAAATCAGTTTTTCAAGTGCGTACTATTGCTGGAATTTTCTTCCACAACAAATATTGATTCGCGATTTTACAAATCAAAATCAAATGAAATTATTTGAGGGGGTGCAATAATGGCGAAAATTGGTTTGCTTGCAGATACAGACAGCCCTTCTATTCCTTTGATGAAAATTTCTGCTTTTCATAAGAAGCAGGGTGACGAAGTCAAATTTGTTGATAATTATTTCGAGCATTTTGACAAAGTTTATATTTCAAAAATTTTCAATCTTGATTTAAAAACTATCAATCCGTTGATTTATTTTCCAACGGCAGACGAAATTCAATTCGGTGGAAGCGGGTTCGCAATATCTGTTGAAAATAACAAAGAGGTTTACAACAAAGAAAAAGACAAAAGTCTTCCGAAAGAAATTGAATCAATGTTTCCTGATTATTCTTTGTATGGCGAAAAAACAAAGAATATTGCTTGCGGTTTCTTGACGCGTGGTTGTCCGAATAATTGTGAATTTTGCATTGTTTCAAAAAAAGACGGTCTTTGTTGTAGAAAGGTTGCAGACCTTCAGGAGTTTTGGAACGGTCAAAAAACAATAAAACTTTATGACGCAAATATACTTGCTTGCAAAGATAGAGAAGAACTCATCAAACAGTTAATTCAAAGCGGAGCTGTTATCGATTACACTCAAGGGCTTGACGCAAGGCTTATTGATGATGATATTGCGAAATTACTTGCACAAACAAAAATTCAAATGGTGCATTTTGCGTTCGATTTAATGAAAAATGAAGAACGAATTCTCAAAGGTTTGAAAATTTTTGCGAAACACTTCAACAAAAGTGATCGCTTCAAAAGAGTTTATATTTTGACAAATTTCAACACAACTCTTAAAGAAGACTATTTTCGCGTGAAAAAGGTCCTTGAACTGGGTTATTCCCCTTATGTGATGATTTACCGCAAAGGAACACACCCGCAATTTTTGACGGACCTTCAACACTGGTCGAACAATATGTTCTTGCAAAAAGCAGTTTCTTTTGAAGACTATGCTCCACGCAAGGACGGAAAGAGTATGAAAACATTATATGCACAAATTATCAAAGGAGAATGAAAAATGAAATTTACAATCACCGGGAACGGCTATTCAGGGAACTTCAACGGGGAAAACAACTTCAAAGCAACTGCTCGCAGAATGCTAATTGATAAAGGCTTCAAAGACGCTGACTTTTTCAAGATGAAAACTGTTGAAGATTACATTGCAGCACTTGCAGAAAAAGGCTACAAAGTATATTTTGAACGCACAATTTATGACGCGGCAAAAGACGAAGCTCCGCACTTGGGAAAATATCTCAACGAAATGGAAGCTGAAGAAGACGAAGAAAAAATTCCTGCGTCTGCTCAAATAACAAAAATTAAAATCGGCAAAGACGAGAAAAATGCGACAATTTTATATCAAAAGAACGGTTCAAAGGCTTCAAAAGAAGTGACCTTCAAAGGTTATGAAGAAGCTGTTGACGAATTTATTGTTGATTTTCGAGCAATGTCAAAACATATTCTTGAAACTCTTGAATTTCCTGAAGAATGGCTTTCAAGAATGACGACGACAGGTTTGTCAATTACTTGGAAAGAAGATTCAATCATGGGAATGGTTATCACAGCACAACTTGAAATTATCGGCTTGAATACTCCATTCAATTTGAATACACCATTTATTGAACTTTATTCATGGCACATGGCAAACGACAGCTGCAATGAAGTTTATTTCAGCAATGATTGCGAAGAATTGCTCGAACGAATAATTGTTCACGCTAAAAAGTACATGAACGGGCTGAACGCAAGCCCGGTTCAAGAAAAAATTCCGTTTGAGGGTTAGAAATGGCAAAGAACACAACACCACTCGAAAAGGAAGAACAAATCGCGTTTGTTGCATATTGCGAAGCGAACGGAATTTGCGTTGTCAGCACTCAAAACGGTTTCAAAATGCCGAAAGTGGCTTTCAACTATGCAGCATATTCAAGAACGCTCAAAAATATGGGGCTTTCAAAAGGCTTCCCGGACTTGATAATTCTTGAGAAAAACAAGAACAAAACGCATGAGGTTTTATTTATCGAAATGAAACGTCAAAAAGGCGGGAAGCTACACGCAGAACAGGAAGAATGGTTGCGAAAACTCGACGACAAAGACTACTGCGTCGGAGTTGCGAAGGGCTGCGAATCAGCAGTCAGAATTCTTCAGAAATACCTTAATTCATAGGAGAAAACAAAATGTTAAATGAAAAAGAAATTTTTAAAAGCTCCGACGATTACAAAATAATAATCGGAGAAAATGAAGAAGCAGGCAGAAAAGGAATGCTTGCTGCAAGAATAGAGCTTCCGTTCGGTGCTGAAATCGAACTCGGACATTTCCCGGCAAAACAGCTCTTGCTTATGAAGCAAGAATTTGACACAACGCTTGCACAAGCGGTCAATCAATACAATGCAGTAGTTCTTCAGAATCAGAGCTTGCAGCAAGAACTTTCTTCTCATAAAAATAAAATTGTAGATATAGCGTTATTATTAGACGAACTGAAACAAAGATTTGACTATATTGCTGACTTTGAAGAACTCAATCAAATTGAGAGAATTATCAGAGAAACGAACCCTGAAAACTTAACACATACGGAAGAATTAAAAAAGAAAATCGTTGAATTTTTGACTGAAATGTCTTCACAGAACAATAGGGGAACGAGGTTTCCTTATTATTTTTCAATTGTTGATTTCAACGACAATTTTGAACAAGACGACAAAGGGGAATTTTTCTTTGAATCTTCTTCAGGTTCTTTTCTTGAAATTGTTCCTGTTCTTCGTGAGAGATACGATTGCGGTCTTATAGTACTTAATGAAGACGACGATTTTGAAAAAATTCTTCAAAATATAGGGACTTGGGAAGAAGACGACAGAATCAATGAATGGCTTGAAGAACACAATTACGGAATTGTTCAACGATTTAGAAATGAGCCTGTTTCGTGGTCCGACGGTGTCTTTTTTACAGAAAAAGACGCTGAAGCATATCTTGAAAGTGTGAGAAATCATCATTCAAGCGAAGCAAAAACTTATGTTGATGTAATGAACAAATGGGGCAGAAGTTCTCAGACAGAAGAATTCTTGACAAATCTTTTCAATTATTTCGGAGTGAAAGTTCCGCCTGAATTGTTCTACGAAAACAAAAAGAAAGAAGGTGCGGAACAATGCTGACATTCAATTTGAAGAAAGAATGGTTTGAAAAAATAAAAAGCGGAGAAAAGACTCACGAATATAGAGAAGTGAAAGAATACTGGTTTAAAAGGCTTTTTCTGTATAGCAAAATTTTATGCAGACAAACAGCCCTTCCGCTGCACAGTGAATGTGTTTTTGTGTGCGGGTACGCAAGCAAGGACAACAAAGAAAAAAGATTAAAAGCAAAAATAAAAAGTATTTCTATAATCAACGGTAAAAACACAGATCTTGCCATTGACAAAGATGTTTTTGACATTGAATTTGAACTTATAGAGGAGAAAAAATGAACAACGGAACAGAACCACAAAACAGAAACAAGATTTCAGAAGCTCTTGAATTCGCAAAAGCTGAAATTTACGACAACAAAGAAAATTGCAACAGTGCCTTTGTGATAGCCTTTGCAAACCAATTTTTGCAAGACTTAAAAGCAAGCAGCAAAGACAAAGAATTTGAACCGATTGACTACATTTTGTACGGTTCGCTAATCGGCTACGCGTTAAGGTATATGAACGAAAATGAAAAACATATCAAAACCGCCACTGCAAACGGAAAAATTGTTGACAGTATTGAACTTCAGAAAGGGGAAAACTAATGAACAAGCAAAAGATATTTCAACAGATTAAAAATGAACTGACAGAAAAAGAACAAATGGTTCTTGCAAGTATGCTTGACGGCGATTCCGTTGTTGATACTGCTCACAATTGCGGAATTTCTCTCAAATATGCTCAAAGTAACAGAAAAACAATATATGAAGTTGTCGGAAAATTCGTCGATTATGGGGCAGACAAAAAACAAAAACAGCAGATTCTCGTTGATTTTCTTCAAGGTTATGAACAAGCAACAACAGTTGTTTCAGCTGAAGAAATTCAACCTGAAGAAACTGTTCCGGGAGAAGCTGCTTCTGCAAAAGAAAAAACAGAAATTTCTCCAGCCTATCAAGAATTATTTTCTTATATGCTGGATCAGCACGACTGCACTTTGCTTGAAAGTGAAATGCAGGAAGTTTACAGAATTGTCAATGATGATTTGCAAAATGACAATCAAAAAATGTGTTCAAAAATTCAAGAGCTTGCAACAATGCATGCGAATGATATACAGACAATAAAAACAAAATTATGTAATGCTCTTGACATTGCCTTTGTTCCGAACGAAACAGAATTTGACGAAATTTTTGAAAGAATTGAAACATTAAGAAAACAACAAGACAAAAATATATTCAAGGACTTCAAGACAAAAACCCCGAATTATCTTGTTTTTAATCCAAAAAAAGGAAGCCCGAACAAAGTATATAAAAATTATCAAACGGCACTTGAAGACGCGAAAGCAGTTGCAAAAAAAGAACAACAATCTGTTTTTGTTTTGCATATTGATTCGCTTGTTGTTCCGCAGTGTTCGTTTGATGTTCATGACGTACTGGAAAGCGGAATTCCTGAACGCTATTTGAATGATGATATTCCGTTCTAAACAACGGGGAGAGTTTGAGGAGAAATGACACTAACAGAAACACAGAAAGAAATTGTTACTTTGCTAATTGAAGGCAAAACAAATCAACAAATTGCAGACCAGCTTTGCTTTTCGGTGGACAAAATCAAAAAAGATTTGAAAGTAATATATAAGTATTTCGGGATTAAAGGACCAGCAGAAACAAAACGAGCTGTTCTTGTTCGAGAAATTGTCAAAATCGAAATGTCAAAACTTATGATGTAGGAGTAAAAACAATGAGGAAAGAAAAGAAAAAAATTGCTTACGTTTCAGACATTGAACATGGACCATGTTACAGCGGACAAGTTTCAGAATGTTTCTTATATGAAGACGGGACACTCGGTTTCACATCGGGCGATTTTCGTTGCTGGGGTTTCTATCTTGTAGATTATCACTTCAGAAACTATGGCTGCACTTATTGGCTGGCTGTCGAAAATCACTTGAGATATTTGCAAGAAAAAGACAATACATATTATTCAAAAATTGTTTCAATGTGTATGAAAGCGAGGAAATGGGAATTCATAAAATCAAAAATTCAAGAAGACCATGAATTTGTTCAAAAATACGGAGAGCCGCTTGAATTTGTTGAAATTGAAATTCCGAATATTTCTCCCTTTTGCCTTCTTGGTAATGTTTTTGCATTCGTAATCAACCCGAAATTTGCAGAATCAACGCTCGTTGAATATAAAGCAAGAAATAAAAATGTTCAGCGTGCAAAGTATATTGACAAAATATTCAAAGAAGAAATTTTCACAACAGACAAAGTTTCAAACAATATTGTAAAAATCGCATACAGCGAACAAGAACTCAAAGAAATTCTTGAAAAAGGTTATTCGGAAGCTGAACTGAAAGAACCTTCAGGAAGAATATTTCAAACTTATGCAAGGGGGCAAAATGGACTTTGAAACAATAAAGAAATTAAAAGATTGTTGTTCTAGAGAAGCTGCACTTCGTGTGAATGTATATCCGAAACAGATTGCTTCAGGCAAAATGACGCAGGAAAAAGCGGACGAAGAAATCAGGCTCATGCGGCTTGCTGCTGCGTGCTTCAACAAGTTACTTGAAGGGAAAGCTCCTGAAGTTCAAAAACAGCTTTTTGATGTCAAACCATACGAAGCCCCGAAAAAACAATCAATGTATGACGGGTATTGATACATGGCAGAAATTATCAGTTTTGACGATGAAAAGTTTCTGAAATTATATCACGCTCCCGCTGAATCTGAATACAACAACAAACGTGCAAGGTTGATATATAAAGCGTGTGAAATATGGTTCAGAATGAAAGAAAAAAAGAAGGAGAAAAAAGAAAATGAAAAGATTTGAAGCATTGAAAACGCTGTCACTTGACGACTTTGCTCTCGCTCTTGTCTTTGATAAAGACGGGGAACAAAGGTCTGTTTGCACGATGTGTCAATGATTTGAAGAAAGCAATTGCGATGACCGCTGCTTGCAAGGTGTAACTGAATATTTAGAAAGAGAGGTTTAAAAATGAAAAATATTCAAATTTTAAAAGAAATTATTGAAGCTGTTGAAAAGCATTCCGAATTTGAAGTCAAAAATTTTGATTCAAACACGGCAGCAAGCAAAAACGATGAAGAAATTTTCTTCAATATTAAATTTTGTTTGAGAAAGAAAGAAATTGTTGAAACAAGAATTCCTGAAGTTCCAGCAGTTGAAATTCTTCCTGCGGGACCAGGTCCGAAAGAAGAAAATCAATCTGAAGAACCTGTTCCGGGAGAAGAATTCAAAACAGAGCCTGCGGAAATTATTCCTGAAGAAGTTTCTGAAATCCCGGAACCTTGTTGCGAGGAAGAAGAAATTCCAAAAAAGAAAAAGAAAAATGCTGACGAGAAAAAAATGTGTTGATTGCGTAAATTGCTATAACGACGACAAAGTTGACGAATTAAAATGCTGCAAGGGTAACAAAAAAATAATTTCAGAATATACTCGTGCGACCTTTTGCGACGACTATCATGCAAGACAATAAAGGAGAAAATATGAACGATATTACAAGACAAACTTTGTTTATTATGTTTATTATGTTTTTTATAATCTTGGCAATGTGGAAATTCACAGAGATTCTCTTTTTGCTAACTATAAAATTATATTGCTGGAATGCTGGTTTTACTGCAATATTATTTTTCTGTATTTTTGTTTTTCAAATACGATACAACGCATACAAAAGAAAAATTGAAGCTCAAAAATAATTTGTTAAGCATTGTAAACCTATAAAAGAAGCGGCTTTCAGGTCGCTTTTTTTATTTGTACCCGGACGGGTACGCTAAAATCATTTATAATGGTTTATGACAAGAGGTTTTCAGCCCTTGAAAGCCTACCTTGTTAAATAAGGAATTGCTATGTCTTTTTTATGCTGCGGGGTGAAATACTCAAAAAACGATATTGAAACTTTTCAATGTATTGAAACAGATTTGATTCGTAATTTTACAAAGAAGAAAATCGGAGAAAGCAAAGTTGTCAAACAAGTTGTTGAAACTCTGCTTTGCAAAAAGTGTTATTGTATAAAGGTTCACAATAAATTTTTCGGACGTGCTGCAAACGGCAAAATGAAAGTTCTTACTGTTGAAAAATTGCAAGATAACATTCACACAGGTAAAATTGACCCGAAAACAGGGAATGAAATCATTCTCAATGCTGCAACCGATTTTCTAATGCAAACAGAAAAAATCAGAATCAGACAGCCGCAAAAAGAACCAGTCAAAAGAATTCCGTTCGCAAAAAATATTGACTTGTGTTATGGAAAAGTTATTGACAATTACACGCAGCGTGCAAGATATATCAATGAGCAAGGCTGGGGACACAATTCCGAAAAAATTCATTCAGGTTGCAAAATTGAAAAATTGCAACTTTCAAAAGTTTAGCATATTAAGTGAAAGACATTAAGTTCACAGAACCCGCAAAGGGTTCTTTTTTATTAAATTATGGCAAAAGAAAAAGACGTGAAAATAATTGCTGGCAAAGTTTGCGTTTCGACTTCCGCATTATATGAAATACTTGACGTAAACGAATCAACGCTTGTTCGCTGGGCGGAAAGAGGGTGTCCGAAAGTTCAGCGGGGCTGGTGGTCGATTAAAGATGTTCTTGACTGGAGAAATGCTTCCTTCAAAGCAATGACAGAAAATGACATTGACAAAATGAGCATTTCAGAGAAAAAAACCTATTATGACGGAAAAGTCAAAGAAGCACAGCTTGAAGCCTTAAACCTGAAGAACAAAATTGCTCAAGGTGATTACATTGCAAAAGGCGAAATCGTTGAAGAACTTCAGCGTTTTCTCGTTGTTCTTAAACGGTCAATGCTGGGCTTTTCAAGAAAAATTGCTGCTGATTTGTCGCACTTGGTTGAAGAAACTGAAGCTCGCAGAATTGGCAAACTTGTTTCAGAAACAACAGCAAGCGTTCTTGAGCAATTGAGCATTGACGGTGTATATGAAGCAAAAAGAAACAAAAAAATCAAAGAATAAAGCCGGGAAATACATTCCGCCTTCTTGGATAAAAGAAGCCCTTAAAACTCTTAAACCGCCTGAACAAATTTCTGTCAGCGATTATTCAGACAAAAACAGAATTCTTGGTTCTGAAAATGCAGAACCGGGCAAATGGAACACATCAAGAACCCCTTATTTAAAAGTTATCATGGACACATACAATGACCCTGATGTTGAGGAAGTCGGGTTTGTTAAACCGACACAGGTCGGAGGAACAGAAGCTCTCAACAACATGGTCGGTTATGCTGTCGCACAGGAAGCAACATCAAACTTGATTGTTCTTCCGACAACAGACCTTGCAGACTATTCTTCAGCAAAAAGAATTCAACCGATGATTCGTTTGAATTCTGACCTGAAGGAAAAATGGGACGAACAAGGTTCAAAACTTTCTGAATTGAATTTCAAAAATGGTGCAAGTGTATATTTTAGCGGAGCAAATTCTCCGTCAAGCCTTGCTTCAAAACCGATTAAAAATTGTTTGTTTGATGAAGTTGACAAATATCCGCTTTTTTCAGGAAAAGAAGCTGATCCGATTTCACTTGCTAAACAAAGACAAATGACCTTCAAGGCTGACAAATTTTCTTTTGCAGCTTCAACTCCGACAACAAAAATCGGGGCAATTTGGAAGATTTGGCTCGCTGCGGACCGTCGCTTTGAATATTATGTCCCATGCCCGCACTGCGGACACTTTCAAACTTTCAAGTTTAAAAACGGCATAAAATGGGACAAAGACGCAAAAACAGCAGATGAAAGAAAAGAAACTGCTTACTATGAATGTGAACATTGTCGTCAAAAAATAACAGACCGTCACAAACAGTCAATGCTGCGGGCTGGAGTTTGGAAAGATATTGACACGGGCGAAGTTTACGAAAAAATAAAAAAACGAAAAAGAAAAATTGCATTCCGAATCAATGCAATATATTCTCCGTGGGTTTCATTCGGTGACGTTGCTTACGAATTTACGCGGTCAAAAAATTTCCCTGAAAAATTGATGAACTTTGTCAATTCTTGGCTTGCTGAACCGTGGGAACAGACAGAAGTCAAAATGAATTCAAAGGTCGTGCTTGATAGACAAACAGGGCTTGAAGAAAATATCATTCCTGACGCTGCTCAAATTTTGACCGCAGGAATTGACGTTCAAAAAGATTGTTTCTACTACGCAATAAGAGCGTGGGGAGCATATATGACATCGTGGGGAATAACTCACGGACAAACGTTCTCGTGGTCGGAACTTGAAGCGATAATGAACAGAGCTTTTCAAAAAGAAAGCGGGGAGTTTGTTCAAGTCAACCTTGCTGCGATAGATTCAGGCGACCAGACTGACGATGTTTATGACCTTTGTGCAATGGCTCAAGACTGGCTTGTTCCGATAAAAGGGAGCAGCCGTCCTATGCTATCACGTTTTAAAGTCAGCATGATTGACAGAGTAAATTCAAAAGCACACGGCTTGCGACTTTATATTGTTGACGGCGGTCAATATAAAGATATGATTGCAGCCCGTCTGAACCGCTCGAATGGTCGAGGTTCTTTCATGGTGTTCAATGGTTGTGACGAAGAATATGCAGAGCAACTTTGTTCTGAAGAAAAAGTTCCTGCAAAAAACGGCGGTTTTATATGGCAGCCGAAAACATCACATATAAACAATCACTTTTTGGATTGCGAAGTTTATGCTTCTTTAGCAGCAGACCTTCTCAATGTTAGATATTTGGAAGATTTGCAAGCAACGCAGAATTTCACAAAAGCAGAAACCCAACAATCTGCAAGTCTTGTTCAGAACCCTGAAAGCTGGATTCACACTCCGCAAAGTTGGTTGAAATAAGGAGAAAATATGAACAACTTACAAGAACAACTTCAACAAATAAACAAAGCGATTTCAGCAATTGAAGGCGGCTGTCAAGAATACACAATCAACGGAAGACGATTTGTTCGTCCCGACTTGTCAAAATTGTATTCAGAAAGAGCTGCAATCAATTCGCAAATTGCAGCAGAACAGAACAACGGAATCGGGTTGAACACTTTTGTTGCTCGTTTTGATAGAAGGTAAAAAGTATGGAACAGAAACAGAAAAGAAATAATTTGAATATTCTCGACAAGGCAATATCTTTTATTGCTCCGCGTGCTGGTTTTGAACGACTGGCATGGAGAAACGCTGCAAGAAGTTATGATTCAGGAAGTACAAACAGACTGAATTCAGGCTGGACACCTGTCAATGCTCCAGCGGAAACGGTCAATCAAACTCAAAGAGATTTGCTTCGTGCAAGAGCAAGAGATCTTGAAAGAAATGCCGATATTGCTGAAGCAATTGTCGGAGCTTTTGAAAGAAATGTTGTCGGAATTGGAATGCAAATTCAAGCGAAACCATTCAAGAAAGACGGCACTGAAGACAAAGAACTTGCTCAAAAAATGGAAGATATTTTCTACGATTGGAGCAATAAGGAAAATTGCGACGTTGCGGGCGAACTTTGTTTTGAAGAAATGCAAGAAATGATTGTTCGCAGAAAAATTGTTGACGGCGGCATTCTCGCTGTTATGTCTGACAACCCTTATTCAAAACAAGGAATTCAATTCATGTTGCAGCTTCGCGAAGTTGACGAAATTGACGGAAATAAATTTTCTTATCAATTAAATGAAAACGGAAATCGAATCATCAACGGAATTGAAGTCAACAAATACAACAAACCCGTTGCGTACTGGTTGAAAAACATTACTCCCGACGGATTGCAAATCGGAGAAAGTCAAAGAGTTGCCGCAAGTCGCGTTTTGTATATACGAAAGAAGAAAAGACCTTCACAAATTAGAGAAGTGTCAAAACTTGCTTCCACTGCGGACCGCATTCGCGATGTCAACGAATATTCTGAAGCTGTTTCAATCAAAGAACGTGTTCTTGCGTGTTTATCTGTTTTTATTAAGAAAACTATTCCGGGCGGGGGTGTTGGACGTGGTAGCACTCCGACAAATCAAAAGGACGCTTCAACTGGTTACGGAACAAAAACACTTGCTCCGGGTATGATTACAGAATTACAACCGGGCGACGATGTTGCTTCTGTCAATCCTTCAGGACAAGCAAGTAATGCAAAAGAATTTATTACTTCACAACAGCGACTTTCTGCAAGCGGTCAAGGTTTATCTTATGAAGCAGCTTCAAGAGATATGTCACAAGTGAATTATTCTTCTGCTCGTCAAGGTATGCTCGAAGACCGCAAGACGTATGAAAGCGAACAAGAGTTCCTGAAGCGTCATTTTTGCCGCCCTGTTTATCGTGAAGTTATCACGCAAGCTGTTCTTGCCGGGAAGCTGCACATTCCTGATTTTTTTGAAAATAAAGAAAATTATTTGTATCACAACTGGATTGCTCCGGGTATGAGTTGGATTGACCCTCAAAAAGAAGTAAACGCAAACAAAGTTGCTCTTGAAACAAATCAAACAACACTTGCTCAAATTTGTTCGCAAAACGGTCAGGACTGGAGAGAAGTTGCAACTCAAAGAGCTGAAGAAATCAATTTCATGAACAATCTTAATAAAAAGAAAGGGCAGAAAAATGACAAAGAAACGAAAGAATAAAAAGAGGGTTCAAAATATGCCCTGCTTTTTTACGCGAGATTTGAATTCTGACAAAAACAAACCGAAAGCAGTTGTTGCTCGGAATGAGAAACCGCCGTTGAATACACGCTGCGAAAGAACATTCGCTTTTGAAGTTCGAGAAATTGACGAAGAAAACAGAAAAGTTCATGTTTCGTTTTCAAGCGAAAAACCTGTTGAACGCTGGTTCGGGGCTGAAATATTGTGTCACGACGCTTCAGCTGTTCAGCTTGATAGAATTCGCGAACTCGGAGCTTCGTTGTTCAACCACAATCGCGATATACTTGTCGGAATTCCTGAAAATGTTGTTTTGAATGAAACAGAAAGAAGATGTCACGCAGACATTATCTTTGACGACGACGAAGAAAGCGAAAGAATTTTCAGGAAAGTCAAAAAAGGTTTTCTTCGCGGGATTTCAGTCGGTTATTCGGTTGAATGCTGGGAAGAAGTCAAAGCTGGAGCAACATCATCAAACGGACGTTTCACAGGTCCCGCTTATGTTGCTACAAAATGGACACCGCTTGAAATTTCTTTTGTTACTGTCCCGGCTGATACCGATGTCGGAGTAAACAGAGAAGTTGAAGAATTTACAAATATAAAAAATGTACATCGTACGGAAAGGGAAAGAAACATGGGTTTACAAGAACTATGCAGACAATTAGGTCTTAATTATGATGATTTAATTGCAAGAGGTTTTTCTGAGGCAGAAATTCGTTCTATGTGTTCACAGATTCAGAAAAGAGCTGAAGAAACAGCAGACGAAGAAGACGCTGAAAAGAAGAAAAAAGAAAAGGACGAAAACGAAAAAGCAGCTGCAATTGCTTCTGTAAGAGCTGAAGAAATGCAGAGAGCAACTGAAATCGTTTCAATGTGCAGAGATTTTGAACTTGATTCTGCTGACTATATCAAGGAAGGCAAATCTGTTGACGAAGTCCGTTCAATTATTCTGAACAAAGTCAAAACCGAAAGAGCTGCTCTTGCTGCTGGCAATGTTCAAATTGTCGGAGAAGCTGAAGCAGACAAAATCAGAGCAGCTGCTGTTGACGGTTTGCTTTTAAGAGCGAATATGATCAGAGAAGCTGACGCTGACAAATCTGCAAATGATTTTCGTTCAATGAGTATGCGTGATTTAGCCGTTGAATGCTTATCTCGCGAAGGTGTTTCAAATGCTCACAGGCTATCTGATGAAGAATTATTCCGCAGAGCAGTAACTCCTGACAGTCAGTTCGTTTCTATTGTTGACAACACTGTTAAAAAATCAATGGCGACAGCGTACAGAGGAGCTGAACCGACATTCGACAAATGGTGCGGAGTTGGAAGCAATTCAGATTTCAAAGAAACTGCTCGTTATCAATTATCAGAAGCAGGAGAGCTTCTTCCATTAAGTCAAACAGGTGAAATCAAATTTGACGAAATGAAAGACAGCAAAGCAACAACTAAAGTGTTGACTTATGCTCGCGGCTTTGGTTTCACCCGTCAAGCTCTAATCAATGACGATTTGGGAGTTTTGACAAAAATTCCTGCAACTTATGTCAGAGCTGCACTTCGTGGAAGAAATAAACTTGTTTATAAAACACTTGCAGGCGGCAAGACTTATGACGGAAAACTTTTGTTCCATGCGGATCATAACAACACAGGAATAGCAGGAAAACTTTCAATTGCCACTCTTTCAGAGTTGACAAAACTTATGAGAAAGCAGAAAAACATTCGAGGTGTTGAAACTCTCAACAACAAACCTGAATTTCTCATTGTTCCTGCGGCTCTTGAAGCAGATGCTGCTCAATTGTTAGTTTCAACAGCTGACCCTGCTGCAAACAATTCAGGTGTTGCGAACATATACAGAAATTCTTTGAATTTAATCGTTGACGCAGAACTTGACGACTATTCAGAAACTCAATACTATGTTGCAGCAAATTCAGCAGATGTTGACACAATCGAAGTGACATATTTGAACGGTAATAAACAACCGATTCTTGAATCTCAAGTCGGTTTCGATTTTGTCGGTATTCGTTGGAGAATTCTTGACGACTTCGGTGTTTCCGCTCTTGATTACAGAGGACTTGCAACAAACATCGGAAAATAAACCCGCAAAGACGCACTGCGTCAATGCCGAAAGTTAAGGGGAGCAACAACTCCCCTTGCTTTATATAAAGTTATTACTCAAACAGAACGAAATTCTGAAGGAGAAAGTCCCGAAAGTTTGTTCTTTCTGTTCAATATAGGAGAAAATCAAATGGCACAATTTATTCAAAAAGGTGACATTGTTGACTATACAAACAGCGGCGAAGCTGCTATTGAATACGGTCAACTTATTGTCGGAAAAGACAAAGTCTTCGTTGCAGCTGAAGAAATTGCTCCCGGTGCAACAGGCGGAGTTCACGCTTCAGGTGTTTTTGAAATAGCAGCAGAAGCAACCGCAGCTTTTGCATTCGGTCAAAAAATTTACTATGACGCAACAAACAAAGTTGCAACCGCAACAGCTGAAACAGGTTCAACAACAAAAACTCCGAATGCTTATATCGGAATTGCTGTTGAAGCAAAGGCTGAAAAGACTGCAACTGCAAAAATTAAACTTTAATATTGTAAAAAACAACAGCTGAAGTGTGGTTTCATGCTTCAGCTGCGGTTTTTGGAGAAAATTCAATGTTTACTGAAAACAAAAAACAATTCTTGAATGACTTCGGAAGAAAACTGAAGTTCACTCTCCCTGAAGGAACAGTCATTGACAAAGGTCAAGACGGTGAAGACCTTCTCGGAATATATGACAAAACTTACACAGACGCAACTCTCGGTTATTTAGCAACAAAGAATTCAAAGCCGCGTCTGACGTGTATTGAAGAAGATGTCGCTTCAGTTGTAAAAGGTTCTACTGTTGAGATTGAAGGAGTTTCGACAAAATACAAAGTTTTTGACACATCTGACGACGGAACAGGGTTCGCAATTATCGAATTGAGCAAATAAAATGATTGAAGCAAAACTTGAAAAATCTGAAATTGAAAAATTGCAAACATTTTTCAACGCAACAAATAAACAATTGAACAACGCTTCAAATTACGCTTTGCGGGAAGTTATAAACTGGGTAAAATCGCAACTTGTTAAAAGAACCGCAAGCGAAACAAAGATTCAACAAAAACCACTCACGCAAAAAACATCAAAAGGAACTGCAAGAATTCATTCTTCAGTTGATAAAACGAACAAGACGGCTCGTTTATGGTTCGGGACTTATAAAATATCACTGGCAAGATTAAACCCGCGACAAATCGGCAAGGGTGGCTCTAAAAAACGCAAAAATTCACGGGCTGGGGTTGTTGCTGGTGTCGGTGGCTCAATTTTCAGACAAGGGGCTTTTCTCATGCCTATTCGCAAAAAAACAGGCGAAGCAGGGGTTGTTCCTTATCAGGTTATGAAAAGAGCAGGACGCGAGCGGCTTCCGATTATTAAGCAAACTTTTGACTATTCAGACAAAGCAATCACAGTTGAAAAAGAAATCATGTCACAAGTTCCGAAAAAACTTGCTGACACATTAAGGGCAAAATTGAAATGGCAAACGGAAAAGAATTGAAAAATTATCAAAACGCAATTGAAAAAGCGTTGACTGAAAAATATCCCGGTTTCACGATTAAGGTTTTTAAAAGTCTGCAAGAAGAAGAAACGCTTCCTGCAATTGTTGTCAATAAACCTGTTCTTGAACCGAAAGACCCGACAATGCAAATTGCTTCAAAATTCAGAACAACAGCTCAATTGAATATTTTCGTTGTGTATTCCGCAGCTGATGAAGACAACGAAATTGAATGCCTTCAACAGAGTGCAAATCTTGCAAAATTTATCAACAAAAATCTGTTCGGAGAAAGAACCCCCGCAACAGTTTCACTTGTTGAACCAGTTTTTGAAGAAGGGCTTGAAGAATATTTCATTCAGAGAATAGATTTTGAGCAAACAATCGAAATTGTATCAGATAACTAAAAAAGGAGAAAAACAAATGGGCGAAAAATTCACAGAACAAAACGTCTTCAGTATTTCAGACGCGACGATTGCTGTTGTTTCAGCAAACACTTCATCAACTTACACAAAGGGTAAAAGAATCACCGTTCCTGAACTGCAATCAATGGACGTCACAATGACAAAAGAAACAAAAGACGCAACTTACGGAGCGGGCAAAAAAGCTGACAGCTTCACAATTCTGACCGGGCTTGATGTCAAGTTTGAATCAGTGAACATTCCGCTTGAAGTTATTGCTGCGATAAACGGAGCAACAATCAAAACAGAAGGAGCTACACCGAATGCAAAAACTGTTCTTGTTGACACATCAACTCAAGTCCCTGCTTTGTTCAATCTTGAATTTAAGACAGATTATGTGAACGGCGAAGCTGCTGACTTTCATATGGAATTGCCTTGCGTTAAAGGTATTCTTGACATCGTTTCAAAAGCTGACGACTACTGGACTTGTTCTTTTGAAGGAACTGCTGTTGAAAGAAAGAAAGACCATGAATTGAGAATCATCACGGCAAACGAAACAGCGGTTGCACTTGAAGACACTACTTCAACAACACCTTCAGGAACAGAAGACACACCTCAAGAATAACAAAACTTGATTTAAAAACAAAAAAGGGTTGCTTATAGCAGCAACCCTTTTTTGTATGCACTTATAACACAGGAGAAAAGAAAAAATGGTTGATTCAATTGTCAATCCTGAAATCATTATTGAATTACAGGGAGAAGAAAGAAAAATCGAATTCAAGCTGAAGAATTTTGCAGCATTGAAAAGAATTCACGGCATTTCGGAAGGCGACCTTCTGAACGGGCTTATTAACGGAGATACAGGAATGCTTCCTTTTGCGATATGGTGCGGAACTTTGAAATTTGCTCCGTTTGACCCTGCTGAACCTTTAAAAATTGAAAGTCAAGCAAATCTCGAACAATTATTTAATTTGAATTTGTCTGAACTTAAAGAGCTGTCAGACAAAGTTGTTCAAGCTGTTGAAGCATATCTTCCGAAAAGACCGCAGGACCATAAAGAAAAACAGAACGGCGGTTCTAAAAAAAAGACAGCAAGCAAGCCCCGCAAGAAAAAGAATACATAATTGACTGGGCTTATTTATATTACGCGTGCATAACGCATTTAAGGTGGACAGAAGCCATGTTTTGGAATTCAACACATAGAAAAATTGTTGAAGTTCTTGAAGTGGACAGAGAAGTCAACAATCCGAAAAAGAAACGAAAAAATACTCCAGCAGGAAAACCGAAAAAGCAATCAGAAAAAATTTCTGTTACTGAAGCACTGAAAAGATTTTGAGGAAATTAAACAATGGCAAGCAATGTCGGAAATATTAAAGTAAAATTGAACCTTGATTCCGCCGCTTATGAGTACGGACTGAAAGCGTGCGTCAATTCAACAAAAACGCTTCAAACCGCTCTTGCAGGGCTTGGAATTGGTTTCGGTGCTGCTCAAATTGTCAAAAAAATCAAAGACATAGGAACGCAGGCAATCAAAGCGTCTTCAGACTTTGAACAAGCAGGAGTTCAGTTTGGTGTAATGCTGGGCGACGCTAAAAAAGCAAAACAGCTTGTCAATGAAATTCAAGACATGGCGAATGTCACTCCGTTTGAAACGCAAGACCTTCTCGACGCTTCAAAAACATTGCTGAATTTCGGAATCAATGTCAAAGAAGTTCTTCCTGATTTGAGAATGCTCGGAGATATTGCGGGCGGAGATAGGCAGAGAATGCAATCTTTGACGCTTGCTTTTTCTCAAATGTCTTCAGCCGGGAAGCTCATGGGGCAAGATTTGCTTCAAATGATAAATGCAGGCTTCAACCCTCTTGAACAAATGGCAAGAACAACGGGAAAATCAATCGCGGTTTTAAAAAAAGAAATGAGCGACGGAAAAATCACTGTTGAAATGGTTCGTCAAGCATTCATTGACGCGACTTCTGAAGGCGGTCGCTTTTATGGAATGATGAACAAACAGTCTGAAACCCTTGAAGGCAGACTTTCAACAATGCGTGATTCTTATACGCTTTTGACAAGAGCCATTTCAGACTTGGCTGTTCCTGCTTTAAAAGAGCAAGTGACAGAAATCACAAAGACAATCAATGCAACAACTGAATTGATAAACAAATTAAAAAGCTGGGCTGGAGCAAATCAAGTTGTTGTCGGTGGTATAAAAGACGCAGCTGTTGCAATTGCAGCTCTTGCTGCCGGAATTCCATTGACGAATGCTGCTGTTGTCGCAATTATGACTTCAATGCGTAATTTCGGGACAATAACAGCAAAAACAACAGCTTATCAAATTGCGTTTGCAACATATCTGAAAGGCGATTCTGCTCTTGCTCTTATGCAATTTAGAGCTGCATTGACCGGGACAATTGTTCAAGTTAAAGCCTTGACTGTTTCGCTTCTTGCTTGTCCTTTGACGTGGGTTGCCCTTGTTCTTGGAACTGGTGCTGCTGCGTGGTGGGCTTATAGGCAGGCAACACAAGAAACAACGAGAGCAATTGAAGAATTGAACAATGCTCAAAATGAACAAGTAAACAAAACCACTGAAGCAATTCGCACATTGAAAGAACTTCAGGGAGTAAAAAATCTTGACTACAATCAAACAAAGCGTCTTGATGAAGCAATTACTTATTTGACTGAAAAATATCCGAAATATATCGGACGTTTGAAAGAAGAATTGCGTCTGAAGGGTGAAATTTCAAGAGCAACCGCAGAACAGATTGCAAATGAAATGACACTTGCAAAAGTCAAAGAGCTTACTGAAAGAAAGCAGAAAATCGACAAAAAAGTTGACAGGGCTGTCAAAGGTTATAAACAGCAACAGCTCATTTCTGCTGCTCGTTTCGGAACTCCTATTTCTACGGAAGACACAGGAAGACGCGGAGCAAGCAAAGCACTTCAACGCGATCAGGACGCTATCAACAAAGAACTTGAAAATGTCAAAAAAGAACGCGAGGGCATAATCAATGAATTGACTGCTCTTGAAAAAGATGTCAAAGTTCCTTCAGTGTCAACAGCTGGCGAAGTTGATGAAAAAGCAGCAAAGAAAGCTGCTGCTGAAGCGAAAAAGCGTCAGAAAGAAGCTCTTGACTTAAAGATTGCACAACTTGAACAAGAAAAATATATTGTCGAAAGAACTGACGAAGAAATTTTTCAAATCGAGTTGAAACAGGCTGAAGCAAAACTCGCTGCAACGAAAAAAGGAACTTCCGAACACGCTCAAGCTCTTGCTCAGAAATTAAAACTTGAGCAGGACCACGCAAAGAAGGTTCGAGAACTTCAACAATCCTTGCTCGTTCAACAGATTGAAGCGGACAAACAATCAATTGACGCAAGAATTTCAAACCTTGAATTGCAGCGTTCAGCTTATCAAATAAGCAAAAGACAGCAGCTTGAAGGCGAAATTGCATTGATACATGAAAGAATTGCTCTTGAGAAAAAATCTCTCGATGAACAACTCAAGCTCATGGGAAACAATGAAATTGAAAAAGTCAAACTTCGTCGCGACAGTATAAAAACACAAGAACAGCTGACGCAGGAATTGACCCGGAAAAATGTTGAATTAAAAACTTACGAACTGGAAAAATTCAAAAGTTTTACAGACGGAATGACTTCCAGCTTCTCAAGCTCTTTTTCTTCAATGTTAAAAGGTGAACAGACATTCGCTGACGCTTGTTTCTCGTTGCTCGATTCTTTGGTTGACAATTTCATTGATTCGGTTGTGAATATGACTTCCGAATGGGTGACACAGAAAATGCTTCAAGTTGCTTACAACAGCATTTTTGCAAGCTCAACAGCTGCAACAAATGCAACTGTTGTTGCGTCAAACGGACTTGTTGCTGCGAGTAACACCGCAACAGCTGGTTCTGCTGGGGCATTGAGTGCAGCAAATGCTGTTTTGACAACAAGCAACGCAACCGTTGCAGCGTCAGCAGGAGCTGCGGCAGCTACAACTGCAACTTCTGCGGGTGTTATGGCTGGAGCTTCCGCAACTATGGCGGGCGGGGTCACAGCTCTTGTTTCTCCTGTCACAAGCCTTGCGGGTGCTTTTTTCTCGTTAGCGACAGCGAGTGCAATTTGTGCTGTTACGCTCCCGGTGATTGCATTATCAACAACAATCATTGCGTTGTCTTCAGCACTTGCAGCGTTAAGCCTTGGAATGATGAACGCGACAATGTTATTGACAGCAACAACTTCAATGATGTTTGCTCCGATTTCTATTATGTTGACAGCTGAATTTGCGGTCATAGGTGCAGCGGCGACAGTTGCAGCAAAAGCCGTTGCAAGTTTAGCAGTTGCCCTTGCAGCAGCTTCAGCGGCAGCAATTCCACTTGTGGGCTGGGCTATTGCTCCGGGTGCTGCACTTGCAACAGGGGCGGCAATTATGGCAGCAGATTCTCTTGTTCAATTCAGAGAAAAAGGCGGACCAGTTGAAGCCGGGAAACCTTATGTTGTCGGAGAAAAACGACCTGAATTGTTTATTCCTGACAGAAGCGGAACAATATTGCCTGACACATCCGCGTTAAATGGGGGCGGCGGAACTACAAATCAATACACGATTTCAGTTTCAATGCCTATTTCTGCGACAGACGCAAAGAGCTTTGAATCAAGGCTTGATGAATTTACAAACAGAATTCATTCAAACTTGTCAAAAGGCATAAAGAAACGCAAACTGACACCACTTACAAATTAAAGGAAGGCTGAAAATGTCGAATAAAATATTCCCCGAATTTCAGGGGTGGTCCATAGAAAAAACAAAAACTCCGATATGGAAATCAAATGTCTATGAATCTGAAAGCGGGCGGGAAACTCGTACTCAAAAATGGAGTTTCCCGCGTTATCGCATTGGCTTGAATTATAATTTCATAACCGACGACAGCATTCAAAGTGTTACGCTGACAAAAGGAGAACTTGAAAAACTGCAAGGTTTTTTCAATTCTGTCGGTGGAAATTTTGAAGACTTTCTTTACAGGGACGATGTTGAAAATCATTGCGAAAATCAAGCGTTCGCAGTCGGTGACGGAGTTTCAATTCAATTTCAGCTTGTTCGCTCATTGCCCGACTGGATTGAACCCGTTAGAGGTATTGTTGAAGCCCCGCACGTATTCATAAACGGAGAAGAAACAACAGCGTTCAGATATTCAAACACTGGGTTGATTATATTTGACGAAGCGCCGCCTGCTGGAAGCCTTCTTTCTTGGAGCGGCTCTTATTATTTCAGAGTACGTTTTGAAAATGAAGAACTTGAACTTGAGAGAGAATGGGGCGGACTTTGGAGCGGAGAAATTTCTTTGCTTACTGTTAAATAGAGGAGAAAAAACAATGAAAAAAGCAAGTCCTGAGCTTGTTCAATTTCTTGCTTCTGAAGATAGCGAAAAAATAAGAATTGCGGACTTATACAGATTTAAACTCACAAATGGAACTGTTCTTGCATACACTTCAGCTGATTTTGACATTATTTACAAAGATTTGATATATTCTTGCGACAGTGCTTGCATTGCTCGTTCTGAAATATCATGGGACTGCGGTTTGTCGGTTGATGATGTAACAATTGAGTTGAATCCGTCAGACGAAAATCTTGTAGGAACTGTCAGAATGATTGAAGCCTTCAGGAATGGAACTTTCGACGGTGCTGAAATTCAAATAGATCTTGCATTTTATAAGGACGGCTGGGACAAAGAACCACTTGTTCTTGAAAATATGTTCAGTGGGAATGTTGATGTTGAAGAAGTATCGGGAAGCTATGTCAAACTTAATGTCAAATCATTGACAGAACTTTTGAATCAAGATTTTCCTTCGGCTGTTTATCAGGCTTCATGTTCTTATTCTTTATACTGCAACGCTTGCGGTGTAAAAAAAGAAGACCATTTTGAAAAAAATACTGTTGAGAGCGGAAGCACTCGAAAGAAAATTGTTTGTTATTTGTACAGGACCGGAAGTTATTATCAAAACGGAGTAATTGAATTCATAAGCGGTGCAAATAAGAACATAAAGAAATCAATCAAGCAGCAATCAAACGGACTTCTTGAATTGTCAACCCCGCTTCCTTTTGAACCTAAAAAGGGCGACTGGTTCATTGTTTCTGCGGGCTGCGACAAAACAATTTCAATGTGCAAGCAAAAATTTTTCAATCTTGCAAATTACAACGGAACTCCGTTCATTCCGAAAGCTGATTCAAGTCTGTAAAGGAGAAAAAATGAACCCTGATATTGAAAGAATAAGCAAACTCAAACCATATTCAAAAAGATATATAAAACATCACGAAGAAGAAATCAGACAAGACATTGTACGAATCGCAAAGAAATATCTCGGTGCAAGGTATCACATCAATGGAATGCTTCCTTATAGGGCTTCAGACTGTCACACTTTGTTGATTATGGTTTTTGCAGAAGCCCGATTGATTAAATTGTTTCAGCCTGAATTCTACCGACCTGACTTCAGTTTTCATACATGTAAAGAAACATATTTGCAAGGAATTCAAAAGTTTGGAACAGAAACACGGAAAAAACGTCCAGGGGACATTATTCTTTATAGATATGCAAAACTAATCGACCACGCGGGAATTGTTATTGATGAAGACGGAACAATGATTGATAACTGCATTACTCGCGGCTGTACATTGCAAGACTACAATCAAGAAGTCAACAAAAACAGAGAAGTTGCAACATATTCATTTTGGCAAGAGTAGGAAAGAAACATGGGTTTTCAAAGACAAAAAACACAGGCGGTGTCGCAGACAGAGCCGCGAATAAATGCGTTAAAATATGAACAATCTACATTCGGCGCAACAAAGTCTGTTGTCTATGGAACAAACAGAATTTGCGGAAACATTATTGAAAGCGTTGATTTTGTTTCTACTGCTCACACAACAAGCGGCGGACGTATGGGGAAAGGTGGACGTGGCGGCGGTCAATCTGAAACAACTTACACATATACTGCAAGGGTTTTAATAGGACTTTGTTTCGGTGAAATTCAAGGAATAAAAAAAATCCTTGTGGGTGATGAAGTCCTTTCGCTTGCTGATGTTGGTTTCAATCTTTTTCGTGGAACAAATGAACAGGGAGCATGGGGGGAAATGCAAACCTTACACCCTGAACGCGCTTTGAATTATAGAAACCTTGCTTATGTTGCAGGGAATATTGATTTGACATCTTCGGCAGGAGTTCCGCAATTTAATTTTGAAGTCAATGGAAAGTTCACAGCGAACAAAGACGATGTTGACCCTGTCATTACTGAAGGTTTTAATTTTTCCACAAGTTCGGGAACATTAACAACGGTAACAGGTGAACTTGACTATGCTCAATATTACAAATCGGACAAAAGCTGTCAACTTGTCTATTACACCGCAAACGGCGAAGAAAAGACGGTTGAAAACTTCACAAGATATTCAAAGAACGGCAGCAAATATTCATTCAATTTAAACGGTTACGGAGCAATATCAGCTCACATATATTTGACATACAATTCAACAATCAGACTCGACGCAAACCCTAAAGACATTATTTTTGATATTCTCACTAATTCTGTTTACGGAGCTGGTTTTCCTGAAGAAGCAATTGAAGACTTGCAAAATTTTTCTGATTTTTGCATTGCTTCAAATGTCTTTCTTTCTCCCGTTTATGATTCACAAAATGAATGTCAGGAAATTTTGTCAAATATCGCAGAAATTGCGAATTCAACTTTTGTGTGGTCGCAAGGAAAATTGAAAGTCGTTCCACTGGGCGATGCTGAATTGTCTGCAAATGGCAAGACGTGGAAGCCTGACCTTACTCCGATTTATGATTTGACGGAAGATGATTTCATTGCAGACGATGAACCCGTAGTCTGCACAAGAACGCAACAGGCGGACGTTTACAATTCAGTAAAACTCGAATATTTGAACCGGGCGAATGACTATAATCTTGAAGTTGTTGAAGCTCAAGACCTTGCAGACATAGAACTTCACGGACTGCGTCCAGCAGACACACTGAAGGCTCACGAAATTTGCACAGACGAAGTTGCACAACGCACAGTCCAGCTTGCACTTGAAAGAATGCTTGCTGCTCGTAACAAATACAAGTTCAAATTGCCGTTGAAGTTTATTCTTCTTGAACCCGCAGACATTGTGACAATCACATATAAGAAACTGGGGCTTGAAAGAGAACTTGTCAGAATTAAATCAATCAGCGAAGACGACGGGCAGCTTCAGCTTGAAGTTGAAGAACTTGTTGTCGGAGCGGCAACTCCTGCAAAAATCGCACATCAAAGGGCAGAAGGAACAAAAATTGACTATTCTCAAGGGGTCGGAAATATCAACCCCGCTGTTGTATTTGAACCGCCTTTTGAACTTACTCAAGAAACACTTGAAGTATGGGTCGGAATTTCTTCTCCCGAAAATCTTTTCGGCGGTGCTGAAGTGTGGGTTTCAGACGACGGCGAAACATACAGAAAAGAAGGCGAATTGACACAGCCTGTCAGACAGGGAGTTTTGACAGAAACGCTTCCGCTTTCAAACGAAGACATCGACAAAATTCACGACCTTTGTGTTGATGTTTCAATGAGCAAAGCAGAGCTTCTTTCGGGTTCAAAGCAAGATTCCGAAAGATTGAACACTCTTTGCTATGTTGACGGAGAATTGCTTGCTTACGCTGACGCTGAACTTGTTGACGATTACAAATATGAACTTTCATATTTGAATCGTTCTGCATACGCAACAGAAGCAAAGGCACACAATGCGGGAACTCAATTTTGCAGAATTGACACTCCCGCATTTTTAAAAATTCCGTTCACAAAAGACGACATCGGAAAGAAAATTGCAGTCAAACTTCCGACATTCAACACCTTCAGAGCTGGTTTTCAATCGCTTGCAGAAGTTGAACCTTATTTCTATACAATCAAAGGAACTGCACTTCAACAAGCCCCTGAAGATGTTCAAGGACTTACAAGTTATTATTCGGACGGCTTCAATGTTATCAAATGGCAGCCAGTGGACGACACACGTCCGATTGTTTATGAAATCAGGAAGGGCGACAGCTGGGCGAAAGGTCAAGTTCTTGGGAGAATTGCAGCGAACAGATACAATGCAGACGGCAACGGAATATATTTCATCAAAGCGTTTGCTCCCGATTACGGAGTGTATTCTGAACACGCAGCAGTCATTGAAATTTCAGGAGCAAGACTTGTCAAAAACGTGATTGCAATTCATGACGAAAAAGCTGAAGGCTGGAAGGGTGAAAAATCTGAATTTGTAACAGTGAACGAATTCGGAGAATTGACTTTGACAAGCACAACGCTTTTTTCTGAAATCGAACTGTTGTCAAAGGTTGGCTCTTTAGTTTTGGGCGGAACGCTTGCAACTTATGGAACTTACGAAGCAAAAAACGTGATTGACATCGGAGCTGCTGCAAGCTGTTATATTTCTTGTGATTATTCCTTTGTCGGCGAAGATCCGTTCAGTTTGTTTTCACAGATTGAACTCTTTTCGCTTGTTCAAAGTTTGTCAGGAAGCAACGGAGCTGAAATTGTCAATTCAAAAATTCAGATTGCTATTGCTGGGGACGACGACGAATTCGGAGAATGGCAAGACTTTATTGCTGGAGAATATTTCGGGAAGAAATTCAAATTCAGAGCAGTTCTTGCGTCGAATTCAACTTCTATTGTTGCAAAATTACACGATTTCAAAATAGGTGTTGACGTTCCTGACATTGTTGAAACCGGGAACGGAATTCTTATCCCGGCAGAAGGAACAACAATTCAGTTTGCAAAGCATTTTCACGCAACCCCGAATGTTCAAGTCACTATCTTGAACAAAGAACAAGGGGACGACGAAATCATAAGCAATCCGACAACCGATTCTTTTGACATTGTAATTACAAACAATGAACAACCAGTTCAAAAAACAATCAATTATGTAGTTCAAGGATATTAAACAATAAAAAAATATAGAAAAACCCCGTCAAATCAGGCGGGGCTTTTCTGTTGCACAAAGGAAGGAGAAAAAATGCAATCTTCAGTCGAAATCAAAGACGGAACAGGGCTTGAAGTATTAACTCAATTGAATGCAGCGTTTCAAACGCTTGCAAGCTGCAACACAGGAGCTTCTGAACCGACGGAAACATATCCTGCTATGCACTGGCTTGATACTTCAGGAGCAAACGCAGTCTTGAAACAGAGAAACGCTGACAACACAGCATGGATTGAACGCGGAACTTTTATTGACAACAAGTTTCACAGTGCTGACAGAACTCAAATCATTGTCAGAGAATTAACACTTTCAACGGATTGGGAAGGCGACAGCGTTCCATTCACACAAGAAATTGAAGTTGAAGAATTGTCTGAAACTGACGCTCCGACAATCACAATTGTTCCAGCCGGGACACATAGTGAACAAATGGCACAAGTTGCAGAATTTTCAAAAGTTTATCGCGGAGTTACGACGGACGGAAAAATCACATTTTATGCAAAAGAAGCAACTGTTCTTCCTGTTGCTCTACAAATGCAGCTTATTAAGTAGGAAAAGGAGAAAAGAAAATGGCAGAAGTGAATCTCATCGGCGGCGGGTCAACAGGCGGCACTGTCACAACAGGCGGAGCAGGACTTCCCCCGTCAAATTGTAGAAATTTAGAAATGAAAAAAGAAGGAACTCAAGTTTCTTTGAAATGGACAGACCCTCAAGACACGGTTATTGACGGACAATATTTGTGTTCTTGGGGCGGAACAATGATTGTCAGAAAAGCGGGTTCTTATCCTGCAAGCTCGACTGACGGAACTCTTATCAAAGACAGCAAAGTTCGGGACGCTCATTTTGCTGAAGCACTCGTTGACGAACTTCCTGACACTGAAAATGAATACTTTTACAGAGCTTTTCCTTATTCAGTCAATGGAGTTGTCAATCTCGACACGCACAATGCTTTCGGGGCTGTTATTTATGGCTTTTATATTGATACACTCGACCCGAACCCCGCAACACGTGTTCATTATATTGAAGACAACGAATATTTCAAGCCCGCAAAAATGAATTTCTCAACCGGGCTTTTTGATTATGGCGACTGGGCTGACGCGTGGTTTATAAGAAACTTGCGTCCTTGTATGCTGAAAAATGACGGCACTGTTGACTATGAACTGTACGAATACAACTACGCTTTGAAAAAAGACGGAGAACCTTCAGACATCGCAAATGCTTCTTATAACGGCAATGCAATGATTGGAATTCCGCAAGTATGGCTGAAATATGTCAAAGTCGGAACTCGTTTCTATGTTTATATAGCAAACAAGCAAGTTGATTCAGCTTTCAAAGCGTATGCTCACATAAACAACAACGGCGATTTGCTCGACGAAATATTCTTGCCGATATATGAAGGAAGTTTGATTTCAGGCAAGCTCCGCTCATTGTCAGGGCAAAGACCTGAAAGCAGCACAACAAGCGAAGCAGAAAGAAACGCAGCTGTTGCAAACGGCGAAGGCTGGTTCACAGGAGTTCTTGCAGACTGGCTTCTTATTCAAATGCTGACAGTTTTAATCGGCAGAACAACTGATTCTCAAGGAACATTCGGCAACGGGCATTATTCAGGCGGAACTCAAGCGTCACACTTGCATACAACAGGTGCTTTGAATACAAAAGGGCTGTTTTGGGGTTCTTCAGGTAATGAAGGAATAAAAATGTTCGGGCAAGAAAACGCAACGGGCGACCGCTGGGAAAGAATTGCGGGCTGGATAAATGTTTCAGGAACTCAAAAAATAAAATTAACATACGGCACAGAAGACGGTTCAACAGCGACAGGATACAACGAAACGGGTTCAGGATATATTGCAATCGGAGCAGCCCCTTCAGGAACGTCAGGCGGTTATATAAGCAAGGCAGCCTTAACTCAATGGGGAATTTTTCCTTGCGAAGCGAGCGGAAGTTCTTCAACTTTCTATTGTGACGGTTTGTGGTTCAACAATGGACAGACGGATTATGCCCTTGTCGGTGGCGATTGCTCCGATGGCTCGCTTGTTGGTGCTTTTGCGTCGAACCTGAACGATGTTCCCTCGCAGGTGGACTGGCCCCTCGGGGCGTCCCTTTCTTGTAAACCCCTTCTATAAGGGGGTTTGGGGGATTTCTCCCCCATATCATTAAAGCCGAAGGCTTTTCGACGCAAATTTTTTTCGGGTTGAAAGAAGCAGCTGAAAAGGTTGTTTCTTTCTTCCTTGAATTTGTTTGTATTATAATAAAATTAAAAATAGGGACATAAAAAGTTGCCCTTGTCGGTGGCTCTTGTATCAACGGGTTGTTGAATGGCTCTTTCTGCTCGAACTTGAACGAATTGCCGTCGAACTCGACATGGGACATCGGGGCGTCCACTTCTTATTTTTGATTTTTATAATAGAATATAGAAAAGGGGTTCAAGAAGTTGCCCTTGTCGGTGGCAATTGCAACAATGGCTCGCTTGTTGGTGCTTTTGCGTCGAACCTGAACAATGTTCCCTCGCAGGTGAACTGGAACATCGGGGCGTCCATTTCTTATTAACAAAAATCAATAATGCTTCTTGTGTTCCTTGCCCGCATGGCAAAAATTTGTCGCAGAAGGTATGGATTAGTAACATAAGTAGAAACGGAGAATATATATTCAAAGAATTTGCGGTTGAAAGTCCATAAGACAGATAAGAAAGGAAAAATCAAATTGTGGTGAAATCTTATAATCATTTATTTGAAAAAGTAATAAGTGATTATAATTTGAGCCTTGCAATTGATAATGCAACCGCAGAAAAAGACGAAAAAAGCGGAGCAAAAGACCGTGCTGAACATATTCAAAAGAATAAAGTTCAATATATAAAGAAAATAAAGCAAATGCTTTTGAATCAAGAGTTCAAAGCTAAAAAGCACAGAGCAGATATTTTCTACGACCATACTTCACATAAATACAGGCTCATTTTGAAACCTGACCTTGAAGACGAACAGATTATTCACTGGGCTGTTATTCAAGTTTTACAACCGATTTTTATGCGTGGAATGTATGAGTATTCTTGCGGCTCTATTCCGGGACGTGGTCCGCATTATGGGAAGAAGGCAATTGAAAAATTTATTCATAGACACCCTGCTGATTGCAAGTATGTTTTAGAATTCGACATCAAAAAATTTTATCCCTCTATTGATACAGATATTTTGAAGCAAAAACTTCGTCGCATTATTCACGACGAAAAAATGATGTTTTTGCTTGAACAAATTATTGATTCAAATATTGCAGTTTTTGAAGACGGACACGAAGAACGCGTCGGAGTTCCTATCGGTTATTATACTTCGCAATGGTTCGGGAATTTTTATTTGCAAGACTTGGATCATTATATCAAGCAAGATTTGAAAGCTGCGGGGCTGTTTCGCTATGTTGATAATGTCGAAATATTCGGAAGAAATAAAAAAGAATTACACAAATCATTCAATTTGATTAAGTTTGAACTTTCAAAATTGAAACTCAAAGTCAAAGAGAATTATCAACTTTATAGATTTGATTATATTGATAAAAAAGACGGGAAAAGAAAAGGACGTTTTGTTGATTTTATGGGGTTTCGTTTTTATCGGGACAAAACAACAATCCGTCGGGCGACAATGCTCAAAGCAACCAGAAAAGCACGCAAAATGAGCAAAAAGCCGAAAATAACCGCGTTTGACAGCTGTCAACTTATGAGCAGGCTCGGAGTATTTAAACACACAAACACTCGCGGAGTATTTGAAAAATACATCAAACCGTATGTCAATATAAAAAATTGCAGGCAGGCAATAAGAACAAGACAGTTAAAAATAAATAAAAATAAGGAGAAAAAGCAATGTTCAACTTCAGAAAATCAGAAAGTTTTGAAAAACCCGTCAAACTCGACGAAACAAGTTCCGAAAACGGAGTTTATATCAGAATCAACGTGTCAGCTGACACTGTTTCCGATAATGACGGAAACGAAAAAATAAAATATTCATATCTTGAAGCATATTGCAGCAAAGAAGAATTTGAACAATTCAAGCTCGCTTGCAGGGTACAGAATAAAGATGTCACAGCAGAACAGATTGAATATGATTACAAGCTCGACACCCCCGTTGAATACGAAGAAACAGGCTTCACTTATAAGCCGAAATGGGCTGAAGAAATTTACATCGGTTTAATTGAAAAAGGAACAAAATTTCCTTCAATATTCCCCATGTTGATTTATGATTCAACAAAGAAAAAAGAACGAGCTGTCGAAATGACGCTTCAAGACCTTACTGCATTGACAATGTTTCTTGCTGCAAAACAGCAACAGTATTTCAAAGAGAAAAAAGAAGCAGAAATCGAAGAATAAAGTTCATGGCTGGGCGGTTGGGTAGATAATAACGAACGCAATTGCTGCGGGGCTGGGTGTGCGGACCTGGTCCCGCATTCTCGTTGTTACGTTCGGGCAGGGCATAAGCTCAAAGGGCTGTCTTTTGGCAGCTCTTTTTGCGTGCAAAGGAGAAAAAATGAAAAAACTTTTCAAAAAAACAAAAGATATAATTATCAAAATTGACGATTTCCGGGAAGAAAAACTTGAAAATTTTATTGCAGACGAAATTTTGTCAAAACTGGACGAAAACGACAGCATTGACAAACTGGAAAAGAAAGCAATTCTTGCAGGAATAACCGCCGCAAATGCTTATTTGACGACATACGGTGTCCCCGTCCTTCCTGAAGATATAAAAGAACAAATTGCAACCGCAGCTGTCAAATCGCTCGGAAAAGCAAACAAATTTCTTCAGAAGCAGCTGAAGAAAACCTCAAAATCATATAAAAAAAGACACAAAGGGGAAGAAGAATGACAAATTTTGAGAAATTAAACAAAAGAAAAACTTATATCGGTTTACAATATGGAACAAGCCTGATTGCAAAGAAAATTCGCAAATATTCAAAAAGCTATGCTCCAAACTCAAAAGAAATTCCGACACACGTTTTCGCGTTAGTCTTCAGGCTGGGTGAATGGTGGGTTTATGAATCGCACGCAAAAGGTTTCAAAAAGCTCGGAATTCCTGAAGGGGTTCGACGTTATACAATTGACAAATGGCTTGAAATTGAAAAGAAAACTCAAGAAGAATTCAAACTTTATCCGCTCAAACTTAATTTCAAAACACTTGAGAAAAACATCGGTTTTCCTTATGGAACAGGTGACATTGAAAGTCTGCTGCGTGCTGCAATTTTTCACAGGAACGGGAAACAAAAAGACCGTCCCGGCTTGATTTGTTCAGAATATATTGCGTTGTGTTCTGAAGACATTCAGAAGTTCTGCAACCTTCCCGCGTGGTGTATAACTCCAGCACATTTTCAGCATTATATTGATACAAAAGGAATAAAAGCGGAAGGGAGAGAAAATGAAAATTGAAATCTTGCTCACGATTGTGGGACTGTTTCTGTCGGTTTGCGTCAATCTTTGTGCAATTGCGTTTTTTGCAGGACAAATGAAAGCACAGCAGGAAGCACACAAAGAACAGTTGAAAGAAAACAAAACCAGTTTTCAAAACACAATTAACGAAATAAAAAAGAGTTTCAAAGAAACGGTTGACGATATAAAACAGGACTTCAAAGACAAATTGCACGATATAAAAGAAAATATCACAGAAAAAATGACAGAGAACTCAAAGCGATTTGAAGAAAATCTTTCTCGCTTGGAAGGCAAACAGGACAAACACAATTCCGTTATTGAAAGACAATTTTTGCTTGAGAAAAAAGAAGAAGTCAACGAAGAACAAATCAAAGTTGTAAATCATAGAATTAAAGACCTTGAAGCTAAAGTCGGTTAAATAAAAAGGAGTTTACACAATGGAACAAGAAATCATTGAAATAAATCACAACGGACGAATTGTTCAGATGTGGTCGTTTGTATATTACGCAATGATAAATTGCAAAGGGGGTTAAATTATGCAATACAACGAACTTTTCAAAAAAGCTCTTGCGTTTGTTTTGAAATGGGAAGGCGGTTTTGTCAATGACCCCGACGACAAAGGCGGAGCAACAAACAAAGGAATTACTCAGAACACATACAATTCATATTTGAAATCAAAAGGAATGCAAGCAAAATCAGTCCGCTATATTACACAAGCAGAAGTTGAAGACATTTATTATAAGCAATACTGGTTGAAATCAGGCTGCGAAAAGATGTCAAAGAAATTCGCTGTTCTTTGTTTCGACACTGCTGTCAATATGGGGACAGGTATTGTCAAAGCAACAGGAATGACACGCAACGAAGAATTTCTGAAAGCTGCTGAATATAAATTCCCCGAAAAGTATATTGAAGCAAAAAGGGCGAAATATTATGAGTTTGCAAAATACGGAAATCAAAAGAAGTTTCTGAACGGTTGGTTGAATAGATTGAACGCAGTTGCAAAGTTTATTCAAACATTATAAAAACATTCTTCTTCATTCTTTCTCCTGTTATATAGTGCAGCAGCCCGCTTGAATAATTGAGCGGGCTTTGTATTATGAACACAAAACAGAATTCTTTTCTTCATTCTTATAGCTAACAGCAACAATTGAAGCACTGAAAGCGTGTGCTGTCAGTGCTTTTTTATTGTTAAATGGCGAAAAGTGCCTATTTTAGCGGGTTTTAGCCCCTCAAGGTACTTCCCCGCCCCACCGGGTCATGCGGGTAGAGAAACTCGCGTTCCTTCACTCATTTTATGAAGAAATTTTTGTGCATGTTTTGCAGGTTTTGCCCTCAACCTCAAAAGGCACGCTATAAAAGCGAAATGCACATCAAAAATTTATGCAGGAAAATTTTTTCAACGTTTTCTTTTCTCAATCGGAATATTTTTGCGGAATATTTTCTGCGAAAAAATAAAATCAAACTGGACAAATCGGGACAGAAGTCCCTCAAACCAAGAAGAAAAACAATAAGTTATAAATCAAAATGAAGCAATAACAAGACATTCGATATTTTGTTGACGTCAACAAAATGGTTCAATTTTTTAGATATTCCGGGACGCATGAATTTTTATGTTATAATTCCATTTATGAAAAAAGACAAAGACAAAGTTGTAAATATGAAAGAATTTACTTTCGGTAAAGAAATGGAAAACGATTTTGAAGAATTTCTTCCGATATGGAAAAACTTTTGGGAAACAAAAAACATTGTCACATCGTTATTTAATCAAATTATGACAAGCACACAACTTTTGCTTGCAGCAATTATCACTGCAAAAAAGTTCAAAGCGTTAGACAAAAAATGTAAAATTATGATTAAAAAAGAACTTGAAGCAATTATCGCAATGCTTGAGCTTTAAGCAGCAACTTTTATTGTTAAGAAAAATAAGCGATTGCGAATATCAACTCGCAAGCTCGGAAATTTCAAAAATGTTCGAGCGTTGCGTGAATAACTCCACCATTTAAAACTAAAACGAACCCATACTGCTTTGCAGGCGGGTTCATTTTTTGTTATAAGTTAAAGTAAACCAGTATTATAATATTTATGCTATTATTGCATTAGGAGGTTTACTTTATGGCAAAGTGCTTTATTTGTGGTTGTGAATTAGATGAAAATACTAAACCAGAACATATTATTCCTAATGGTATAGGTGGAAAATTAAAATCAAAAGAAATTCTTTGTAATAAACACAATAACGAGTTATATGAATTAGACCAAATTATATGCAAAGATTTGGAAACTCATACCAATAGATTAAATCCAAGTAGAGATAATGGTAAAAATCCCTCTACAACATACGAATTGCCTACTGGACAGAAAGTAATCATGCAGCCGAATGGTGAATATTACGCCGAGAAACCGACTGTACAAGTACATAAATTAGAAGATGGTAAAATTCAAATTCAATATTCAACTTATTATTCAAACGGTTCACAGCATAAAGAATTTGCATTAAATCAACTAAAATCTATAACAAAAGGGATTTGTCAGAAACAGGGTATTGCAGAAGATGTCATAGAAAAAGAATTAAGCAAAATTGAAAAAACATTTGAGAAAAATATAAAAACAGATTTTAATCCTATATTAATGGGACAAGTGCAATTTAACTCGTCTGGCAAATTGTTTCTAGGAATGTCCAAAATAGCTCTTGATTTTTATTTTTATAATAAATTACCTAAAAATCATGTTGAAAAATTTTTAAATAAATTTATAGAACAAGATATAACTTTTATAAATAACAACGCAAATTATTATTATGATGATATTTTGTTTTCAACAGATAGCATTTATCATACACTCATTTTAAAGGGTGATAAGGCAAACGAGTTACTGTATTGCATTGTATCACTTTATGGCGTGCTTAATTGTATAGTATTTTTAAATAGAAACTATATGGGTGAAAATTTTATAAAAACATATTCTTATGATTTGCGAAATAAAGAAGTTATTAATTTTGATAAAACTCCAGAAATAAATCAAGATATTGCAAAAGATTTATTAAATCGCAGGGGAATGTTTGAGGAATTAAAAACAGCACAAGATATTTTTATGAGTTTCTTTAAATATGGTAATAATAAAGAATTACATGAGGATTTTGAGAATTTTGCTAATAAACTTCAAGACGAAATAAAAGTATTGCAATCGCAACCAATTATAAACAACTCTGATGAATTTCAAAAAGTTTTTGAAGAAATATTCAATAAGCATGCCAGAGAAAACAAAACTTTAAAGCAGTTTACAAAATATGAATTAGCCGGGTTATTTAAAACAATTCAACAATCAATAACTTATGATTTTTACTTGCAACCTTATGTATTGCATATAACTAATAGAATTATTGTTGATGCTATAACAGACATTTTATTAAATAACTCAGAGTTACTAAATAATGATGAAAGCTTAATTAATAAAGTTTTTGAATTTTATGTTTCAGCAAAAACTAATAATGAAACAGTAAACAAATTATTACAAAACAATCAAGAGAAAGTAAAAGAATATATTAAAGACTTTATTCCAAAAATCAAAACTCAATTAATTCATTATCGCAGTTGTCTTAATAAATAAATTTTATAAGAATTATGTTAAAATTTGTAATGTATTAGATTTATAAATTTAATATTTTATCCATTTCGTATTCACATTTTTCAAGATATTCCAAGTGTTTTTTCTCAAGTTCTAATAATTTATTAATCTCATTTTTATTAAATGGCATATTATGTTCAATAAATAAAAAGTCATCTTTGGACTGCTTTATAACTGAAATATAAACATTTTTTCTTTTTTGATTAAATGCCTCTCTTGATTTAGTATAATTTTGAAAATCTATTGTATTAACAGAAAATTCTTTTAAATTTGACATATTAGAAGTAGAATACCACCCTAAACCACCAGCATAATAAAATAAGCTTGCTTTAATACCACTTTTTAAAATGTTAAACATAAATTTTTCGTCAGTTGATAACATGTGAAATTGACTTTCTATTTCATTTAACTTCTCAATATTCCAAAATTGTTCTCTAATTACAGAATATGTAACTGGTAACATTTCTTCTTTTTCTTCAAAGTAGGAAACAAAATCTTTGTAATAATTAGAACTTTTTATTTTACTTACGATATCACTCAATCCTAGAATATTTTCAAAAAATGTTGTATCAATAGGTTCTGTCATTAAATTCATATTAATTTTCCCATTTACATTTTCATCAGCTAATGCCAGACACATCGGGTCTAATATAACTATTAGTATAAGTAATTTACCGATTGTGTATTTTAAAGTTTCTAAAAATAATGATATTTCGTGTTCTTGAGAATAATTTATTATTTTGCGATTGATTGGAGTTCGTAATTGATAAAATGTATCAAATCCTTGTTTATGAATAATTTTATGTATTTTTATTATTAATTCTTCGTGATGCCTAAAAAAATCTGGTAGCAATAATTTAATTTCTTTATAATCATTGGATATTTTTTCTAATTGTTGTCTAACTTTACTATCAACAGGGAAATAACTTTTTGATTTCCAATCATTTACTTTTTCTGATGGGCTTTTTGCAAGATAAAGCATACTATCCATAACCTCACTTGATTGTCGAATAGAATAAAAAGCACAATCAAAAAAGCCATTTTTATATAATATTAAAGAATTTTTTAATAATTGAATTGCCTCTTGAATAAATGAATTACAGAACATTATATTGCATTGTCCTGTATATACAACAATATAATATAAATACAACATCAAACTTTCATAGTCAGGTAGTAAAATATTGTTTTCAAATTCATTTTCGATACTTTCAATTATTTTCTTTTCGAAATTTGACATTTATACACACTTTATTTAATGATTTACAATTCCGTTTAATACTCTGTATATTGTAATCATTTCATTATCATTAGCATTTTTAATAAGTTTGTTTACTTCACATGCCAGTTCTTTAGGTGCTTTTATATGTTCTATTGCTAAAACTTCAGCTACATCAATATTAAACACTCTTGCATAATTTTCAACTAATTCCGCAGAGGGATAATTTTTACCGGTTTCAATACAACTTTGATGTTTTGTTGCAATTCCAACTTTTTCCGCAAGTTCTGACTGCTTAAGATTATTTTTAAGTCGCAATTCCTGTATTCTTTTTCCTAATCGTTTTTTTAATTCCATTTTTTAACCCTCTACTACATGTTATTTGCTACTGCTCGCTCATAAACATTGCTAAAGGTTATATAATTTGCAAATAATCGTTTTTTGATGTAATTTGATAAATGATAAACATTGATTATTTAAAGAATAATCGTTGTATTAGGTAATAAATAATTAAAACCAAATAATATAAAGGTTTTAAGAAAGGTTAATTATGAAAAAGATTTTTATTTTGTGTGTATTATGTTTAATTATCAATTCAAATCCTGCAAATGCAGGGATATTCTATCAAGATACCATTGCTCCTATGTTAGCAACTAATATGGAAGTAGATAATGTAAAAAATCTAAAATGTGGAAAATGTCAAATATTTCATTGTTTTGGTTTAGTTGATACCGGACATGCTGGAATACAAAACGCTGCAATACGAGGCAAAATTACTAAAATACATCATGTTGATGTTCACACAAAAATGATTTTAGGTATTGGTAAAACTACTGTTGAAGTATATGGAGAATAATTAAATGAAAAGATACATAATAATAGCTATTTTAATATCTTGTATATCATCAGTAATTGCAATGGAAGCTAATAACTATAAACAAGAATTACATGAAAGAGGCTGGTTATATGGTTGTACACCTGTTAATTGGAGTTTAGTAGAACCTGAAAGAGGTGGTTTTAATTATGCCGTAATGAATGGGGAAGTTGAAATTATGGATTTAGAAGTAAAAGCAGGGCTTGATATAACATCTTGTGGTGATAACTTACCACTTATTGCGATATGGAAAAAGCAAGATGAAGCTTTAGATTTTTTATTTAAAAATGGCTTTAATCCTAATAAAGTAGTTATTGACCATTCCTATTTAACTTTTGCAATATACAGGAAAAACCCTAATGCAGTTCAAATATTAATAGACAATGGAGTTAATGTAAATCAAGTTGCAAAAGGGAAAAATCCGTTAAATTCAGCAATAAAAAAGAAACAACCTGAAATAGTTAAAATGCTATTAAATGCAGGAGCAATACCAAACGAAACGACAAAGAAATTAGTTACCAAAACAAAGAATAAAGAAATAAAAGTATTATTTAACAATAACTAATATGGAACAATTATGTCTTATAAAATATGGAATAAAATAGTTGAATGTAGTAATTTGTACATAAATTCACCGGAAAAGAAAATACAATGTCTGTGGGAAAATATATTTGCAGAATTGCTTGGATATAGCCGTTTAAATGGCGATATAGAGAGTTTTAGAAGTATGCAAATAGGTTCATCAGAAAGAATTATAACAGATATTATAATTCGTAATAATGAAAATGATTTATTTATAGTGGAATTAAAAAAGCACAATATGTCATACTGTGGAGAAAAACAATTATTAAGTTATCTAAAATTGCTACATAATGACATTGGAATATTAATATCAGACAAAATTTATATAATAGATTATGACTATAATAAAAATGATGATGAACAGATAAAAATAGAAATTGAGTTTACTGCAAATAACCCCGATGGAATAAAATTTGTAGAATTATTTAGCAAAAAGAATTTTAATAAAGAAAAAATTAAAGAATTTATATATACTAAAAATAAATTTATTAAAAATGTTAATGAAATAAAAAGCAAAATAACTCAAAATACTTTATTGGATTTGTTGAAACAAAAATTAAGTTTAGAATATTCAGATGAAGAAATAGAACATGCAATAAGCCTTTTTGATATTAATATCTATGATAAATCAATAGAAAAGCCTGTTGAAACATATTTACAAAAAGAAAATAATAAAACACATGAGCATATAGAGCCTATTAAAATTGACATCATGCCAGTAACTAAATTAGAAAAATTTATAAATGCTGTAAAAGAGTTGTATCCAAGTTTATCAAACGGCTATATAAAAGCTTATCAAGAAATTTTTACTGATGAAAATGGCGAAATATATGATTATGATAAGTTATACAAGTTGTTAATAACACAATATTCATCAAATCGTCCCCCTGCTCCTTCGTGGTTCGCACAAAAAATATCAGAAATAATTACCCCTGAAAAGCGTGCGTTAATGGGTATAAAGAATAATTCTAGTATTTATCAAGAAATAGTATTTTTTGTACAACAGTATCAAGAAGAACATAATATTAAGAAAATACCAATTTCTAAAGTTAAATCTTTTTGTACCAATAGCAGAATGGTAACCGAAAATAAATTTAAGAAATGGCTTGAAAATCTTATAGAAGAATTTATAAATGCAAGTTCTCAAGAATGGTTAATTTGCAAAAATCAAATGTATGTATGGTTAGAATATAATTACAACTATGACAATACTGGCATGTAAGTTATGCAAAAATCCAAAAATTTTTCTAGGGGTACTATCCGTATATGGAGGCTTGATTTTACTACTTTTTAGGGGGGAGGGGGAGGGGTTAATCCTCATCATATTCAATTAGAGGTATCTCATGCCTGTTTCCTTCAATCAGTTTTTGTCTTTCGGTTTCTATTAGTGCTTTTACTTCGTCATAAGATTTTTGTAAATTCATATTGACACTTGATACGCATAAATTTTCTGTTGGTTTCTCGCCGATTGTATCTCTTATTATTTGAAATGCTTTTGTATCACCCTCTAAAGCCTTATCAATAATCGCTAAACAAATATCTTCCTGTACACTTTTTTCTGAAAGCAATAGTAGCAAATGTTCTTTTAAAGTCTTACGCATTCTACGCACCTCCCCTGATTTTATTCCGCCTTTTTGTCCTAACTTCCTAGCTTCGTCCTTGCTTCGTTTGTTTGCCGGAATTAGATTTTTATAGCCGTCTGATTTTGGCATTTTGTTTTACCTCCATTTTATACTTTTTGAACCTTTTATGCCTTTATTCCTTATGTGGATAGGTTTTTATAAAAGTCTATCATTGGATTTATTGATGCTTTTATGCTCCTTTTTAAGATAATTACTAGTATTAAATCCTAAATATGTAAATATATAATCTAAAGTCTTATAATCACCTGTAACAGCATTATTTATATTGAAGAAATTAGGAATATTGTATTTATTATTCCCTATGAGTAAAAGTCGTTTTTTTATATCGATTTCATAACGATTTATAACAACATAGTCTTTTATAATACTTGTATGAACTTCTGATATTATTTTAGGTGTATTTTTTATTATTTCATCAAATTTATCTAAAATATCGTTAATCATTTTGCTTTCCTAAAGGTTTATAAAGTAGTAATAGTGTTTTATATGTACCTTGTTAAATTGTTTGTTATTACAAGTTTCTATTTTTAAAAGGTATAAAAAGTATATTTATTCATAAAAAATAAATTTATAACCTCTTGTACCGCTTCTGCAAATTCTTCCATAACCTTTACTTGCAAGATTTTCAAGCGTTATTTTCGCCATTTCATGCGATTTAAAACGACTAATATTTTTCTTATATAGTTCAGTTGGGGAAATAGTTTTTATATTTTTTATTCTTAACAGCTCTAAAGTATAATTTTCAAGCGGATTTATAGTAATTCTTTCATTCGAAAGTTTATGAAAACAATAAATAAAATACTTACTCAATTTTATTGCATTATTAAGTGTATTTATAGAGATTTCATCTTTTTCTATATTGTCAATACAATGTAAAACTAATGAAAATCTTGCTACATAACTTATTTGTTTTGACATATAACTAGCCATTAAATCAGAAATATTATTAGATTTTTTATTATTAGACACTGTTTTAAAAAATGTTTTAAATTGAATAAGTGCATTTTCTTCAAACTTATACCCTTTAGGAATGTTGTTAATTTTATATTTAAAAATTTTTTCACAACAATTTTTTAGTGCTGAAATGTCATATTGTTCTTTAAAATCCGGTAATATTCCTGTTTCTTCATAATCTGTACAACAAAATAACCAGCGTTCAAGCATTCCGTCTGTACTCTCTATGCCTTTTTTAAACAATGTTTCATCAAGAACTTTTGGCTGGATACCACCAATAATATTATGACTTGCTTCGACTATAAAATCTTCATCAGACCCTTTTCTTATTATATTTTGTCTATCCTTATTCCATGCCTGTAAAAAATACTCTTTATCATTTCCTCCTGTACTTTTATATTGATTAAAACTTTTAAACAAATGGGCTAGTTCGTCAGTAAAAATTCCAATTCCCAGCATAATATCTTTATTGGAATTAATAGCCATACATAAAGCCTCTACTGTTGCATTTTGTGTTGTAATACGAGGTTTTAAAGGTTTTCTTGGCTCTTTTGGTATTTCTGCATTCTTTCCTTGTTTTATAAACTGTTTGTATGCCTCTAACTCCGCTTTATATTTAATATAATCTTTTTTATACTGTTCTAATTCTATTTCATATTTTTCAAGTAGCATTGCCTCAAAATTATCTAAAATTTTTTTGCCTATTTTCAGGCATGGTGTCTTTTTTTGTGATGGGTTACCAACTAATGCAAGCCACAAAATAGGGTGTTCTATAAAGTTACTTGCCGGATTAGCATTTATATAAAATCTATAATCCATTAACATGCTTACAATTACTATAAATACACAACCAATATACTCTAATGGAGCGTCAAGCCTTTTATGTAAATCAATTATAAGATTTGTTATATTTTCAGGAAAAATATCAATAGGAAAATTCATATTTATATCAATTTTGTCAGATAATATATTTTGAATTTTGCCTAAATTGAGTACTTCGGCATTATTTAGTAAATTTTGAAATTTATTTTTATCGTATTTTATTAAATAGTCATCAAGTCCAATTTTATCATCATTTTCAGGTAACTTTATTATTTTTACGATAGCTTTTTTCTCTGCAATTAAATAGGCTGAAAAATGATATAATGCTTGTTTTACTTGGTGTTTAGACCACATGTCATTGTCATAACATAAATAAATAGTTTTATTTTTTAAATCTAAATTTGCTATATCAGGTATAATATCTGCATTAGTTTCAGTTTCATCATCTTTAGGTGTCTTTTTCCAAGCCCACACCCCTGAAAGAGCAAGGCAATTAAAACCCTCTTGAACGGCTTTTATTGCTTTCTTTTCCCCCTCTGTAATAATTATATATTCATTCCTATTACTTATAATATTTGGGCTTAATGCAAGCGGTCTAAATAATTTTGAACATAACTCTTTTGGTTTTATATATTTTTTATCTTCAATAGGATTTTTCAGCCTCATATTGTAATAATCAGTAGGTTTATTGTCATATAATTCAGGATATTTTAATTTCCAATAATCAGGCATGTCTATTAAATAACCATTTTTTATATATTCATTTAGGGTTAAATCTGATATACCACTTTTTTTAAAATCATTTTTTGTGAAATTTTGTATTATCATTGCTTGTTTCCTTTCTAGTTTTATGTGCTTCACTAACCAAAAACAACTCATATTCAGCCCTATGAGTATCGATATAGGACTGAATATCCGAATATATTAAGAGAGCAATCTCTTTTGCTTGATTTTGGCTAATAACAAACACTTGATTACTTCTCTATGCTTAAATTTTCTATAATATTTAGAATTTGTTGTTTTTCATATAAAGGTAATTCGTATCTTAATTTCCTGCTGAAATTTCCATCACAAATTCCCAGTTTATTAGCGATTTGCCAAAGTTTAACCCCTTTTGATTTGGCTAATTCTTTAATGTCTTTGTTTGGTGTCATTTATACCTCCTATTTGTTATTGACAACATAAAAATTTAGTGTTAATTTATAAACATAATTTATTGATGTTGTTGTTTTATAATTATAATAGTAGTTGGAAAGCCTTTATGCAATGAGTTGGCGAGTATGAAACAACAATTAAACACCGAAAGAATTTTTTGTAATTTAATAAGCAACAAGGGAATAAAAATGAGCAAAAAGAAAAAAGAAAGTTTTAGCAAATCCGAAATAGCACTTATAAGTAAACGTTTTGCAGATGCAAGAAAGCAAAAGAGTAGAGAATTATACAAATCTGATAGTGCATTGAGTTATCGGGAATTGGCAAAAATTCTTGATATTGGCAGCCATTCTACTATTCAAAAGATAGAAAAAGGAACTCAAGAACCATCTTATGAAGTCATAAAAGCATATATAAATGAGTTTGGAGGTTCTTATAACTATTGGTTAGGTCAAGATGTTTGTAAAGAACTGGAAAATCAAGAAATTCAGTCAAAAATATGCTTATCAGAAAAAGCTATTGATGTTTTAAAAACATATAAAAGTAAACCAGGAATAATATTGGTAAAAAGAAATAAATTGCTAGCATTGAATTATATTATTGAAAACATGGACAATAGTGATTTTCTTGAAAACATGCGTAAATATTTATTTTACGATAATTTTACTTTTGTATTTAATATAAACAATCCGTCTAGTGATATAGTAGAAACCACTAAAGTTATTGATATTACTTCTAATTATCAAAATTTTTGTTCGTCTTTTAAATTTAACGCCTCTGAAATTCCTAAAATATATCTTTCAAAAATAATGGAAAATATTACTGGCATGAGAGCAGAAATAGAAAAAGATAATAACACAAAGGAAAACGAGTAATGAATATAGTTATTTATGCAAGATTTTCAAGCCATTCACAGACAGAACAGTCAATAGAGGGTCAGTTGAAAGTCTGCTACGAATACGCAGAACGCAATGACATGACTGTTATTCAAGAATATATAGATAGAGCAACAACAGGAACAAACGATAACAGGCAACAATTTCAACAAATGCTTGAAGATAGTAATAAAAAGCAATTTGAGGCTGTTTTGGTTTATCAATTAGATAGGTTCGCACGTAATCGTTATGATAGTGCAATAAACAAAAGAAAATTAAAATTAAACGGTGTAAGGGTTATTTCTGCAAGAGAGCCAATTTCAGATGACCCACCTGGCGTATTGTTAGAGTCAATGCTTGAGGGATTTGCTGAATTTTACTCTGTTGATTTATCCCAAAAAATAAGACGTGGAATGAATGTAAGTGTAGATAAACGGCAAACTTTAGGGGGTAGATGTCCTCTTGGGTTTAAAGTTGATAAAAATACTAAAAAATATGTAATTGATGATGATACTGCTCCTATAGTAAAACAAATTTTTGAAATGTATGCAAAAGATATAAGTGTTGCCGAAATAGTAGAATATTTAAATGCAAATAATTATAAAACTAGTATAGGTGGCAATTTTAATAAAAATTCTTTAAACAAACTATTACAAAATAAAAAATATATCGGCTCTTATGTTTATAAGGGTAATGAACTAGAAAAAGACGTATTTCCTCAAATTGTTTCATTAGATATTTTTGAAATGGTGCAAAGACGAATGAATAAAGCAAGAAAAGCTCCTGCAACTACAAAGGCTTATGAAGATTATATTTTGACTACTAAATTATTTTGCGGACATTGTAAAAATATGATGGTTGGAGTATCTGGAACATCTAAAACAGGTAAGAAACATTGTTATTATACATGTAATGGGGTTAAAAAGAAGATTTGTAAAAAGAAAAGTGTACAAAAAGCATATATCGAAAATCTTGTATTAACGGAGTGCAGAAAAGTTTTGACAGATGAAAACATTGAAAAAATAGCAAATAAAGTTATGTTTTTAATCGAACAGGAAAAAGATACTGAAAAAGTAAGAATATTAAGACATAAGTTAAAAAAGTGCAATGTTGAAAAACAAAATCTGCTAAAATCATTAAAAGACGGTGCAAGCGATACAATTAGAAGAATAATTTTTGAAGAAATAGAAAAATTAGATAATAATTCTAAAATTATACAAAAAGAAATTGATGTTGAAACAATGCGAGCATTACCTATTGAATACTCTGAAATCAAATTTTTCTTAACAAATATAAGAAATGGTAATATTGAAGATTTAAAATATCAAAAAGCCTTAATCGCTGTTTTAATCAATAAAATATACTTATATGATGACAAAATGACCATTGTATTTAATACTCAAAATACTCCGGTTGAAATTTCTTCTGATTTAATTTCTAAAGCAGAAAGTTCGTTTTTGACTGAAAATGCTCCACCATTTTAAAACAAGAGCCAAAAGGCTCTTTTTTAGTGTTTGAACAGATTAGATTATATAGACAAAATTTTGAGTGTCACAATTGTTTGTTTAAGGTAAACATATCGCAATTTTTATAACATTTTCTAATTTATTCTCAAATACTTCATAAGCTTTCTCAATATCCTTAAGCGGATATTTATGCGTAATAAGAGGTGTTGTATCAATTTTGCCTTGTTCAATCAAAGATAGTATTTCCTCACAATCACAGCCATCGACACCACCTGTTTTAAATATAAGGTTCTTTCCATACATTTCAGGCAGCGGCAATACCATCGGTTTATCATACAACGCAACTACGGTAACTATTGCATTTGCTCTCGCTGCTTTCCATGCCAGTTCAAATGTTTCTTCGCTTCCTGCAACTTCCAAAACAACATCTGCTCCGCCATGTTCACTTTCTTGATTAACGACATCAAGACAAGTCTCAGGCTCCGTTACAATCACATCAGGATAATGCCTTTTAACAAACTCTCTTCTTGTTTTATCCTTTTCACACACAATAATTTTTCGAGGATTTTTTAATATTACACAAAGCAATGTACATATCCCCGTTGGCCCTGCACCAATAATCAAAACTGTATCTTCTTGTTTAATCTCTGAAATACGAGCAGCCCAAAAACCTGTTGCAAGTATATCACCAACAAAAAGAGCCTGCTCATCAGAAACAGTATCAGGTATTTTATTCAACCCCTGATTTGCGAAAGGAACACGTACATATTCTGCCTGGGCACCGTCAATACGGCATCCCAAAGCCCAACCGCCATTTTTATCCGTACAATTATTAACATAACCGTGTTTACAGAAAAAACATTCGCCGCAAAAAGTTTCAACATTTACTGTTACTCTATCACCGACCTTAAAATTTGCTACTTCTGAACCCAGCTCCTCTACTATTCCAACCATTTCATGACCAACAGTAATACCAGAGACCGCTTTAGGCACAAAACCGTGTTTAATATGAATATCACTTGTGCAAATACTGCTCATTGTGACACGAACAATTGCATCTTTCGCATCAAGTAACTGAGGCTTACTTTTTTCCACTAATTCAAAAAGTCCATGGTTTTTATAAGTGCAGGCTAACAAATTTGTCTCCTTTTGCTACAAATATACCATAAACCCGCAGGATTGAAAAAAATAAGCTTTTTTTGTATTATGACGACAAATAAGAAAGGAGCTCTATATGGAAATAAGAGTTGTAGAAAATACAAAATCTGTTGAATGCGATCTTTTAGTTGTAAACTTGTTTGAAGGTGAAACAACAACAAGTGCTATTGCTAATACTTATGCTATACAACAAGATAATTTTCAAGGAAAATTTGGAGAAACATATCTTCTTCCAACATACGGACAAGAACCTCACAGAAAAGTTCTTGTAGTCGGTTTTGGTAAAAAATCAGAATTTAACCCTAATAAACTTAGAGAAGCGGTTGCGAAATCAATCAAAAAAGCTATGCAAATTGAAGCTAAAACTGTTGCTTTTAAACTTGAAGGAGTAGAATTTGACTATTCTGAACAATTTGCACTTGGCGTAAAAATTGCAGACTACACATTTGATAAATATAAATCAGAAAAGAAAGATAACCACGTTAAAGAAGTTTTTGTTGAAGCAAACGAATCAGAAATCAGAAAAGGTGAAAAAATTGCTTCTGCAATGGCATTCACAAGAAACCTCGCAAATGAACCTGCACAGTTTGCAACCCCGTCAGAACTTGCATCAATCGCTTGCGACTTAGGTTTAGAAACCAAAATCTACAACAAAGACGAATGTGAAAAAATGGGCATGGGTGCATTTCTTGCAGTTGGAAGAGGTAGCGCACAAGAGCCTAAATTCATTCACATGAAATACTCTGTTCAAAACCCTAAGAAAAAAATAGCAATCGTAGGTAAAGGCATAACTTTTGATAGCGGCGGATTAGATATTAAGCCTGCTTCATCAATGCTTACCATGAAAGACGATATGTCCGGTGCAGCTTGTGTTTTAGGTGTTATGAGCATACTAAAAGAACTTAACCCGCAAGTAGAAGTTCATGGAATTATTGCAGCTTGCGAAAACATGCCTGGCTGCAGTGCATACAAACCGGGTGATGTTCTTACTGCTAAAAACGGTAAAACAATCGAAGTAGATAACACAGACGCAGAAGGCAGACTTACTCTTGCAGATGCTCTTTGTTATGCATCAGAACTCGGAGTTGACGAAGTTATTGACTTAGCAACATTAACCGGCGCTTGTATGGTTGCCTTAGGCTCAAATGCTGCAGGTATTATGGGTAATGACAACGATTTGGTTAAAAACTTAATCAAAACAGCAGAACGCAGCGGCGAAAGATATTGGGAACTACCTTTATGGGATGAGTACTTTGACAGCTTAAAAAGCGATATAGCAGACATGAAAAACACAGGCTCTCGCTGGGGCGGCGCATCAACTGCAGGTGTGTTCCTTAAAAAGTTCGTAAAAGACGTTAAATGGGCACACATTGATATAGCTGGCGTAGCATTCCTTGATAAACCTCAAAAAGAGTTAATCAAAGGAGCATCCGGTGCAGGTGTAAGAACATTAATAAATTATATTTTAGAACAATAGTCAAAAGGCGGGTTATTAACCCGCCTTTTTTATTCAAAATGAACAAAAACTTTTTTATTTCGTTATAAATAAAAAGGAGTCGTAGTATGAAAAAGGTTCTTACATTTTTAACTTTAATTACAATATTAGGTGCAAGCTCACCTGCTTTTGCAGCTCCACAGCAGCCATCATCGCCAAATCGTATCCATGCCGGATACAAACACGAGGTCAGAAGACCCAATTACTACTATTATCGTCACTACAGACCTGTAAACAGTTTTTATATGCATCCAAACTATTCTCACAGATTAGCATTTCCACATTGCAGATGCCCGCATTGCTTAGCACATAGACCACAAAGCGGAATTGGGTTCTATTTTAGTTTTTAACAATCAGTTAGCACTGTGTTTTTCTGACAAATGCATTAATGAAGAAATCTTCTTTAAACAAAACATTCTTATAATTAATTTAAATAATTTTATTTTTCTTTTTATACATATAAAAGGATTAGTAATTATTTTAATAAAAGATAATTTTGCTAATAACAACTCTATAAACTCATAATCCTTGTTTTTCTTCCCCCAAGTTAGGATAGTTTCAAGAATCATCTCATCATAAATATAAGAAAAATTCTTTTTGTCAGAATAATGTATTAGGCAATGTTCTCCTAACAAAGAATCTATTGAAGTAAGTATTGATAACATTTCATGATAATGTTTCTGTGATGCCTCAATACTTGTCATAATAGAGTTTTCACGAATACGGTAATAAATTTTTGAATTAAAACAATAACCGATTTTTGGTTTTTGTAAACATAGATTAAAGATAAAATAATTATCTTCAAATCTCTTAAATTTTTTAAAAATAAGATTGTTTTTTTGCAAAAAAGAACGCTTATAAAGTTTACCCCAAACAACAGATGCTTTAATAATAAATAATAATTCTTTATAAGCATTTTTTGTTCTAAAAGCTTCTCGTGTATATTCTGAAATAAAATTTGAATCTACTAAAACACCATCTTTCAAAAAAAAGGTATCTGTACAAAGTAAATCCAAATCATTGGTTTTAGCTACGTCATAAAGATTAGCAAAATAATTCTCTGATAATAAATCATCAGCATCAAGGAAAAATACATATTCACCTCGAGCTATCGCCAAACCGGCATTTCTAGCTACACATTGTCCCTGATTTTCTTGTTCAAGAATTATAAAACGTTTATCATTATCAACTAGAGACCTAACTATTTCCAAAGATGCATCTGTACTTCCATCATTTATCAAAATAATTTCAATATCTTCAAGCTCTTGCTTTAATATGGAATTCAGTGTTTCTTTAATATACAATTCCACATTAAAAAATGGGATAATAATTGATATCTTTATATTATTTGGCATTAACTACATCCTTTTGGCATAAAACTTAACCTTAAATAACATACATTTAACATTAAAAGATTATTTTGTCAAATTTACCACCATTAAATAATATACTAATTGCAGTAAATTAATAATCAAAAAGCATTTGGTATCAGAATAAAAGAATTACGCAAAAACAAAAGAAGAATTAGTACAGAAATTCATAATAAACTCAAAATGCATCAGAAAAAAAAACCACTACAATCTATAAAATAGTTATGTCTATACTTAACTATTTTTTTGCCGTACACATACTCCATGCTCTAACATGTTGCAGGAGATTCTGCATTAATGATAGACTTAAATAAGCACTGGGAAAATCGCGGACTTATGCTTGAACAAAAATACATAGCATTAATAGATTGTGACAGCTTCTTTGTTTCATGTGAAAGGAAGCTTAATCCTGAATTAAACGGCAAAGCAGTTTGTGTGGTTTCAGGAGAACGCGGATGCGTTATTGCACGCTCAAAAGAGGCAAAAGAAATGGGAATACCAATGGGACACCCTTTATTTATGGCATCTCGGGATTTCCCAAAATGTATTTATATTAACGCAAACCACTATAATTACTCTGAAATTTCGCGGGAAGTAATGTCAATCTTAAAAGAACTAAGTCCTTATGTAGAAGTTTACTCGATTGATGAAGCATTTGTTGATTTAACGGGGTTAGCAAAGTTATATAAAATGAATTATTACAACCTTGCAAAACACATACGCCAACTTATTTGGGAAAAAGCAGGTATCCCTGTATCAATTGGAGTTAGCAGAACAAAAGCGCTCGCTAAACTTGCCTCAGATAAGTCAAAGTCAACAGAAGAACATATTTGTATTGCAGGAAAATGCGGTATTCCACGACTTTTAAAACAAACTTCTATCGGCGAAATCTGGGGAATAGGAAGACACTTAGAGCCAAAACTTCGCGGGCATGGTATTTACACAGCTTATGATTTTGTACAAAAAAACGATTTATGGCTAAAGAGCAGATTTGGAAAACTAGCTTTAGAACTAAAATACGAGCTTATGGGAAATTTAATTAACAAAGTCTCCAATGAGAAAAAACTTCCAAAATCTATTATGGATACAAAGTCTTTCCCTGAATTTACCTCTGATTTAAACTATTTAAAAAACGAATTAATGATTCATATTCATTCAGCTTGCAGAAAACTCCGCCGTGCTGACTGTAAATGCGGAAGCATTGGAGTTATACTCAAAACAAAAGATTTTCGTACAAATTTCGAGAAAACAAACCTTGAACTTGCAACAAATTTCGAGTTTGAAATCTCAGAAGCAGCATTTCCTTTATTAGAAAAAATGTATAACTCTCAAATTCTTTATAGAAGTGTAGGAATTCTGCTCGATAATTTTAATCCTTGCTCCAATGAACAAATTTCACTACTGGCAGATAATTCCAAACGCGAAAAGAATGAAAAACTTGCACGAAGTCTCGATAAACTGGAAGCAAAATTTGGCAGAAACATTGTAAAAACAGGCTTCACCAAAGAAGTAGAATTCAAACAAGAATTTCTAAGCGGCGGAGATAAATATAATTAAAAAGGTCGGAAGTAATACTTCCGACCTTTTCTACATTTATTGTATGCGCAACACCTACATCATGCCGCCCATACCACCCATGCCTGCCATTGCTGACATATCAGGACCTTTTGATTCTTCCGGAATATCAACAACTGCTGCTTGAGTTGTTAACAACATTGAGCCAACTGATGCTGCGTTTTCAAGAGCACTTCTTGTAACTTTTGCAGGGTCAACAATACCAGCTGCAAACATGTCTGTGTATCTGTCTAATAATGCATCATAGCCATAAGCGTCTTTTTCTGAACGTACACGTTCTACAACAACATCAGATTTAGCACCTGAGTTGAATGCAATTGAACGAAGAGGTACGTCAAGAGCTGCTGTAAGAATTTTATAACCGCTCTTTTCATCATCTGAATCAAATGTCAAAGTGTTTAATTTTTCTTCAAGAGCTTGTTGAACTCTGATTAAAGCAACACCACCGCCAGGAACAATACCTTCTTCATTAGCAGCTCTTGTTGCGTTAAGAGCATCTTCAATTCTTAATTTACGTTCTTTAAGTTCGATTTCTGTAGCTGCACCAACTTCAATAACTGCAACACCGCCAGCTAATTTAGCCATACGTTCTTGTAGTTTTTCTTTATCGTATTCGCTATCAGAAGCTTCGATTTGTTTCTTAATTAAGTTTACACGTTCTTTAACAGCTTCTTTTGTTTCGTCACCAACTACGATTGTTGTTTCGTCTTTAGTAACAGTAACGCGTTTTGCAAGACCCATCATAGCTGTAGTAACGTTTTCAAGCTTAAGTCCTAATTCTTCTGTAAATAATTGACCGCCTGTTAGGATTGCAATATCTTCTAACATAGCTTTTCTTCTGTCACCAAAACCAGGAGCTTTAACAGCAACTGCTCTAAGAACTTTTCTCATAGTGTTAACTACCAATGTAGCAAGAGCTTCGCCTTCAACATCTTCTGCAATAAGAAGAAGTGAACGACCGTCACGAGCAACTTGTTCAAGAACAGGTACTAAATCAGCAATCAAATTGATTTTCTTGTTAACACAAAGTACATATGCTTCTTCAAGAACAGCTTCCATTCTTTCAGGATCAGTTACAAAGTAAGGTGAAATATAACCTTTGTCAAACTGCATACCTTCAACGACTTTCAAATTAGTACCGAAAGATTTGCTTTCTTCAACAGTGATAACGCCGTCGTGACCAACTTTGTCCATAGCTTCTGCTATCAATTCACCGATTTCAGAATTGTTACCAGCTGAAATTCCTGCAACCTGAGCAATCTCTTCTTTAGTGTTAACCGGTCTTGATAAGTCTTTAATTTTGTTGATAGAAATTTCTACAGCCTTGTCAATACCACGTTTCATAGACATTGGATTAGCACCTGCTGTAAGATTTTTCAACCCTTCTCTAACGATTGCTTGAGCTAAAACAGAAGCAGTTGTTGTACCGTCACCTGCAACATCATTTGTTTTAGATGAAACTTCTTTAAGAAGCTGTGCTCCTGCGTTTTCCAAACCATCTTGAAGTTCGATTTCTTTAGCGATAGTAACACCGTCATTAACGATTTGAGGTGCACCGAATTTCTTTTGTAAAATAACGTTTCTGCCTTTTGGTCCAAGAGTTACCTTAACCGCGTCAGCAACAGCGTCAATACCTTTTAGAAGAGATTTTCTTGCTTCTTCTTCAAAAACTATTTTTTTAGCCATTATATTTTCTCCTTAATAAATGATTCCTATAGGTCGGGAAAACCCAACCTATTATTATTCGATTACTGCTAATGCATCTTTGATTGAAAGAATTTTGTACTCAACTCCATCAATCTTAACTTCTGTTCCTGCATATTTAGCATAAAGAACAACATCCCCAACTTTAACTTCTAAAGGCTCTTTTTCACCTTTTTCATTGGTTTTGCCTTCTCCTACAGCAACAACTTCACCTTTTTGCGGTTTTTCTTTTGCGCTGTCAGGAATAAAAATTCCGCCAGAAGTTTGTTCTGTATCTTCAATAACTTTAATAACAATTCTGTCTGCTAATGGTTTTAATGCCATAATATAATCCTCCTATATACTAACATATTTATTTATACACTATTTTTAATCATTTTGTTAAAATATTAACGAAAAATTAATTATTCAAACTCAACTTTACAAATCTTAACAAATCCAAAGAAAAAAAGCAATTTTTAGAACTTTATATACTTTATATATATGTAAGAGTTATTCAAATAGAGAGAGAAACAAAATGGCAACAA
>CAKNXK010000011.1 GCA_932182025.1 uncultured Candidatus Melainabacteria bacterium
AACCTACACACTAACCTTCTACACATGAGGAATTAACGAAACAAGATTCCAAAGCCCTTCTTTTTTAAAGAAGGCTTTTTTTTGTATTATATATCATTTATTTAAGTGAGATTATCAGCTCTGAAATTCCTTCAGAATATGTTGGGTGTGCAAAACAAACCTCTTTTAACTCATCAGTGGTTATATTATTTTGCATTGCAATTAATACTTCATGTATAAGAGCCGAAGCCTCTTTTGATACAATATGCGCACCCAAAATATGTTTATTTTTAATTATCAATTTAATAAAACCATCCGTTGCATCATCACACCAAGATTTGCCCAGAGCAGTAATAGGAAGCATGAATTTTTCGCATTCAGCATCACAATCTTGTTCTCTTAACCCAACCCATGCAATTTCCGGTTCTCCATAGATTACAGACGGGATTAAGTCTTTTTTGTACTCAATACCACACGCCAGTTTTTGAGCTTGAGAAATCGCATAGTGTGCAAGCTGAATTTCACCCGCAGAATCTCCGATATTTATACCCAAATCTAATTTAACAGGAACTCGCCCAACCGCTGATAAAACAAAATCCGGCTCCAGTATAGTTCCCGATTTTAAAGTAACAATGTTATTATCGATTTTTTCAACACAATCATTTAGATAGAATTTTATTTTTTTCTGTTTGAAAATACGCTCAATTCGTTTTGAAACCTCAATATCAGCAAGAGGTATTAAATGTTCTGACAACTCAACAATATTAACTTCCACTCCAAAATTAGAAAATATCCTTGCCCATTCAATACCAATCGCACCGGAACCTATAATCAAAACCGATTTAGGAAGAGTTTCTAATTTAAGGACATCATCGGAGCTTAAAACAAATTTACCGTCAAACTCCAAGCCTTTTAACTCACGGGGTTTTGAGCCTGTAGCAGCAATAATTTTAGAAACTTTATACATATTTTCATCCGCCAAAATAGTATTATCATCCTGTATCTCAGCCTCAGAATAAACCACATTTACACCCGAATTTTTGACCGCAAGTTCCAATGATTTTCGGATTTTTTCAACTGTTTTATCGCGTTTTTCTGCAATTTTAGAAAAATCAAAAGATTTTATATCTATTTCAAACCCGTAATCGGAAGCATTTATTATTTGTTTATAGACTTCAGAAGAGTGAAGCAGTGATTTTGTTGGAATACAACCTCTGTTTAAACAGGTACCGCCCAGGCGGTCTTTTTCAAATAAAACAACACTATGACCTTGTTTTGCCAAAATCATACCTGCCATATAACCCGCAGGACCTCCGCCTATAATTCCGTATTCAAAATCCATCTCTCTTTCTCCTTGAGTTTATTATACTCGCATGCCTGTCGGCCTGTCGACCTGTTGTTTAGAAATATAATTTTGCTGCATTTTTGAAGCCATGTTATTTCTGATAATCGGTGTCACGATATTGGAAGAAACAATCCCTGCACCAACAGTTGCCAGTGTTGTGCCAAAGTTTTTACAAGCATAATACTGTTCTTTTGGAAAATCATTGTGTGTTTTTAGAACTTCATCCAAATCAAACTCAAGTTTTCCAAGTTTATTTGCGTATAAATCTTTGTTTTTTTCTAGATACACACGAACTGTTTTAGGTGCGAATTTACCTGTTGAAAAGAGTTTCGCAGTCATTCTCTTAGCAGCCTGAGTAATCAGGAAGAATGAGCCAATATTTACGGCAGCATCAGCCATTTCCTGTGGTACAAGAAAACTTTTCTTTTCATTAGAAATCTTATTGTTAAATAAAACCGCTCCGACTTGTGCAAGTGAAGACAATGTCCAACCTGCAACCCCTGTCCAGATAAGCATTTTGGAAGCATCTTTTCTGAAATTCTGTGCAACCCAATTAAGAACACTGTCAAGCACGTTTTTCATCGACAGCCTCCTTCGGTTTCTTAAGATGAGCAGCTTCTATAAGCCTGTTAGTTAAAAAAACAGTAAGCGGAGCATCTAATGCAAAGTTTGTTACACACATAGCTAATATTGCTATACCGGTAGAAAGTGCGCTTCTGTAATTTTTCATAAGCTTTGGATTTTTTGAAAGCTCATCAATATATTTTTTAGGTAAAAGTATTTTGTTACCTTCCGGATTGGTCATTTTTTCAACAGCCTTATAAGCAGAACCTCTGACAAGCATCCCGACACCTGTTCCTGCAATAATCTTAGCAATGGTTCGACAAATAGAAATTTGACGGGTCTCATTGTCAACTTTTTTATTAGAAGCATCAATAGCCGGTTGCAAAAGAATAGCTGTACCACCCATAACACCACGGTTTTCGGCAGGTTTAGACATTCTTTCGTCAAATCTGACCCAGTTTTTTAAAGTTTTTTCAGCATCATTAAACGTAGTAGAAGGTGCCGTATCAACAATTTTTTGTTTAATACGGTCTACAAAACTATTGAAATTTGGCTTTTTAGGAGCTTTTCCCATAGTCAAATCATTGTATGAAATCGGCTGTATGTTCATAACACTTCTACCCACCTAGTATAAAACATTTCACAACAAAAAATTGCTTTTTATATACAAATCGTTACATTTTTTTTACAATAATTCACAATAGAAAACCTGCCTTCCTCTGCACAAAACGCTATACTTATAATAGAAACACCAATTGCAACCAACGCGAACCAACTCGTAGCAAAGTCAGCAGAGGACGACCCGTAGCTCCTATTCGCACTTATAGTCCCACTATTGTCGTCCGACCCTTGTTAAAAAATAAAAAAAAGCTATGAACGAATCTCGTGCATAGCTGTTGATTAGGGATATGTGTATCGTCGTTTTTTAAGGAGTATAGATATATATTAGCAGTATAAGTTTTAAATAAAATCATACGTTCTGAGGATTTTATTAACATTTCTTTACAATTTATGGAGGATTGAACAGTCAAAAAAACCTCCTCTTAAAGAGGAGGTTAAAATTTATTTTAATTTTTTCAATGATGACAGGAAGTTATTATGTTCGACATCACCGTCAACAGTAGTTAAAAAGACCTGACAATCTTTTTCCTCCGCATCGATTGGAGGAAGCATCTTTAATTCTGCTGCATAGTAATTTGAATCATTTTTGCTGCTCAATGAAATCTTGTTAGCAAGGCTGTTTAAAGAAATATTTCTTAAGAAACTACCGACTCCTTTTTGTTTATTTGAGAATTTTGTATAAATTCTAAGCGAAGCATCACCATTTTCAAGATTATATCTTCCAACAATAAGACTTGCGAGTAATGGAGAAGTTGATTCAATCTTCATTCTGTTAACAACATTGTTTTTAAGATACAATTCGCCGTAGATTCTATCAAAAGTTCCGTCAGGAATATTAATCATATCAGAGAATGTTGTAGGACTAATCATTACAACAGGATTTCTAAACACAGAAACAAACTTCATTAAGTATTCAACCAAACCTATTTTAGGGATTTGTCCATCACTAACTTCAAATTTAATTTGTCCGTTAAGTTTGAAACTATCATCAGTATTTAATTCAATCAAACCACGTGCCTTACCGGAAATTTCTCTAGGAAGATTTAAAATCGTTGTAGACATTAAATCAGAGTTAACATCTTTAATCCCAAGTCGAAGGTAGTATTGATGTTTATTTAGATCGCAATTAACCCTAATAGTCGAAATACCTTCTGCAATATCAAACTTATTAGATTCAAGTTTTAAAATATTATTTTTATCAAGAGTAAGGTTAGCATTGAGGTTACCAAAATTAATATCCTTATATGAACCTTCTTTTAATCTAAACATACATTTTTCTATGATTAAATTATTAAAATCAAATGTTACGACATCATCATCCTCATCATCATTACGCTCAACGACTTCAGTTTGTGGCTGCTGATTAAATGAATTCATAAGCTTTTCCAAATCAAGCTTATCTAATGAAAAATCAACATTGTGCACAACGGTTGGGAATTCAAGAGAATTTTTAATATCACCAATAAATTTTATTTTTGAACGTTTATAATATGCATCTGCATTTATATGAATACTATTTTTATCAGTAAAAATATCGCCTTTTTTCAAATACACTCTCTGAGAAGGGATTCTAATATCCTCTGCAGAAATTTTACCGTCAAGCACCGGATGTCCGTGGTTAATCATAAACAATTCACCGCTGAATTTTCCGCCTTTAAATAATTTTTGTCCTATTAAAACATTCAAGAACTCGCTTGGAAGCGGATTTGGAATATCAAAACCTAATTCTTGCACAAACGGAATAGGCTCAGAGATATCCATTTTACCGCTTAAAGTTAATACAGGTTTAACCTTTGAACCTTTTACAATTTCTTGCGCAATATAATAGTTAATATTTTCAATATCAAGAATATTATTTCTTATATGCAAATCTGCTTTTACAGCTCTATCATAAGTTGTTGGCGTTAAAGATGCGCCGTCAACAAGAATATCATCTCCTGTTGCCAGTTTTGAACCAATAATTACATCAATTTTATCATAGATTGATTTAATAACGATTTGCGTACCGGCTTTTCCTACTATTTCAAGAGGAATTCCAACAACTTTAGACAAATAGTTTTTAGCAAATTCATTATTAGCAGCAGTTTTAACAACAATCTCTGTTTCACAGGATTTCATATAATCCTGTACTGTCCCTTCAAGAGTAACTTTATTTGCAGAGTTTAAACCGTAATACCCTTCAAATCCCTTTAAAGAAACCGTTGTCGGAGTAAGTTTTACACTGCCTTTATTAACTGAAAGAGGTAAATCTGCCAGTGGAACTATTTTCATATCAGCTTTATTAAGCTTAACATCACCGTTCATGCCGGCTTTTTGCATATTAATATTAAAATCAAAGTTTCCTTTTAAATCTTTAAAGTATGAAAGTATCTCACTTCCATTAGCTATAACCAAGTCTGTTGCAATAATATCCGTAGCATCTTCTATCGCAAAATTCTTAGAAGAAAGATTTAGCTCTAAACCTTTTTTACGAGATGCTTCTGCGTTAATATGAACAGTCGATTTGTTAACATCAAATAAGCAGTCATTAATATAAAGATGTTTCTTCCTAATAACAACTTTGTCATTATCAGCAATTTCAAAACGCAAAGTTTTATTAGATTTTTGTAATTCAGAAAGTATATTAAAACGAATATAGCGTTCTTCTTTTTGAGTATTATCAGCAAACAAATCTTGTGCAAGGACTTTCAGGTTTGTATCTTTATCAATTGAATACAAGATTTCAGCTTTTTTAACATTAAGGATTGAATCATATAAATCTAACACAAAGTCAGCAGGTTTAGATTCATTATTTTCTTCTTGAGGAGGACAAAGCTCCATTAATCCGTTTGCATCAGTAAATAAATAATCAAGACCAAAATTGTTTACCACAAGTTTTTTAGATACTAATGGTGCAAGTAAAAATGATGTATTAACATTATCGATTCTTAATAAAACATTACTGTCTTTCTTAATCTCAATTTTTTCAGCACCCAGAATTATTTCTGAATTAAGCTTGGTTTTTAGAGATGGAGAATCAATAATAAGTTCAAAAGGCAGTTTCTTACAAATAAAATTAACCAATCCTGTTTTATTTACCAAACAAGGGATTATAAAAAGATATGTTATATAAAACAATACAATACTCGCAATAATACCGATTATAATCTTTTTCTTTTCCATCTTAATTATTTCCTCCGATAGACATGATACCATAAGAAAGTTTATGTTATCATGTAGATATGAAGAAGATTGTTTTTATTCTGGCTTTAATATTAATATTACAAAATTGTGCTTTTGCAGAAAAGCCGTTTTATAATGACAAAAATTTGTGGGGAATAAAAGGGGATGATGAAACTGTACTTGTCGAACCCGAATACAAAAAACTTATTATCCTTGGAGAGAATACATACATTGTTCAAAAACGCGGTAAGTTTGGAGTAATTGACAGCAGTAATAATATTCTTGTTCCAATAAAATACACACATGCAGAAAGAGTCTTAGGTAAGTTTGTCAAACTTGGCAATGGTTCAAAATATGGAATCTACAATGCAGAAGGAAAAGAATTGCTTCCTGTTGAATACTCTTCAATAAATCTTTTATTTGGCGGCATGTTTTTGACCTGTAAAGGTTACAAATACGGTATAACTGATTTTGAAGGTAATGTAATACTTGAAAACAAATTTGATGAAATTTACATGCCGGAAAAAAGCGTTATGCGTATTAAATATGAAGGTAAATGGTACGAACTTGAGCAGGTTAAAGGTGAGACACTGACTCTGCCAAAAGATGTTAAAACAATTAAAACAAACAAAAACATTGCAATATTTGAAATATTAGAACACCCTGCAACAGCAACCGGATATTCTGTTGTAACTTGCACTGATTATTTTATAAAACTTTTTTCTTCAATTTCTCCTGCGCATGAGCAAACAATTGATACGCTTATGTTATCCCAAGGTGCTGATGCTGTAACAATTTATTTCAAATTTGGCTGGATTCCTAAATACCCTGTAATTTTTGCTAAAAATTATTTTAATACACTAAAAAATCCAAACAGCGGACCTTTATCTGAAGTCCGATTTGATTTAAAACAAAAAATGCAGTAACTTTGTAAACTTTTCTTTACAAAAAAGCAATTTGAAATCTTTACCGGCATTATGAAAATTACTATGATAGTAAATTTCAACCCGCAGCCTAATTTTATTAAAACATCGCCGATACAATCGCGCCAATATCCTAATTTAGCTCCATTAAAACAGGATACAGTGAGTTTTGGATGTAAAAAATTTGTACGTCCAAAAGATTTAATGGATTTGAAGAACAAAGAAATTATTCAAGTATGCATAAATGCTCTTGAAAAAGAGCAGACAATAGGGCAGGGAACAGAAGCTATTGTATATAAAATTCCTGATTATGCAATGCAATATTGTCTTAGAAGAGATAAGAAAACAGTCCCTAATACAAATAAACTAAAGCTTGACTTTAATCTTGATGAATATGACAAGGCAAATTTTGTAATAGCCAAATTAGGAGAAGGATTAACATTATTAAAATATGTACCTGGAATTCCTTTAAAAATAATTACAAAATCAGATACTGAATCAGGTATAAAAGTTAAACACGCACTACAAGAGTTGGTTGCAAATAATTTTCCTATAGAATCTTTTGAAAAAACAATAAGCTTAATAGAAGAGAGCCGCTCAAAAGGAATAGTTTTTGACCGAAAGGGCGAAAATTTATTAGTTGATGCTATTTCGCAAGAAATGACACCGATTGATTACAGCAGACAATTTAATGACATTGAATACAACCCTATTTCCTATATTTATCACGCTTTAGACGTAGATAACACAGAACACGCAGCAAAAGTACTCAAAAAACTTTGCATCGCTTACGCCGAAAGACTAAAAACAGTTAGCAAAGAAGAATTAAATCTTGATGTACTTGACAGGAATTTCTACCATAGAGGATTTATTTTTGACCCGTTCAACCAATTCCCTGACAAAGAAGCTCTTGAAGCAGTTCGCGCAAAACTTTTCGATGAATTATTAGAGCAAAAATTCACTGCAGCCCCCGATGAATTTGAGTGGCTTGTTGAGTGTTACAAAGACTTTGTCGAGGAAAAACTTTCCGTAAGCAATAGAAGCCGTTTCCCAATGAGTTGGGACTTTGATGACTAAATTCTTGTTTTGTTTTTACCTTCTTTTGCTCGTTTTTTACGGCGCATCAAATCAACAAACGCTTCTAATCTTGTAATATAGCCTGCTTTACCAGTCTGCTCATCCATAATAAGAGTAAGGATAGGAATATCGTGTTCGCCTCTCATTGTAGGGAATATGTTTTGTGACATAATCTCAGGCATACATGTAAACGGTGAAATATGAATAATTCCGTCTTTACCTTTTTTATCCGCAAATACAACATCTGATACACACTCCAGTGCATCTCCGCCGATATCACGCATTAAGTATGGTTTTGCCATTCTTTCAGCTCTTTGAAGGTGAGTTTCTTTGTTCTGGAATGCTTTTGGAATTATTGCATCTTTTAAAAAACTGCCAACAGTAAGACTTCTTCTTGTCTGAACCCCCATTCTACCGAGTTCGCGTTCAATATTTTGGTTTGAAAACTCGTCGTTTACAAGGAAAATTTCACCTGTTAAATCAACATGTAGAACTTCTCTGTTTTCATCGATTTCAGTTTTTTCGATTTCTTTTAACGCCTGTTCATAAGCTTTTTTCAAATCTTTTGTATTACCGGCTTTATCAATCATTTTAATTGCTTTTTTGTAATTCTTTTCTGCTTCGCCAAACTTAACTTCACGAGCTCTATAGTAAGAAAGAGCAGTGTCTAAATCATCTAAAGCAAAAATTTTACGCATCAGGATATTAATAGAACGCATAATTAAAATCGGATCATTTTTTCCTGAAATTCCTGTAAGGAATTTATATAACCCTTTGATTCCATCATAAAGAGAAAGTTCAATATAATTAGCATTATACCCTAAGTCTTTAAGTGTGTTATGAATATTGTTTCCATATTCACCAAGACGGCAAATACCGGGAGAGGTAATCATAGCAACATAATCCGCTCCGCCTTCAATTGCTTCAATAAAATTACCAAGAATTAGTTTATAAGGAAGACAAATTGCCTCAGGAGAGTTTTTTGTACCCAAGGATAAAGTTTTCTTACTTGTATACGGAGGAACAAACGGTTCCACACCGATTTTTCTTAATGCTGATGCCCAAGCTATTGAAATTGTTCCCATATGAGGAAACGCGACTTTAATCTTTTTACCTTTTGCCATTTATACTTCCTTATATTTAATCCAACAACATTATACTTAAAAAAAAATTTGTTGTATAATAATTTTTATGGGGAGAATAGTTCAACTATCAAAAAATGTTATAAATCAGATAGCAGCGGGAGAAGTTATTGAAAGACCTTATTCGGTTGTAAAAGAGCTTGTCGAAAACTCTATTGATGCCGGTGCTACAAAGATAAGTATTGAAGTTTCTAATGAATGCCGCGATTTAAGAATTGCGGATAACGGCTCGGGAATACATCCTGATGATATTTTGCTGGCATTCTCCAAACACGCAACAAGCAAAATTCAAACTAGTGAAGACTTATTTGATATTAAAACAATGGGGTTTAGAGGTGAAGCATTAGCAAGTATTATTTCAATATCAAAACTAACCTGTATTACAAGAACAGCAGATTTTGATAACGGAACAAAAGTTGAATGCCAGAATTCTGAAGTTAAACAAACACCAACCGGATGTGCAGTCGGCACTATTATGGAAATAAAAGATTTATTCTACAATCTACCTGCAAGGCTAAAGTTTTTAAAAAGCGCAAAAACTGAATTTGCTTATATAAGTGAATTTATTCAAACAATTGCACTTGTTCATCCTGATGTATCTTTTGAACTAAAATTTAACGGGAAAACGTCTTTAAAAACAACAGCACAAAATGAACAACTCCAAACTATCAAAGAACTGTTTTCAAACGAAGTTGTTTCAAACCTTAAACCGGTACTCAAAACAGATAAACTGTCCGGACTAAAAATATCGGGATTTGTAAGCACACCTGATTACACAAGAGCAAGCAAAAAAGATTACTATATGTTTGTAAACTCCCGTTCTGTTAAGTGTCCTGTGTTTCAAAAATCAATTGATATGGTTTACAGAAACCTTACAGGAAGTTCAAGATATCCGTTTATTGTGCTTAACCTTGAAATCCGTCCGGCGGATGTGGATGTAAATGTACATCCGACTAAAAAAGAAGTAAGGTATAAAAACCCTAATCAGATTTTTAATTTTATTCAGGCTTCTATTTCTGATGCTATTAGAGCTACAATCGAAACAATCAAAAACGAAGAAGAAGAAAAAATAGTTTTTATTGAAGATGTGAAAGAAGAACCTGAACAAATAGCTTATGTACCGGAAGAATCTTCTATCTCTGATATTTTTTCAAAAAAAATCACAGAAGATATTCGCCCAAGAAACGAAGATAGACCAAAACTTCAAATCGTTCAACAAACACCTGTGCAAACAAAAGTTGTTTCCGAACCCGAATTTAAGCAGGAAGATGTTATTATCGGGCAATATAAGAAAACATATATTCTTATTGAAAAAGAAGACGGCTTAGAAATTATCGACCAGCATATAGCAGAAGAACGATATATTTATGAAAAGCTTAAAAAATCAAAGAATATTGATTGTCAACTCTTGTTTATTTCTGACGTACTGGAAGTTTCTCCTTCTGATAGGGAACTGTTAGAAAACAACAAAGAAAAATTACTCGAATTTGGTTATGATATAGACTTCTTATCAGAAAAAGAAGTTATTTTCAGAAAAGTTCCTCAAATGATTTCAAAAGTATCGCCAAAAGAAATCCTTGCTGATATTTTAGAAAACATATCAGGAGACATTGATAATATAGAAGAAAAAATCCTTATTACGACCTCCTGCAAAGCCGCTGTTAAAGCTAATACATACTTAAACCAATACCAGATGGAAGAAATTATCAGAAACTGGCGCACTTGTGAAAACCCTGAAACATGTCCTCATGGACGTCCTGTTGCAAAATTCTTTGAACACAAAGAATTAGCAAAGTTTTTCCAGAGAAATAAATAACTAAATTCCCCAGTGCAGCTTATCTCTTAGAACCGAATAAAATTGACCTTCCTTAAGAAAAGCTAAAAGCGCTTTGTTTGGTGCTGACTTAATAGAAATCTTTTCAACACATTTTGTTGTATCGAATCCGTCAATTGAAACAGATAGAAGTTTATCTCCGGTTCTTACGGTAATTTCTTCTGATGAAGGCACCACAATCGGTCTTGCATTCAATGTATGCGGACAAATAGGAACAATTGAAACAACATCCATCGTCGGATACAATACAGGGCCGCCGGCAGATAAGCCGTAAGCAGTTGAGCCGGTCGGAGTCGAAATAATCAAACCATCTGCAATATAATCACACACATCTTTTCCATTAATTTCCAGATAAAACTTAGAAGTTCTGGATGGATCACAGCCCTTTATAACAAAATCATTCAATGCCAGTTTATCAATAGCAGCAAGCATCATACGCTCTTCAACAAAATACTTTTTATTAATAACAGCTTCTACAACCTCTCTTACAGAAGCAGCTTGAGCCAAAAATCCCAAACGACCAAGATTAATGCCTAAAACCGGTATATTTACCCCCGAATAGAACCTTGCCGCTTTTAAAAGTGTTCCGTCACCGCCTATCACAAGTGATATTTCACCAAAAAAATCAAGATTATCCAGTTCAAAAGATTTAAACTCGACTTTATTTTTTATAAGCAGCTGTTCTACATCAGATAGAACATCTTCATACCCATCTATATTTTTATTAAAAACTACATTGATTTTCATAATCCGGATTATAACATATAATTCAGGTTTGTGGTATAATCATAGGCAAATAAGAGGGTAATATTATGATAGAAATGAAAGTTATGGGCATAGCTTTAGACGTTAGAACAAATTCGCCTATAGTTGTGCTTCACGATTTAGATAACAGAAAAGCACTTCCTATATGGATTGGTTCAGCAGAAGCAAGTGCAATAATCAGATGTATTGAAGGGCTTGTTGTAGCTCGTCCTATGACTCACGATTTAGCAGCAAACTTAATCGAAAAAACAGGCTTTACACTTGATAAAATTATAATCAATGATGTTGAAAAAGATACTTACTACGCAACATTATTCATATCAAAAGACGAAGAAACAATTGAAGTTGATGCACGTCCTTCTGATGCTATTGCATTAGCAATGAGAGCAAAAGCTCCTATTTTTGTTACAGCGAATGTTCTTATGAACGGTTCTGTTTCAACAGATTCTGCGAAAGATGAAGAAGAAGCTCAAGAATTCAAAGACTTTATTCAAAACATTAAACCATCAGATTTTGAAAAGCTTATGCAAGGCAAACACGAGGAAACTGATCAATGAAAATAAGTCCAATTAACAGGTTTTTTACAAAAGCAAGTAATTTTGGGCCAATCGCTATAATGTGGGGAGTAACAAGCGTTGCAGGAACAACATTTTGCGATGCTACCCAATATTTGTACAATATTGAAGATAGTGCAAAAAAAGAAATATTTATGAAAGATCCTGCAAGATATGAACGTTTAACAACAAAAGCTGTTTCTGGAGATTTGAACTGGTCAAAAGAAGCTATTCAAATGAACGATTCTTTAAAAATGGACAGTATAATTCAAAAAGCCTACTTTGAAGGGGCGCAAATGGTACGTGACAGTATAGCCGGAGCAAACAAAAATGAACTTAAATAAAAATTATGACAACTTGGAACAAAGCTACCTTTTTTCAACTATTGCCAAAAAGGTAAACGAATATACAACTAAACATCCTGAAAAAAAAGTCATCAGACTTGGTATTGGTGATGTTACAAGACCTTTGTGCAAAGCAGTAGTTGATGCTATGCACAAAGCCGTTGACGAAATGGGTGTTCAAGAAACATTTAGAGGTTACGGTCCAGAGCAAGGATACGATTTTTTAAGAACAGCTGTTCAAGGTTACTATGCTAAAAACGGTGTAACTCTTGATTTAGATGAAATCTTTATCTCTGATGGTGCAAAAAGCGATTTAGGCAACATTTTAGATTTATTCGACAAAGACAATGTAGTTTTGGTACCGGATCCTGTTTACCCTGTTTATGTTGATACAAATATTATGAACGGCAGAAACGTTGTTTTCACAGAAGCTAACAGTGAAAATTGTTTCCTTCCTGCTCCACCAAGTGAAAAAGCGGATATAATTTATATTTGTTCGCCTAACAATCCAACAGGTGCAGTATATAATAAAACTCAACTAAAAGAATGGGTTGATTACGCTAAGAAAAATAACGCAATCATTCTTTTCGATTCCGCTTATGAATGCTTTATTTCTGATTCAGAATTACCAAGAAGCATTTACGAAATCGAAGGTGCAAAAGATTGCGCTATAGAATTCTGCTCACTATCAAAAACAGCAGGTTTTACAGGCACAAGATGCGGTTATACAATCGTTCCGAAAGAACTCGGCAAATTGAATAAAATGTGGTTACGCCGTCAGACAACAAAATTCAACGGAGTGCCATATATTATCCAACGCGGTGCAGAAGCTGTTTTCACTGAAGAAGGTCAAAAAGAGATTAATGAAAATATTAGCTACTACAAAGAAAACGCTAAATTAATTTCTGACACATTAAAAGAATGCAATATTTGGCATATCGGAGGCAAGCATTCACCTTATATCTGGCTTAAATGTCCAAATGGAATGACTTCTTGGGAATTCTTTGATTATCTTCTTGAAAACTTCCAAATAGTAGGAACACCAGGCTCAGGCTTCGGCAAAAACGGAGAAGGATATTTTAGATTAACATCCTTCGGCTCAAGAGAAAATACAATTGAAGCAATGGAAAGAATAAAAAAAGCGGGATTTTAATCCCGCTTTTTTCTTATCCCAAGAAGTACTTCAAAACCATCATCACTATAACAGTTACAATCATAAATATCATTGTGCTTAAAACACCGGTACCGTGAGATTCTTGAAGCATTGATTTATCATTATTATTTTCCATAAATTACTCCTTTTGATTTATGCATCGCTGCAGCGATAGCCAGAGCGATTTCTTCGTCATTTGAAGAAGGCTTCTTTCTATTTGCAGTTTTATCAACAGGAACCTCTTCCGGGAAGTATTTATTAACTATTTTCAAAACTTTTGAATTAATATTCATTACCCATATCATAATAGTTAAAAATACAAAAACAGTTCCCATACCAATAACCATTACAACAAAACCTTCTTTAAACAAGGTTAAATCCATAATTTTTCTCCTTTTTACTATTCATAATTAAACAAAATCAGCAAAGCAAAAAGGAGGCGCACGCCCTGAAATTTCGTTTTCAAAATTGGTTGATAAATTATGAATGAATTCCCGATCTAAACGGGTTGGAGTACCTATAAATACATCATCTTTAAAAAAAACATTTGAAATTTGTGAATTGTTTAATGAGCCGCTTGATGAATTATTACCTTTAGCAGCAACTATTTCTCCGCCAAAAATCGAATTTGAAACAACAAAAACTTTTTGGGTTTCATTCTGTAAATATTGAGCATCCGAAAAACTTTCACCCTGAGGCACAAAAGCCAGAGTAAAAACAAAAATTAAAAATAAGAATAATGTTTTCAAAATACTCTTCACAATAATAATTTTACAACAAAAATTTCAGCTTATGCTATTGCCCTCTATCCCTAATCATTACTACTTAACAAACCCTTGAAATTTTAATTGTTAATAGTACAATTAATAATATATTATGACATTAAGGGGTAAAAGAAAGGGTACAATTAATGCTCAAATTACACTACAAGAATACTGATGCTATGATTATCGGTAATGAAAATGGTTTAAATTTGTCCGAAGAATTTGCTAATTACAAAGAAACTATTGCAAAAATAATTACAAGCTTAAACCAAAGAAAAGATAAACCTGGTCAATGGCTTCAGTGGATGAATTTGGGCTATAACGAAGAAACCGTATGGTACGTTAAAGAATTTGCATCAATGGTTAAAGGCAGATTTGATAACATCTTGGTTTTAGGAATTGGCGGTTCTGCTCTTGGCGGTCTGGCTGTAACAGAAGCATTATTAAAACCTTATTGGAACCTTCTTACCCCTGAACAAAGAAACGGATTACCAAGAATTTTTTTCCTTGATAACATTGATCCTGATTCGATGAACGGGCTTTTAGAGATGCTTGATTTAAAGAAAACTCTTGTCAACGTCATCACAAAATCAGGCGATACTGCTGAAACTATGTCACAGTATATGATTATCAAAGATTTGCTTTATAAAGAACTTGGTGATGATTACAGAAAAAATATAGTTGCTACAACTGATAAAAAACTCGGAATTTTAAGACAACTTGCCGATCAGGAAGGTTACAAAACTTTTGTTGTTCCTGATGATGTTGGAGGAAGATTTTCTGTATTCTCAGCTGTCGGCCTTGTTCCATTTGCACTGGTAGGGCTTGATATTGACCAAATTATTAACGGTGTAAAAGACATGGATTTAGCACTTAAAAACACTGATATCAATCAAAATATCGCTGCTCAAGGAGCTTTAATACAATATCTTATGGATACAAAATTAGGCAAAAATCTTTCGGTTATGATGCCATACTCAAGCAGACTGAAATACGTTTCAGACTGGTATGTTCAGCTTTGGGCAGAGTCCTTGGGCAAAGAGTTTAACAATAACGGAGAAAAAGTTAATGCAGGGCCAACACCAATAAAAGCTCTTGGCGCAACTGACCAGCATTCTCAAATTCAGCTTTATAACGAAGGTCCTAATAACAAGATTATTACATTCATTCGTGTTGAAAACTTTGATACAACATTAGAAATACCTAAAATATTTGAATACACAGGCATCGGTTATTTAGGCGGAAAAACAATTAATGACCTAATCAATGCAGAAGCTGATTCAACAAGAGTTGCTTTAGCTGATTATTCTCGTCCGACTATGACAATTTGGTTAGAAAAAGTGGACGAATACAACATTGCTCAACTTCTTTATATGTTAGAAGTTCAAACTGCAATTGCAGGCGAACTATACAACATTAACACCTTTAACCAGCCCGGTGTTGAGCAAGCAAAAAATTACACCTATGCTTTAATGGGCAGAGCAGGATTTGAAGACTCAGCTCAATCGCTTCAATCAAAAATGGCAGCTGTATAAAAAGTCGCGCTTTTATTTTCTTTCTGCCAAAAATTTGTCCATTGCTTCTTTGGAGATTTCAACAGCATCCAGAATAACAGACGCAGCTGCCTCTTCTGATGCTCTCGCCATTTGTATTAACTTAACACCATATTCCATCTGAACCTCAGGTGTCATAGCACTTCCATAACCTACTGAATTTATTTCCATTGGGGTATCCTCTATATTAACTATACTAGTATTATAAACCTTTTTTGAATAATTTCAAGTCTATAATTCTCGCCTGCCTTCAATCGCACGTGCAAGAGTAACCTCATCAGCATACTCCAAATCCGCACCAACAGGAAGCCCAAAGGCTATTCTAGAAATTTTTATACCAAAAGGTTTAATCAGTTTTGTCAAATAAAGACTTGTAGCTTCACCTTCAACCGATGGAGAAAGCGCAAGAATAACCTCTTTCACCTCTTCATCCGTTAAACGGCCAAGAAGTTCTTTTATCCTTATGTCCTCCGCTCCGATTCCATCCATTGGAGAAATCAGACCTTGCAAAACATGGTAGAGCCCTTTATACTCATTAGTCTTTTCAATTGCTATCAAATCCTTTGTTTCAGCCACCACACAAATAACCGAACGATTACGATTTCTAGATTCACAAATTTCACAAGGGCTGGTAGTTGATATATTAAAACATACATCACAGGTCTTTGCACTACGTTTGGCTTCAAGAATTGCATTTGCAAATTTCTCAACCTCACCAACAGGCATTTTTAGCACTTGAAAAGCCATCCGCTGAGCCGATTTTGGGCCAACGGACGGAAACTTTTGAAATTGTTCTATTAATGAAGCAATTGACTTTGGATAAATCATTTTTTACCTTATAAAGTCAAACCCGGAATATTTACTCCGCCTGTTACAGACTTCATTTTTGATTCCAGTTCAGTTTTAGATTTTTCTGTAGCAACCTTCATTGCAGAAGCAATCAAGTCTTCAAGCATTTCAATATCATCAGCTGATACTGCAGAAGGATTTTCAGGATTAATAGCCTCTGCTGAAAGCTTAATTGATTTAAAAATGCCCTTTCCATCACAAGTTACGCTAACAGAACCATTGCCAGCTTCTCCGGCAATACTCATGCTTGAAAGTTCATTTTGAGCTTCCATTAATTTTTTTTGGATGTTTTGAGCTTGTTTCATCATATTCATCATGTTCATCATAATGTTGTCCTCCCAATATACCTATATGTCTAATTTTTCCATTAATGCGTCATCAATATCAAAGTTTGCATAAACATTCTGCACATCATCATGCTCTTCTAATCTGCCTAGCAATCTCATAATATTTAATGCTGTTTTTTCATCTGTAACTTCAATTGTATTTTGCGGAACTCTTGTGAATTCTGCAGTTATTGATTTAAAACCGGCAGATTCTAAACCTTCTGTTACTGTCTGAAGATTAGGAACAGATGTGTAAACTTTGTATTCGCCTTCTTCCTCAATAATATCTTCTGCATCAAGATTAATAGCTGCTTCAAACAATGCATCAAAATCAACAGATTCAGCATCAAAAGTTATACAACCTTTTTTATCAAACATCCAGCCTACACAGCCTGTTTCGCCAAGATTACCGTTAAATTTAGTAAAATAGCTTCTAACATCACCTGCTGTTCTATTTTTGTTATCGGTCATTGCTTCAATAACAACAGCAACACCGCCAGCTGCATAACCTTCGTAAATCATTTCTTCATAGTTTTCATTACTACCGGCTCCGCAGCCTTTTTCGATAGCACGTTTAATATTATCATTTGGCAAACCCGCAGCCTTAGCTTTTTCAATAGCTGTTCTTAAACGGAAATTACCGGCAGGATCGCCGCCACCAAGTTTTGCCGCTACAATAAGTTCTCTTGAAAACTTTTGAAATTCAGCAGCTCTAAGTGAGTCAGTTTTTGCTTTTTTATGTTTAATCGTTGACCATTTTGAGTGTCCACTCATAATTATAATACCCCTTTTAATATAATCTGCTTCACAATGATACTTAAAAAATACGATAATAGCAAGCATTTTTTATGTTATAGTTAATTTATGCAAGAACAATTCATAAGAACTGCAATGTTAATAGGTGAAGAAGGGCTAAATAAACTTTCTCAAAAAAGAGTTGCCGTTTTTGGCGTTGGCGGAGTAGGAGGTTATACCGTAGAAGCTCTTGCCAGAAGCGGAGTTGGAACACTTGATTTAATCGATAATGATACCGTAAATCTTTCCAATATTAATCGCCAAATCATTGCATTACATTCAACTTTGGATAAATTTAAAGTTGAAGCTGCTCGTGAAAGAATTCTTGATATAAACCCCAATGCAAATGTAAATATTTACAAAACGTTCTATACACCGGAAACAGAATTTGACTTCACTAAGTATGACTATATAGTTGATGCTATTGATACAGTAACAAGCAAAATTGAACTTGTTTTACAGGCACAAAAAGCAGGTGTCCCGATAATTTCTTCAATGGGAGCCGGAAATAAACTTTCTCCCGAAAAATTTGAAATAGCCGATATTTACAAAACATCTGTTTGCCCGTTAGCAAAAGTAATGAGACAACAACTAAAAAAACGCGGCGTAAAAAAACTAAAAGTAGTATACTCGCAAGAACCGCCTATTAAACATGAAGGTCAACGACTTCCCGCAAGTATAGCCTTCGTTCCATCCGTTGTCGGTTTGATTATCGCCGGAGAAGTTATAAAAGATTTGATTAAATAAAAAAAGAGCCGTGATTTTCATCACGGCTCTTTTATATTTATCTCTATTTGATATTTGAATAAGTCCAAGCATCAAATGTAGGTGTTTCAGAAATATTTAATTCTTTCTTCTTTTCACCTGCTGAGCAATCATCGTGTGCAATTGGAGCATACAATCTGTTATAGTATTCGATAACCATTCTGTCAGAGTTGAAGTAAGCTTCAGAAGTTCTGATTGCTTGTCTCATCAATCTAGCCCATTCTTGTTTATTGTTATAGTATGTAGGAATGATTTGGTTTTCGATAATATCCATTACACATTCGTGATCTTTCCAATGTCTTTCTTCCCAAGGCATATCGTCATCCAATTCAGGATATTCAACAGTGTAACCGTTGATACCAGGGAATGTACCTTCAACAGTCCAACCATCAAATGTAGACAAGTGAAGAGCACCGTTAGCATTAGCTGACATACCTGAAGTACCTGATGCTTCAAATGGTCTCAATGGAGTATTCAACCATACATCAGTACCGCGTTTTAGTAATCCTGAAAGTTGAAGTTCATAACCAGGAAGTACAACAACATTCTTCAATGTATGTGATCTGTTCAACAATTTGTTAAACATTTCTTTACCCATAACATCATCAGGGTGGAATTTACCTGCAAAGATGATTTGGATTTTGTTTTCGTTTAGTAATCTTTCGATTCTGTCTTTATCCATCAAGATTAACCAAGCACGTTTGTAATCAGCAAATCTTCTTGCCCAAGTGATTGTTAATACATCAGGATTAAATCTCTTACCTGCAACGTTAGCAACGTATTTGAACAATTCTTCTTTCATTTCACGTTTTGTAGCAAGTAATTCATCGAATGATTTATCGCCATTCATACGTGGGTCTTGCCAGTAGTGAAGGTTTACAGCATTGGTGATAGCTCTAATAGGGCATCTGCCTTCAACCCATTCCCACATTTTATTAGCTACAAGACCGTGAAGTTGAGAAACTGCGTTTGCAATTCTAGACATTCTTAAAGCTGCAACTGTTAATGAGAAGTTTTCTCCACCCAACTGAATAGCTGTTTCACGAGAAGCACCTGCGAAGAAGCCGCCTTCCATTAGTTTATCAACCCAGTGAACTTCGTTACCAGCTGCAACAGGAGTGTGAGTTGTGAATACAGTTCTTCTTTTAACTTCGTTCAAGTTACCATTATATTGTCTCAAAAGTTCGAATGCAGCAGGAAGTGCATGACCTTCGTTCATGTGAACAACATCAAAATTGTAACCTGCAGCTTGAAGAACTCTAACACCAGCTACACCAAGAACAGTTTCTTGAGCGATTCTGATTTCTTCATTGCCATCATAAAGCTTGTGAGAAATGCTCTTAGCCCAATCGCTGTTTCCTTCAATATCAGTTGTAAGAAGGTATACAGGGCAAGTTCCGAATAATTCAGGATTAACTTTGAATGCTTTAACTTTAACTTTTTCGCCAAAAGTATCAACGTCAACAGTAATGCCAGTATCTTCTAAATAATCGTAATATTTTCTGATGTAAGCTACTTCAACGTTGCCTGAGTGGTCAATTCTCTGGTCATAATAACCATAAGACCATAACATAGTCACGCCGACCATAGGCATTTGTAAATAACCGGCAGATAACATGTGAGAACCTGCCAAAAATCCTAAGCCACCTGAGTATGTGCTTAGAGATTGATCCATTGCTATTTCCATTGAGAAATAAGCTACATTTGGTAATGTCATAATTTCTAACCTTTTTTAATGTGTACTACTAAAGGACTATTTCAGTCCACTCTAATTTATAACAACAAAATAACATTTAAGCAATAGTTTTGTAAAATTTCTAATTCTTAAAAACTAGTTAAAACGTCCAAAAGCAATAATAGCTTTGCACTTTAAAATATTAAGTTTTGTTACAAACTAATTCTAAAGGATTAGTTAAAAATAATTAACTATATTTATTGTATAATTTATAAAAAAGGAGAAAAATATGCTTAGAGGACCGTTTTTGGATAGGAATTGGATGGGACAGAATGAAAATTACGAAACATCAGATATAGTTATGTTGGGCTTGCCTTTTGACGGAACTGTTTCATATAGACCCGGCTCACGCTTTGCGCCAGAGCAAATTAGACTTGCAAGTTGGGGATTGGAAGAATATTCTCCTTATTTTGATAAACACTTGGAAGATTGTAATTTCCATGACGCAGGTGATTTAGAATTTCCTCTTGGAAATACAAAAAAATCATTAGATGTAATTGAGCAAAATGTCCGTGATATTTATAAAGACGGCAAAAGAGTTTTCGGTATCGGCGGAGAACACCTTGTAACATTGCCTGAAATCAAAGCCGTTTCAGAATTCTATAAAGACTTAGCAATTGTACATTTTGATGCTCATACTGATTTAAGGGAAGAATATATAGGAGAACCGCTCTCCCATTCTGCTGTAATACGTCATTCTGCAGAAATCGTAGGTTTTGATAACCTTAAACAAATCGGAATTCGCTCAGGAATGAAAGAAGAATTTGAATTAATGAAAAAACATGGAACATTAATCCATGAACATTCAGAGCTTGATTGTTTTAAGGGTAAAAATATATTTGTAACAGTTGATTTAGATGTTTTAGACACAGCAATCATGCCGGGAACCGGTACTCCAGAGGTTGGAGGACTTAATTTTAATGAATTAGTTGGCTGGTTTAAGTATCTATCTAACTTCAATATAGTTGGCGCAGATGTAGTAGAACTTGCACCTGATTATGATACCTCAGGAGCATCAACAGCAGTTGCGACAAAGGTTATTAGAGAATTATTAATGGCAATGTAAAGCAATAAGCGGGATAAATCCCGCTTATTTCATCCCTTCAACCTCCAATAATATTCAACCAAATAACTAATTGCATCAAAAGGATGCTCCAAAAATTTTGCCTCTCTGCTGGATTTTATTTGATTATGAGTAGGAACATCAACAATACGAGTACCTTCCTTAAAAGAAAGATTATAGATATTGTATAAAATCCATTTGCATCTTCTCGGATCAACAAAAAGATGACGTTCGTTATTGGAATTTCTAACACGCGCATTAAAAGCTGAAATTCGGCTTAAAATAGGAGGGTTATAATCTCTTAACCTGAATTTTACATTATCGTACCCATGCTTTTTCAGCGCATTTTTAATAATTGCATAGTTTGTATACTCACTTTGCGTACTTCTGTTATCTCCTGATGCATCTCCGTTAATTATAATTTCTGATTTGTGATTTGGATAACGTCTTAAGAACTCGTCGATACACTGTTGTGTAGTAGTTTTTTCAATCACAATTTCATCAAAGAAATAAACATCATTCTCGTCTTTATGCGCTAATGCCCAACACATAGGGTCAACGTTAAAATCACAAGTCAAATGTAATGGCAGATTTGGATTATAATGAAGCTTAAGTTTATTCTTTTCATCAAATCCTTTAACAACAAGCCCTGAAGAATAATCCCCGAATTCCCCCAATACATTTATTTTATAATACTCTTCATCAAAACTTTCCTGCATAGATTGAATAAAATGCGGAGGGAGATAAATATTATTAGTAGTAGGTGCAATTATTAAACGATAATTATCTTTTTTATTCTCAACAAATCGTTTCCAAATCCACCCTTTATCCGGTTGCGGATTTGTATGTCCAAACAACCTGTATCGAAAATCCAACCACGTTTTCCCGCGATAAGTATTTCTCAACCTTCCTAAAAGCTGTTTAAACGAAGAATCCGTAATTTGTGATGCTTCTTCAATTTCTGCCCAGTGTAAGTTTAAAGACTTAAATTTTTCAGGATCTTCAAGTGCAGAAAAAAGGATTTGGGAACCATTAGAAAACTGTATGATTTTATCGACCTTATTATATGCATAATCGACATTTTCTTTGTACCCGAGTGCTTCAAGATGGTCTAAATAACTAACCAGAGTAGTCTTGCGAACAAGTTCATACTCTTTTGCACCAACCAGACCGCGGCATCCCGGATATTTTTTTGCCAACAAAATACCAAGAAGCGAACCACACCAGGTTTTCCCACTGCCATAGCCACCTTGATAAATAGCGACATCAAGAGAATTTGAATGAGGGATTTCTATAAACTCTTTTTGTTTATCTAGAAGCTTATACTTAACCATCCACAACCCTCCATCTGCAAAATATTTTTTGAAAAACATCTACAGAATTCTTCATAAAAAAACGTTTAAGCGGATAAACTTCTGAAGACTCAAGTAAAGCATTAAATACATTAGAAGAAAATATTCTGTCATTATCAACATATTCATGATGCTCACAAAGCACATCATGAATAAGAGCCGGTATTAGAAACCGATTATCGGTATTAGAACCTATAACTCTCCAAAAAAGACGGGGTATGGAAGCCCCGTCATAACAATAGCCTTTTGGAATTGTAAAAATGTATGATTTGTTTTTTTGATAGTCAATTAGCTGAACCTTCAAATTCTTTTTATTTACAAAAGGATATTTTTTTATTGATTTCTTTTCCTCTTTAGTACTTGAAGGAAGCAAATATCTTATACCTACATGAGGAATATCGTCAAAAAAAACACCGACTGTTTTATTAGAGTACCATTCCATCATCATTAACCTCCTGTTCTAAATTTGGCAGTTCTTTATTTTTAAAAAGATAATCCAAATCATCAGAGGAATAACCAAGAATTTCCCCAATAATATTTACGTATTCATTACCACGGTAAAAATTATTAGCTTTAAACTCAATCTTTAATGCCTTTACGTCAATAATTGAGTTATCTTTGACAAGATTAAGAATATCTTCAAAATCCAATCCTTTAGCCTTATAAATGGCACGCTCAACATCAGCTGCAGTAAGACACAGCATTGCAGTCTGTTCAAGCTCTTTTTTTGCTTGCTCTTCCTTATATTCATCCTTATTATCTAACACCTCGTCATTAACAAGTTTTTCCCAAGGTTCAAGCGCATAAAGAGCTGTTGCAGTTTCTTTTATTGTTAAATTTCTTTTTCGATTATATTCTGCTTTAAAAGCTATCATTTGTTTATTTGTATAAGGTTTTATTAATTTATAACTCATAATTTCTCCTAGTTTTTTAAATATCCTCTAACGTTCCAGAATTTATTACATACACTTGACCTTCGAATAGCAAATCCTGTTGTTGAAAGATTGGAATCTGCAATCGCAACTGTGTTGACGTTAGCAGAGCCAGTTCCACTTGAATAAGCAGCTCCGCTCAAATTTGGTATTACAGCAAATTCAAAGAAAAAAGAAATATTTATTTTCGCAGCAGTACCAGCAGCAATAAAACCACCTTCTTCATAATATCTTTTACCAGTATGGTCTGGTGACCAAATACGATACCAGGACAAACCATCTTCGTATGCATCTGTAACATAACTTACACACTCTTGATGACCAATTTTATCAGAAAGTGACTCCAATACTTTTCCAACATCCAAAAGCTCAAGGTTTTGTACTGCATTTGTAACCTTAAAGTAGAGTTGAACATCAGATTCTTCTGCAATTATACCTGATTTTGAAGCGTTGGGAGTTAGCCCAATAGCATTTTGAGCTTGTGCGCTATTCCAAATAGAAACATAATCACTTGTAGTGTGTTTTCCAAAATAGAATTCTGGCTCTTCAATTGCTGGTGCAGTTAGATTTTTAACTCCAACCATGGCACTTCCATTACCTTTAACTCTACCACTCAAAGCTTTATAGCTCAAAGTAGTAGGAGTAATAAAATACATTTCATCCTGATTAATTTTCCAATATTCAGAATAGTCAATACCATCTTTCATATCTTCGGTTGTAATAACTTTTAAATCATATATATTATTTACTTCTGTAAGACAGTTAACCAAAGTATTGTAGCAAGATGTGTAAATGCCACCGCTATTTGCTTGTTCTCCTGCTTTTAACCAAGATACATTGTTTGGTTTAAAGTCAAAGTATTGCCCTGTAAACAGCGGAATTGTGTCATTTTCACTTGTTGTAATCTCAGTTACGTCTGTTATTGCACTTTCTTGTTCGGTGGTGCCAACTACAATATAAACTAGCAGGTTAGTTGAATCTACATCAACTGTGTTTGAATTACCAAAAATTGGTGAAATTCTGGATGCATCAAAACCAATTTTACCACCGATAGCACTATCTCCTGCAGCTCTATACGTTGTTGTTCCTGCATCATAAAAAGCACCCGTGACATTTATATAATTATGTTCAATACCTCGTGAAGCGTATGTTCCATATATATTGGGAACCCCTGCTTTTTGCAAACTTCCAAGATTCTCAATCTCACCATTCTTAAAATATCTTAAGTTACGAGGTAAGAATATCCGCTCGTTTTCTTTATCTACACCATAAAACCATGCTATACTATTAGAAGCAAAATATTTATCAATTAAATCTTTATCTGAAATATCATAGAAAAAATGTCCATTTGAATGTTTAAAAACATTATAAGCTCTTTTTGCTTCAAAAGTTACCTTAGATAATTCACCATTACTTCCGCCGCTTAATACTCCATCAGAAAATACTATGCGATATTGTCTATAAGTTGTATTTTGTTCAGATATTTCAAATGTCAAACTTTGACCTAAAGTAAAAGCAATACCAGATTGAGAATCTATTACTTCAAAAGTTTCACCATCATTTGTACCCTGAACAGTCCAAGCAGTTGGATATTCCGCACTACCATTACTATCCGCCTTTATTGTATAGTTTTTTAAAACAGTTGGCTCGTTATAATCAATATTTAACCAGTATGTAGACCAAAGACCTATCTGATTATATGTATTTGTTCCATTCATTAATGCTCGTAATACAGTTGTATTGCCTCTGCTATCAGAAATTGTAATACCATCTTCTGTATTAGAGGTAAATACCGGCTGATTGATATCTACATCTGTGATAATAACTTGTTCACTATCTTGATACTCTTTCAAACAAGTGTTATAAAAATCAGGATAGCCGTACCTTTCAGGTGCACTTGCTTTATAAACATAGGTACCCTGTAATGCGTAACCTTTGGATTCTTCAAAACTCAATTTTTTATCAAACCATCTTATACCGAACATTTTCTCTTGAGGAATCTCTTTCCAAATAAGATTTTCACCGTCATTAAACAAAAACTGTTTTGAATTATTTTCAAAATTAGGCAGTCTAACACTATCTACAGCAGAATTTACTTCTTCTTTTGTTGCATAATTTGAATCATTTTCAAGCTCACTAACATTAACTGGCAACTCCTCTTTTAAAGCATAGTCAGCTTTTTCTTGCTTCGTATTAATTTCTGTTTCTAATACATTTCTTAAATCAATCAACTGATCATAAGTAACATTAGAATTTTCTTCCGCATAATGTTTAGCATTATCACAATAAATTTTGGCTTCATCTCTGAATTTTTTAGCAAGATTAGAATAATACTGTGCTCGATTATTAGTTATTGATATAGAATTCTTAATATCAGATTTTGTAGAAATACTTAAACCGGCCCCCAATGAAAATGTATCCGGATTTTGTGGTAAATGCATATTATCTTTTTCCATTTATACTCCCCTTACTTTTTTTGGATAAACTATGATAGGATTCATATCTCCATAAGTACTGTTTTCTATAAATAATGTATCTTCCCCGACACCTTCATTTTCACAAACCTTCACACCATAAAAATACATTTGATAAGGTTTATTTTTAGGTACAGTTAGCAAATTTGTAAATTCAGATGTCAAGATAAAAGTTACTGTATCAGAATTGTTCACAGATACCTGTAACTCTTCACCGATAGTTTTTCTATCAGCATCTTGTATAGCAAAGTACACAGTTGACTTTAAGGTACTATCAAACCCTGTTATTACGACTTCTCCACTATCGCCCTGATATAAATATATTGTTCCGTCTTTATCTATATGAATCATATTACCTCCTCTATAATTCTTCTGATGTAATTTCTACAACAGGCAAAAAATATGCTCCAACTAAATCTAAAGTACAACTTACAACATCTGCAGCTTTTACAGGAATAAAAAACAACTGGGCTGCATTATCAGCAGAAGCATTGCGAGTTTTTAAATTTACAACAGATTCATTCACAGTCAGAGTTCCTTTTGACTCAGGTTTTGGATTTAATAACAAGAAGCCGTTTTTAGGAACTTTATATAAAGCTTGCTCTGATGCGCTTAGTGCAAAACATTTATCCCAATTAGGAAGCATAGAAAGTTTATTCAAAGCCAGTCTTGATTTTGTTCTATAATCCTCAATTTTAGATTCAAAACTTTTTGCATCATCCTGAACATTATCAGTTATATCGCCTAATCTGGAGTTAATTGTAGCAATATTAGATAATATTGAAGATATCATTGTATTTGTAGAATTTGAAAGTTCAGATATCTTATCTTCTAAATATAAAAAATTTTTATTCATTGTATCCGAACTGGCAATGGAGCCGTATTCAATATTAATTAAAGTCATAAGCTATTTTCCTCCTATAATTACGTCGTAAATTTTATCGATTTTTAACTGCATTGCACTTAACTGGGATTTCAAATCATCATATTGTTCTTTTGTGGAATAGTTTTTGGAAACTTCCGTTAAAATCTCTCTATGTTTGACTTCCAGCTTTTCAGGAGTTACAAAAATGTTGTACTGAAAAATAAGCGCAATACACATTATTACTACAGGCAAATACCTGTATAAATATTTTTCCATTTTAAACCTTACACTTTCATTGCCAGCATTGCCATTTGCATAGCAGTATTCATTATTTGAGATAATGCACTATCCGACTGTGTCGTCTTTGAAGTCGTAGTTGCATTGCCCTGACTTGTTGCCAAAGATTGCTTTTGTGTATCAGATGCAACATTGTATCCGTTCATATACATGAGAAGCAGATTACTCAACATAGAAGCAGTATCTTTCTGTGACGTGGCAAGCAATTCGTTTGCATAATTTCCTATTGCATTTGCATTAGTATTAGCCAGATTATTGTACATATTTGTTGCCTGTGAAGAACGTACCATATTTCTGTTTGACAAAGGATTTATGATATTATTCTCTAAATTTTTGGCAGACTCACTATTCAAAGTATTCATAAATGAATTCATTTTTGCCTGATTCGTAGTTGAGTTTAATGTAGGATTCAAATACTCATCAAGCAGTTTATCCATATTTGCATTAACAAACTTATTCACCGAATCCAAAGCTGTCCCGGGGTTTAAGGTAGTTGTAGTGCCTGAATTCGTGGTTTGGGATGTAGCATAAGGATTAGTTGTGGTGGTATTACCGTAAACTGTTTTATTTGTTGTTTTTGAAGACTTTTTTCCCATATTTTTTCCTTTCTATAATTTCGATTTAATTCTTCCAAACTCAATGCTGTTTATACAAAAATTTTGCCCTTCGCCAGTTGTATAAAAAGTCATTTGCAAAGTCTTGAAATACGCAGCAGGCAACCGTTTAATAACATTAATCTTGTCTGGAGGGAATGTCGTTTCATCCCATTTTCCCTTGTCAAAATAAAGAACATTTTTTAATGTTTTGGAAACAATCTGTCTGTGTTTTGTAGTTAAAGAATTATAGTCTTTTGTATATTCAACATTGAACTTGTTAGTGTAAAACATATTCAAAGTAAGCTTTGGCGGATAGGCAAGAATCTTCAGAGAATTTTCCACACCTAAATTCAAAGGCGTACATTTGTAATAAGATTCGATAAATTCCCCGTCAAACTCATTGGAAACATATTCTTCATAGATTTTATTCCCCGCAGAATATAATTTCCCGTTTATAACTGCAATGCAGTTGATTTTCGGGCATTTCCTCTTAACCCAAGATGCACGCAAATAGTCATAAATTAGAACTCTTGAATATTTGTTGTCTAAATCCGGAATCAAAAACCAAACTTCATTTCTTTCTGATGTTACAACGGATAACGCCTTAATCCTATCCAAACCTACTGACTGTATTGCAAACAGTTCATCCTGAATATCAAGTGCTATATTTTCACCAAGGGTTTTATCACCGTTTACAACCTGTAAGAATGAAAAAACACCTTTCTTTGTGTTGTCATAAAAATATAGCTGAGTGCCGTGAAAAACCAGCGAACCGTAGCCTGCACATCCTCCGGGTGAGTCAAAAGACTTGTAAAAACTTTGATTACTTTCGTCCTGCATAATCATACAGGACGAATTTGAATGGAATACTGCAAGAGAACCCAAATAAGGATATATCGCAGTTATTTTTTTAACAAATTCAATATACCCGGCAGATGTAACAACTTCCGCGTCCGAAGTAGAAAAATCATAGATATTCTCTTGTGCCGAATACCACAATATTTGACCGTTAAATACCCACAAGCGACCTGAATAAATAACTATCCCGAGTCCTCTAACATCGCGATTTTCAGGGTCTTTCAGATTCATCATAACAACTTCGTCAGGCTCATTTTCCGAATTAACTTTCTCTAACTCTATTGAAAGCATTTCTTTAGAGTTTGAAAACACCCATAAATCAGACCAGCCTTGAGATACATCAGTTGCAGAAGCCTTACCCGTAACACTAAGCCCATCAACTTTTAAAGTAAAAGAACCATCATCAGGGGAAAACAAATAAACTTTGCCTTCATTAGCGCTTTCTGCGTAGGCGAAAAAGTAAGTAACCGATTTTTGAACACTTTCAAAAATACCGATTATTTTTTCCCCTTCTCCAAGTGCATCACTAACTGCAACATTCCCGCTTGCAGTTCTTATACCGACTCCCGAATTAGCCTCCGTTGCAAATAATTCGACATTTTGCAAATCCGAAGCCGTTATGACATTACTAGAAAAAGCAGAAGAGGTTCTGTTGATACCCGAAAAAGTATTACATATTAATGTAGATTGCTGCATAACCTTTTCCTTTCCGTTTTGTACTAATACAGTTTTTGTTAATTTTCTTGACCAAAATCGCAAAAAACTCACCCAAATGTTACAAAACTTTACAAACGGGCTTAAAAAAGGCAATTTTTTCAAAAGTAAATACTTTATATATACATAAGAGAGAACAAGGAGCTTTAGCAGATGTTATTCACAACT
>CAKNXK010000012.1 GCA_932182025.1 uncultured Candidatus Melainabacteria bacterium
AATATACATTGTGTTGCGTTTTTGTTTTAGTTACAATAAATTCTATGATAAAACTTGTTGCAACAGATATTGATGGAACAATTTTAATTCCTGAAGGAGAGTTTACACAAGGTGTAAAAAATTGTATCCAAAAACTTTGTAAAAAAGGGATTAAGGTCGTCTTAGTTACAGGCAGAATGAATGCTGCTGCTAAATTAATTGCGCAAGACTTAGGATTAATAACACCTGTTGTCTCTTATCAAGGCGGGCTTGTAACATATAATAATGAGACTCTTTATGAAAGATATCTAAGTGAAGATCAAACAAAACGAGTATTAGCTTGGGCAAAAGAAGAACATATACATATCAATCTTTATAATGATGATATTCTTTATTCAGAAAATGATTGCTATGAGGTTCGAAGATATTGCAATAATTTGCATACACATTATGAAATAAAACCTTTTTCTGAAATAAAAAAAGAAAAAATAAACAAACTTCTTGCCATAAATTACAATGAACCGGAGAAAATAGATAAATACGAAAAAGAATTACCTGAGATTTTCCCGGATTTGTATATTGTAAAATCAACTCCATATTTTTTGGAATTTTCTAACAAAGAGGCGTCAAAATCTTGTGCGGTAAGATTCCTGCAAAAACATTGGGGACTAAAACAGGAAGAAATCCTTACCATCGGAGACCAAAATAATGATATTGAACTGCTAAAAGCCGGCGGAATAAAGATTGCAATGGGTAATGCAACAGAAGAATTAAAAAAACAGGCTGACTATATTACTGATACTGTATATAACGACGGATTTGTTAAAGCAATTGAACATTTCTGTTTGGGGTAAATAATATCGTTTAATAGTAAAACTACAAAATGAACAAATTTACTTTAAAATCGTTATATTAGTACAAGAGGTAAAAATTATGGATAACAAATGCTCTAAATACGAAGGATTATTTATTTTCTCTGACAAAGAAACGTTAATGAAGCATGTTGAAGAGTGTGATGAATGCAGGCTTGAACACGAAAAAATGCAAAAAGTTTCAGACCTAATCGGAGAAGTAAAATTTCATTACAAATCCAAACAAAGAAATTTCAGAAAACTAAAAGCCATTTGTGCAGCTTTGTTTTTAGTTATATTCAGTACTACATTCTGGATTGCAACAATGGATGATGACTTAACAGATATGCTGGTTTATGGAAACTCTCTTTCTGCTGAAGAATTAGGTTTTCCTGTTGACTCTTACGGACTTATCATGGTGGGTGAATGAATTTTAACGAATTAATTAAAGCTAACAAACAAAATGTAAAAAATATAATACGCTTAATAACTAATCAAGATAACGAAGATTTAGAACAAGAGGTTTATGTAAAAGCCTGGAAGAACGCTGAAAAATATGAAGAACGCGGGAATTTCAAAAGCTGGATAAATACAATTGCCAAAAATGTTTCTAAAGACTATCTTAAGTCTGCATACTTTAAAAACACAATAAACTCTACGTCTGATGAAATCGTGATAGGAAGTATTAAAGACAGCAAGTCTTCTCCGGAAACAAAGGTCGTTCAATCTGAAAGACAAAAGAGAATTATATCTGCAATTGAAGAACTAAAACCAAAACTAAAAGAAACAATCATGCTTTGTGAAATAAATGGTTATACCTACGAAGATGCAGCAAAGAAGCTTAACTGTCCTATTGGAACAATAAAATCAAGAATTTACAACGCAAAAAAAGAATTAGCAATTAAATTAGAAGATTTACTATAAAGAGGTGCATTATGAAAAAATTATTAGTATTAATGTTTGCTTTAGGAATTACCGCTGCCGGCGCATTTGCAGCTGAACAAATAAAAGCTGTCGATACAAAACCGGCTAATATGCAAGAAATGAGAAAAGCAAGAGAAGCTGCTTTTGAAAAACGACTTGAGTTAACAGAAGAACAAAAAATTCAAGCAAGAGAACTTCGAATTAAAGGGCATGAAAGAATGAAGCCTGTTATGGAGCAGATTAAAGCAAAAAAACAAGAAGCCGAAATGGTAAAACGTTCAAGAATAGCTGTTCAAGCCCAAGAAGAAAAACTTGCCGTTATTGAAGCCGAGTTAAAAGAACTTGAAAAACAAGCAATGGAAATTAGAAAAGCTAATTTCAAAAACTTTGAATCAATCTTAACTCCAAAACAAAAAAGAATTCTCAAGCAAATGAAAAAAGAGGGCAAGAAAAAATATAAAGCTACTCATTCAGGAAAATAAAAAAAAGAGGTGTCCATGACACCTCTTTTTTTATTTATGCAGCTTGTGCGCCGCCATTCTGTTCTAAGCCTGAAAGCATCACTGCCATAATTGCGGCATATTGTGCTACTTTAGGGTCTTTATCCTGAGCTGCAAGAGTGAAAATTGTTACCAATTCTTCTTTGTATTCCGGTCTTGAAATATATCTCAATGAATCAAGAGCTGTCATTCTTACATCAGGATTATTTTCTTTTCTTAAAACATCTACCATAGCAGAAGCACCTGGCAAATCTGTTAGAGGAACAACATTTCCAGTTTGTTTTTCTACACCGTCAGCATAAGCTTTTGCAAGTAATGCTGTAACTGCTAATGCGTATGTTTTATTTCTATCAACCTGCTCAAACGGAGTAAGAGTCAATGCAAGCTTTGTTTCTTCTTCCGTCATATCGTGAGGCATTTTGAAAGTTTTAGGATCAACACCTTCTTCAAATGCTTTATCTGCAGCAATCAAATTTTCTTTAAGCTTTTTTCTTGCATCATCTTGTTCTGGAGTTGGCTTTGCCAAACCATTTACATCCTTTTTAATAATTTTTACAAGGGATTCAAATATTTCAGGAGCAATATATGGTTTTGCACCATCTTCCTTAGCTCCGGCAGCCTTTACCATATCGTGAAGTTGTCGTGCTTGAACATCATAATCTGAATTTGAAAGTTTTTCAGATACTTCTTGTATATCAACTTCCGGTTTAATCTCAACAGGAGGAATTACCTCAACTTTTTTAGGAGCAGCTTTAAATGTTAATTCTTTTTCTGCTTCAGTTGTAGTTACATTAGGTTTTGGAACATCAATCTTAGTCATTTTATATGCCATAAGCGTATCCAAATCAGGATATGTATAAACAGATGGTCTGTTAACTTCTATATCGGTTGCATTATAAGTGCCATTATTTATATTAGATTCACCAAGATTAAAAGTTTTAGCATCATTGACACGAATCTTTACTGCGCTGTAATTTGGTTCCACAGGCTGAATATTTACCATAATAATTCCTTTCCCAATCTGTATTATAATACATTTGACTTAACGTATATGAAACTTTTAAATTGCTTTTATTTCGACATAACTTTACAAATATTTACACTAAATTAATAACATCTAAGCCTTTGAAATCAAAAATTTTACCGGTATTATTATTTAGTTTTTCACAGGCAAGAATTGTACCCACAATTGCTTCAAGTTGAGCAACAGGAAGCATATTTGAAGGTAGTTCTTCGAACCCGTATTCGAACTTTAAAGCAGACTGCAAAAATTTACAATCCGCTGATGAGCGTTCTTTATAGTTCGAATAGAGATTAAACTTCTGACGGGTTAAATAAACTTCGAATCTGGTAATATCAGCACCTTGTTCAGTTAAATTCTTAAAAAACTCACTACCGCGAGTTGAAAATCTTTGCATCCAATTTTCTTTATTAGGAAAATGTCCAAGAGTATGAATTAACTGATACGGTTTTGAAAGGACTCTCCATTTCCCGTCCATCATTGTATTATCCCATGGAAGAGATATGCAAATTACAGAATTTTTTAAAGACGGATAGTTTTCAAAAAATAACATTACATCATTCATTGAATATAATTTATCGAGATGAATAAGTTTTCCTGTTTGAACTTCTCTAACTGCAACACCGCTTTCAATAGATGAAGTAGGACCAAGTGATAAACCGACAGCATGTGTTATCATAGACCAAAATCCTCATCCTCAGGAATATTTGTATTCAATTTGATTACACGTTTTTCTACAGATGGCATGTTGTAATTTTCATCCTTATTTTCAGGTTCTAAATTAACATACAATTCCATATTACGCTTTGAGAGTTTATTACTCTTCTGTTTTTCAATCTGTTTTCTATTATGAGCTTCTTCGAGCAACTTTCTTGCAGCCAGAGAAATAGAATCGCCTTCAACATTTTTAATAATATTCTCACGCTGCTTTTGAATAGCATCTTGTTGTGCTTTTGACAAGCTCAATGTATAATCGTTTTTTGCACCGAATTGACCTTTGTATTTATTTTTTAGTATTAATATTTCAACTCTTCTATTTGCAGGATCTTTTGGAGAAATTGCTGTTTCTAAAGGTCTTGTATCAGCATAGCCGACAGCAGAGAATAATGATGGCGAGAATTTAAATCTATTTATAAGATATCTTACAACCGAACATGCTCTTGCACCGGATAGTTCCCAGTTAGACGGGAACTGTCTGCTTGAAATCCCATCACTATCGGTATGACCTTCAATAATCATATTATGCAAAACGAACTTTTTACAAATAAGAACTCCGACTTTATCAAGTAATTTGCGGGCATTTGGGTCTAAATATGCAGAGCCCGGAGCAAACAAGTACTTGTCATCAAAAGTAATCAATAAGCCTTTATCGGTTATTTTGGAATTAATACCGCTTAACTCACCCATTTCAGACAATTCTTTAATCTGTTCATCAATCTCCTTAAACGAATCACTTTCGTATTTAGGGCTAATGTATTCCACCATTAATGAAGGAATGAAAGAGTTTGCAGTTTGCTGGTCAAAGATAGAATCACTTCCGTCCATTACTGATTGCTGCCCATCAAATAATGTATTCTGGTTGAAAGCTGTTTTAAGCGACTCTTCTAATCGCGCAAAGTCAGTAGCATCCACTTGAGCAAGAGCATACAAAACAACGAAGGTTGCAAAAAGAAGTGTAATAAAGTCACCGTATGAAACCAGCCATCTCTCTAAATTTTCGTGTTCTTCGTGTTTATGTTTCTTTTTAGCCATTAGCCTTCCTTGTTGTCTTCTAGAATAAATGAACGCAATTTTCTTTCAATCAAAACAGGACTTTCACCAGCTTGAATAGAAAGCACGCCTTCTAAAATCATATTCTTATATAAAAATACATTTTGATAAATAAATTTAATACGGGTTCCTAATGGAATCATTACAAGGTTGGCAGCAAACAGACCATAAATTGTTGCAACGAAAGCTACCGCAATACCTGCACCTAACTTAGAAGGGTCAGAAAGGTTTTGCATTACCTGAATTAAGCCCATTACCGCCCCGATAATACCAAGAGTCGGAGAGTAACCGCCAAAAGATTCGTAAACTTTAGCAGCTGCATTAACGTGATTTTCAAGCTGTTCAATCTGGTTTTCCATCATTTCTCTAACAAGAGTAGGGTCGGTACCGTCGGCTACAGCACCTAAACCTAATGTTAACAAAGAATCAGAAGCAGTATTCGCTTCTTTTTCAAGAGCAATGATACCTTCCTTTCTTGCTTTTTGAGCAAATCCGCCTATTTCTGTAATCAAAGCATTGAAATCGGTTTTTGGAGGCATGAATACATTTTTAAGCATCATAATTGCAGACTTAATAACCGGCATTGGAAAACTCAAAACAATTGCACCGGTAGTACCGCCGATTACAATAAACGCAGCTGTAATCTGCAATAACTGACCAATGTTTCCGCCTTCCATAGCTTGACCTAAAAGGATTAAGCCAATACCAAGAAACATACCTATGACTGCAAATATATCCATAATTATCTCCGATTTTATACTATTCTTTATATATTAAACAATATTTTGAGCTATTCGAAATCCTTTAAATATACTAAAAAGGGTTGACTTTGCGCCAACCCTTTTTAAACTACATTTCCAAATTCATTTGCGAGAATTGAACTATTTTATTCTTTCCTCTGTGTTTTGCGTTATAAAGTGCGTGTTCGGCATATCTGATAACCGTATTTGCATCTTCCTCAACATCCTGCATACAAGGATAAGTTGAAATACCGCCGGAAATAGTCACCTTGTGAGCTTCTTCTTCACCTGCAGGAATAAATTCCATCTTCTCAACTTCTCTTCTAAATCTTTCTCCAAACAAGAAAGCGTTTTCTTCTGATGTATTAGGAAGAACTAAAAGAAATTCTTCGTCGCCATAACGGGTAACAATATCTTCTTTTCTAGCCATTGCAGTAAGTTTATTAGCAATGTTCTTAAGAAGAATATCACCCCACTCATAGCCATACATGTCATTAACCACTTTAAAGAAGTCAATATCAAAAAGAATACAAGAAAGCTTTGTTCCATAACGTTTTGAACGGGAGATTTCTTCTTCCAAACGCTCTTGAAGATATTTTCTGTTATGCAAACCTGTTAGTTCATCTGTAGCGCTAACTCTTTCTAATCTATCTTTAATAAGCTTAATTCTCAAAAGGGCATTTACCCTTACAATTAACTCATCTTTATTCGAAGGATCAGCAATAAAGTCATGACCTTCTGCTCTTACAGTAACATCACGTCTTGTTGGTCCAAAGAATAAAATCGGGCATGGAAATTTATTTGTCATTAATGCATCTTTTGCAAGGTCAATATTTTCAACTATCATCAATGACGGATTAATAACAGCATAATCCTTCATTTGTTCAATACTGACGGTTCTAATATCTGCTTCATCAATGTCCATAAGAACTGCTTCCAATTCAGGCATTGGTCTTGTTGAATAAATTACAATATTGCTCATATCTTCTTCCTCGTTAATATATTAAAAGAGGTGAAGCCAAAACTTCACCCCTCTATAATACCTGATTTTTCCAAGTTATGCAAGAGCCTTAGATTTTTCAATACATTCAATCAATGTTGAAGCAACGGTTTTTTGTTCTTCTAATGTTAACTCTGGGAACATTGGAAGAGAAATAACCATTTCTGTATTCTTTTCAGTATAAGGCAAATCACCCTTTTTCCATCCAAGATGAGCATGAACTTTTTGCAAGTGCAATGGAACAGGATAATAAAGCATTGCGCCAATACCTGACTCTTGAAGCATTTTGTGGATATTATCTCTGTTAGGAATTTTTACTGTGTATTGGTGGTAAACACAATAAGTATTATCTAATTCAACCGGAGTTTGAATATCAGAACATCCTGCAAATAATTCGTTATAAGTTTTTGCATGATCTCTTCTAGCGGAATTCCATTCATCAATATAATTAAGCTTAATTCTTAAAATAGCAGCTTGAATTTCATCAAGACGAGAGTTTACGCCGATTTCGTCGTGGTAATATCTAACAGCACCGCCGTGGTTACGAAGTGCAATAATTCTGTTTTTAAGGTTTTCGCTGTTAACAGTAATCAAACCGCCATCACCCATTCCGCCTAAGTTTTTAGTAGGATAGAAGCTGTAACATCCGATATCACCGAATGTACCAACCATTTGACCTTTATATTTAGCACCGATAGCTTGACAACAATCTTCGATTACATATAAATTGTGACGTTTTGCGATATCCATAATCATATCCATATCACAAGGCTGTCCGTATAAATGAACAGGAATAATTGCTTTTGTTTTAGGTGTTATTAAAGCTTCAATTTTTGAAGCATCAATATTAAATGTATCTTTATCGATATCAGCAAAAACAGGAGTTGCACCTACAATACCGATAGCTTCTGTTGTTGCAACAAAAGTAAATGCTGTTGTAATAACTTCATCACCCGCACCGATATCCAATGCTCTTAATGCTAAGTGAAGCGCATCAGTACCGGAATTCAATGTAACTGTATAATTACATCCGATATACTTTGCCAATTCAGTTTCCAAGGCTTTACAATTTGGCCCTAATATATAAGAACCTGAACGTAAAACTTCACACACTGCTTTTTCAACTTCCGCACCAATTTTTGCGTATTGTCTTTTTGAATCTAAAATAGGTATCATAATTCCTCTCCTTTACTTCGATAATTTAATAGTATCATACATTTTAAGAGCCTTTACATATTCTTTATTTGAATAAAACATGTTATAATTATTAAGGAGGGCAAAATATGAAAAAGATAGTTTTAATAATGAGTTTAGCTTTATTAATGTGCACACAGGTAATGGCACAAAATTCAGACGAGTTGTTAAATCGTTTAAAAACACACAGAGCTGATATTTATGCCAGCTTAAACCTCACCTATGAACAAAAAAATAAAATAAATAAGCTAGATAACCAAATTTATCAAGAACTTGAACCTGATTTAAAACAGATATCTTTAAAATTAAAACAATTGGAGAATTTAGCTAATAGCGAAAATTGCACAATTGAAAGAGTTGATGCAATAAAAAGAGATTTTGAAAAAAACGAACAAAAGATTTCTGTAATAAAAAACAAATATGAACAAGAGTTTATAAAAATCCTAACTCCTGAACAAAGAGTTCGTTATAACAAAGCAAAGCGAGAGCAGGAAGCCAAAGCTCAAAGAGAAATTGAAGCCCTAAAAAACAGCCTTAATTAATAATTGAAATAAGCTTTAAAATAAAATAGAATTAGTTTGTGTTGTATTATCGGGGAGAGAGTTATTATGCAGACAAACAGAGTTTCGCCTGTTTCTTATCAGGCTCAAATACCTAAACGTTTACAAGAAAGAATGTTTTATGAGGCAAATAAAAAAGGAAACAATTACTGCAATTTGTTTTTTAACCAATCTAAGAACTTTAAAGAATGGGGATGTGATGAAGCTACTTCTTTAGCTCTTTTTGAAACTCGTACCAGAGATGGAGTTCAAAGAACATTAGGACTTGTGAGCAATGCATCTGCTCCTTTAAAAAAAGTGTTATTACCTATGAAAGAAACAATTTTGGAGTCCTTTTTAGCCTTAACTGAAAAAGATATTGTTAAAGCAGAAAATAACTTGTTAAAATATATCTAATAGCAAATTATTTTTTTATGTGGTTTAGTATTATTACCAATGGAGTAGTACTAGACCGATGTTATTAGTTAACAACTATTTAACTAGCAAAAATGTAAGCTTTAAATCAGATTATAAATCATTATTTTATCTACTTGAAAAGATTGATAATGACAGAGATGCGCTGTTTTTTTTAAGAAGCCAGAAGGATTTAATAACCCCTGTTGATGAAAATGGCAACCATATCATTCATATAATCACAAAAAAGGGGTTTTATGAAAGCATAAAGCAAATGCTTATTAACCCCAAACGAGCACAAGAATTCCTACGCCAGCGCGGAGAAGATGGAAAAACTCCGCTTGCTATGTCACCTAGTGAAAAGATTTCTAAATTAATGATTTCAAAAGGCGCTAATACTTATTCGCTCGACAACAATTTTCGTCCTGCTGCACTTGATGCTGCAGTCCCAACAGAAGTAAAAGAGCATGTTGAAAAAACAATTACAGCTGCTCAAGTAAAAGAACAATTAAAAGAAGTTGTATCAACTGTTGCCCAAACAGAATATGCAAAAACAGAAGAAATCATAACTCCTAAAAACGAAGAAACAGCCAAGAAGTCATATTTTGAAATGTTTGTACCAAAACCGCAAACAAAAATAATACAAGAAGAAACTATTCAACAATCAAAAGAAAAAGAAATTAAAATTGCAGGAACAGAAGGGTTTAAAAGAATTGATAGTCCTGAATTTATTGATATGGACGCAATTGTTGGGTTAGAAAGAATTAAAACTGTACTCAAAGCAAGTATAGTTGAAGCAGTAACGAATGAAAAAATTAATAATACACTTCAAAAAAATAGAACCTCAATTCCAAACGGGCTGTTGCTTGTTGCACCTCCCGGCAACGGTAAAACTTCTATTGTTAAAGCCCTTGGGGCAGAAACATCCATGCCGGTATTTGAAGTAACAAGTATAGGAGAAATGTCCAATTTAATAAATCTTGTATCAGAAGGATTTCAAAAAACTAAACAACGCGCCATTATCTACATGCGCGGATTAGATAATTTATACGAACAAGGCGCTCAAACCGGAGAACTTACCAACCAAATTTTAAGTGCTCTTAATGAAACCTCAAAGAAAGGTGCATTAATAGTATTTTCGGCAGAATGTCCAGAAAATCTCCCTAAAGCAATCCTTACCCCCGGTAAAATTGATAGAATACTTAGTTTTAAATCTCCGGATTATGAGGCTAGATTAGAATATTTAAAACATTATGCAAAAAATAGAGACCTCTTAAAAAATATTAAATTAGAAGATATTGCAAATAAAACACAAGGTTTTTCTATTGCTCAAATTAAGCATGTATTAAATGATGCTGTTATATTTGCCGTAACTAACCAGAATAAATCAGTTTCAACAACGGATTTATTAGAAAGAATAAAAATCTTTTCTAAAGAACAAGGTATCCCGGAAATTAATGAATACAATAAAACCTCTATGTACGATACCTATCAGAAAAGATACCAGCCTACAGAATACGATGCTCCGAATTTTGAAAGCATTGCAGGCATGCCGGCAACTAAATCAAGCGTAGAAGATACAATACTTAAACCTTGGAGAAATGCTGATAAACTAAGAGCTGCAAAACTTCAGCTTCCTGCCGGTGGAGTTTTTGCAGGAGATCCGGGTACAAGTAAAACATATATAGCAAAAGCTATTGCAAGAAGCTTAAAAATACCGCTATATGTTCTTAAAATGTCGGATATTGGCTCTTCCTATGTTCACGAAACCAGCAAAAATATTGGAAGAATCATAGACCAGCTTATAGACAAATTTGATGAAACAGGAGAAGCAAGCGTTCTGTTAATTGATGAAATAGATCACTTCCAAAAAGACCAAAGCCAAACCGGCGCAGAAGAAGTTAATACTCTGCTTCAAGAGATTGAAAGGGGCAGAAATAAAATCTTATTTATAGGTACAACCAATGACGTGGAATCACTTCCTGACTCCCTAACAAGAGACGGAAGAATGGGTGCTGTTATTCATTTTGAACATTGTGATGCTAAAGCTGCAAAATCAATAATAACAAACTTATTAACAGAAAGAAGCGACAACCCTCAAATAAAAACTATACTTGACAATGAAGAACAACTAAACTCATTTGCTAAACGCTGTAACGGAATGGTTGCATCTTCGATTTCTGCTATAGTTAATGACGCGCTTGCTGAGTTTGTTATAAATGATACAAGTCTTTCAGATGCATTTGATAACGCGATTAAGACCAGAAAGAAGAAAGACATTGAAAAAATGCTTTCTCAAACATCTAAAAATGCAGGACACAGATTAAATATTACCGAAGACTCAACCATAATGTACGATACGAAATATCCGCGCATGTCTATGGCTGACAGTGATCCTCAACAACTTGATGCCTTAGGCGGAATGGATAACGTTAAAGAAGTTCTAAGATCTGAAATTATAGATATTTATACACCTGAGACTCTTCAACTATTAAAAGAAAACAAATTACCTATTACAAAAGGGTTTATACTTCATGGCCCGCCAGGAAACGGCAAAACAACAATAATTAAAGCTGTTGCCAATGAAATGGGCATACCTATTTATTCGCTTAACAGCGGGAATATCGGAAGTTCATATATTCACCAGCTTGCAAAAAATGCTCAAGAAGTTCGAAACCAGCTTGCCTATAAATTTAAAATGACAGGCGAAAGAAGTATCTTGTTTATGGATGAAGCACAACAACTTGTACCCAAAACAAGCGGTTCAATGATAACTCATCAGCATAATATTGAAGAAACAAACTTTTTCAAAGATATGATAATGAGTGCCGAACAAGACGGTATAATATATGCAATGGCAACAAACGATTTGAACCAAATTGAACCGGCGTTTTATGAAAATGCCGACAGATTAGGAGTTTGTGTTTATGTCGGAGACCCCGATATTGAATCAAGAACAGGAATCATCAAAAAGCTTCTTGATGACAGACCTATCACAAAAGAGCTTAATACACCTGACGCAATTCAAGCTTTGGCTGTAGCCTTTGCAGGTCTATCAGTAAGTAAAATATCACAAACTATACTCAATATCATAAGAAATTCTATCAAAACAAGAACTCCAATCACGCTTGAAAATGCTCTTGATCTAATTAAAAAAGCGGGGGCAAAAGGGGTTTAAAATGAGAATTTCGCCAATATCAGAGAATAGAAACAATCCTAATTTCCAAGAACTTAAAGTTTCAAAAAAGACTCTAAAGGCCCTGAACTGCTCAAAAGAAGATATTTTGAGAAACGATTTTATAAGTACTTGGGCTGATTATTTTGATATTTCTATTCATAAAGAAGACACCAATTTCATATTTGGAATAGGATTGGATTTAAAAAGGTCTATTTTCTCATCAAAGCCTAAATTTGATATTCCATACATTACAGGAATGAAATTCAAAACAAGAGAGGAACTTGATAAAGTAATCGAAAAATGTGAAAATTCAGTCTATAATATTCATATTTTTAGCAGAAACTGGAGAAACTCTCCGACAAATGACTATCAGGACATTTGCCGAATTGCAGATATACCTGACAAACCTCAATACGAAAAATTAAAAAAATATTGTATTTCTGTTATTGAAAACGCTACAATCTGGACTCCTATAGCAGATACACCGCTTATTAGAACAACCATTAGAAACAACAATATTGAACTCTTAAAATTCTTAAAATCAAAGGGTGAAAACCTCAATGCAGCACTTGATATGATGCAAAAAGGAGACGTTTCAAATGAAGCAAGAGAAGTTTTAAAAGATGTAAAATATCAAGATGAAAAGATTTTCAGACTGGAATCACTTGCTGGCAGTGAATATTTGCGCAACAGATTTTTTACGGAAAACCCGAATATTGATATTAATTCCAGAAACAAAAACGGTGATACTCTCGTTACAAAATCATTCAAAGAAAAAAATTTGAGGCTTTTAAAATTTTTGCTAACAGTAGACGAAGTTAATTGGAATGCTTATGATAAAAACGGAAGAAATGCCGCTGGAATTATACTGGAAAACAATGATGTTTCTAATGATTATGAAGGTTTAATGAATTTTCTTATGCAGATACCGCCGGAAAAATATGACATTAATGCTCCAAGCATTTTTCGGCACTTTGGTCGCCTTAATGGTTTAACACCATTTGAAGAAGTTCTTTGTTTCAAGCAAAGCTGGCTTAAAACGATATTAGCAAATCCGAATGTCAATGTTATGTCAATAAGACAAAGGGGCAAAAACGATCCCCCAAAACCGCTGGCTTTTCATGCAATAGTTGAAAATATTGACCCTGATAGGATTCTAGATATTGTTAATCATCCAAGCTTTGATTTTAACATTACTTATAATAATCAAAATATACTAAGCTATTCACACAACACTGAGTACTATCCTCTGGTAAAAAATGCTGCTCCAAAGTATTTTATAAAAGATTTACAAAAATTATATGAAAAAGACGGGGATCTGACACTTGATGCAATAGAAACAACTATAAAAGCTCTGAACAGTGTTAATGCTTTAAATCCACATTGGCTAAATCAGGATATAAATATAGTAAATGATACTCTTGGGCATTTACTGGCAGATATACATGTTGATATCGAAGACTTTAATACAATGAGCAGGGTATCAAACATATTATCATTACTTAAACACGGCAGGTATAACTTTAAGAACCGAAACCTTATAGATCAAACACCTCTGGATAAAGCAATTGCAGCGGAAAATACAGGACTAATACGACTATTAAAAGAAATTGGCGGATAAAATATAATAAATTCTATAATAAGATAAACAAGGAGTAAAAATGTTAGTACAAAAAATTGGTCAAACTCATTATATAAATAGAAATGTTTCATTCAAATCAAATCGTGAACATGAAGCAATGCTAAGAGCATTAAAAGCTGCTGAAGCAGAAAGAATGAAACAGCGCTATGCGGATTTAAAAGCGCTGCACGATTATAAAATTCAAGACCAAGGCTGTCACAATATGGCACAATTTATGCTAAACTTTGTCTGCTCTATTGAAAACGACTCTGAACACAGTCTGGATGAATTCTTCGCATCAGAAATTGAAGCCGCAAAACTACGACGCAACCTAAGTCCTGAATGTCAGACAAACAGTTTGGAAATAAGACAAGAAATTCAAGCACAACCGGTGTTTAGAGACCCTGCACTTGCTTTAATCTCTGCAAAAGATATGAAAGATTTTGTTCCTCAAGATGAAGAATTCGCAGCTGATAAAATGTTTGTTGATACAATAAATGCTGCTAAAAGAAGTTTTGTTCTTGTTGTAAACGAATCAGACAAATCAAAGTTTAATGACAGCGAAATTGGTATGATGAAAGAATTAACTCAAATAATCCAAAAATCAAAAGGTTTGGATTTCAGTCAAGAATACGACTCTCTTCTAGAAAAATTGCTTAATTCCATAAAAAACAGAACACAAAATATGGAACAAGTTGCAATTAAACAAAAATCTATGTTACATAATATTCTTCGCAGGATTAAACATTAATGCAAATCCAACCACTACATATCCCAACAAGCATAAGGAATTCTGCCTTTCCCCTCGAAAAGATTAATATTTCAAAAATCGAAGGGATACAAGAAGGCATTTCTTTGTTTGAAGGAGTGAAAATGGAGGATATCAGGTTTTTAACGAAATGGTTTCAAGTACTAAATCTTGCCCGCGGATGCAGGGAGCAATGCACTTTCTGTCTGCGTAATGCTCTCGCTCCAATCAAAGAAACCGCTAATCAAATTAATACAATTCTTTGGGATGATTTAAAAAGAGTTACAAAAGGTTTTTCTACACTTTCTGAAAGACTTGGATTTAATGTACTACAAGGGAATTCTCATATAACACTTTTTGAAGACGCAAATTTACCCGTAGCAAAAATCAAAGACTCAAAAGGAGATATCCATAATACAAGAGAAGCCTTACAGGAAATTTATGAAAAACTCGGACTTCCTCTGGTGCTTGTAACTTCCGGCTGGGCTGTAAATGATATGTTTTCTCAAAAATCAGCAGAAGAACTATGCAGCTATATACAAAATAATCCGAAATCCATAAAAGAATTTGCAATTTCTGTCAACCCGTTTTATAGCTCAACAAAAGAAGTCTATATTGAAAAGGTTGTAAATGCACTGAAAACATTTTTACCATTATTCAAAAACAATATAGAAATCGGCTCAATTCTTTTGAAATATAATTATCCAAACCGAATCAACAACCACGAAACAGCAAAAAGTTTATATGAAGAAATTTATAACAGGCTAAAAATTATAACAAAAAGCTCTCTTGAAGGTTATGAGAGTTTAAACCCGAAAAATGTAACTCGTCATGATGAGTCAAATTACATTGAAAACAAAGGCAGAGGACAAAAATTCTTCTTGCCGGAGGAAGTTGAAAGAAACAACAAAAAGCTTTTTGTAGAAAGTTTTGAATGGCTGACGATGAACGAAGAACAGAAACGCGAACACGCATATAATTTTATGACGAAGAATATTGATATAAATGGTCAGGTATACCTCATTACTCCATCCGAGCAGCTTGTAGAAACCGATATTCAGCTCGGATATTTAAACAAAGGGAAGACAACTGCAAGAATTCATTCTGATAGAATGTTTAAAAAGTTCTAATATTTAGACCATAAAAGCTTAAGGAGTTCGTCCTTATTATCAATATCAGATGCTTCCACTAATCTCTTTATCTTACCGGCTAAATCAACTTCGTCTAGCTTCGCGTAACGACCTCTACCAGATAATTTGTGTATAAACAGTTTTAAAACAATAGTATTCCGAGCTTCAAAAGCTTTTTCTAGCGGAGTTTTTCCGGTAACATCCCCATGAGTTAAAAGCCTTGAAATATTATAGATATAATGCATCGCTAATCTATCAATTAATTCACTTATTTTTTTAGTTTCTTCAAAATCTTTAGGATAAATTTCTGCTATAAAATGTCCAATATGTTCACCGATATTATTTAACGGTTTATCACATATTAAATCAAAACGCGGGAAGTTCATAAGATCAGAAATTTGTTGTAAGCTTAAATTTCCTTCTTTTTCATAATATGCTTTAAGTTCTGCAAACTTCTTATTAACTAAATGAGACTTTAATTCATTTAAAATCTTGCCAGAATCAATATTTTCTCTATAATCATATATTGAGAGACCGTTGTAAACAGCATCAAAATCAGGTTCATAGTCGAAAATCGACTCCAATGTATAACCTTTAATACCTTGTTGAAGAGCCAAAATTGCCGTCGGCGGTGTATCCGGATGAGTAATATCTATATTAAACCATGTACGATTATCTTTACGAACACGAGAAGTAAAGCTTCTGATAAACTCCTCATCATTCCTTATTATAGCTTCTTGAAGAACTGTTTTCTTCGTTATAGGATTTATATAATCAGGCTTAACCCAGCCAGCAAATGAATAAGCAATAGTATCATATTTATCATCTTTAGTTCTATCTAATTCAATCATCCACGCATTATTGCCATTTGGTGCAACTGCGTTCCAATCAACTTTACCATATTTAGCCAGTCTATTTAGCTCTACAAGGCTATTTATAAATCTTCCATCACCACGAGATACCGCTCTTAAAAGAAGAGTATAGCCATTTTCATCATTAGAATTGATATCTATATCAGGATAAGTCTTAAAAAACTCTTGAACCAACAACGGATTATAAATAATTTCTTCCAATTCAAAAATTCGCTTATCCTGAACCTTTCCTGGATTAAGCTGAGGTCTGCTTATTTTAACAATAGGTTCTTTGAGGCTTGAACTTTCTTGAACAACCTCATTTCTTAAAGAATTTTGAAAAAAATTTATTAAAAAATGACGGTTTTACAATATTTTCTTGAACGGCCGTTTTTGAAGCAATAGTTTTATTAATGATTTGTTTTTGCCCTTGAAAAGCAGGTTTTACAGTTGTAACCGGATATATTTTCATGTTATTAAATTTCCTCTTAATAACATAAAAACCTGTAAAAAAACAAATTTGCTATTAAAAAAGCGGGATGTATCCCGCTTTTAATAAAAATACCAAGGGAGAGATTCGAACTCTCGACCTCACGGGTATGAGCCGTGCGCTCTCACCAACTGAGCTACCTTGGCATAAAATTTACAAGAACTATTGTTACATAAACATTTTTAAAAGTAAAGACGCGGATTTTAAATCCGCGTCAAAAACTTCTAATCCTCTATTTCTACCTTCACAGGAGACTTTCTATGGAAATCTCCTCGTAATCCATGATTATCAAATTTATGATGATACATCATTGCACGCATCATTGGGCAGCCGCATCCGCATGGACAGCCTGCAGGCATTGCCGGCTTATGAATTGCAGAAAATAAACATAGTGCAAATAACACGCCTAAAAAAGTTCCTAACGTTGTCAACAATAACTTTTTAAACCATTTTGAATGACAAAAACATTTTTCTTCTTTAATCTCTACATTGTAATTTTCATTTGACATAATTTTCTCCTTTTTAAGTTAAAATATTTATATGGGACATTATTCAGATAAAGCTGTAAACAATTTCAAATCAGGTTATAACTGCGCTCAATCAGTTTTTCTGGCTTTTGCAGAAGAATTCGGATTTGATAAAAAAACAGCTCTAAAACTCTCTTCATCTTTTGGAGGAGGCATGGGCAGGCTTCGTGAAGTATGCGGTGCCGTAACATCAATGTTTGCAATAGCCGGACTTAAATATGGTTATACTGAACCCGACGATGACGAAATCAAAACCGAACACTATACCAGAATTCAAAATCTGGCAGAAAAATTCAAAACCATACATGACACCATAATTTGCAGGGAATTACTCGGTTTACCGGAAGGAGCAGACTCTCCAATACCATCCAAACGTACTGAACAATATTATCAAGAACGCCCCTGTGAAAGCTTTATAAAAACCGCTGCCGAAATTATTGAGCAAGAACTTCTAAACTAATGGCGAAAAGGTTTTCCAGTACAAGAATATCGCAACCAATACCAATAATCCGCCGCTAACTTTCAATAATCCTTCTGTGAAAGCCGCAAGAGATTTCATGTTCTTCAAACCGGAAGTAAACAATCCTGCCAGAATAAGAATTACACCTTGACCTAAGGCAAAAAGAAACAGCATGACAATTGCTAATGCTATATTTTTACCCATAGCAGCAAAAGCCATTATTCCTGCTAAAATCGGAGTTGAGCAAGGTGTTCCTGCTAATGCAAAAGTTATACCCAATAAAACAGGATAAACAAATATAGAATTTGTTGTATTTTGCGGCATTGCCTTAATTATTGTAGGAGTTTCAAATTCTAAAACACCTAATAATTTCAACCCCATTACCATTAACAAAGAAGCAACAAGTACAGTAAAATAACCACCCATAGCAGATGCAAAAACAGAACCCGTTAATGCGCATGCAATTCCTATCAATGTAAATACAATTGCTGTACCTAAAATAAAACAGCACAATTGCAAAAATGTTCTTAAAGGCGTTTCTTTAGAATATCCGCCAACATATCCGATAATCAAAGGCAGCATTGCAAGCGAGCATGGTGAAATTGAGGCAAGCACACCTCCCACGAAAGATGCAGCCAGCATCAAATACCATGCTCCACCTGAAAACGATTGCAATAAATTATCCATTTATTTGTTCCTTCATGTAATTTTCTAAAATCTTTGGTTGAATTGAACCTTCTGTTCTTCTTATAACTGCTCCGTTTGAATCTTTAAAAATACAAGTTGGTACAAGTTTAACTTCATATTGCTTAATTAATTTTTGAGTTTCACTACTTTTTTGTGTAACATCAATTTTTCTTAAATTAACTTTATTTGAATAAGCAGGATACACTTCATCAAATATTTTTTCTAATTCCTGACACTCATAGCACATTGGCGAAGAGAACTTAATAATCTCAGGACCGTTAGATGCAAGGCTTGGCAAGACACCAACAGACTTATCTATTGTTAATCCCCAGTATAATCCCAAGGGAACTAAAAAAATAAGTAAAATAGCTGCAATGTTTTTGTTCATAATAAACTCTCCTTCTATAGCATATCATAGAATATACCTCACAATAATATTTTTTTATTCCCGAGAAGGAGAATATTCTAATATTATTTTACAGAAAGATAAAACTTGTAAACCAGTCTTAAAAGGTCTTCATTATTCTCAAAAGCTTCAAATAATTCTGACTTAATCTCTTTTGGAGATTTCAAAGGCTCAAACACATACAACTCTACCGGCTGCACACCTAAAGCCTGCGCAATCTTCTCAAAATTCTCAATCGATGGTGCAAATTTTCCTGTTTCAATATAACTAATATTTGCAGGTCCTATTCCAACAAGCTCTGCCAATCTCTCTTGTGTAAGTCCTTTTGACTTGCGCAATTCACGAATTCTTTGACCCAACAACAATTTAATATTACTCATAGTTTTATTATCAGAAATTCAAAGCGAAAATATAATCATATAGAATTGTATACGAACTGACATATTTTACTATTGCATAGTATATTATTACTGTTATACTATATAAGGTATAGTATTTTCTAAAGTTAAACAAGAAATTTAATGTAGCCGGTTGACCGATATTCTACAAAATAAATTCGTGCTAAAAACTTGAAAGAGGAAGTAAATATATGATAAAAGTATCTGTTATAGTACCGGTTTATAATACCGAAGAATATCTGGATAAATGCTTGCAAAGTCTTGTAAATCAAACTTTAGAAGAGATTGAGATTATTTGTGTAAATGATGGTTCTACGGATAACTCTATTAAAATACTTAAAAAATATGAAAAGCAATATCCTAGAATAAAGATACTGGAACAACAAAATTTAAAACAAGGTGCTGCACGTAACCGAGGAGTAAAAGCGGCAAACGGTGAATATATAGGATATGTGGATTCTGATGACTGGGTTGATACCGATTTCTTTGAAAAGTTATACAATACAGCAAAAAAATATGATTCTGATATTGCACTTGCAACAAATATAAGAATTGGGAATGGAAAGACTAAGAAAAGACTTGATATCACTAAAGAAGGAATGTATTCAAGTCTTCAAAACAAATTTGATGTTTGCAAACAAGCAAAAAACGAATGTCCTACTAACAAAATATATCGAAGAGAATTTCTTTTAAAACACGAAATTACTTGGCCGGAGGGTGTATATTGCGAAGACAAAATTTATACCTTAAAAGCTGTGTATTATGCAAATTCTGTTGTAACAGTACCAAATGTTAATTATTACTACTATAGAAGAAGCGGTTCTACCGTTAAACAAAGAAATCATCACAATACAGATAAAAACTATGCACGCAGGCAGGTTTTGGATTTCTTAAAAGAACATGATGCAAATATACGTGACTGCGAGTTTTGGGCAATTAAATCAGAAAAAAAACTTTTTGGAATTACATTATGGAAGGTTAAGGAAAGCCTTAGAAGTGAAAAACATTATTTATTCGGAGTAATCAGATGCAAATTTTGTGGAATAAAGAGATAGAGGAAATTAATAAAAGCGGATATTTAAACGAAAAAGTATCAATTACTGATGCGTTGATTGAAAACTTTTATAATGAAATACTGGCTAACGAAGAAAAAGAACTTTTAAAACTAACCTTTGAAAAAAATCCTACACAAGAGGATTTAAATAAACTATTAGGGGATTGGGATATTGAAAAAAAGGATGCTTCTAAATCATTAATGCTTGCTTATTTTCTAAAGAGGCATCCGCTTTTAAAATTCACTTCGTATGAAGAGCCGCGGTTAAAAGGGCTTTTGAATTTTTTCAGATTTCGTAATCTAAAAACAATTGCACATTATACCAAGATAGGAAAAGCTTTAAACAAAAACGGTATTGAACCGTTAATTCTAAAAGGCGGAGCTATGAAATATCTTCGTCAGGAATTACCACGAGTTATGAACGACATTGATATAGTTATTCCTGAAAAAGATTTTATGAGGTGCGCAGATATAATAAGTGAGCTTGGATATACTTACGAAAAGATTGATATTCATTCTATTGACTTTCATGATGAAAACGGGGAAGGAACTGTAGATTTACATAAATTTGTCTATATGGGAACAGGGCATGAAAAAAACTTTATAGAAGGATTGTTCAAACGTGCCCGTTATGAAACTGTTTTCGGAGTTAAATCACTTGTTCCTTCTGCAGAAGATATGATATTCATTGCGCTTGTTAACCTTGCTAAAAACTTAAGAGATAAAACAAGTCAGGCAGGGATTTTATACACCGTTTTTGACTGCAAATTTTTCCTTGAATCAACACCTGATTTCAACTGGAACATAGTAAAAGAAAACGCTCGCAAGACAAAAACAGAAGTACAAATGAATTTTGCAATAAAATTCATAAACAAACTTTCATCAAATATTTTGCCTGAAGATGATATGCCTTTTGAAAAAGAGACTAACGAATATTCCCGAAAAGTTATGTACAAAAGATTCTTCCTTGAAGATATCAGAACAAAATGTCGTGCAATGAAGTTCAAGGATGTAATAAAAAATCCAAAACAGTGGGGAGAATACCTGCTTCTAAAACCTAAATACATTATTTTAAAAAGTTTTAGAAACAGTCCGAAATTAATAAGTTTAGTAACAGGAGAACGTAATGATAATAAAAAATCTTAAAAGTGAATATTTTGAAGGAGTAAATGAATATTTAGAAAACAAGTCTGTTTGTTTTGTTAAATATATTAATTTAGGCTGCAAAACAGTACGTCTAATCAGCTTATCCGATAAATTTATACCATTAATTGAAAAACAACTTACTTACAGTTTACAAGACGAAACGTCAGACTATGATGCAACCCTTATTGTTTGGGAAGAAAACGATTTTGAAAACTTACCTGCAAAAATCAGTCCTGATTTTACTCCGCGCCAAAACTTAAGACTAAGAATTGAATTACTTGCTTCAAAACAAAAACAATACCAAATAAGTATTATTGATGAAGAGTATTCAAAACATAATCCTGTTTTTGATATTGATCCGTTTAGAGGTTTCTTTAACGCTTATGATAAAAATACAAACACTTATTATTACGGGGTTCGTAACCTTGAACCGGAAGAGTTCATAAAAGAAGGACACATTTTCGTCCAAATGTTTAACAAAATAGTTAAAACCGAGACTTCAAACCTTGTTCATGGTGCGGTAGTCGGGCTTGAGAATGAAGGAATTTTATTCTGTGCTCGCGGTCAGAGAGGAAAATCAACCCTTGCGGTTTTAGCTATGATGCAGGGATTTGAATATGTTTCTGATGACTACTTGGTATTGGAAAAAGCAGGAGACAGGCTATATTCACATCCAATTTATTCAATAATCACACTTTCGCCAAGAATGTACAACGAATTGTATGATGAGCTTGAAGGAACAAGATTTGTTTCCAACAATGCACGCAAAGACAAATACGTTATTAATATTGCTAAGTTTCATAATCAGTTCAGGAAATGTTATCCGATTAATATCTGTATGTTTCCTGAAATTACAAGTAATCCTGAACCTAGTATTACTCGCTGCACAAATCAGGAAAAAGGGCGTGCAATTACACACCTTATTCATTCAACAATTATTCAGACACAAGACAGGCATGATATTAAAACAGTTAAAAAGCTTATGAATTTTGTTAAAGATTTTGAGTTTTACAAGATTAATTTGTGCCCGGATATTTATAAAAACGTAGAGTATTTAAAAACATTTATTGAAAAGGAGATTAAGAATGAGCAATTATGTATTAAATGAAGAAAAAATGTTTGCTGATGTAACAGACGGCATTGCAATTATTATAAATTCTGAAACAGGGATTTATTATGGCATGAACGAACTTGCAACAATTGTCTACGAAAATATTATAAACGGAGCGCCTGCAGAAACCATTCTTGCTGCTCTAAAATCAATGCAGGCTGCTCCCGCTAATATTGAACAAGAGTTCAATAATTTCATTAATGCAATGTTAGAAAAAGAACTGATTCTTAAATCAGATGATAATGATGGAATTGCAAATCTGCCTTCAACCATAGAAGATTTTTCACTTAGCTTAAAAGAATATAATGATGCACAAGAACTTCTGCTTGCAGACCCTATACACGAAGTAAAAGAAGAGACCGGCTGGAGCCCTGAAAAATCTTCAATTGGTTATACCAAGGAAGAAACAGCAGAAAGAGAAAAGAAAGCAGAAGTGTAATGCCAAAAGTTTCTGTAATAATACCTGTCTATAATGCAGAAAACTTTCTAAAAAGATGTCTTGATAGTGTTTGTAATCAAACACTATCAGACATTGAAATAATCTGTATTAATGATTGTTCAACAGATAAATCTGTTGAGATTTTAAAACAATATAATGTTAAAATCATCAACTTAGAAGAGAACAAGGGCGCAGCTTATGCAAGAAATATTGGAATAGAACAGGCTTGTGGTGAATACTTGGGCTTTGTAGATTCTGATGATTATATTGCACCGGATTTTTATGAAAAACTGTATTCTAAATCTGGAGCTGATATAATTAAGGGCTCCTACAAGTATTATGATTCAGGCTATATAAATGAAGATTTGAACAAGAAAATTAAGATTTACAAAAACAATTTTTCATATGAATTTTGCAGCGCTATTTATAAAACAAGTTTAATTAAAGAAAATAAAATCATTTTTCCAAATCTGAGAGATATGGAAGATCCTGTCTTTGCACTCTTTTGCGCAAAAAATGCAAAAAACATAGAAACAGTTGACGACGCTTATATTAATATTTGTGCGCATTCTGATTCACAAACCGCTCAAAAACCATCTTTTAATAGGATTTGTGACAAATTAAAAGGACTTTCGCAAATTATTAATCTGGTCAATTCTTTTAACACTCAAAATAACGGAGGTAACTTTGTTTGCGCATTATGGTTTTTTATAACGGCAGGTGTAATCGAAAAAGTCGATTTCAATACAAAACTTTATTTAAGCAAAGAATTACTTTCTTTATATGAAAATATCAGGGATAAAGAATCCTTCTTTTATCATCTTAGAGAATTATCTCCACTTTTGTATAAATGTTTTAAAGAAAAAAATCAGGAAAATTTGGTATTTTATGTCAAGAACAAAACGATAGAAGATAATTTAATAAAAATAAAAGAGCTGGAATTATCTAATAAAAAGCTCAGTGAATACAATGATTTTCTAATAAGGAATTATGTAAAAGAATCATTAAACACATCTGACGGAGAAGATATTTACTTTATAAGCGTAGTAAACAACTACGATTTATACCATAAATGTCTGGGATTAAATCCGTTTGTTACCGAACCGCGAAACAATCATCTTGTAGATTTTGATAATACAAAAGAAAACATTTTTATACCACACAGATACAATAGTTTTTTAGAGAAGTATGATTACTCAAAAGACAGTTGGTTTGTCTTTTGTCATTGTGATTGGGAACCAATGGAAGATATTCGTCAAAAACTCAAAACTTTAGATAAAAATTATATCTATGGTCCTGTCGGCTCAAAAGCTGAAATGTATAAAAACAAATTGATGGTATATATAACAGGGTTTTGTTATGAAAAAAGAAGAGACGGTAGTGGACTTAGACCTCTTGGGGCGTTGGAAAAAGGGATTGAGCCTTCTGATACATTTGATTGTCAGGCACTTTTTGTACACTCTTCTTTGATAAAGAAATACAATCTTAGATTTGATGAAAATTTAAAATGGGATTTATATGTAGAAGATTTTTGTATAAATGCAAAAAAACAACATGCGATTGAATCTTATGCCTTCAGGTTAGAAGCCTGTCATTGGTCTGGTTATCATAAAACACCTGCATCATATTATCAATCACTAGATTACATCAATGCTAAATATCCTAATGATTATTTTGGCGGAACCGTTTCACATATTGGAGGAGCTAAAATTGAACTTGCAAATCAAAAGGAGTGTTTAATTTTTAAACTTGCAAGAAATATAAAAGGCGGAATAAATGCTTAACTATAAAGAATATGATAATTTGAACATAAAAATACTGGTTAATTATATTAAGCCTTCAACACTATTTAAAAGCAATATACTAACTCCAATTCATCTTGGAAAAAGTGTGGCTAAAGAAATGTCTAAAGACGGAATTATATCCGACGAAGACTTAAATTGGCTCCATCAAAATTGTTTGGCAGATAACGATTTTGAAGGAAATATTTCGCATTTAAATAGGAAAATAGGATTTTTAACCGGAACATATTGGGCTTGGAAAAACTATAATAAACTCGGCGCCCCTGAGTATTTTGGTTCTTTTGGCTATAGAAGACTTTTTGAGTCAAGTTTTTTGAAAGAATTATATGATTATGATTTTTATGCTCCAACCAAACTAAAAATTACACCGGATTTAAAAAACCAGTTTATACAGCATCATGGAGAACAAATTTATCATGATACATGTAATACTCTTTCTCAAATTTATCCTGAAGAAGTTAATTTATGGAATAAATATATGTCTCAGGATTACGGATATTTTTGGGAAATCTATGTTATGAAAAAACAAATCTTTTTCGATTTTTGTGAATGGATATTTCCTTTAATGAATAATCTACTGAAAATTTCAAAGGATGAAAATCAAGCAAAAATATTAAAGAATTTCAGTGAAACACAAAATATTCTTAATTATTATGATAACAGACTTATAGGATTTGCAATTGAAAGACTTACCGGTTATTTCTTATTTAAACTTTTTAAAACAAAAAAAGGAAAAGAAGTAAATGTGCTCATTCTTGATGATAAAAATACTGAAAATAAAAGAATAGAAAGACAAAAGCAACTAAGTAAAATATTAAGACAACATATAAAGGAGAAATAAAATGAATTACAAAGAATGGAGAAATTACAAAACTAATAACTTAAAACTGGTATGGAATACTGCTGTTATATCCTGGTGCAGAGCTTTGCCATATAAACGTCCGCTTTTAAGTTTTTTAAAGAATTTTACAGGAGAAAATATTCATTACAAACTGCAAAAACTTAGATTTCAAATAAAAAGAAAAGCGGTTATGCCAACTTGTGAATATGTAGTCACAACAAAATGTACAATGAATTGCAAGCATTGTAATACATTTGTACCTTATTTCTCCGAAAATTCTCACTGCAAACCTGTAACATTTGAACAGTTCAAAAAAGATATTGATACTCTTCTAAAAGCTGTTGATTATATAGATTATTTTGGATTTGTAGGAGGGGAACCCTTAATTGTTAAAGATTTAGCAAAAATGATTAAGTATGCACTATCTAAAAGACAAATACATCATGTGTTCTTAGCTACTAATTGTACAATACTTCCGACAAAAGAATTACTCAAAGTAATGAAAAATAAGAAATTTGGTGTACAGCTATCTGATTATAGTGATGTTAAAAATTTAAAAAATAACTTGACAGTTAAATATGAAGAATACAAGAAACTTTTAGAAGAAAATCATATACAATTCAGCCATCCTCATGAAGATAGTAAAAGGCTTGGCTTTCAATCAATGCCGGAACTTTATCCCGACAAACAAGATGAAGATAAACTGCGCAACACCTTTAATTCTTGTTGGGGACAATATTGTCAAATGCTTTGTGACGGTATATTAACCCAATGCACATTATCCGTGTTTATTTCCAGAACAATGGAATTAACCCCTGATATTAAATCCGAGCTTGTAAATATACGTGAGAAAAAGAGTTCGCGAAAACTGGCAGATGAGATTATAAAATTCTACGCAAAACCATATTCGGCTTTTTGCAATTACTGTCATACAGATAACATTGTTTACGGGCTTCCTGTAGGTGAGCAGGTGGAGGAAGCATGCAAGATTTAATATCTGTTGTTATTCCAAGTTATAATGGCGAAAAATATATTGCTGAAACGATTGAAAGCATTAAAAATCAGGATTTTCCGCACGAAATTATTGTAATTGACGATATTTCAACGGATAAAACCGCTCAAATTGCAGAAGAGATGGACTGTAGAGTCATTATAAATAAAGAACACAAAGGTCAGGTTGCAGGTAAAAATACAGGTATAAGAGCTGCTAATGGGAATTATTGGCTCACAATAGATCAGGACGATTGTCTTACAGAAGGCGCTCTTAGAAAACTTTATAACGAAATGCAAAAATCCTCTGAGAACAAAATCATTATGGCACAACTAAAAGATTTTTGTTCACCAGACACTCCTGAACAGGCTAAATATGTAAAATTACGTCCGTTTTGGGGAATTTTAACAGGTTCAACCCTTTTTAAGAAAGAAGTTTTCAACCTCGTAGGTGATTTTAGAGAAGATATTATTACGGGCGATGTTATAGATTTAACAACCCGACTTAAAAAAGTCGGGCTGCTAATTAAAAAAGTCGATTTTGTCGCCTGCAATAGACGTATTCATAGTGCAAACTTTGGCAGAACAAACCAAAAAGACGAATATAAAGACTACGCGAAAGTGCTTAGAGAGCGTCTCCTACAAAAATAGTCTGTTCTCTGTCAGGTCCAACCGAGATTATACCAATTGGAGCTCCAATCAGGTCTTCGACTTTTGCAATGTATTTTTTAGCATTTTCCGGTAAATCAGCATAGTTTCTGATACCGCTTAAGTCAGTTTTCCAACCCGGCATGGTTTCATAAACAGGTTCTAAGTACTTATGGATAAATACATCTGTCGGATATGAAGTATAAACTTTATCGTTTCTGCAATCTTTATAAGCAACACAGATTTTGATTTCATCAAAAGTATCAAAGACATCGATTTTGGTTAATGCAACTTTTGTGATACCGCCAACAAGCACAGCGTATTTCATAATTACAGAATCAAACCAGCCGCAGCGTCTGGGACGTCCTGTTGTTACACCGTATTCGTGACCGATATCCTGAATTTTCTTACCAACTTCATCAGTTAATTCACTAACAAAAGGACCTTCGCCGACTCTGGTTACATAAGCTTTTGAAACTCCAACGACTTCTTGTATCATTGTCGGGCCATATCCGCTTCCTACAGCAGCTCCGCCTCCAATAGGATTAGAGCTTGTTACAAAAGGATATGTGCCATAGTCAATATCAAGCATTACACCTTGAGCACCTTCAAAAAGTACAGTTTTATCTTTATGGCGATTAAGCATATCCTGCCAGTCAAAAGCAACATAAGGTCTAAATAGTTCTGCATATTTTTCGCAAAGAGAGATTATACAATCTTTTGTATATGGTTCGATTCCGTAAACTTTTTCTAAGGTTTTATTTTTGATAGGCAAAATCATATCAATTTTTTCGTTCAAAGCTTCATAAGAATACAAATCCTGAATTTTAAATGCGACTCTCGCCATTTTATCAGTATAAGTAGGGCCAATTCCACGTTTAGTAGTACCGATTTTACCTTTGCCAGAATTTGCTTCTGACCAGCCGTCAACTTCAATATGATAAGGCATTGTAATAGTTGCCAAAGGAGAAATCTTTAGATTTTTAAAATCTACTCCTTGAGATTTTAACTCATTCATTTCTTTTTCAAAGGACTCGGGATGAATTACAGTTCCTGCACCAATAAAGCAAGTATTATTCCCGTACAGAATACCTGATGGAATAAGGTGAAATTTATAAGTATTACCATTTGCAACAACCGTATGACCAGCGTTGCAGCCTCCCTGATATCTGATTATTAAATCTGCTTTTTGAGCCAGCAAATCCGTAATTTTGGCTTTGCCTTCATCACCCCATTGAGCGCCTATTACAACTGTGTTTTTCATTTTACCTCCAATTAATAAGGCGGATATTTTTATCCGCCTTTATAATACTATTGACCGCTCTTTGCTGCTTTTTGTTTAGCTTGAACATCCAGCATAGAGTTATGCGCCATCATATATACCGAACAAATTTTGTAGTTTTTAAGATACCATGCGCAATTTTCTTGCATACATACGATTTCTACTTGTGAACCTACGCTCATTAGCGGGCATAAAGGTATAAATTTGTCTGCCATTTAACTATCTCCTATATTCCATTTTTAATAAATTACAATTTTCACTACGTTTTCTTTCTTCATCCTTATATATTTTACAACGATTAATAACTTCGTCAAAATCTATAAGATGAGCATCAAAGTCAGGGCCATCCACGCAAGCGAACTTAGTTTCACCGCCAACAGTAACTCTACAAGCACCGCACATGCCTGTACCATCAACCATAATAGGGTTCATGCTAGCCTCTGTTTTAATACCTTTATCTCTTGTTAATTCTGCAACAGCCCTCATCATTGGCATCGGACCAACTGCAATTGCATAATTAACAGTTTCATTATTCATAATTCTTTCAAGAACCTGTGTAACAAATCCTTTTTCACCAAGAGAGCCGTCATCAGTTGTAATAAATAATTCATCACAAGCATTTTTCATCTTATCTTCCCAGAAAATAAGTTCTTTGTTACGTGCACCCATAATCATGTAAACCTTATTCCCTGCGTCTTTAAACGCTTTTGCAATCAAATAGCAAGGTGCAGCACCATAACCGCCTGCTAGGCAAACAACGGTACCGTAGCTCTGAATATGAGTAGGCTGCCCCAAAGGACCAACCAAATCAACTAATTCATCCCCCACATTAAGCTCTGCAAGTTTTTTGGTAGAATAACCAACTGCCATAAATACAAGAGTCAAAGCTCCGGTTTCTTTATCAACATCAGCAATAGTAAGAGGAACTCTTTCCCCATTTTCTTCTGCTCTGAAAATAATAAACTGACCGGCTTGAGCATTCCTTACAACAAAAGGAGCATCAATAGTTATTTCATATTGATTTGGACATAACTCTTTTTTAGAAAGTATTTTATAGCTCATAAATTAGTCTCTCTTTTACAAATTACATCATACCACAAATTATATATATTTGTAAAATAATTGACTTAAATTTTCATTTGAAGTTAAATTGAGTAATGAAGATAATTATTTTCGGCGCAAATGAAGTTGGCGCAATGATTGCTACCCAATTTTATACCGCAAACGACATAACTGTTATAGATGATGAAAAAAACAAGATTGATACGTTTAACAAGCTTGATATAAGCTTTATTGACGGAAACGCTTCTTGTATAGAAATTTTAAAACAAGCTGATATAAAAAAAGCAGATGTCTTTATAGCATGTACCGCTTCTGATGAACTTAACATTGTGTCATGCCTTACTGCAAAACGCATTAGCTCTGTTTGCACAATGTGTTTTGTAAGAAAAGAAGAGTACAAAGAGTCGCTTAAAATAACCAAAGATGCAGAATTCAACGCAGACTTCTATGTTGACTATGTTATTTGGCCGGAAGAATTACTTACACAAGAAATTTTCAGAATTATTACTGTTGCAAAGGCTCTTGATGTAGAAAACTTTGCAGATGGAAGAGCTCGATTATTAGAGTATAAAATTGCACCTAACTCCATTTTGGTTAACAGCATGGTTAAAAATTGTGAATTTCCTAAAGATACATTAATAGTCGGCATTAATCGCGAAGATGAATTATTCATTCCTAACGGCGAAACTGTTTTGCATCAGGATGATAAAGTAATCTTCATGGGACTGTCTCATTCATTGGATATTTTAGCTGGTAAATTTTTCCATGAAAAAGAATTTGTTAAAAATGTTGCAATTATTGGCGGCGGAAATGTTGGGCTTAAATTAGCAAAAAGTCTTGAAGCATTAAAATTAAACCTTAAAATTATTGAACGAGACGAAGAACGCTGCGAATACCTATCCGAACAACTCAGCAACGCCCTTGTTATTCATGGGGACGGAACAGATATTGAGTTATTAAACGAAGAAGATATTTCATCTTCTGATGTAGTAGTAAACGTAACAAACAATGATGAAAAAAATCTTCTCTGCTCACTGCTTTTAAAACAGCTTGGTGTAAATAGAGTTATATCAAGAGTTTCAAAAGACGCAAATGTGCATCTTTTTGAGAAAGTAGGAATTGATATAGCAATTTCTTCAAAAACAGCATCATTGAACGAAATAAAAAACAATCTGTGTGATAAAAATGTCGGTATTCTTGCTACTGTAGAGCAAGGAAAAGGTGAAGTACTAAGAATTTCTCTTGGAGAAAACTTTGAATCAATTAAGATTATGGATTTACGACTTCCCGCAAAAGGAATCGTTGGAATTGTTCAAAGACGAAACAGAATTATAATTCCTAACGGTGCTACACAGCTATTAAAAAATGATAATTTAATTATTTTTACAACGAGTGAAAACGCACCTGCAATAAGAAACTTTTTTAAGGTTGAGGAGTAATAAATGAGATTAACGTATCTGGCTTACGCTTTTTCTCTTGCAATGATGTATTTTAGCATTGTGCTTTTACTTCCAATTATTGTTGCACTAATTTATGGAGAAATGCAAGCTATTTTACCATTCATTATTGCAGCGGCTTCATCATTAATGATTGCAGCAACCTTAAGAAAAGTTATTCCCGGCACATCTTCAATTAAATCTATTAATGATATTAAAAAAGCAGAAGGATTGTGTGTTGTAACATTCTCGTGGATTTTTGCAGGATTGTTTGCAACAATACCTTATTTATTTTTTGGAATAAGCCCTATTAACGCGCTTTTTGAAGCTTCGTCAGGCATTACTGCAACCGGTGCAACTGTATTTACCCACTATGATTACCCGCACGCATTGTTTTTCTGGAGATCATTCTCTCAATGGCTTGGCGGTATGGGTATTATCGTATTATTTATTGCTATTCTTCCACAGTTTGCTATTGCAGGAAGACAATTGTTTTTTGCAGAAGCGCCCGGCCCAACAGAAGATAAGTTCACGCCAAGAATAAAAAATACCGCATCATCTTTATGGAAAATTTACTTTGGGATGACTGTATTAGAAATTATTATACTAATGCTTAACGGAATGGATGGATTTACAGCATTATGCAACTCCTTATCATCCGTATCAGGCGGCGGTTTTTCACCTTCAGAAGATAGTTTAATCGGATACTCAAATATTATATTATGGACTGTATGCTTTTTTATGTTTTTTGCGGGCGCCAGCTATAACCTGCAATTTAGAGCCTGGACAAAGTTTAATCCGCTAATTTTATTTAAAAACGAAGAGTTCAAAACATATTTTGGAATAACAGCAATACTTGGATTATTGCTTAGTATTTCATTATTTACACATCTAAACTATGATTTATCATCAAGCCTGACTCACGCATTCTTCCAAATATCATCCGTAATTTCAACCTCCGGATTTTGCAGTGTTGACTTTGCAAATTGGGATTACACATCAAAGGCTCTATTATTTATTGCAATGCTTGCAGGCAGCTGCGCAAGTTCTGCCGGAGGCGGTGTAAAAATTATGAGATGGCTGTTAATACTTAAAATAATGAAATCAGAACTTGCCAAAGTATTACATCCAAAAGCTGTTTTTAATATCAAAATCGGGAATTATTCTGTCCCTAAAGATGTTCTATACCAAACTTTGATGTTCGTTTCGTTCTATCTGGCAATATTATTTGTATCTGCTCTTGCTGTGGCTGTAATTGAAGAAAGTACAATTATAGGTATTTCAGGAGCTGTAAGTGCTGTTGGAAACATCGGGCCCGGATTAGGTAAAATAATCGGACCTTTGGGAAATTTTGATAATCTGCAGCCATTATCAAAACTTATTTTAATAATTGATATGTATATCGGACGTCTGGAACTTATTCCATTTTTGGTTTTATTTCAGAAAGACTTGTGGAATATAAGAAATTAATTTATGCTACAATAAAGGTAGTGAGGTAGTCTATGTCTATAAGAAAAGTTGTAAGATATGGTGAAGCTGTTTTAAGAACTCCTGCAAAAGAAGTTCACAAAGTTTCTCAAAAAATAAAAGTTTTAGTTGAAGATATGCTGGATACAATGTATTCACAAAACGGAGTAGGGCTTGCAGCCCCTCAAATCGGTGAAAACTACAGAGTATTTGTTATTGATGTATCTACAGGAAACGAACCGCTTAATCCAATTGTATTCATCAATCCTAAAATCATAAAAAAATCAGGTGCTTGTATTTCACATGAAGGATGTCTAAGTTTCCCTGAAGCATTCACAGATGTTCGAAGATATGCTAACGTTATGGTTAAAGCTCTCGACAGAAACGGACGCTCTTTTGTTCTTGAAGCAAAAGACGGAACCCTGTTAGCTCGTGCAATACAACACGAATTTGACCACTTAGACGGAATTTTATTTATTGATCACGCTATAAACCGTTTTGAAGCAGAGGAAGTTCTAAAAAAACACAATCTGCCATCTCTTGAAGTTGAAAAACTAATTGATGAACCGGAATTAGCAGAAGAAATTAATAAACTGCCAAAGGATACAAAAAATGAAAATTAGCCCAATTTCAGTAGAATCAATGGTGGAAAAAGCCAGACAAAACTATAACAAAAGGCATCCGTTCGCGCAGTTACCAGCTCCTAATACAGAGTCCGGACAAAAGCTGTCTAAAGAAGTACAACGTCAAACAATGTGGGAAGATGTTATTAAAAGAGTTACAAGGAAATTCAAATGGCAAAAATTAGTATAGTTTTTTTCGGAACCCCTGATATTGGACTTAAATCATTAGAGCATCTTTATAACAAATTTGATGTTTTAGCTGTTGTAACACAACCTGATAAGCCATCGGGACGCGGGCATAAACTAACCCCTAGTCCGATTAAAGTTTTTGCGCTTGAAAATAACATACCGGTTTTTCAACCTAAATCAATCAGAAAAGAGCCTGAAATTATTGAAGAATTAAAAAAATTACAGCCGGATTTCTTCGTTACATTTGCATTTGGTCAAATATTATCACAAGAGGTTCTTGATATACCAAAATATGAAACTATAAACCTGCATGTTTCGCTTTTACCTAAGTATAGAGGAGCAAATCCAATTCAGCGCGCAATTATCAATGGAGATAAGGAAACAGGCATCTGTACAATGATTACTGAATTGGGGCTTGATTGCGGCGATATATGCTTGACTCACCCAATTGAAATAACTCCAAATATGAATTGCATAGAATTATTTGAAATCTGTGCGAGCAAATCACCAGAATTATTGGAAAAAACTTTACTTGGCATTGCAGATGGAACTCTAAAACCACAATGCCAATGCGAAGAAGGACTTTGCTATGCTGATAAATTAACCAAAGAAGAATGCAGAATAGATTGGAGTAAATCAGCACAAGATATTCATAATCTTGTGCGCGGAGTTTACAAATGCCCTGGAGCTTTCTTTGAATACCAAGGTAAAATCATAAAAGTACTTGAGACAGAACCTTTAACAACAGAGATTGAAGGAAACATTGGCGATTTATCTATTTCAAAATCAGGTATAGATGTAAAAACAAGTAAAGGCACGCTTCGACTTATAAAAGTGAAGCCTGAAGGCAAAGGTGAAATGCTAGCCCGTGATTGGGGAAACGGATTACGCAAATAAAATTAGAAGCTTCTATAGCGTGCATTCTGATTTAAAAGAGTCTGCGCCCTTTGTCTATCGCCCTTTTTATCGTTAGACTTAAATGAGTTTTGTAAATAAACAGCAGTTAATGCATCTTCTGGAGTAACTCCACCGTAGTTATCAACTCTAAATCTAAATCTATCAGGTCTTTGCTCTCCATTTTGCCCAAAAAGTCTATTCGGATTTTTCAATAAACCGTTTAAGTCAACTGTGATACGGTAAGCAAGAGTGTTGTGAATATTTGTATTTGAGTTTGTAAATGAACCGTCATTTCTGCTCCATCCGCGTTCAAAACGCCAAACAACACCATCAGGAGTAACCCAGTTAAATCCTCCGGATGCATTGTCAGCAGGCTCTAATCCTAAAAAATATACCATTAGATTTTCATATTTATTATCGCCGCTATATTGGTTACCGCGGAAACGTCCAAGAGCTTGACCATCACAAGATAATCCTTCCATATTCTCATCATCTTTACACCAGTAGATAGAATCGTCATCTATAATTGTACTTGTCGCTCCTACAATCTTTGAATGAATATTATTTACTTTAACTTTATTCTTATCCGGCATTAATTTTGTAATAGCAGGCATCATTAAAGCTGATGAAACCCCAATAATAGTTAACGAAATTATTAATTCTGATAAAGTAAAGCCATTCTTTTTCATGCTCAATCTCCTGTGTATAGAAACATTTTAACATATTAAAAAGGGGAATTAAATCCCCTTTGCTAAATTATTTTAAGTTGCTTACTGCTGTAATAACAATTTCTGCTGCGTCTTCCGGTTTAATATTCGACATTTCATCAGTTTCACGAACCTTAAATTCCACTAACCCGTCAGCAATAGATTTCCCAACAGTTATTCTATAAGGGAATCCGATTAAATCAGCATCTTTAAACTTAACCCCGGGACGTTCATCACGATCATCAATAACAGCTTCTACTCCGTGTTTAAGAAGAGTTTTATAAATATCTTCCGCAACCTTCATTTGCTGTTCATCCTTAGTACTTACAGGAATTACAATGGCTTGATACGGCGCAATTGCAAGCGGCCATTTAATACCTTTTTCATCATAATGAGCTTCAACTGCAGCAGCTGCTGTTCTGGAAATACCTATACCATAGCAGCCCATTACATAAGGCTGCGCCTTGCCGTTTTGATCAAGATACACTGCATTCATAGGTTTTGAGTATTTTGTACCTAGTTGGAAAATATTACCAACTTCAATACCTCTGGTAACTTTAAGAGGTTTGCCGCACTCAGGACAAAGTTCACCAGCTTCAACAAGACGAATATCTGCAACTGTTTCAGGAAGTTTAACTTCTGAACCCCAGTTATATCCAACCCCATGTTTATCAACTTGATTAATACCAATTACAAAGTTTTTCAAATCACGAACGGTTTCATCGGCAACAATTGTTAATCCTTCTTTAGGACCAATAAAACCTTTTTCTACATTAAGAAGTTCTTCAATTTCAGCAGCAACTGCTATACGAATATCAACACCGCCAACAGCATTAAGCAGCTTTGTTTCTTCGATTTGTTTATCACCGCGAATAAGCGCTAAAACAGGCTTTTTATCAATAATATAAACAAGAGTTTTAACAATCAAAGTTGCTGGAATGTTTAAGAATTCACAAAGTTCTTCGATTGAATGTGTATTAGGTGTCTCAACAATCTCAGCTTTTGCAAAATCACCGACAATTTTAGCTTCAGGAAGTTTTGATACTGCGTGGTTTGAGTTTGCAGCATAATCACATTCACAATAGAATACATCGTTTTCACCGGCATCTGTATCAGTAATTACCATAAACTCATGGCTTACACTGCCGCCAATTGCTCCTGAATCAGACTGAACAGCCTTAGTATCAAGCCCACAGCGTTTGAATATTCTTGAATACGCATTCCACATATTTTGATATTCTTTTTCAAGTCCTTCTTGAGAAGTATCAAAAGAATAAGCATCTTTCATAATAAATTCACGACCGCGCAAAAGTCCGAATCGAGGACGTCTTTCATCACGGAATTTAGATTGGATTTGATAAAGATTAACAGGTAATTGTTTGTACGATTTCAAACCGTCACGTGCAATTGCTGTAATAATCTCTTCGTGAGTTGGTCCAAGGCACATTTCACGACCATGACGATCTTTTAGTCTCATTAATTCTCCGCCGTAAGCACCCCATCTGCCTGATTCTTCCCATAATTCTTTTGGCTGAACAAACGGCATAAGAAGCTCTTGAGCACCTGCTGAATCCATTTCTTCTCTAACAATATTTTCAATCTTTTTCAAAACTCTCCACATAAGTGGTAAGTAATTATAAACCCCGCTTGTAAGTTTTCTTATAAAACCTGCTCTAACAAGCATTTTATGAGAAATTACTTCTGCATCAGAAGGAAATTCTCTCAAAGTTTGAACAAATAATTTTGACATTTTCATAATTAATAACCTCTGTATAATAATTTTACCACAAAGAAGTTTATGGTAAGCTAACAGTATGGAAAAAAGATACAATGCGTTCAGCGACCACCTAAAACAAAAATTTGGAGCTAAGGTTTATAAAATAACCCTTGATGCAGGTTTTTCCTGTCCAAACAGAGATGGAACAATTTCTAATTGCGGATGTATTTTTTGTGATGACGGAGGAAGTTTTTCTCAAGCTCATTCAAACCTGTTGTCAATAGAAGAACAGGTTAATATTGGCGCTGAAACATTAAAAAACAGATTTGGCGCACAAAAATTTATGTCCTACTTCCAAGCGTTTTCCAATACCTATAAACCGGTAGAAGAACTTGAAAAAATCTACAAAGCATCTCTAAACCATTCTGATATAGTAGGTATCTCAATCGGCACAAGACCTGATTGCGTAGATGATGAAAAATTAAAACTTATTTCATCATTCTCACACGATTATTACACATGGATTGAATACGGACTACAATCTGTACATGATAAAACTTTATTAAAAATTAACCGCGGACACGACTACAAATGCTTTTTGGATGCATACGAAAAAACTAAAAAAGCAGGCATAAACATTTGTCTCCACGTAATTTTAAACCTGTTTGAAACATACGATGAAATGATGCAAACAGCACAAAAAATTGCACTTCTTGAGCCGGAAGGCGTAAAAATCCACATGCTATGCGCTCTTGAAGGAACTAAAATTGCAGACATGTACAGACAAGGCGAGCTTGAGTTTATGACACAAGACGAATATATTTCAACAGTTTGTGACTTTTTAGAATATCTACCGTCACAAACAACAATCCATCGTCTTGCAGGAAACGGATTAAGAACCGAACTCGTTGCTCCGCGATGGATTGGTAAAAAACTTGATACGCTAAATAAGATCGATAGAGAGTTTATTAAACGTAATACTCAGCAAGGATACAAATCTCCTAACAAACACGATTAGTGTTCATTCCTTTTGCATAATCCTTAATACTGTTAAAACTTGTTTCTAAAAGAGTAGATACAGCTTCCTTTGTATTATATGCAATATGCGGAGTTAAAATAACATTACTAAAACCCATTAATTTCTCTGTAACAAGCGCATTTGTTAAGCATTTTGAATTAGAACTTTTTATATCCGGTAAAATATCACCGCCAAATGTAACATTTTCGCACTCAAGAACATCCAGCGCTGCTCCTTTTATTTTACCGCTTACAAGATTTTCATATAATGCAACAACATCAATTAATTCACCTCGAGCAGTATTAATTATATAAACACCATCTTTCATCTTGTTAAATGCTTCTGCATTAAAGAAATGATACGTATCTGTTGTGTATGGGATGTGTAAAGATATTATATCTGATTCTTTTAATAGTTCATCCAGTTCAACAAACTCAACAATATCATTAAGTTCTTCTGATTTTTTATAAGAATACACAAGAACTTTCATTCCCATAGACGCTGCAATTTGTGCAACACCACCGCCAATTGCACCTCCGCCTATTATACCAAGCTTCATAGTCGTCAAATCTCGTCCCTCATACTCAGCATAGTTTATTAAGTCTTTCTGCATTCCAAAATATGCAGGAAATAAGTTTCTGACAATTGCTATCATAACACCTATAGTATACTGTGCTACCGCCGTATGTCCGTAATGTTCAACATTAAAAACTGCAATATTATGCTGCGTACAATATTTAACATCAATATGATTATAACCGGTTGAACGCGTTGCTATAATTCTTAGATTTTTAAACTTACTGATAACCTCCTCACTCAAAGAAGAATTAATGAAAACACTTATTACATCAGTATCCCTCAACTGTTCTTCACTTAATTGAGACATTTCATTCAAAGGTTCTTCAATAAAAGTTATTTCAAAATCCTTGAAATCATTCTTCTCAAAAAATTCACGTTCAGATTCCCTAAAATCAAATAATAGCATTTTCATTTTAATAAACTCCTTTTCTAAAAGTATTGCGTATTAAAGATTTTATTCCATTGAACAGTTGAGCAATAAAAAAAGAACCCGAAGGTTCTTTTTATGTCTTTTCTTTCTCTCTCTCTTAATCTAATTTGAATTAAACGCCTGCGCCGTTTTTACCTTTAATTTCGGTTTGTTCCTTTTTCTCAGCTTCCTCGTCTTTAGCCGCTCTTTTATCGTCTTGTTCTGCCACATAAAGTGTAGCGAACTGTTCATACAAGTCGTTATCTTGAAGAATTTCATCCAATTCAAGATATTTATTCTCATCAACATTTGCTTCTGCATACTGATCTTTTGAAATACCTGCTTTTTGAGCCGTTTTTTCTGTTAAATGATTAGCACCGATTTGTTTAATAATAAAATTCTTTAAAACATTTGCATTAATATTAGCTGACATAGTTGCTGCTCCCATATTGTTTCATCTTACATCTATATAAAGTATATAAATTTTCTCCAATTTCAAAGAAAAGCATTATTGTTACAAAACTTAATATTTTAATATTGGAACAGCATTAATAAGTTTTTTCGTATATTCTTCTTTAGGGTATCGAAATATTGTACCTGTATAATTTTCTTCAACAAGCGTACCAAAATACATAATACCAACCCTGTCGGCAAGGTATTTTATAACATTCATATCATGTGAAATAAATAATATTGTCAAATCTCGTTTTAAACGTAAATCCTTTAAAAGATTAATAATTTGCGCCTGAATACTTGCATCTAAAGCACTTACAGGCTCATCAGCTATTAACAATTTGGGATTAAGTATTAGCGCTCTTGCAATAGCAATTCTTTGTCTTTGACCGCCTGAAAACTCGTGAGGGTAAAGATTTAGGGACGTTATCGGTAATCCAACATCTGAAAGCACCTCTTCCACAAGAGTTTCTTTCTCGCTTCTTGCAAGTTTAGTATTAATATCAAGGGGCTCAATAAGAATATCTTTGATTTTCATTTTAGGATTAAGACTTGAATACGGGTTTTGAAAAACCATTTGAACATTTTTAGGATACTCTTTTTTTATACTATATATGTTTACCCCATCATAAAGTATTTCTCCTGATTTTGGCTGAACAAGTTTTGTTATAGCTTTTGCCAAAGTAGATTTGCCACAGCCAGACTCTCCTGCCAGAGCATAAATCTCACCGCGCTGAATTTGCATAGAAACATTATTAACAGCTTTAACTACCGATTTATCAGTCTCTTTTATACTCGTATATTCAATTGACAAGTCTTTAATATCTAATAAAATTTCCATAGACTTATTTTATCATATTTTATGGTAATATTGAAATTGGAGGAGTTACTATGTTTGAAAACATTTTTCAAAAATATTTAACAACAAAAAATATTATATTTTTTGTTGTAATGATACTTTTAATAAAATTTATTGCATCAATAAAAGATATCGCGATTCTATTCTTCGCATCTTATGTAATAGCATGTTCACTGAACCCGCTTGTAGATAAATTTACAAAATTAAAAAGAGGAATTTCTTCGGGAATTGTACTTGGTTTAACAGTTCTTGTTCTTGGAGCATTCTTTATACCACTTATTGCAATGGCTGGACATGAAATCAAATCGTTTGTTGAACATATTCCTCAATATATAGACTCTTTAAAAGGTTTTGTAACAACATTACCTGTTATAAGTAAATCTCAGCTTGCAGCAATTGATTTAGGAGATTTTATTTCTTCTGCTTCAGGATTTACTTCGAAATTCGTTAATCAATCTATTCATATCAGCATCAACTTTGCACAAGCTGTTGTCTATCTCATTGCAGCTCTTATTATAATTTACTATTTCATGGCTGATAAAGAAGAAGTTAAAAATGCTTATATGAGTTTATTTCCTGCAAATATGAAAGAAAAAGCAGAAGAAATTATTGAAACAATCTCAAAAAAAATAGGCGGCTACGTTATTGCACAAATTGCAACAATGACCAGTGTTGGTGTAATTATGGCAATAGGATTATTATTAATCGGTGTCGACTATGCTGTGTTATTAGGGCTTATTAGCGCTGTCTTGGATATTGTTCCTGTTGTAGGTCCTGCAATAGCTCTTATTATATGTTTAATTACTGCATCAAAATCAGGAGCGCTTACTCTTATTTTAATATGTGCTGTTTTTGCAATTGCACAGTTAGCTGAAAACAACTTTGTAAGACCATATATTTTCGGCAAATTTCTTGATTTACATCCGCTTATAATATATTTGTTCTTATTTATTACCGCACAGCATCTTGGTGTTGTAGGTGTAATCTTTGCACCTGCCATAGCAGCAACGGTTTGTGTACTAATAGAAGAACTTTATATTAACAATATAAAATAGGGCGTAATCATGTCAAAATCGAATTACAAACTTATAATGGCATATCCGGCAATAGAAGAATTTGCGCTCTCTTCTTTGGGGTATATGTGGCTACACAAACTTGTTGGCGGAGAAAGAGTTTCTACAGACAAACCCTATTTTAATATCAAAGAAGTTGATGCAGTTGCGTTTTCAATTTCATTTGATTTTGATTTTATGGGAGTATTTGAAATCCTTGAAAAAAATAAGATTCCATTCCTTGCCTCTGAGCGCGGAGAGGAATACCCGCTGATTTTTGCAGGCGGTCCTGTAATCACAACCAATCCCGAACCATTGAAACAGGTTTTCGACTTTATGGTCATAGGTGACGGCGAAGGGGTAAATATTGAGGTTAACGAGATTATCGAACGCGGATTGAGTAAAAATGAGACTTTACAAGAACTTGCAAAGCTTGAAGGGGTTTATGTACCTGAAATAAGTAATAAGGTCAAAAAAGTTACCGAAACATTAAATAATGTGATTTATACGCCAATTATTAGCGATAAGAGTTATTTCAAAAACACATTTATTATAGAAGTTGCGCGTGGATGTATGAACAGGTGTGCGTTTTGTACGGCTTCTTATTTGAATTTGCCGTTCAGACATTATGAATACGAAAAAATTATAGAAGCGATTGAGTTGGGTTTATCTCAAACAAACAAAATTGCGCTTTTGGGCGCACAAATCAGTGCCCATCCGGAGTTTAACAATATTATGAAGTATTTAAAAGACAAGATGGACTTGGGAATAAATATTGAGCTTGGGATTTCTTCATTAAGAACGGATTCTGTAACTGCGGAACTTGTGCAAACGCTGGTACAGGGCGGACAAAAGACTTCTACAATAGCTATTGAAGCAGCAAGCGAAAGACTGAGAAGGTTTATTAACAAAAACCTCAAAGAAGAACAAATTTTAAATGCGGTCAAAATTGCACGCGAAAACGGACTAAAAGGGATTAAGATTTATTCAATGATTGGTATTCCTACTGAAACACAGGAAGATATTGAAGAATTTTTGCGCTTAGCTCAAAGAATTAAAACAGAGAATAAGGGTTTTGATATAACGTTCTCGTTCTCAACATTTGTACCAAAACCACAAACACCTTTGCAATGGGCGGTTCGTGAAGAAACAAAATCCTTAGAAAGAAAACAAAAGTTCTTAGAAAAAGAATTTGCAAAACTTGGAATTGGGTCTAAATTTTCAAGTGCAAAATGGGACTACTGGCAAACAGTAATTTCTCGCGGAGATGAAAGTTTTGCACCGTTATTAATAGAAGTTTACAAGCAAGGCGGCAAATTGGGAGCTTATAAATCGACTTTTAAAGGACATTTAGGAAAAACCATTGACGGATTTGATTTAGAAGATGATTTGCCTTGGGATTTTATAGAAAATTACCCGCCAAAACAACTTTTGGTTAAAGAATTTAACAGATTGTTAAAACGCGCAAACACAGATAATTAGTAGGTTTTAGATGTATTCATAAATTGCAAATGTAAACAATTGTAACAATATTCTCCAAAACATTAAAGTTTTCAAAAAAAATGCCGTAATAACTGGTATAGGAACAAAAAAAAGGAAAAAGGAGAACTCAATTATGGGTATGTCAGCATCACAAGCAAGGTTAATTCAATTAGAAGCAAGACAAAGCAACCTTGAATACCAAGGTCAACAAATTAACCAAGAAAGAACTATATTATCACAACAGTGTACAGACTTGTACAACAGCTTGTTGACAATGTCAGTACCAACTCCACCTTCTACTCAAGATTATACAACTATTCAATATTCAGGTGTTGATGGTGCAACAACATTTAAACTTGGTAACATTAAACCTGATGGGAATAAATATTCTCTAGAATTGCAATGGACAAAAAATGGTGATGGTATTGATAAAAACTATACCAAATCAAAAGTTAGCACTCCAGAACATGATATTAAGGTTAACAAATTTAATGGAAAAGATATGGGTAAAACTACAGCAAAAGACGCTGGAGCTATAAATTCATCTACTCCTAACGGAACAGACTTTATGAGACAAGTTACTGACCGTACTGAACTAAAAGAAGGAGACGAAGTTTGGACATTAAGCAATGGTACATTTACAAAAACTAAATATTCATCTTCTCTTACCGGAGATATTTATGTTAAAGATACTGTCCAACAAGAAGTAAAAGACGAAGCTGGTAATGTTACAACGGCTGCAAATTATGGTGCAAATGACCATTTATTTACAGGTGTTAATGAAACATCTTCAAAAAGAGATAACACTAAAACATATTATGTAAAAGACGGTGACAGCTGGAGACTTGCCGGAACAAAAGATTTTGCTGAAGATGGCAGTTTTCTGGACAAAGAATATGCTGTTGCAGACAAAGAAGGCGAAGCATCAATTGTAAATCCGGAATATGCAAGTGGAGCAAAAACAGTTGCTGGAAATCGTTGCTATACACTACAAGAAGCTGTTGAAAAGGATCTTTTAACTACTGCTGACAAAGATCGTTATGAATCAGCAATTAAAAACTCAGGTTACGATCCAGACAAAATGTATATTTACTTTGATGGAAACAAACCACAATTCGTTCTAAAAACTGTTGTAGAAAATGCTCTTTTAGCAAATTCTGAAACAAACTACGCAGAAACATATTCATTTACAAATACAACTTTTACACAAACTGAACCAAAAAATGGATGCGAATTAGAGTTTGATGTTTCAGGTAGAATTGTCAAAATTTCAATACCAACAGAAGATGGGCAATCAATGAGACAAATACCTATTGAAGCTACAAAAGTAACAGATGAAGTTGCTTATCAAGATGCTTATAATGATTATGAATATGCAATGTATGAATATGACAAAAAGCAACAAGAAATCAATGCTAAGACTGAAGTCATTCAACAAGAAGACAGAAACCTTGAACTGAAACTTCAAAGACTTGATAACGAAAGACAACAGATTACAACAGAAATTGAAGCTGTACAAAAAGTTATCGATGACAACATTGAAGCTTCTTACAAAACATTTAGTGGTTAATACAAAACCCTGTTAAGGGAAAACACATAGTCGAATGACAAATCGAGAGCCCCGATGAGGGGCTCTTGGTATGTTTACAACATTTGAAACAAAATACTTAAGCCTCTTACATTTACCCCTGAGGGGCTCTCGATTTATGTTATTATATAAATATGAAAACAGAACTACTTTCACCTGCTAAAGATAAAGAAACTGCTATTGCTGCTATAGATTGCGGTGCAGATGCTGTTTATATTGGAGCTCCTGCTTTTGGTGCACGCAAAAATGCTGCAAATTCATTAGAGGATATAAAAGAGATTGTAGATTATGCACACAAGTTCTGGGCTAAAGTTTTTGTAACAATGAACACTATTTTGACAGACAAAGAACTAGATGAAGCAGTCTCATTAGCAAAAAAGCTTGAAGAAATTGGCGTAGATGCTCTAATTGTTCAAGATTTGGGGTTGCTAGAGAAGTTAAATACGACTTTACCACTCCACATGAGTACGCAATGCGATAATTATTTACCTCTAAAAGTCAAGTTCTTCAACGATTTAGGGGTTTCGCGCGTTGTTCTCGCTCGAGAATTATCACTTAATCAAATCGAACAAATCCATAAAGAAAACCCAAATTTAGAGCTAGAAGCCTTTGTTCACGGTGCTCTATGTGTATCAATGAGCGGACAGTGTTACTTAAGCCAGCATATCGGAGGACGTTCAGCAAACAGAGGGGAATGCGCTCAGCCTTGCAGAAAACTTTATTCAGTGGAAACAAAAGATGGAAAAGTTCTAAAAAAAGATATCCACGCTCTCTGTTTAAAAGATTTCAACGCTTCGAATTTAGTAAATGAAATGGCAAAAGCTGGAGTCTACTCTTTCAAAATTGAAGGCAGGTTAAAAGATATTAATTATGTTAAAAACATTACTGCATACTATAGAGAAAAGCTTGGCAAGGGTGTTTCTTCGGGAAGAAGTATTTATCCGTTCGTTCCAAATCCTGAAAAAAGCTTTAACAGAGGCTTTACAGATTATTTTCTAAACGGTAGAACTGATTGTTTTAACTTTGAGTCACCGAAATCAAAAGGTGAATATTTAGGCACAGTAGCAGAAATTGGGAAGAATTGGATAAAAATAAAAACAGACAAAGAACTTCATCCTCAAGATGGGATTTATTCACAAGGAGATGGTTTTGCTATCAATAAAATTGAAAACAGTAAAGTTTTCCCAAACAAACAAATAACACTTCGTATCGGCTCAAAACTCTACCGAAATTTTGATGCAGAATTTGAAAAAGAAGTTTCTAAACCGGTAAAACGACAAATAGGTGTAAACATAGAAATTAACACTGCAATTAAACTTACTGATGAGAATGGAGTATCAATTACAAAAGAGCTTCCAAATGGTGAGACCGCGAACAACCCTGAAAAAATTAAAGAAACATTCATAAAACAGTTTAATAAAACAGGAGAAGGCGATTTTTATATCAACGATATAAAAATCGCATCAGAGTTACCATTCATGCCTGTAAGCACAATAAACCAGCTACGACGAGAACTGTTTGATGAACTTATGACAAAAAGAATTGAAGTATATAATACAAAAATTAAAGAGGTTCAAAAACCGTTAAAACACGCAGAATATTTCTTAAAAGAAATTGACTACAGAGCTAATATTCATAACTCCTCCGCAAAATCATTCTATGAAAAATGCGGAGTGAAGGTTTTGGAGCCGTCATTTGAATCACAAAAACCGATAAGACAAGTTACATTAATGCACTGCAAACACTGTATCAAGTATGCACTGAACATGTGCAAGTCACCAGAACAACTTGTATTACGAGACTCTCACGGGAATATTTACCCGCTAAAATTCGACTGTAAGAACTGCGAAATGAGTGTATTAAGCTAATGCTCTTAATTGTTCATCAATCTGACCAAGAGCTGTTTTAATTTGTTGTTCTTGAGTTTCATAACCTGATTTTGCTTGAGCATATTGTTCAGCAGGAATAACAGTTGTTTCACTTTGTTCCTGAATTGGTTGGTGAGCATACATACCGTTTAATGGCATTGCACCTGATGTTTTAGCCATACCTTGAAGCGCCCAGTACGGTTCTGTTGCATATAACACCCCATTACCTAACATCATTGTTTTACCAAGAGCACCTTTAGGCATTGAAAATCCGTAGTACTTAGATTGAACCCAGTTAGATGGAGCGCTGTACCATTTAGTACCAAAACCGAATTGGTTTACTTCTGCAGAATGAGAATTTAAACCTGCCATAGCTTGCATAGATGAAAATCTTTCAGTTTTAAGCGTTGTCATTTGCTGATTAATATCTTTTTGAGATTTTCTTATTGATTTAATAGCTGTTGTTAAAGCTTCTTTATCAGCACTTGTAAACTTTTGTCCGTTAATTTCAACTTCACCTTTGCCAAAAGGTCTCATTGCACGTTTATATCCTTTTAGTTGAGAGTTGTATTCTTTATTTACACTATCAAAAGTTCTCCATTGAGCTTTTGTAGTAGGATTATCCACTACTTTTGCTAATTGAGAATACAAACCGTCAGCTTCTAATTCTAATAAAGCTTTTTCTTTAGGATTTGCAGCTTGCATACGAGCTTCAAGATTAGCAATTTTTGTTTCTAACTGAGTTTGTAATTGTTGAGCATGCTCATTAAATGCATTTTTAGCAACATTAGCCTGTCCTGTTTTAATAGCTTGACGAGCACCGCTCAGACCATTAAATGTATAACCTGCCTCTGCCCATTCAAAATTCTGGGAAGCTGCCTTCCAAGGGTTTACAAAGATATTCTTTGCACCTGCAGAAGCTGAACTTAGAACAGAACCTTCAGAAGCTGACGCAACACCGGCTGCTTTACTCATGCTTCTTAAACCTGCTGCAGAAGAAGCCCCTATGAATACACCGGCACCGATATCTTGAGTACCTTGATCAAATTCTTTAAGAGTTTGAGCTTTAGTAGTATCATAAACACCTTTACCTGCCATATAAGCACCTGTTGCAAGACCACCGTATGCTAATGCTGTAGGAATAGCTGCTACTGCTGTACCAACACCTGTAGCAATTGCACCGCTTCCAAGAGCTGCTGCGGCTGCTGCGCCTAAAGGAGCTGCAAATACACATAATGCTGCAACACCAACGGCAATACCAACATTTCTAACGCATTTAAGAGGGTCCCACTTACCTGTTTTAGGATCAACCCCTACAAATGACTTACATACATTGCCTATACCTTTAAAGAAATTCCCCACCCCGCGCATTATCTTAGCGCCTGTTGACATGTTTTCAAGCTTTTCTTCTTTAATTGTACCATCTGCTTGAATTGAGCCTTTAACTTCAACAGAACCATCTTCTTTAACAGTTCCGTTTAAAGCTGATTTTTCTTCTTGTATTTGTTTTAATGCTTGATTACCTTCTTGTCTTTTAGCAAGTAAGGTTTTTATTTTTTCCATTTTTTCAGCATTTTCTTTTTTTATTCTTGCTTCATATTCTTCAGCAGATTCATTTTTTGAAGAAGAAGTTGATGCAGAGGTCCAAGCAGAATTACCCCAACTTGGAGCATTCCAATCAAACGAGTTATTGTTCCAACCATAGTTAAAATTATTCATCATTGGCTGCTGCCACATAAAATTAGTTCCTAATGAAGTACCAAATCCCATAAATAATTCCTCGTTTGTCCCTTTATAGATATATAAAGTATTTGTTTTTTCAAAAATTGACTTTTCGTAAAGAATTGTAACGAAATTCAATCAGTTAAAAGCATGCAAAAAAAGTTGGTTTATGATAGAATTAGTTGTGTGTGGAGTATTCTTTTTACTTGAACATTAGCTTATTTTTTGGAAATGTAAATAAATGTAAATTGCATGCCAAATAAATAGCAAAAAAAGTTTTTCAAAAGACTTTTTATATATAAGTTACCGGGTAGGGGTTCGTATGATAAAAGCAGTAAATTTGGCGCAGCAAAGTACAAGTTTCCAAGCAGAAAAGCCTGAAAGAAAGAAAAAGGCTGAAGAAGAAACACGTATTTTGCCTAACACAATGGCAACCCGTTTAAATCAAGGGTTCCAAAAAACTTCAAGTGCTTTTATTGATTATCCGGTAAAAGGGCTAAAAGGGGATATTAACTCTGATTTTTACGAATTTCTTACAATGGGAATTGTGCCATACATTGCAGGTAGTGCAATGTTTATGTTCGTTTTTAACTGTGTGAACAAACATCTTGATGCAAACTCTCAAAAAGCAGCTTCTAAATTTGGTAAAAAGATGGCTCTTGGAGTTGTGCTTTACGGTGTATTAAAGAATTTATCAAAAAACCTAGTAACAAAACCAATTAAGGCTGCTACCGGTGTTGATACAGAAATGCCTTATCAGAATAAAGTTTATCCGTTGCCAAAAGAAGCGGGAGAAGCTGCTACTATTGAGCCTCAATATCAACAACGTAAGATTTTTGACAGCAAAGAGTTTTACAGAAAAGATTTATTAGACAGAGCTTATTTTGACAGTGTTGCTAAAAAACTCGGGCTTGGTGAAAACTTAAACGACTCTGTTTCAGAAACATCACCAATTATTCAAAATATTATTGCAACATCTAATACCGCAAAAAGTCTTGCATCATACAGCTGGGCAGGGGTTGGAGTTGCTTTAGCTATGCAGGACAGCTGGACAGATTTCTTTGATTCAATTTCTAACAGAAAACATTATCTTGCAAAAGAAGGCGAAGGATTTGCATCAAAAATGGGCGGTAAAGTTCAGACTTTCTGGGGAAATGCCTATGATGTTTCAAAAACATTTGTTAAATCTCTAGGACGTTCAAGCAAATCGCTCTGGAACGGCAGCCCTGCTGATAAAGGTTTTATGAAGCACTCAGGAAAAGCTTTTGTAGGATTTGCAGCAGGTTTAACAGCATTATTAACTGCTAATACTATCATAAGAGCAAAAAATATGGCACAAAGCAAAAATAAAAATACAATAGACAAAAGTAAAGAAAGTACGGTGATTTAGTTATGGAAGTAAGACCAGTACAATTCAATATCAATACTAAATCAAATGAACACAAGCATTACCTTGAAGCAGAAGGTGCTGTTGATACAACAGGGCTTGTGAAACCGTTGCCGGGAAAAGGTCATTTAATCCATGATGATGTGGTATCTGCTCCTGTTTACTTTGTAAAAGATATTGCTTATGATATGAAATCTCTAAAAAACGGGATTAAAGGCACTGCAAACGACCACCAGCTAGGAAGACTTAATGATGTAGGACTTCAGGTTGGCGGTGTTGGTATTGCAACTTATTTAGCTTCAAAAACAACTAACCCTAAAGCAAGAATTATGGAATATGCAGGTCTTGCAGCATTCTTAACTGCTATGAATGTTTACCCAAAAATCGCTATCAATGCACCTGCAAGAATTATTCACGGATACGATATCGGCAAATGGTATATTGATGATCAAGGCAGAAAAAAATCTGTAAACCAAGATAGCAACTATCGTCCAATGGATTTATACAGAGGTGATGCTAAAGGTGAAACTCTTGATGAAATCGGCGATAAAATGGGCATTCCTCGTGATATCAAAAACAGACACGAAATAATTAAAGAACAATCACGTAAGAATTCAACTCAAAGCAATACATTATGGATGCTTACAGCAGGTTTTGCAACTCCTGTAATGACTGCTCTTGCTTGCTATGGACTAGAGAATTATGTAATTTCTCCACAGCTTGAAAAAGCAAGAAACAATAAATACAACAAGTTGATTTCTGAAACCCTTACCAAAACAAAAGAAATGACCACTGAAACAGCAGAAATTGCAGAAAACGATTTAAGCAGCAAAATCAACAGCATAATTTCAAAATACAAAGGGCAAGAGCTTCCAAAAGAAGAGCTTGAACGTATTACAAATATTCTAACTGAAAATATGGGTGCAACAGCATCTGAAGGGTTAAAAGCCGATATCTCAAACATTATCAGGGATTCTATTTCTATTAACGGCGAGCTTACAGAAAAAATGGTTAATGTTGGCAAAAACCAGATTTCAGGCGATAAAAAAGAAGTTTTCGAAAAGCTTTTAGTTCCAACAAGAGAAGAAATTCAGGAAGCTATCAAAAAAGTAAACGCAGATGTTGATTTCACAAACGGCTCAACTACTTCTCAAGAAAGTCTTCAAGAAATTAAAAAAGCTTTAAGAGAACTAATCGATACAAAAATTCCTAATGCTCCAAAAAGAGTACCTAGGGAACATTTAAACGATTTAAGAGATGACATTGTTGACAGCATGATAGAAACAATGAAATCCAACAAAACCAAAACTGTAACTGACGACAGCATTACAAAATTTGTAAATCTTGCAAAAATTCTTGGTGAATTTAAAGAAAATCAAAGAATTTTAGACAAATGTCATTCGTTTAAATTTGAATTTGCTCCTGAAACAGCATTAGCTCGTTCTTATGGTAAGTTTGAAAAAGCGCTAATAAAAGAACTTGGTATATCAATGCAAGATATGAAAAAAATGCGCGAATCAGAAGAATATACTGTAGAACTTCTTAACAAAAAGATTTCTGAATTATGTCAGGACGAAGGTCGTTACAGAAAAACTTTTGAAAAATTAAGCAAAATTATTTCTGAAATGGAAGTCAACCTAAATGGCTCAGGAGAAGAAAGTTCTCATATTTTAGATATGATTAATGCAATCGAAAACAACTACAACAACACAGCAAAACGTCTTTCTAAGCTTGGAGGTTTTGATACAACTGTTTCAAGATTGGTTAATCAGGATGTAGCAACTTTAGGAAACTCAATTACTACAAAACAAGAATTATTTGACTTCCTTGATGGAATTGTAGAAAATAAATTCAAAATGGGATTTGGACCGGAGCAAGCAAGCGAATACGCCAGATACAACTCAGACGGACTTGCTTCTGCTAAATACTTAGAAATTTCAAGAACTCTTGAACGTTATCAAGGTGTTAAGAACTCCTTCAACAGAGTTTTACACACATTTGAAGTATTTAAACGCACAATGAGTCCGGAAGAATTCTTAAAAACATTAAACGGTCTAAACGGGGAACACAAACCTTTAAGCAGAACTGATGTTAACTACCTTCAAGGTATTATTAAAAAAGGCAGACAGGCAATGCTTACCGCAACGTCATCTGATCATAACCTTAAACTTGATTTAGTAAACAATCCGGTATTCTATACTGATGTTATGAACGCAATTTGGGCACCTGCTCAAGCTCCAAAAGAAGCTTTCTGGTCAACTAAAGCTAAAGGATATGTTACTGATATTGCAAATGAAACATTAGGTCAATACAACTCGATGGAAAGCGGTAATGTTCTGGATAGATTCCAAACTTACATTACAAGATTTAGAAATATTGTTGCTAACAGCACTATTGATTTTACTAAACCTCGTCACAGAACAAATGACTATATTAGAAACAGCTATACTCAAGGTGAAAAAACAAGAATGGCATTCTTTAACCTTGTAGGTCAAACTCCTGTGGATATGGTTCAAGGTGCTTCAAAACGTCAATACGGAACTAAAAAATGGTTCCAAATCGTTTCAGGGGTGACAGCAGGCGTATTTGCTGCTACAATTTTAGCACAGGCAGGTTTTGGCAAAATCAGAAATCCGCATAACATTCAGAAGCAGGTGAACGATGAAACAAGTAAGTAGTATTTTAGTAAACTCAACAACCCCGATAAGACCAATGTATTCACCTGCAATGAAAGCAGATGTAAAAATTGACAAGCACGAACAAAATGCTCAGCTTCTTAGCAATTATTTGGAAGGTACTGCAGCTGCTAATGCTCCTATTGTTAAAAAAGTTGATAAAGCAGCAATCCAAGCACCAGCTTATAAAAATAATTTAAGAACAATGATTCAAAATAATGAATCCGTAATGCTTGCTATTGTACCAAGAACTTTTACTGCTGTTGATTTAAACGGTGATGAAAAAATTATGCTTTCAGAAGGTGAAAAACAAGGAACCTTTTTAAGCGCAATTGACAGATTAGACGAACTTAAAGAAGATGGATTTAATACAATCCACATTCTTCCTATACACCCGCCGGGAAAGAAAAAAGCAATGGGTACAGCAGGTTCAAATTATGCACCTCAAAAAATGGTAACAGATGACGGACATCTTGCATTAGATCCTGTTTTGATAGATCCAAATGATTCAAGAACTCCTGATGAACAGTTTAAAGCTTTTATTGATGAATGCCATAAGCGTGATATCAAGGTTATGTTAGACTTGCCAAGCTGTGCATCTGTTGACATGTTCGAAGCTGAACCTGAGTTAATGGCTTTCGGCAGAAACGGAGAAGACAAAACTCCTCAAGGCTGGGCTGATATCAGAATGTTTGAGCCATGGGATGATGAAACAAAAAGAACTTTAAACCCTAAATTATTAGAAATGCATAAACAATATGTTGATGCCTGCATTGATTTAGGTATTGACGGAATAAGAGCGGACGTAGCACGTGCTAAACCTACAGAATTCTGGGATATTCTTATTCCATATTCACATCAGAAAGACCCTGAATTTGCATGGTTAGGAGAAACCTATACTTATGAATGCGCTTCTCCTCAGGTAAATATGCCTTACGACAGACCTGAAGACTCACTAAGAGCCGGATTTGATGAATACTACGGACAATATCATATTTTCCATGAATGGAAAAATGCAACAGAGTTTAATGATTATGTTAAATTCAATCTTGATTTGTCTCATAAATTACCGGCAGGAAAAACTTGCATTGGTTCATTTATGACACACGATGATAAATCTGCTATGACTCATGGCGGTCCAAATTATTGCAATATGACAACTGTTATTCAATCTACAATCCCTATGTGTAATCCATACTTTGTAGACGGTTTCCAAACCGGTGATTATTATGATTACCAATACTCAGGAAGCTACAGCGAAGAAACTGTTACAGATAATCATAAAATGGATCACCACTCATTCCAATTGGATATCTTCAATCTTTCAAGAAAACCCGGTGGAGATTATCCTGATATGGAAAGAGTTTTAAGAGATACTCTTAGAATGCGAAATGAAAATAAGGATATCTTTGCAGACAGAAACAGCAGCTATATTGAACTTGATAAAATAGGTGATAAAAAAGACCAAATTATCTCTTTTGCAAGACACAATAATGGCAGAACCCTTCTAGTTGTTGCAAATAAAAACCCTAATAGAAGAATGACAGGAACAATTGTTATTCCGGGATTAAACAGCAGCCAAAAACTTGAAAATATGGCTCCAAAATATGGAGACTCAAGCGAATTCCAAACTGCAAAAGGAGAACTAAGAGTAGACTTAGCTCCAGCCGGTGCTTATGTATTCGAAATTGATACTCCTAATATTGAAGAAGACAGAAAAGGTCACGTATTTAAACAAAAAGTTAGCGATTAAACATTAAATAAAGACGAAAAAAGGCGGTTGGATTTTATCCAACCGCCTTTTTAGTTAAAAACTTTTAACATACACCAGGATGTGTAAAAATACCTCCCGGTAAGTTAGCATTGCTATATGGGTTCTTGTCAAATTTATCATCATCTTTGATTGCATTATTTGCCATTGTCATACCACCAACATTATAGATGCTATCTCTTTTGTCATTACTAATTGCAAAATCACTCATAAATAAGTCCTTTCGTATTCTCTTATATATCTTTGATATATATATAAAGTAATATTGTAAATAAAAATTTCACTTTTTGAGAATAATTTTACAAAACTTTACAATAGCTTAGCGAACAAAAGATTCAACACGTTTAGAAAGACAAGCATAATCTAAAGCACAGTCTTTTGAAACATATTTAGAGATTTTAGCTTTATCTTTAAACATAATTATGTGAGGTAAGTTGGGTTGAATTGGCAATATTGCATTATAATATTTGGCATCAGGAGATGCGATATCAAGAGAAATAATATTAGCCTTAGTTCCATACACTCTTTTTAAAGAAGCCATATTTTTAATTACCCGTTCTGTAGACTGAGACCAAGGTGCATATAAAAGAACAATCATAGGCTTTTTGGAATTCATGCCTTGCGAAAAAGTTAATCCTTGAGAAGTATTATTAGTCGGAGCAGCGAATGTCGCACCAAAACAAGTTAAAATAAATCCTAAAACAAAAACAAGTATTCTCTTCATAAACAGACCTCTTATAAATTAATAAACGGGGCGGGAAACCCGCCCCTAATAAAAACTATTCCATACTTTTTGTAATCAAATCCATTTCATCAATAGACGCGTAGACAGCATGGCATCCGCAATCTACATAAAGGATTTGACCAGTTGTACCGCTTGACAAATCAGAAGCAAGGTAAAGACCAGCTCTACCAACATCTTCTAAAGAAACATTTCTGCCAAGAGGAGCTTTTGCTGTAGCAGCTTTAAGCATTTTACCAAATCCTGCAATACCGCTTGAAGCAAGAGTTTTAACAGCGCCTGCAGAGATACAGTTAACTCTAACACCTTTTTTACCAAGGTCAGCTGCTAAATATCTCATAGATGCTTCAAGAGCTGCTTTAGCAACACCCATTACGTTGTAATTAGCAACAACATATTCAGAGCCAAGGTAAGTAAGTGCAAATACTGAAGCACCTTCATTCAAGATAGGTTCAGCGTGTTTACAAATTGATACTAATGAGTATGAACTTACACCAAGAGCTGTATCCCATCCTGCTTTTGAAGTATCGATAAATCTACCCATTAAATCTTCACGAGTAGCGAATGCAACAGCGTGAACTACGAAATCTAATTTACCATAGATTTTTTCACATTCAGCAAAAACAGCTGCAACTTCTTCTTCTTTAGTTACGTCACAGTTCATAATTAATTTAGCGTTCATACCTTCTGCAAGAGGACGAACTCTTTTTTCCATAACATCACCAGCGTATGTGAAAGCAATATCAGCACCTTCATTAAAGAGCTGTTGAGCGATTGCATAAGCAATACCGTGTGTGTTAGAAACACCAAAAATTATACCTTTTTTACCAGACATTAATCCCATAATTAAAACTCCTTCTTATTCTATGTCTACTTTTTAATAGTAGCAAGAACATGTTAAATTTGCAATATCCACCCTCATCAGGGCTCCGCCTATTAAGGGAGAAGCATGCGTTGCGTTATAAAATCTATGCTTACCCACAAGCACAACCCCTTTTGTAATCCAACAGCAGAGTACGACTTGTAGTCTCACACTCCTCTGGTAGTATTGCGCGATTATCGTCCGACGCTTGTTATAAAAAAAAACCACCCGGTGTGTGTCGAGTGGATTTGTTTTCTGCATCCTAATGGTCTTTTTTAGTGTTTATTATCTAGGAGTTTATATGATTTTTGGGGTTATTATTACTATTTAGTGTTTCGGCTACACTTAAAGTGTGTATTTATATTATTGCGCATAAAAATTTGATGTCAACACTTTAGATAAAATTGAAGTTTACAAAAGTTAACACTCTGCAGATAGGCATTTTAACAGCAATGCGACCTTATTTATACCGAAACAAGGTCGCACTAGGCATAAATAAAGGATATTAATTGTACTTAATACCCTTTATCTGAAATTTATTAGTCTTCTAATGATTGATGACCGGCTTTATGAGATTTTAGAAGAACCCCTCTTTTTGAAGATTGAATAAACTCAATCATCTTTTCTATGTATTCATTCATTGGGATTTCAGCTTTGATTTTTTCGATAGCCTGAGTTGTATTGTACTCGTCTGAAATCAAAAGTTTAAACGCTTCATTTGTAGCTGTTCTTACCTCTTGTGAAACTCCTCTGCGTTTCATAGCAATAACATTCAATCCTCTTGGAACAGGAGGTCTGCCTTCTCCTTTTGAATAAGGAAGAATATCTTGACGTGAAGCAGAGAAACCGCTAATAATTGCCATATCGCCAATTCTGATATTTTGATGGAATACGCTCATTCCGCCAACAAATGCACCAAAGCCTACATGAACATGACCGCCTAATGTTACAAGGTTAGCCAAGATTACCTGATCTTCAAGCACACAGTTATGAGCAATATGAGAACCTACCATTAATAAGCATTTATTACCAATTCTTGTTGTAAAGTCGCCGCAAGCAGCACCACGGTGAATTGTTACGTTTTCTTTAATAATTGTTTCGTTTCCAATAATAACCTTTGTTAATTCGCCTTTATAGCCCAAATCTTGAGGCTCTGAACCAATTGTTGAGAATGGAGAAATTGTACAATTTTCACCAATTTCTGCGAACTCAATATAAGCATTTGCTATAACTCTTGTACCTTTACCAATTTTTACACCTTCACCGATTACAACGTTAGGTCCTATTGTAACACCTTCCGCAATTTCAGCAGACGGGTGAATTACAGCTGAAGGATGGATTAAGCTTTTTTCTAAAACTGATGAATTTGTCATTCTTTTACTCCGTTTAAATTATCTACCCCTAAAGTATAGTATAAAAAAACGAAAAAACTGCAAATCCTTACATTATTTTAATATCCAAAACGTCTATTACGTCTATTAAACTCAATAATACATTCTTTAAGAGTTTCTTTGTCAAACTCCGGCCAGAATTTTTCAAGCACGATAAATTCAGAATATGCAATCTGCCATAAAAGATAATTTGAAACTCTCATTTCTCCGCCTGTTCGTATCAAAAGATCAGGATCCGGAATATTAGATGTATAAAGATGTTTTGAAATAGTTTCTTCCGTAATATCTTTTTTTCCGGATTCAACAATTTCTTTAACCGCTTTAACAATCTCGGCGCGGGAACCATAGTTAAACGCAATTTGAAGATTAACCCCTGTATTATTCTTTGTTGTTTCTACAGCATTTGCCAGAATATCTTGTAACTTAGCGCTTAATTGAGAAATATCACCAATAAAAGAGATTACAACATTGTTCTCATGCATTTCTTTCAACTCATTTTTAAGAGTTTGCCCTAACAAATCCATTAGGAAATTAACTTCCTCCGGCTTTCTATTCCAGTTTTCCGTAGAAAACGCATAAACAGTAAGATATTTTATACCAAAGTCGTCACATGCACGCATAGCAGCTTTAAGAGCATCAACGCCTTTTTTATGTCCTACTGCTGACGGCAGGTTTCTTTCTTTTGCCCAACGGCGGTTACCATCCATAATTATTGCAATATGCTTTATATCGTGTTCTATCATTTTTCTTCCAACATTCTAAATATTTTAAATACAGGTTCTTTTAACTCTTCTACATTAACCTCTTCATCCACTTCAAGAGTAATTGTAGGAATACCTTTTTCAATCCCCGCCCAGGTTCCAAAACTCCCCGGAGTCGGATAACCGATGCTTGCTTCAACAGGATAGCCTATTATTGAAGAAATTTCTTCTGCTACAACTTTTGCATCTCCATCATAATTAACTATTTTAAAAGGCGCATGCAAAGTTAATATTATAGTGGGTTTAAGCTTTTCAATTGCATCAATTACAAATCGGGTTTCTTCTTCGCTTGCAGGTTCTTCACCTCCAAAAAACTCGTTTTTTTCAGTCAATTTCCAGTTTTTAGTAGGAAAATTCCTGTTCAAATCCACACCGTTTTGATTAACTCTGGTTGAAGTTTTGTTTAAGCGTGGAAGAAGAGCAAGCTTTGTGTTAGGGTTCTCTACAAAATACTTTCTAATAAGCCAATCTCCTTGGGGTTCATCACCGTGAAAAACTCCTATTACAAGGACTCTAGGATTATTCAGATTGCCAAAAAGTTCAATATCCATTTTTTACCTATGGTTTCAAAATAGCAAGTACATAATCATCCGTAAAGTATTTATTGGCACATTCTTTTAATTCTTCAGGAGTAACTTTTTTCAAAGCTTCAATTACTTGTTTTTGGTACTCAAAAGGTTTTCCTGAAATTGAATAATATGCCATTAAGTTTGCTTGTTGTGAATTTGTTTCAGTAATAAATTGTTGTTTTCCAATAATATTATTCTTTGCATTGTGCAACTCTTCTTCTGAAATAAGTTCATTTTTAATCTTTTCAATCTCAATTTTGAACCCTTCAATAGAAGTTTGAATATTTGAAGGTTCAGTTCCAATATAGATAGTAAAGACGGCACCTTTTGTATGATTTTCATAAGAAGTTCTAACAGTATAAGCAAGCCCTTTTTTCTCTCTAAGCTCAAGAAATAATCTTGAGGAAAGTCCGCTTGCTCCGAGAATAACATTCAAAAGCATCAATCTAGGATAATCTTCGCTTCCTATAGCAGGAACCAGCCATCCTTGAATAATTTGTGCTTGCTGTGCATCCGATTTTATAAGCTCTGCATACTCCTGTTTAAGAGGTTCTAATGATGGAATATTTAATTCAGCATCAACCGTTGCAGGAAGCGAACCAAATGATTCATTCAAAAGAGATTCTGCTCTATCAAAATCTATGTCGCCAACAAGTGTAAGTGTTTTTTTAGAATTGTTTAAAATATTTTGGTATGCGGATTTAACATCTTCTAGTGTTACTTTATCAATTTCATCCAAAATTACAGTATAAGTATGCCCATAGAAATGGTTTTTATAAATTGTTTTTGAGAACAAGTCAGAAACCTTAACTCTTGCAGAATCAAGCTCAGCAAAAATTTCACCCTTTAGCTTAATTTTTTCTTTTTCAAATTCTTCAAAAGTTGAATTTTGAATAATATCAGCAAGAATAGATAATGCAAACTCAAAATCTTCATTTAAAGAAACAAATCTGAACCTTAAATAATCATATTTCATCTCGGTCAATAACTCGATAGCATTCTCATCAAGTACGGATGATAATTCTTCGGATGAATATTTTTCGGTTCCTTTCATCAAAAGACGATTCATTAATAAATATTGACCTGCAAATTTTTCAGGTTCAGCAATTGAAAAATTCATCGACAAAGCGATTCTTGGCGTATCTTCATTTCTTTTAATACAAGCATTTATGCCGTTTTTTAGTTTAACTTCTCTCATAAACGCTATTTAAACACAAATAGCTAAATAGTTCAATCATAAATTTATGTAAAAAAATTTAATGAATAGAGCATGTTCATGGTATTATCTATATCAGAGGTTTTATAATGAGAATTTTAGAAGTAAGAGACGGTTTTATAAAATTTGAAACAGAAGGAAAGATTTCCTTATCATCGTTTTTACAGATTAACGATACTGCTAAACGTTACATTGCGCAGGTTATACAAACAAAAAGAACGGAAGAAGGCATAATTGCATTTGCTAAGATTTTGTTCTTATATGACGGTACTTTAAGAAACTACGACAAGAGTCTTCCGGGCAAAAACGCTGAGATATCTGAATTCACATTTGATATTATGAGTAAGTCTCTTGAGTTTTCAACACCGATTATTGCTGGTAAATTCATCGACGGAAGCATTGATATCCCGCTTGATAAATCTTGTTTTGATAAAAAAATGCTAATTTGTGTTGATTCACCTAAAACCAATAATAGAGTTCTCTCAAACCTTACAAAACAATTTGCATATCTTGGAAAAGTTCTTATTATAGATATGCTTGGAATTATTGAAGGTCAAAAATACGTTGCAGGTGTAGACTTCAAGCTGCCGTTAAACACCGACTCTTTAGCATTTATGTATGAAGACTGCTTAAATGATGCTACCTCTGACAGCAAAAGTCTTATAAAAGAAATATTCGACGATTTGTCCGAATACTCTAAAAGTGTGCCATTCTTACCATTTGATACTTTAAAATCAATTGTTGATGATATGGTTGATAAACAGCACGTATTTAAACTTCTTGTATTAAAGAACAAGCTTGCAAAATTTGCCCATCAGGGTTATTTTGCAGCAACTGCAAAAGATGCACAAAACCTCAATAAAATATTAGAAGAAAATTCTGTTGTAATTGATTTATCAAAACTTGATACTACATTCCAAAACAGATATCTTGAAACAATTTATTCCCAAATTAAAGATGCACAGGTATTTTTGATAGCTTCTAATTCTTTGAACAAAAAAAATATCAAAAATATTCTTGAAAATGAAACCGTTCCATCTGTATTTGTAACTCATTCAAAATTCAAATATATTAATGAGATAAAATCAATGTTTGATAATTTTATTATTGAACCGTCTTTTACAAATAATGAAATTTTCAAAATCTACTCAACATTCCTAAACTCAATGCCAAAAGAGACATATCTTCTTGCAGGAGAAGGAACCAACTATATACCTTTTGTATCTTCACTAGAAGCTGTTGTTAATATTCCACAACCGATTATCGAAGAAGAACAAGTATTTGAAGAAATACTTGAAGAACCTATTGAAGAATCTATTGATGAGACTATTGAAGAAATAGAAGAAGTTGAAGAGAAAATTGAAATACAGGAAGAAGAAGAAACAGAAGAACCTGTAGAAATAGAAGAAACTCCTATCGAAATCGAAGCCGAGCCTCAAATTCCAACAGAAGAGATTATTGAGCAAAAAGCTGACGAATTAATTAACAAAATTGCAGAAGAAGAAACTGTAATTGAAGAAAACTTATTTGAAGAGGAAGAAGGTGAAGATGATAGTATAGAAGAGCCTGAAATCCTTGAGCCTGAAATAATTGAAGAAGAACCTCAAGAAGAATTAGCTTTTGAAACAGAACTCGAGCTATCATTAGATGACGAAGAGGAAACTATTGAGGAAACTATTGAAGAAGCTCCTGTTGAAGAGCTGCATATTGAAGACGAAGAAGAATTACAGGTTAATGAACCTATAGAAACTTTTGTTGAAGAAGAAGAAGAATTCCACACCGAAGTTGATGAAATTCAAACAATTGAAGTTCCGGATGATATTTCTGATTTAGCTGATGAAGTAGAAGCTGAAATTCCTGATGAAGTAAATGAGGCTTTTGCAGAAAGAATGAATATTGACACCGACAATATAGGTTTCAAAGAATATACAGAAGAAAATTACGAAGAGCCGGAGCAAGAAGTAATCTCCTTAACAGAAGAAGAGCCAATTGATGAAATAATTGAGCTTGACGAAGCTGAAATCAGCGAAGATACTATTCTGGTAGATTTTGAAGACGAAGAAGACGAACCTTTAACAGAAGAAGATTTGGATAAACAAATCGTTGAAGACGTTGACAAAGTTTTTACAACAATGAAAGAAGATGCAATTTCTGATTCTGACCTGGATTTTATTGATGAACTAAATAACGAGGAAGAAGAACTTGCATTAGAAGGCTCTATAGAAGAACTTCCTGAAAATTTTGAAGAAGAAGACGAGGAAGAAGGTTTTTTGGAACCAATTGAAGAGCAGGAAGAAATTTCATTAGAAGATGACTCCGATGACGATATTTTGGAAACAAAAAACACCAAAACACCTATAGTTCCTGTATATGAAGCAGATATTCCGCAAGAAGATATGGTTATGTCTGACCCGATTGAACAAGGAGATATGGTTGTTCACGCAAAATATGGAACCGGTACTGTTGAAAAAATGATTAAATATGGAACAAAAACACTGTTTTCAATTAATTTTGACAATGTCGGCAGACGTCTTCTTGACCCTACACTTACAGAGATTAAAAGGGCTTAGAGGTATATAGACTTATGAAATGCGGATTTGTATCAATTATAGGAAGACCTAATGTAGGAAAATCAACTCTTTTGAACCAAATTCTAGGACAAAAGATTGTTATTACTACCGATAAGGCTCAAACAACAAGAAAACGCATCAAAGGAATTTTGACCGAAAATGAAGGACAAATTATTTTTGTTGATACTCCGGGGGTTCATAGACCTTTAAACAAACTTGGCGAATTTTTGATGGATGAAGCAAAATTTGCGCTTCCTGATGCAGATTTAATCTTGTTCTTAGTAGACGGATCTGAACCGGCAGGAAAAGGTGATAAATGGATTGCAGAAAATTTACTTAAAGACAGTAAGATTCCTGTAATTCTTGTTATGAATAAAGTTGACAAGGTAAAAAATCAACAAAAAATTGAAGAAAACTTGATGTCATACAAGTTTCTTTTTGAAGAAAATATTCCTGTCATAAGAATTTCTGCTAAAACAGGAAGGAACAAAGATACTTTAATATCTAATATCTTTAAAAAGATGCCGGAAGGTGAAAAACTTTATCCTGATGATGTTGTAACAGAAGAAACCATGCGTTCTGTTGCAGAAGAAATTGTACGTGAAAAAATTCTTCTTAATACTCAGGATGAAATCCCTCATTCCGTTGCAATTACTATTGACAGATATGAAGAAACTGATGAAATAGACAGGATTTATGCAACAATTTATTGCGAGCAAAAAAGCCAAAAAGGTATTCTGATAGGAAAAGGCGGATCCCTACTCAAAAAAATAGGCACAGAAGCACGTATTGAGCTTGAAGGAATTGTTGATAAGAAAGTATTTTTAGCGCTTGAAGTTAAAATCGAAAAAGATTGGCGCAAAAAAGATAAAGTTTTGAAAAATTTTGGTTACGTAAGTGACAAAAAATAAAATTTACGTGTTTTAGTATAATTGTGTGTGTAGAAAAAAGGTGTCGTTTTGATTAATTCAATAAATGGGATAAGAATAAATAATAATTTTTATCACAACTCCCCATTAAAAAAAGAAAAACAATCAGTTGAGAATCCTCAAGAAAACAAATTTGAGGTTTATGATTCTCAACTTGCAAAGATTAATAAAGCTCAACTGGCTTTCAAAGGATATTATGGAGATCAGCAGCCATTAAAAAAACTTTTCTACCACGTTTCAGGCAAAAGTGCTATATATGAAGACGGATGGACACACGGACACCTTTATCAGGTTGGAATGAAAAAATGGGTTAACGCTCATCCTGCAGAGTTGCTTAAAAGAACAACAGAGCAAGCAATTCAATCAATTTGCACACTTATAAAACCTGCAAACCAATATCCCGGGATTCCACCTTATATTCCATCGCCAAACTTCGGTGACAAATGGGGAAGAAGAGCTAACTATATAGAAATAAATCCGCGCACAATTGCCAAATATGAAGGCGGCAGAGTAACAGAAGGATTATTGCAGACAATGAAGCTTTTACCGGCTATGCCGACATCGCCAAACTCTTTTGCAAACTGCATTGTTCTATCGCAATTATACCCGTCGTTCTATGGTGACGGCTATACTGATGCCGATTCTCTATATTGTGTAGATTTACACAAAGGAATTAGCAAAACCCTTACAAGTGAAGGACTGCAAGGAAAAATGGGCGATGATGAGCAAGTAAAAGCTTTTAACGATGCCGCACACTTATTAGGATTTAAAACAGGCTTTAGAATACCTCTTTCAGCAGGTCAACTAAGAGTTCAAGGTCAGGGGTTTGACTGGTACCACCACGAAAAAGCTTTTATTGATGCTTGCGTCTGGGCTATTGAATTAGGTTTTGATGCAATATATTTTGACAGCGCAAAACATATTACCGACAGCAATGGATATTGCGGGATAGGAGCGCTGCCTAATAAAGGACAAATGTCTTATATTCTTTATGAAATCCGCCAGAGAACAGGCAGACACGACATTGCTTTTATTGGCGAAAAGTGCGACAACCGACAAGAATACAAAGAAATGGGATTTACAGCCGGCACAGACTGGGGTAAAGCAGACAACTTTGAAAGTGTTCGCTGGGAATCACAAAATCAGGCTTGGTCAGGTGAATATGCTGCAGGTCCTGAAGTTTCCAACGATAATGACGATGGAGGTCCTGATTTTGGAACAAGACTAAACAGAATTAATTCCTGCTTATTCGGCTACAACAACGTAGGAGAAAAGCTTCCAAGTTATATGCAGCTGCACGACATTATGCCGCTATCGCCATTTTCTAACACTCACGATTTAATGATGCGCACACAGCAAATGAGCGGCTCAGGAGCGTGGACAGAATGCGAAAGACATTGGGACGGAGCATTCAACACATCCGGTGAAGCAAATGAATACAGACACAATGTTTACCATATATTTGAAAACCTTATTAGAAGCAAAGGTTGACACAAAAATTACATCATGTTACCATCAACAAACAAAGGAAATTATTATGACATATATTTTAAGACATCATCATACTCATATAAACCCGAAAGGGCTTGGAGTTGTGGTGCCTCGATTCTAAACTCCGTTATGTGCTCTTTCGGGATATCTAAGAGGGAAAAGTAAAGAGTACAACAAGGAGAATTTAAAAATGTCACTAGTAAATATAATATCAGCAGTAGGAAATAATTCCAGCATTTATCCGTTATTGGTTAGGGATTGCGGGATAGAAATCCCTTCAAAAGTCGGGATGACTTATACACAAAATTTAAAAGACTCTAAACAAATGGCAAACAATGCTGTTCGAGAAAGATTAATTGATGAATACGGGACTTCTGCAATCTGGCTCGGCGGGATTCCTCTTATGGATTGGCTTTGCGATAAAGGGATTGAAAGACTCGGATACAATCCTAAAGTTAATTCTGCCCTTTTTAAAGAAAATGAAAAACAAGGGTTGAAATTAAATATTGAAAAATTCAAAGAAGTTGCGCCAAAAGAAGTTAAAGAAATGGAAAAAGTTCTTAAAAACCGCAAAACTTATGAAAAACTTCTTGCAACAAAGTTTATTTTATCAACAGCTATTCCTGTTGCTCTAATGGGATATTTCTTACCAAAAGCTAATTTTGCTCTAACTGAAAAAATCAGAGAAAAACAGGAAATCAAAGCTGGTTCAAACCCAACATTCAAAGGAAGAATGACAACAGCCTTAGCAAATATGTCAACCGTTAACAAAATGGCAGTAACAGACGGGGGCTTAACGGTCGGACGTGTGGCAACAGCAAGAAACAAATACGAAAAAATGGAAATGGCTTTCAAAATGGGCGGTATGATGTTCCTTAACTTCGTAGCACCGCTATTGCTTGCAGAAGGCTTAGACAAGCTTTCAGGAAAACTGTTCAACACAAATGTTAACCTTGACCCTAAAATTTTAAATGACAAAGAATTCTTAAAATCTATTAAAGAAGACTCTTTAGCTCTTCCAAAAGACAATATTGTTGAATTCTTAGACAAAAATCCTGAAGAAAAATTCTCAAAACTTGTCAGCAAATACTGCGGAGTAAACTACCTTGAAAACGGTTCCAGAGACCCGCGCTCTTACGTTGATGAAAAGAAAATCAAAGCATTCCAGAAAGAAATCGAAAAATTTGCACAACAAGCAAAGACAAGCGGAGACGTAGATAAATTTGCAAAAAAAGCTCTAAAAGTTAAGTCCGGTAATATCTTAGCTAACGTTGCAATAAGCAGTTTCTTACTTGCAGTAGCATTACCTAAAGTAACATTCATGCTTCGCAAAAAAGTAACAGGCTCTGATGCAGAACCGGGTTTATTATAACAAGAGGCGGACGACAATCGCAACACAACAAGCATGAAGTTGAGACTACTAGTCGTCCTCTGCTGACTCTGCTACAAGTTGGTTCACACTGGTCGAGTTAATAAGCTTTTTCAATAAGCGAATTGTGAGCTATCATCTCAATCTCATCATCAAGAGGTGCAAGTTTCTCACCTATGGCAAGCTCTATCATATAGTCCGCGAAATGAATATTTTTAGGCAAAAACGAACCGTGCATATATGTCCCAAAAACATTTTTGAACCGTGCACCTTCGGTTTTGTCCTGACCATTGTTGCCATTACCAACAACCATTGTACCAAGCGGTTTTGTCTCACCTTGTAAATATGTTAGTCCGCTATGATTTTCAAACCCGACCAGAGTATCAGGAGTCAGATAACCAGTCTTTGCGGTAACATTTCCTATAAAACGTTTATTTCCGGCTACGGTATAAGCATCCAAAAGACTTATCCCTAATAGCTTATCACCTTCGTGAGGCTGATAGTAATGCCCCATTAGCTGATAACCGCCGCAAATTCCAAGAAATACAGCACCTCTATCGCGTTCAGCCGTTAAAAACTCTTTATGTTTTTGAAGCTCTTTTGAGACTTCAATCTGCTGCAAATCCTGTCCCCCGCCAATAAAATAAATATCGTGCTCAACAATTGAGTCTCCTACATTTATCTCATCGATATTTACTCCAATTCCACGCCATTCGCAACGTTTTTTGAGAGTTAAAACATTACCGCCATCACCATAAATATTAAGTAGTTTCGGGTATAAATGCGCAATTCTTAGCATTGTAAAGCAAGCTCCTTGAACACTTTAACAGATTTTGCAGTCCTATTAGTATGTGTTTTTATATACTCATCCAGCAAATCAAAACACACCTGACAAACTTTTTCTGTTGCTTTTTGATCATAATCACTTTCGTAATCAAAATCAAACTGAAGCATCGCTTGCAAAAAGTCTCTGAGTTTGTGATGCATCTTGAGTTTTACACCAAGTGTTTCATTACATTCTTTACAAATAATCCCGCCCATAGAAGAAGAAAAATACATATCTTCATCTAAAATTTGTTCGCGGCAGCAAAGGCAAGTATCCAATTCAACGCAAAAACCCATTACAAGAAGGAGTTTTAACTGGAACTTAATCACTGCAATAAGAGCATCTTTTTTTGTTTCAGACACGGAAATTCTGTTTAATGCCTTATAAAGCAGTTCGTAGATTTCTTTCGAGGCACTTTCTGAACCTTCTCCAAAATTAACGACAAGCTCTGAAACATAAGAAGAAAGCATTAATTTATCTATGTCTTCTCTTGATTTTTTAAAGTTATTAACAGTTTGAGCCTGAATAATAGTATCCATTGAACGACCTTTCAACAACTGCAAAGAATTAGCAACCAGCAAATCCATTCTTGCCCCGAGTTTGCTTTTAGGTTTCTTAATCCCTTTTGCTACACCTTTTATAAGTCCATTGTCCTTTGAATACATAACAATAATTTTGTCTGCATCATTAAGATTATAAGATTTTAAATTAATAGCTTCTGTAACGTAATTATTAGTCATAATATGATTTAGTACCCTGATAAACCCCTCTGAATATTTTTTCCAACTCATTAGTATCATTTGAGCTGTCAAGAGCCTCTTCTTGTGAAATTAGTTCTGCTTCTACAAGCCTTGCAAGAGAAATATTCATTGAAACCATATCATCAATTGTATTATCGCCAAGAAGCTCATAAATAGCTTCTGTATTATCTTTTTGAATATAATCTCTGATAGTAGAAGTAACAACCATAATTTCGCATGCCGGATAACGTGTTTGTTTAGATTCAGAATATACAAGTTTTTGAGCAATAGTAGCTCTCAACGTATCTGCAACCTGTCTTCTAACAATTTCTCTGTTGGACTCTTCAAACATATTGATAATTCTGTTAATTGTTTGAACAGCATCATTTGTGTGAAGTGTAGATAATACAAGGTGACCTGTTTCAGCTGCTTTCAAAGCTGCTGCCATTGTATCTTTATCACGGATTTCTCCGATAAAGATTACATCAGGGTCTTGTCTCAATGCATATTTAATACCATCAGAAAAACTGTCAGTATCAACACCGACCTGACGCTGAGAAATAATACTTTTCTGGCAATTAAACACATATTCAATAGGATCTTCAATAGTAATAATGTGTTTTGATGTTTTCAAACTTATTTCATTAATAAGTGACGCAAGGGTGGTTGATTTACCGCTGCCGGTTGGACCTGTCACAAGAATAATGCCGTTTTGGGAATCAATAACCCTATTCAAAACCTCCGGCAAGGACAAGTCTTTTAATTGAGGAATTCCATAAGGAATATTTCTGATAACAAGAGCCGGCTGACCGAGCTGTCTGTTATAATTCACCCTAAATCTTGAGCAACCTTTAATTTCATACATAAAGTCCAAATCGCGCATAGATAAAACAGCATCACGAACAGACAATGGAGCGATTTCAAGAACAGCCATATCCAAATCTTCCTTGGTCAATGCATCCATACTTATTTTTCTGATATAACCGTTCTTTCTTATATAAGGCGATTGCCCTACTTTTAAGTGTTCATCGGAAGCCCCTGTTGCAACAGCACTTCTTAAAAATTGCACAATATTGAATGTTTCAGACATAACAAATCCTCTCCCAAACTTATTATATACTAACATTGTAACAATCTTTTGACAAGAAATTTACAAAAAAAATCCGAACTCTCTGTTCGGATTAAAATCTTTTTCTTTAAAACTTCTTAGCAGCTATAACTGCATCCACCGCCTGAAAAACTTGATCCTGATGAAGATGAAGCAATTGAACCGCAAGATTCACCACCGCCTGAGTATGCAATAGAGCCACAAGACTCACTACCTGAATAAGCGATTGAACCGCAAGATTCATAGCTTTCACCAAATGCAACAATAGTTGCATCAGAAGGACCTGAATAAAAACTGCATGTATCATTTCCGCAATCATTAGAATTTAGAAGAGATACTGTATTTGAAATTAGATTTGTTGATTTCGGTTTTACGTCTGCACCAATAAACTTAAAGCAAGCATTTGTTTTTTCTTCTGAACCTGTAAATGTTAAATATGCCATCTTTTACAATCCTATACTTTGTGTTTACATCTATATAAAGTATTTCTATTTTTTCGAATTTCAAGACTCATTTTATTCGTTACAATTCTTAATATTAATATCCTAATCTATAAGATAGTTTACATTAAGATATGCAGGTGGTAACATCCAATAATAGAGGATATTAAAATGAAAAAAATCTTATTTATAATAGACAAAATCGAGCTTAAGTATTTTGAATTTAACAAACTTGTAACAAACTTTTGGATTATTAAAGAATTCTTAGACAGAGGGGAAGATGTTTATATAACGACCACACCAAATCTTTCTCTAAAAGGAAAAACTGCTTTTGCAAGATGTTACAGAAGCTTTGAAGAAAATAATGATATTTTTTATAAAAAAGAATTATCCGAAATGGAGATAAACAGTTTTGATTTGGTAATGTTTAGACCAGACCCGCCTGTTGATATTGATTATATTAATGCAACATACATTTTTGACTTTGTTGATACAAAAGTTGTTAATTCTCCAAAATCTATCAGAGATTTTAACGAAAAACTTCACAGCATATATTTTAGTGAATATATGACAGACACTCTTGTAACCTCTTCATTAAGTGATATAGAAGATTTTCTATTAAAGAAACGTCAAATTGTATTAAAACCCTTAAACAGATGCTTCGGTTCAGGAGTAATGTATCTTTATGAAGGAGACCCAAATACAAGAACAATAATCAATACACTTACAAATAATGAAACAACATTAGTCATGGTTCAAGAATTTATTCCAGAAGTAAAAGCCGGTGATATTAGAGTCTTAACTCTTGGGGATAAAATCTTACCTTACAGCATCAAAAAGCTTCCAAGTAAAGACGATTTCAAGTTTAACACTCATTCTGATAGCTTTATAGTAAAATCAGAACTTTCCAAAGAAGAGTTAAACTATTTTACGCCCGTAGCGCAAAAACTTAACTCTCTTGGCATTGAAATGGCAGGACTTGATGTTATTAACGGAAAAATCATTGAAGTAAACGTAACAAGCCCATGCTACTTTATAAAAGAAATAAATAATTTGTATAATGCCAGTATAGAAAAAGAACTTGGAGATTACCTGTTGACCCCAAGCTTGTTATCCTTATAAATATATAGTATAATCAATTATATGATGTATTCAGAGATTTGTTCTCTGTTGTATTATATAATTAATAGTAGTTACGTTTAGATAAGAAGGATTATTATGAAAAAGAAATTTTTAGCAATTTTAAGCATATTGGTTTTATCTTCAACTATTAATTTTGCATATTCAAAACCATCAACTAATGCTGACCTTGCAAGAGCAATACAATGTTACAAAGCCGGTAATTATACTGAGAGTTATACAACATTAAATGAAATCATAAAAAAGGACGGCTCTAATGCTGTTGCGTATTATTACCTTGGTATGACTTCAGCCCACATTGGAAAAACAGAAGAAGCAATCGCCAATTATGAAAGAGCTCTTTCTCTTACAACTCCGGGAAACAGCATTTACGCTTACGCTGAAAAAGGAAAAAGATGTTTAGAAGATCCTGAAAAATGCCAGGAGCCAACTTTCGAATCATCTTTAGATGAATTTATTCAAAGCGTATCCAGAAAAAAAGTTTCTGATGAAGTTCAAAGCAATTATGAAAAATTGCAAATTGACCAATTAAAAAGAGACATGAATCGTGATGAAGATATTAATCCTCAAAAATTTAAAGAGTTTAAAGATTTTTCCAGCATGAACAATACAACACCAAGCAATGATGAAATAGTAGCTGCTATTAGAACACTACAGCAGGCTGGTTTGTATGACTCTTTTTCAAACAATAATACTCAAGCTCAATTGTTTAATATGCTTGGAGGAGCAGCTGTTAACCTTAACCCTCAAGTAATTCAAACAATGCTTACTAATAATATGTCACTAGGATTTTAGTTAATGAAAATTAATACAGTAAGATTTGGAGAAATTGATATTGAGGAAGATAGAATTTTTGAATTCTGTCTTCCTATTATCGGTTTTAATGAATTAAAAAAATTTGTTATTCTTGATTTAAATCAAGAAAGCTTCTTTAAATGGCTTCAATCAATAGAAGATCCGTCTATTGCATTTCCTGTGGTATCAGTGTTTAGTTTAAACGTAGATTATGCAGTAGATTTATCTGATAACGCAGTAGAAACCTTGAAGATAAAAAACGTGGAGAGTCTTTTGGTTATGAATATCGCTTCAATACCTCAGGATAACCCTCAAGAAACAACGCTAAACCTGTTAGCTCCTATTATATTCAATTTGGATGAACATTTAGCAGGTCAGGTTATTTTATCGGGCTCAGGATATGATGTGAGCTTCCCGTTGTTTAAAAAAAGTTAGTTAAGGATAGACATGTTAGTAATTTCCAGAAAAAATGGTCAAAAAATAATGATTAACGACAACATTGTTATTACTGTTGTCGAATCTAAGAATGGTCAATGCAAGATTGCCATTGAAGCCGATAAAGATGTTAAAATTTATAGAGAAGAAATCTATTATCAAGTCAAACTTGCCAATCTTATTGGTAAAAATACCAATATTAACACTGTCGATTCTGTATCCGATTTACTTAAGGACGATAAGGTTAAATTAAATGATACTCTCGAAGCAACTCCTGAAGCAGGAGAAATCGAGATTGATGAAACTAAAAAATCTAAAAAGATTATTATTAAAAAACAAAATAATTAAATGTTCTTTTTTTCAGAAAACCACACAGATTTAACTTTTAAACCAATCAGTCTTGAATGTGCATACTTATTAATCATAAACAATGATTTAGAAGGTGCACTAAAGATATTTGAAACTATAGATTCCCCAAGAGGAAAGTGGGGAAAAATACTCACAAGCCTCTTGAATGGTTATACAGAAACTTTTCCAAGCTATTTCTCTATAAGAAATTTTCTGGAAATTGATTTAGATTTTCTTCTTAAAAACAATAAAATAGAATATGTAGAACAACTTCTCGGTGCTATAGATTTTCTTGCTGAAATCAATCAAGAATCATATAAGTTTGTTGCCCGAGTAATGTATGAAAATAAGCTATATAACGCAGCAAAAGAGTATCTTGATAAATCAAAAAATATATTCTATAAAGATCCCGAACTTCATTTTATGTATGCTAAGTATTATATCAATAAGAGCGAATATACCTATGCATATTACCATATCAATGAATGCTTAAAAATTTTACCGGATTATTACCCTGCAAAGAAACTAAAAACAGAAATTTGCGAATATTTGGTGTAACCTGTATAATATAGCTATGAATAGGAATAACGGTGATATATTTGAAGTATCAGGGAAAAGCCCTTTCGTAAAGGAAGAAAACAATTTCTTTCTTTCTGAAAGCGTTGCAAAACCCGCTTATCAAGATATAACCGAACCTGCAAGAAGATTAAATGATTATGATTTTAATCTATTAAAAGAGGACGCCTACAAAGATGTAAGCGATGATTTATTCAAACTTGAATACAAAATATCAAAAGTTGAAGAAGAAATCGAAGCACTTGAGCTCCAAATACAAGCAGCAAAAGACATTCAAAACTACGAGCTTGCCGGAGAATTGAGCGGACGTCAGATTATCATGAAAGAAGACTACGAAGCCCTTGTTGCAATGTATAAAGAAAAAAGCATCTCCGCAAGGCTTACAAATGCTTTTGGAGACAAATTAAAACCAAAATTAACCGGATTACAACAGAATATAGCTGATTTTTCAGAAAAATTAATATCAAAACTTCCTAAAAGGTTTTCTTCTGTTTTAGAATTAAAAAAATCACTTCATAAATTGGAAAATATCAATAGAAGCGTAGATGAACTGATATCAATGAACATACCTTATGGTGAAAACATTGATAAATACGATCAGTTATCAAAATATATTATCAAAGCAAATTCAATCCAGAACGAAATATCAAGATTTATCAAATAAAAAACCGAACTTTTACAAGCTCGGTTTTTGTAATCTATAACACAATACATACCATATTTATATTAAACAGTATAAAAACCTTTCTGTGTTAAAAGTATATACTTTTTGTTACAAATTTTTACTTTATGTTGCGGATTGAAATCATTATTTCTTTAAATTAAAATATAATTATGAAAAGATTAATTGTTGTTTTATCTTTAATATTATTGAATTTAGCACCTGCTTTTTCAGCTGAAACAGCAGATACAAAGCCTATTAAAGAAACAATTAAACTACAAGGTCAAATCGAGTACGATGATAATCCGGTAGAAACAATTTATCTTGATGAAAACATTGAAAAACCGCAGGTTAATATCCCACAACGCTCATTAACATTACCGGTAGGTATTATTAATATTACATCAAATGCAAATACTACAAGAAGCGCACTTGCCCGCTCCGCTGTTAACAGAAGAATATTAGGTGATATTCTGCCGCTAGCAGGAAGTGTTTCAGAAAAAGTAGGCGGATTTTCTTACGGTCAAACCTGGGAACAGGAACTTCTTTATTCCCAGATGGAAGACACTACAGCTTTTTTTTTAAGGTATGATACGCCTAAATACCTGTCTTTAACAACTTCAATACGCCAATCAACTAATCAGGATTTAGGCAACCAATACAACACATTGAGAGTTGCTCCAGAGTGGCATATAACAAAGAATTTGACACTAAAAGATTCTTTTACCAGTTACATGAATCTGCCAAAAAACAAAAATGCCATAACGTTGATTTATACACCATCTTTGCAAAAATATGCAGATTCACTAAAATTTGAACTTGAAGTTGCAGAGTCATATTACAGAAACGGTCAAAGAAGTTCTGCCGTAAGTTTCTCAACCGGATTTAAGCTCTAAACAAAGAAAGATTTATTTATGGCAAGATATAGACAGGAAAAGAAACCCAAAAAGGTTGTTAACAAAGAAAATCAAAGTAATAAAAAAAAGCAGGCTGCATCAAGCAATACCGCTTATGCAAAATTTAATTATTCTTTTTTAACTATTATATTGATTTTTTGCCTGCTGCAAGTAATCAGAAGTGCTTTTATTAACATATCAAAAGTTATTTCTTACAACGCAAAAATCGTACAAATAACAAAAACAAGAGACGCAGCCAAAAATCTTAATGAGCAATTAAAAGATAATATTAACAACTTTTCTAATGTCAGCGGTATTGAAGCAATTGCAAGAAACAACCTTAAAATGTCATCAGAAGACGAGGTTCTTGTAATAATAAATACGCCAAAAGAAGAAGAGAAACAAGAAAAAACACCTAAAAGAACAGGTTTCTTAAAACATGATTAAAAAACTATTAAAAGAAGGTTTTATACTCAAAACAAAAGGGTATTATAAACACGCAATTGAAGCTTTTTACAAAGCCTTAGAAATTGATAACTCAAGTCCTGAGCTTCTATTAGAAATTGCTGATGTCTATTATTTGATGAAAGAAGAAGAGCATGCTCTTAACTATATTGAACAGGTATTAGAACAAAACCCCGCTCATATAGGAAGTTTAAAGCTTTTAAAGAAAATATTTATTGATAAAAAAGCTTATGCACAAGCAGAGCAAACTGCAAAAAATATTTACTGTATATCAAAAAAAGCAAAAGACCTAGCTGAAATTCTGGAGTTGCTAAACAAACAAAAAAGATTTCAAGAAGTTTTTGACTATAAAATTAATGATATGTCTTCAGAGATTTTATATGAATTAGCCTATGCAAAACTATTTACGGGTGAAAATCCGGAAGAATTAATCAACAAAGCAATAGAAGAAAAGCCCGAAAATCCAAAATATCTTATTCTTAAAGGCAAAATACTTTTTAAACAAAATAGAAAATCTGAGTGCTCAAAATTATTAGAAATGATACCTTACAATAATTCTGATGCAGATTACTTAAACTTTGCAGGACTGGTTAAACAACACGAAAAGGACTATAAAACAGCTCTCAGATATTTTTTGGAAGCTGCACGAGTTTCTCCTGATAGTGCAGAATACTATTATAATTGCGCCAGCACCTATTTTAAAGCTGATGAGCTTAAGCTTGCTAAAAAATATTACAACATAGCAATTTCATTAGAGCCCGAAAACCCTAATTATCACTTTGCACTGGCAAATTTATATTACTCGCAAAAGCATTATAAAAGAGCACTTGAAGAACTCAACCTTGATTTATTTGAAGCAAGACTTCTTAAAGCAATTATCCTCTATGATACAGGATATCTAGCTATAGCAAAAAAAGAACTGGATGCACTTGTAAAAGAAGGCTATAACAACGAAATCATAAAAGAATATTTACAAAAGATTGAATCAGAATTAACTTAATTAAAAAATTCTGTAGTTTTAATTCTCGAATAAATATAATCAAGTCTAGCTTTATCGTGCAAATACCAATACCCGATTAATACTTCAAAAGCAGTAGCTTTCCTATAGTCAGCCTGAATAGAACGTCTTCCTACCGGAATAGGAAGGTTTCTGGCACGTCGTACAAGTTCGTGCTCATCTTCAGTAAGCTCCGTTTCAATAATATTCAGCATATCTTTTTGAAAAGCTGCATTAACACGTTCGGTTGTGATTTTATGAAGAAGTTTAGAATTAGAAGTTTTAAAAATAGTATACGTTCTTACAAAGACTTCCCAAACAGAGTCTCCAATATGAGCATAGTTTCTTAAAACAACAATTTCTTCTAACATAAGTTAAGTATAACAAGAATGGTCGGACTAAATCAAGATTTAGTCCGACCATTCATCTGAAAAACTTATTTATTACGCGAAATATCTTGTTAATAAGCCATCAAAGCCGCGTCCGTGACGAGCTTCATCTTTAGCCATTTCATGAACAGTATCGTGAACAGCATCAAGACCTAATTCTTTAGCTTTTTTAGCTAATTGAAGTTTGCCGTCGCAAGCTCCAAATTCAGCTTCTGCTCTTAATTCAAGGTTTTTCTTAGTAGAAGAAGTTACAACTTCACCTAAAAGTTCAGCAAATCTTGCTGCGTGATCAGCTTCTTCAAATGCATATCTTTTATAAGCTTCTGCAATTTCAGGGAAACCTTCTCTATCAGCTTGTCTTGACATTGCCAAGTACATACCTACTTCTGTACATTCACCTACAAAGTTAGCTCTTAAGCCTTCTAAGATTTCAGGAGCAACGTCTTTTGCGCAGCCAACACGGTGTTCATCAGCGTAAGCTTTGCTACCTTCTTCAATTGCGGTAAAAACTTCTTTAACAGCACCGCAAATAGGGCATACTTCAGGCGCTTCTTGAGCTGTATAACCACAAACAGAACATACATATTTTGTCATAATTAAATCCTCTCTACTAAAATATCACAGATTAATTATAGCATAAAAAGGTTTAAAGTGAATAGATACTTGAAATATGCCAAAAGCATGTTATGATAAAAAAGTAAAGTTTATATTATAAAAGGAGACCAAATCATAGCTAACGAAGATAGAGGCGCAAGGGGCGCAGGAAAAGACAAACCGCTTATTAATGAAAGAATTAGAGCGAAGGAAGTACGACTAATCGATGAAAATGGAACAAATCACGGTGTTGTGCCAACATCACAAGCTATGAGAATGGCTGAAGAAGCAGAGTTAGATTTGGTAGTAATCAGTCCAAATCAGGCTCCTCCTGTTGCCAAAATTTTGAATTATGGTAAATATAAATACGAACTAGAGAAAAAAGCTAAAGAAGCAAAGAAAAAACAACATGTTGTTGAAATAAAAGAAATCAAAGTTCGTTATAAAATTGATACACATGACTACGAAGTTAGATTAAAAAATATTAGAAAATTTATTTCGCAAGGCAATAAGGTTAAAATTATTGTCATGCTTCGCGGTAGAGAAATGCAGCATTCAAATCTTGCCGTTGAGCTTGCGAACAAATTTATTGCAGATCTTGCCAATGACCCTATTACAGTTGAAAAGAAACCGGCTGTAGAAGGACGTAACGTAACAGTTTGGTTAGCTCCACAATAAAAATAAAAAAACCTCTTGATTAAAAATATTTAGCGGATAGAATAATAAAAGAGGCGCATGCCGCGTTAGCTCAGTTGGTAGAGCAAGGGACTGAAAATCCCTGTGTCCTTGGTTCGATTCCGAGACGCGGCACCATTTAAAAAAAAGAGGGTTTGAACCCTCTTTTTTTTATTTTTCTCATACTATTTGTACTGATGAAAAATTTTAGAAATAATCTTCCACTCACCATCTACTTTTAAAAGTTGGAACAAATCAAAATAAGTATTTGTTTTACCCTCTAAACAGCAATGAACATTTGCAATAGTTTCTTCCAGTGTAATAATATCAAATCTTGCTTTTAAGCTTTCTTGAGCGCCAGTGTTATCAATAAATGCAAATAAGTTTTCAATAGAACCTTCCAGTAAGGTTTCACCTGCATATCCATGCATAATAGCATTTTTATGACAAACAGGTTTTAAAATATCAGAATTTCCTTTAACTTGTGCTTCATAATATTTATCCATAACTTCTAAAATGTTTTCATATTCTTCTCTTAAAGATTTTGTCATAAAAATTCTCCTTTCATTTTATTTGTATTATTATTTATATGTATCAATTCGTCAAGAATGCACTTTTTGGTAATATACTATACAAAAAGAAAGTATGGAGAATAACAAAAATGGATATAGAAAAAGCAAAGACATTTCAATGCCCGATGGAACTTGCTATGAGTATTATTGGCGGTAAATACAAAGCAGTTATTTTATGGCATTTAATTGATAACACATTAAGATATAATGAAATTCAAAAATTTGTACCAAAAGCAACACCTAAGATGTTAAGTCAACAATTAAAAGAATTGGAAGCAGACGGTATAATCAACAGAAAAATGTACCCTGTTGTTCCTCCTAAAACTGAATATTCATTAACTGAACTTGGCAAATCACTTATTCCGATTATTCAGTCACTAGAAGATTGGGGGGATGGATATTTTAAATATTTAGGATTACCAAATCCATGTGATGAAAACATGTAAATATTTCACAATAAATTAGACAAATGACTAGTTTTCAATTCAAAACGAATTCTATAAGATTACTATATGGAACTAAGGATTGATGATAAACCAAAGCAAGCTCCTGTCGAAAAAAGTTTACTTACCAGTCGAGAAATAGAATACTTATCATTAGTTGCACTAGGTTATCAAAATAATGAAATAGCCTTAATTCTTTCTGTAACAACAAGCACTGTTCGAAAAACTTTAGAATCTATTTTTCGAAAACTTGATGCTAAAACAAGAACTCATGCTGTTACAATAGCATTTCTTAATAATCTACTTAATCGCTCGATTTTAGATAAAATCAATTATAAATTCAATTTAATATAAAAAAGCGGAGGTGTTTGCTCCGCTTTTTCAACTAACCTATAACCGGCTGTACAAAAGTCCTTGCTGCCAAATCCTTATCCAGCATTAGCAGTGCTTTTTTATCATCACCAATCAACCTTAAAGTAGCCAGTACTCCGCCGACATTGGCTTCTTCTTCCACTTGTTCTTTTAAATACCAGTCAAGGAAAGAAAGTGCAGCTCTATCGCGAACTTCTTCTGCCACATCCATTAATGCATTGATTCTTGAAGTTACAAATTCTTCGTGACGAAGAACATGTTCAAATATTGTAAGCGGACAATTACCTTCAACAACAGGCTTTTCGATTGCCTCAAGTTTAATTGAACCACCTCTTTCATTCAAGTAGTTAAACATTCCCATAGCATGAGCATGTTCCTCCTGAATTTGCACATCAAACCAGTTAACAAAACCTTGAAGATTTTGTTCTTGAAAATAAACTTTCATCGCAAGATATAAGTATTCTGAATATAATTCCTTGTTAATCTGGTCATTGAATGCTTCTTGTAATTTTTCATTAATCATAAAAAACGCCTCCTGTTTTTCTCAAATTTACCCCAAAATTATATCACAATTTTTCTTTGTATTATAATTAAACTTGTATAGGAAATTTTATTCTAATAAGGAGGAATAATGGAACATTTATTGAGCTTGATACAGCCGCATGCGCTGGTTGTTTCAGCAGCTATTCTCCTTGTGGCGTATTTCTTTATCGCTACGGAGAAAATCCCTAAAGTTACCGTTGCTCTTGTAGGTGCATCGTTAACTTTATTTTTGGGACTTTTAGGACAAGCGCAAAAAATTGATGGAGAATTAAATCCATATTATTTTATTAACTACGTTGATTTCAATGTTATCTTCTTACTTGTTTCAATGATGATTATTGTAAGCATTGCAACAAGAAGCGGCATGTTTAACTGGGTTGCAAACGAAATGTTAAAGAAAACAAAAGGTCACCCTAAAACTATTTTATGCTGCTTGGCATTATTTACAGCCATTGCATCTGCATTTTTAGATAACGTAACAACTGTTATTCTTATTATGCCTGTAACTTTTGCAATTGCAAAAGAACTTGATATCAACCCGATTCCGTTTTTGATTACTGAAATTTTAGCATCAAATATCGGTGGTACTGCAACATTGATCGGTGATCCGCCAAACATTATTATCGGTTCAGAAGCTGGTCTATCATTTATGGACTTTATTAGAGAATTATCCGGAATTGTTGCAGTTATTCTTGTTGTAGTAATTGCTATTATGACATTCTGGTTCAGAAAACATCTTCACGCAACAGAAGAGCACATGAAAAAAGTTGTTGAAATGGACAATACTCAAACAATCAAAGACAAAGGCTTGATGATTCGTTCATTACTTGTTTTATTACTTGTTATTTTAGGTTTTGTAACCCACGATATCACACACATCCAAACTTGTGTATGTGCTATGGCTGGAGCAAGTATTCTGCTATTATTTGAAAAACCAACCGATATTTTACACGATGTTGAATGGAGTACAATCTTCTTCTTTATCGGTTTATTCGTAATCATTGGTGGTTTTGAAAAAGCTGGCGGTATTGAATTAATGGCTAAATGGCTTATAGATATCACTCATGGTTCACAATCATTGGCTTCAATGGTTATCTTATGGGGTTCAGGAATTCTATCAGGTATTATTGATAACATTCCTTACACAGCAACAATGACTCCTATGATTGCAGAAATTGCTGCTACAAAAGGGGCTGAATTTGCTGCTCCTATGTGGTGGTGTTTATCTTTAGGTGCTTGTTTAGGCGGAAACATGACTATTATCGGTGCAGCTGCTAACGTAATCGTTTCTGAAACAGCAGCAGCAGAAGGACATCCGATTAAATTTATGCAATTCTTGAAATATGGTGTTGTAGCAATGCTTATTTCGCTAGTCTTAAGTACCGGATATGTTTGGATAAGGTTCTTACACTAAATAATAAAAAGGGTTCGGGACATCCCGAACCCTTTTTTAATGTTACAAATTGTAATAAAAAGTCAATTATCTCATCTCAAAAAACTTTATAACTTCATAGGGAAACTAAAACGAGGAAATGGAGATTAATATGACCATTACGATTTCTGCGTTAAACGCAGGTCAGATGCCAATAGGCACAAAAGAAACTAAGGTTCTACAAAAAGAAGAAGGTACCAACTGGTTCTCTGACTGGCTTAATGATAAAGATAAAGTTTGTACAGACGGAGCTGATGACGGTTCTATTTCGTTTGGAGAAGCGGCAGAAAGCTTTGGTAAAGGCTTAATAGGACTTATTAAAGGAGTTATCAATCATCCGATTGCAACTACAGTTACGCTTGGAGCAGGTGTTGCTTTAACCGTTGCAACAGGCGGAGCAGCACTTCCTGTTATGGTAGCTCTTGGTGCAGGTACAGGAGCCGTTATGATTGGTAAAGGCGCTTACGATGCTGCTACTGCTGAAACCGATGCTCAGGCTAAAGCAGCTTGGGAGGGTATCGGTAACGGTACATTTGCAGTTGCAGCCTCTGTCCTTGGTGCTAAATCTTCATTAAAAGCAGCTTCTAAAGCGGGTATTACTTCTGCTCAGGGTGCTGAAAACATGAATATAGCACAAGCTACGGTTCAAACATTCAAAACTATTCCTGAAGCATTAAAAGTTAGCGGCCAGAATATTAAAGGTAATGTTTTAACTTGGACAACAGGTAATATTCATGCACATTCAAACAAATTACAAGGTGCTGAAACCTATATGAGTAAAGCTAATAAAGTTGATGCTTATAGATTTAATCCTAATGGTACACCTGAAGAAATCCTGGCAAACAACCCGGGTGTATATAGAGGTACAGACGGTAAATACTATTTACCAAATAAATGGTCAGCAGACGAACCATATTTGATTGACACGTCTAAAGATAACATGATTATGATGTATGGCGGAGATGACATGGCAGTTTGTGACGGAGCAATCTTCAAAAGTTCTTATGTTAAAGACTTAAAAGCTATGGACTATCAAGATCCTTCAAAATTAGCTTACGGCGAAGTTTCTACTTTCACTAAACAAGCTCCGGGTGCTTTCAAGGTTATGCCTGAAGGGACTAAAATCCAAACGCTTGAAGGGGTAAGAACCGTTGGCAAAGGTGAAGTAGTAGCGATTGACCATGCCGGTAATCCGTATGCTTCTCCGGCGGCTACCGTTTTGGGAAAAAATACAGGATTTTCGGATAATGCGATGAATACTATGTATGAATTAGACGCCGCTGCTGTTGAAAAGAATAATTTGGGTTGGGTTGAAACTAATAAACCAGAGCGATATTCTGCGATTGTTGCAGAAAAAGCAGCCGCAGCAGAAACCGCTAAAACAGCTGAATTAACACAAATACTAGAAAATAAATTTGGAATTAAAATTAAAGATATCTACCCTGGCTCCTCTTCTCAATATGATTGCTCAGAAATGCATTTTGTATATAATGGAAAAAATTATATTTGCGCAAGATATGGTTTTGGCAAAAATTCAATAGTTCTTGAAAATATAAACGAATATAGCAATATTGAAGAATTATTACAAAATTCACATTTAAAATAAAAAAATTAAATGTGTCCTCACAAGTTCGTAGGGTCGACTCAAGTCTGCCCTACTTTTTTTCTTGTAATTAAATCATCCGCGAATTATAATATTGATATAGATTTGGGTAGAAGAGATGATAAAAAAACTATTATCAGTATTAGTCGTTTTAATTATATTTTGTTCAACTGTTTTGGCACAGGATGCTTATGCACCTTATGTACCATCCAACAATGAAGTTATCTTCAATCAGTCAATGTTCAGAATTGACGTTGTTGACCCTGTTGCATCAACCAACTGGAAAGGTTTAAACTACCCGGGACTTAGAGGCGCAAACCAGCTTGTAATCTACTCACCATCATTCGGATTTAGAACAAACACCAACGAATTTGGTACAGAAGCAATCGTCATCGGAGATACCGTTGTTTCTTTAAGCGGTGCAGACTCTCTTATTCCTGCTAACGGTTTTGTTATATCAGGTCACGGCAGTGCTAAAAAATGGATTAACGAAAATATCATGGTAGGTTCGAAAATCTCTCTTGATTTAGAAAAGAAAATTATAACTTCCTATGTTACCTCAGACACATTTTTATACACCGCAAAAGAAAAAATTAAAGAAGTTCAGAACATGATGTCTTATTACAGTCAAACATGTGCTGACTATAACTCTAAAAGAACCGAGCAAAGTTTGAACAAAGCAAAAGATTTTGTATCAAAAGCTCAAAGAAACAGCGAAGATTCACAAAAATATTCTTCCCGCGCAATTGAATATGCTAACATGGCTATGTCTACCGTTGTTCCATACAAACAAGACGAACTAAAAGGTGTTTGGATAAGACCTGCTTATTATAATCAGGAAAGCATTGTAAAAGTTCTGGATAACCTTGCCAACGCAGGGATAAACAACGTCTTTATAGAGACATATTATCACGGAAAAACAATTTTCCCTTCCAATACAATGGAAAAATACGGGTTTATAAAACAATATGAAGATTATATTGGATTTGACCCCCTTAGAATTTGGATTAATGAAGCCCATAAACGAGGTATAAAGGTTCATATCTGGTTCCAAACTTTTTATGTTGGAAACAAACCGCCGGAAAGCAACCCTGAATACATTCTTGCAAAACGTCCGGAATGGGCTAATTATCAGAAGAAGAACGCAGATTCAGAAACACTTGTATATTCTGTTTCCGAACACAATGGATATTTCATAGATCCTGCTAACCCGGAAGTTCAGAACTTCTTATATGAGCTTCTCTGTGAAATAGTTACACGCTATAAGCCTGATGGGATTAATCTTGATTATATCAGATACCCTCAATCATTATCCGCTAATTACAGCAATTATGATATGTCAAACTGGGGTTATACAAAATTTGCAAGAGAAGAATTTCAAAAAGTTTATGGAGTTGACCCGATTGAACTTAAGCAAACAGATGCATTATGGAACTACTGGAGATTTTACAGATGTTCAAAAGTTACAAACTTTGTAAAACGCGCAAGTGCACTTTGCCGTTCAAATAATATACAGCTAACCACTGTTATATTTCCTAACAGAACAACTGCAATGGAAACTAAACTTCAAGACTGGAAAAACTGGTCAATTAATAATTTTGTAGATGGTTTCACTCCATTATTCTTAACCTGCGATGATAAAACCGCAATTAATTTAATGGAAGAAGTTCTTAGAAACAAATCTGCAAGCACAAAACTTTATGCAGGATTATTCGTAACATTTATGAACGGCTCAAATTCAGATTTGATAAAACAAATCCATGCAACCAGAAAATATGCACTTAACGGATTAATATTGTTTGACTACGCACATTTAAATGATGGCTATGTAAACACACTTACAGAAAGTATTTTTAAACCTGTAAAGAAAGAAATAATTATAACAGAGTCCTATACTCCAAAACCCATAGAAACAAAGCAAACAGCAGAGGTTAAGAAAAAACGTGGCAGAAGAAAATAACACTCAAAAAAGACAATTTATAGGAATTTGGTTCGACTGCTGCGGAACTTATGGCAGAATCTATAAAACCAAAGATGGAACAGCTTACACAGGAAGATGTCCTAAATGTTTGCGTCCAGTAAGAGTTAGGGTTGGAGAAGGCGGTACAAATCAAAGATTTTTTAGAGGGGAATAGTTATGTTAAACCAATTAAGAAAAGAAAATGAAGTTTTAGATATTTTTTGTAACCTTGTTACAATTCCATCACCATCATTAAAAGAAGAAAAAGTTATTGAATGGATTTTAAGTTTCTGTGCAGATAATAATATTTCGGCTAGAACTGATGCTTACGGAAATGTTTATATAAAAGTTCCTGCTACAGATGAAAGCAAAGAACCATTAATGTTATCAGCACACATGGATGTTGTAGGCGATGACAGCCCTATTGAATTATTATTTGACGGGCAATTTATTAAAGCAAATGAAAGAACTCTTGGAGCAGACGATAAAGTCGGAGTAGCATGTGCTCTTATGCTTGCTAAGGAAATTAAAGACACTACAACTCCTCATGGAGGACTTGAAATCACTTTTACCCGCGATGAAGAAACAGGCATGAGCGGCGTTGAACATGTTGAATATGATAAAATTCAGTCCAAATATATTCTGGTTTGCGATGCTGATAAACTCGGTCAATTGCAGATTTCAGGAGCAAGCTACACTAATGCAAAAATTACTGTTAGAGGATTAAAAGGCGGTCATTCCGGAATTGATATTGGTGATGAAACAAGATTAAATGCAGCTAAGCTTATTGCAGAACTTCTTGCCGAGTTCCCTCAAGGTGCTTACTATAAAGATAAAACAGGTGTTATTACTTCTTGTAATCTTGGAGCAGTTGTTGCAGGCGGAGTTCAGAACTCAATTGCTTCTATTGTTGAAAAAGGTGTTAAAACTAATGATTATATTACAGAAATCTTTAAAAAGACTTCTACAAATATTATCAACACACTTGGTATGGCTTCTTATTCAATCAGAAGCGCTTCTACAACAAAAGAAAACGAACTAAAAGACTTGATGTCTTCTATTGTTGAAAAATTCAATAAAAAATACGAAGGACTTGCAACAGCAGAGATTGAATTCGAAGTACATTTGCTTCCTTTTGAAAAAGCAGATGATGACAGAATTGAAATTGCACATACGGAAGCTTGTAAGCATGCAGGTATTGAAAACAAAATTGAGTCTTTCCACGCAGGCGCTGAAACTCATATTTATTGCCACAATAAAAATGCTGCATGTGAAACATTTATGCCATCACTTTTAGGATTAGCTGATGTTTATAATATGCATTCAGCAGAAGAAAAAGTCGATTACAAAACTCTTTTAAAAGGCTATGAAGTAATTAAAAATACATTCTTAGCTTTTAATAAAGTTTTGTAAAGAAAAAAGCAATTTCAAAAATTCAGAAGTTTTACACAATTTGTGTAGAAACCCAAAGGAGATTTTCAATGAACATGAATGTAAACAGTATCGGCTTTGGAGCAAAAGTTCCTAATTCAAGAATTAAAGTAGTTGGCGAAATCGACGGTTATGTTGATGAAATGCTAAACCGCGGAGCAAGAGAAATCAACAATATTGCAAATGCTCACGGTAAAGATGTTATGATTGCTCAACGCGGAGACAGCTTGATGGTTAACTCCGGCGCAGTAACATCTATGTTTAATATGAAAGAAATGGAAAGCGGTAAAGACTTCTTTACAAATATTATTAATAATATCAGAGCTAATGGCGAAGTTGGAAAAAAAGGACTCAACCAAACAATCAATACATTAGCATAATTAAATATAAAATATAAAAAAGCTCTAAGTAATTAACTTAGAGCTTTTTTGCAAATAAATCTAAATCTATGCCATAGCTTTTTCTACAGCTACTGCAACTGCAACAGTTGCACCAACCATAGGGTTGTTACCCATACCGATTACACCCATCATTTCTACGTGAGCAGGAACTGAAGATGAACCAGCGAATTGAGCATCACCGTGCATTCTACCCATAGTATCTGTCATACCATAAGAAGCCGGACCAGCAGCAACGTTATCAGGGTGAAGAGTTCTACCTGTACCACCGCCTGATGCTACTGAGAAGTATTTTCTGCCGTTTTCCCAGCACCATTTTTTGTAAGTACCAGCAACAGGGTGTTGGAAACGAGTTGGGTTAGTTGAGTTACCAGTAATAGAAACATCAACACCTTCTTTAATCATAATAGCAACACCTTCTGATACATCATCAGCACCGTAGCATCTTACTTTTGCTCTTTCACCATCAGAGAATGGAGTTTCTTTAACAATTTTTAATTCGCCTGTTTTGAAATCATAAGCAGTTTCAACAGCTGTGAAACCGTTGATTCTTGCGATAACATAAGCAGCGTCTTTACCTAAACCGTTTAAGATAACTCTTAGAGGTTCTTTTCTAACTTTGTTAGCATTTCTTGCGATACCGATAGCACCTTCAGCAGCTGCGAAAGATTCGTGACCAGCTAAGAAACAGAAACATTTTGTTTCTTCTCTAAGCAACATAGCCGCTAAGTTACCGTGACCGATACCAACTTGTCTTCTGTCACCTACTGAACCAGGGATAGCGAAAGCTTGTAAGCCTAAGCCGATAGCTTCAGCTGCTTCTGCAGCAGTTTTAATACCTTTTTTAAGAGCGATAGCGCAGCCTAGAGTATAAGCCCAAGAAGCGTTATCGAATGCGATTGGCTGAATGCCTTTAACAATCGCATCTACGTCAATACCTTTTGATAAGCATAGTTCGCGAGCTTCTTCCAAGTTTTTGAAACCGTATTCAGGTAAAACTTTTTTAAGAGTAGCTTCGCGTCTATCTTGTCCTTCAAATTTTACTGTCATATTTTTATTTCCTTTATTAATTTTGTAGTTTTACTTTGAGGCAGACTTGTAATACTTATTTAATCTTGCAGTTATACCAATGTCTGCCGACCAATACATTTACCCCTATTCATGTCTTGGGTCGATGTATTTTACAGCATCAGCAAATCTGCCGTAAGTACCGATATTCTTTTCATAAGCTTCTTTAGGGTCAACACCTTTTTTGATAGCATCCATAACTTTACCAAGGTTAACGAATTGATAACCGATAACTTCGTTATTTTTATCAAGACCCATTTTCAAGATATAACCTTCAGTAAGTGAAAGGTATCTAACACCTTTTTGCTTAGTAGAGTGGATTGTACCTACCATTGAGCAAAGACCTTTACCCAAATCTTCAAGACCTGCACCAACAGGTAAACCGTCTTCAGAGAAAGCTGATTGAGTTCTACCATAAACGATTTGCAAGAATAATTCTCTCATAGCAACGTTAATAGCGTCACAAACTAAGTCTGTATTAAGTGCTTCAAGGATTGTTTTACCAGGAAGGATTTCACCAGCCATAGCTGCTGAGTGAGTCATACCAGAACAACCGATTGTTTCAACAAGAGCTTCTTGAATAACGCCTTCTTTAACGTTAAGAGTTAATTTACAAGTACCTTGTTGAGGAGCACAGCATCCGCAACCGTGAGTAAGACCTGAAATGTCTTTAATTTCTTTACATTTAGTCCATTCACCTTCTTGAGGGATTGGAGCAGGTACGCCTTTTACACCACGGCATACGCAGCATTGATTTTCTACTTCATGTGTAATTTCTATTTTGCCCATTTGACCTCCTTATAATCAAAATTTTTAGACAATTAAGCTATCTATATAGTCTAATTATACAATAAACATGATTACAAGAAGCATGCAAAATTATTTAACTAACTCTCCTAATGTATCAACAAAATTTTTCCCGAATAAATTATAGGCATTTGCGGCATGCCTTTTGGCTAAATTCATTACATTTGAGTTATCGTTTAACAAATTTGAAAAATAATCTTCGCTTACTTTCAAGTCCTTAATTTCAATATCCTGAGGATTAAATTCAATTTGTGGGGTTGGCTGCGGCGAGTCAAGCGGTTCAATTTCGAAACCGGCAGGCACTCCTAAATTAGAAAACATATCATTTTGCTCCTCAACCTGAGAAACAGATGATGCTTTTAACAAAAGTTTTGCAAATGTATCATCTTCTAAGTCAAAACCCTGCGGCTTAGCTAGTCCGCCTGTGGCAGAAGAAGATATTTGACTTACAATATTTTCTAATATACTCATATTTGCATTTTATAATATTTTTTTTAAATCCCCCTCCTCCCAAAAGTTGAAAAATATGATATAATAACTCTATTATGAAGAGAATATTTTTAACTATTATTTTATTATTGTGCTTAGATTTATCAGTTTTGGCAGAAAATATCCAATATAAGAATATTAAACCTGATGAGCATTTAACATTCACTGAAAACGGTCAATGGAGTCTTGCAGGTAAAAAGACTGCTGATTACTATATTAAAAAAATCTCTGATGGAACAGGAAACTATTCCGAGTTTTATAACCCGCAAGGCGAATTTGTTTTCTCGACCGGATGCCAGTATGAATTTATACACCAAGGCAGCTTAATCGGATACTCAAACCACGAACTTAAGTTTTACGAATTTTCTATGGAAAACGGTATTTTGACCCAGAAAGAACTTGATGAAAATGAAGTTCAAAACCTTTTCAAAGATTTTAAAATGATTAAAGTATCTGAGTTTTCAACAAGCACAAACTCTTTAAGATTAAAAAAAGATAAAAAACATTATAAAATTATGTTATGGAATGATACTGACAGGTATTTTTATCACTATGGTTTCACCTCTAACAACGCAAAATTTCAAACATACCCGCTTAGAGGATTTCTGGATATCACTAAAAAAGGAATGATTCAATTCTCGCATTTTGGTGATAATACTAAAGAAAACCCTTGGTTTATACTTCTTGTAAGATAAAAAATTGTTACAAAACTTCACCTAATCATGTTTGCGAAGTGCGTTTTTTAAGTGTACAATCATGCTAGGAGGCTTTATTTTGTCTAAAGGCTACGAAAGTTTTAATAATTCCGAAACATCATTTAGAAAATCCACACTTATCCAGGAAAGAATAGGACTGGTTTCTACTCACATGTATAAGCAGTTTTTGGAGTACCAGCATGCGACTCTGAATACTACTGAAATTTTCGCTGAAATGATAGAAAATCTTAAAGCGATAGCTGACTCTATGAAACAATCTTTTTCTTCAAGAGGAATTACTGCTGAAAATATTTTTGTAGAACATAATAAAGACAAAAGTGTAGTTGTTGTAAATATCTTATGGCATACAATAAGCCTTACAACAAGATGCAATTACGAGCCTCAAGCCTTGTTTAGAGAAGGAAATGCTCCGATGTTCTCCGGACGTATAATGGCAATCAACGGGAACTATAACGAACTGATGGAAGGTGCTAAAACCAGACATGAAATGATGGAAAGACTGCTTGATAAGGAAGTTGCATCATTATTCGTACCGGCTGATAAAGCACAAAATTCAATTTTCAAAATCAGACATCTTTCAAACAGAGAGTTCTTTTTAAACTCCTCTGACGCATCACGTGAATTCGTATTAAAAGTTATTGAAACAATTTGCGGCGGAGGTTTATACCACGAAGAAGGCTCCAGAAAGAGTTTTAATATTTAATCAACATTCTGCAATAATTTATCTACTGTGACATTTAATGCCAAAGCAATTTTGTAAACTAAATAAACACTTGGCATTACACCTTCGTTTTCTATTTTAGTAATATGCTTTGGCGAAATATTTGAAAGCTCCGCAAGTTTTTCTTGCGTTAAACGCTTTTTTACTCTTTCCAATCTTATGTTTAAAGCTAAATTTTTCCTTAATTCGTCTTCCATAGCTAAATTATAAACTCACTAATTCTTCATGATAACCGCCGATTAGTAATTAAAAGTTGCTAATTAGCAACATATAGTGTACAATTTTAGTTATTAAGATTACCCCAAGGAGGCTATATGCATTGTCAAAACCAAAGAAACAGAGAAACCTTGGAAAGTGCACGTAATTCACTGATAAGAGCTCAAGTTTATTGTCAGGTAATAAGAGAATTATTTATTTTCCTTGGCTGTAAACCGTTTTCTGAAGATTTTTTAAATGACATTTTAGAAAATGATATTAGAAAATTCATTTCAAAACAAGAAAGAAAGTTGAACAAAATTTTAACAGAGTGGAATTAAATAAAATGACATTAAGACTTAGAATGATACTTATGAACCAGTTTGAACACCTTCTTGAAGAGCTTGAAAATGCTTCTGAAGAGTTGAAAAATACTGATTTAAAAGCAATAAACGCAGATGTTTTTATAGCAGCACAAAGAGTTAAAGATTTTCAAAAAACAACAGTTAAAGAACTTGAAAAACGACATCAAGAAAAACTTAAAAATTTAAGAACAATCAGAAGAGCGAAAACTTAAAATTTGTTACAAAACTCTTGATTTTAAGCTTTATTTATGGTTTCTTATAAATGGATAAGTCGTATCCTCTTGGACTTATTCGGATATAAGCGGCTCGAGGGTAGTAAAGTCAAGTTTAACTAACCTCATATATCAATTAGAAAAGAAGGAAAAACAAAATGTTAAAAATCAGATTAAAAAGATTAGGTGCAAAAAAAGCTCCTACATACAGAATTATCGTTATTAATTCAACTACAAAACGTGAAGGTAAACCGGTTGAAGAATTAGGTCACTACAATCCTAAGACTAAAGAAATGAAGCTTAACCTTGAAGGTGCTAAATCTTGGATTTCTAAAGGTGCTCAACCTACAGATACAGTTAAATACCTTATTGCTAACTGCAACGAAGATGGTACTTTAAACTACAAAAAATCAGAAGTTGTTAAACTTTCTAAAAAAGCTCAAGCTAAAAAAGCTGAAGAAGAAGCTAGAAAAGCAGAAGAAGCAAAAGCGGCTGCTGAAGCTGAAGCTGCTCCTGCCGAAGAAGCTACAGAAGCTTAATTTAATAATTCAAATAAAAAAAAAGACTTTGGAAAATTCCAAAGTCTTTTTTTATTATAATAATAACCGAATAATACCATAGGATTTTAAACGTTTATTTTCTTTATCAGACGGATTTGCTCTGATATAGTTCTTTAACACAAGTCTTGCTTTCATATATTTATGCTCGTGCACATATAAATTCGTTAAACCTATAACATACTCAATATTTTTCGGATTAAGCTTTATAAGCCTTTCGTATTCTTTAATTGATTCCTGAACTCGCCCGCTTTTAGCATAAACTTCTGCCAATAAGTATCTGGAATCATTGCTTTCCTTTATCTGCAGCGCTCCTAACAAATATTTTTGCGCCTTGTCAAACTCCTCTGAATAATAATATACTACAGCTAAATTATAATATATCATTCCTCGAACTTCATTACTATCAGCTAGTTTCAAAGCCTTTTTAAGACTTTTTACGGCTTTATCATATTCTTTATTTGCAATGTAACTTTCAGCTAAATCAATATAACCGCCTGCGAGTTTTGGAGCTTTTACAACATAAGAAACTGCCTCTTTCATTTTTGCCTGCTGAATTTGTTCTTCATTACCCAAAACCAAAAATGGAGTATATGTTCCTGTAGGATTACTTTCATTTGTTATATCAGGTTTTATTTTATACAAAAGTTTTACAGTATTAATATCAGCTTGAGTTAGTTCTTCTCTCTCATCGTTTGTAACCGATTTTGCATCTTTAGTTGAATGCATGATATCGTCATTGTCACTACTATGTCCCATAAAACCAATAGCATGGACTATTTCGTGCAGAGCAGTATTATAAACCTGATTTTTAGAGTAATATTCGCCATTAAGGTCCTTTAAATAAAATTTAATTGTTGTATTTTTTAAATAATTTACATTTAATTCTGGAACTGTATATGCAACAACATATTTACCGGAAGCTGTTGTTACAGGATTTTGCAAATTGAATTCTATTATAATATTTGCATCGCTATCGACCGGTGTAAATAGGATTTGATGTTCTGTCGCAACTTCCCATCTGGTAAAGGCGTTTTCGATTTCTTTAATAAAATAATCAGGCGCAGAATAAGAGTTCACAAAGCAATAAGTTATTGGAATTTTACTCCAACGCATTATTTTTTGGTTGTATACCGCTTGAGTAATATAATTATCAGGATATTTTTTATTTATTTCACGTTTAAAATCTGTTAAAAACCCTTCTGCCTTATATTTAGCAGCATCTTCAACAGGGTATTTTATAAAATTCAGAAGCTTATCTTGCGCTTCTGAATTAAAAGGAGAGTTAATAATCGAATTCACATATAAATCTCTATATTTTGCATCTTTTAAACCCAATTCAAAAGATTTTTCCAAATCTTCTTGGACTTTTGCAATATTGTTTTGTTTAAAAGATTTTTCAGCTCCGAAAGCAAGGATTTTATCCATATTAGAATTTCTGTAATTTGCAATCAAGCACAAAATACAGAGCACAGCAAAAAGCCCCCAAAGTCTTTTATTCTTCATTATCTTTTATGCCTTTATCAATATTTAGAGTTTTAACTAAAGTTCTGACATCACCTTTGAGTTTAAAATATTCAGCAAACTTAGGTGTAGTTTTGATATTAAACGAACGACCGTTTTTATCTTTATGACGGGAAATCAAACCTTTTTCAAGAAGCTCTGCTACGTGTTCATAAGCATTTGAACCTCTCAAATCTTTTAATAATGATTGACGAATAGGTTCTTTCAAAGCAATAACCGTAAGGGTTTTAAGCACAGGAGGCTTAAGTTCGACAGGACAAAGTTTTTCAACAATATCAAGGTGTTCCTGTTTAACCTGCAAAATATAACCATTTTCATCATCAATTTCCAGAGCACCGTCGCGTGAGGCGTAGTCCATAATAAGCTCCAACAAAGCTTCTTCCACAACTTCCGGTTCTTCTTCAAGGATTTCTGCTATATCTTTTATTTGAAGCACTTTAGCTGTAACAAACAGAACGGCTTCAATTCTGGATTTCAACTGTTCCATCTACCCCTCCGTTTAATACGCTTTTTACATTTTCTACAGCGTCAAAAATATTATCTTCTTCAACTTCTTGCGGTTTTTCATATTTTACAACATACAAATCACCGTAAAACTCATCCTGCATTAAATCGTAATCACTGTCAACAGTTAAAAACAACAGTGAAATATATGCATTTACTCTATCCATACCAAGAAGAGTAAGTTCTGTAAGCTCAATTCTATCCTGGCGGTTAAGAATTTCTTCAAGGTTTGCTCTTAGTCTTTGAACCCCGTTTTCAATATATTCATCATGCGCGAGATTAATAATATCATCAGCAGAAAGCCTTGCATAATTCTGAACACGACGTTTTGCTCTTTCATGCGCATTTTTTAAAGAAGCTTTTTTATCAAGCATCTCATAAAATTCCAATTGACGAATCAAATCACGCAAAGTCACAACGCGGTTGTGGTTCAAACGAACACTTGTACGGCGTTGAAGCACTTCGTCAATAGAGATAACATTGTTAGTCGGAATGTATTCTTCCTCATAATCCAAAGGCATCTCATCGTCATAGCCGAACTCATCATCACGCGGAGGTTCAAAATCAAGAACATCCAAGCCTTCAAGCACATTTGATTTAAGTTTCAAAAGTATTGCAGCAAAAAGAAGAGTTCTACCCGTCAAGCGAAGATTTTGAGCCTTTGATTGGAAAAGATGTGTGAGATACTTATCCGTAACCTCAACAATATCAACATTCCAAGGGTCAATCTTACCTTGTTTTGCCATATTTACAAGAATTTCAATACCGTCAACTTCTGCTGACTGTACTGCATTTTCCCCTATCCCTTTTATACCTTCGATATTATTTATCATAATCTTATTTTACTCTATATCCCATTTTGTTTACTCCTCCGGATTTAGGAGAAGATTAATAATCCTTATTTATTAGTTTAGAAAAAGAACCTTCAATTTCGTATATATCATCATTTAAAATATGCTGAATTATTTCTTCTGTACGTTCTTGTGTTTTGGAAGGAAAGGATTCTAACCTATACAACTCTCTACGTTTGTCTAATAATGCCGGATAATAAAAGTTATCTTTTTTACGCGCAGAAGTATCAACAATTTGAGATATAGAAAATCTTGCAATTGTTTGCTCTCCTCCAAATAAATATTTGTTTGAAATAGTACAAACATCCTGAGATTTCTCACAATGCAGACTTGAGACAGGAAATGTTAATAGCATAAACAAACCTGCAGCTGCACATATTAAAACCCATTTTAAAATCTCTTTTTTATTCAAAATCCTAATCCCTTAACTTAACCCCTGTAACCTTTGAGATACCTTTTTCTTTTTGTGTAACCCCGATTGTGCGGTTAGCTGATTCAATCATCGGTTTTCTGTGACTAACAACAATAAACTGTGTTGTTTCAGCTTGTGATTGAACAATATGCGCAAGTTTCTCTACATTAATACCATCTAAGCTTGCATCAACTTCGTCAAACGCATAAAAAGGTGCAGGCATGTATTTTTGTATCGCAAATACAAACGACAATGCTGTTAACGCTTTTTCGCCACCTGACATGCCTGCAAGACGTTGTTTTTTCTTATCTCTTGGCTGCGCCTCAATATCCAAACCGCCTGCAAACGGATTTTCTTCGTTTTCCAAAAGAAGCGTTCCTTCACCATCTGAAAGCCTGTGGAAAATATCCTTGAAGTTTTCATTAATCACGTTATACGTTTTTAAGAAAGTTTCCTTCTTCAAATCCTCATAACCCTTCATACGCTCCATAATTTGAGCACGCTCATTTGTAAGTGTTTCAATTTGACTCTGCAAAGCCTGCTGACGCTCTAGAACTTTGTCATAATCTTCCAAAGCTCTCATGTTAACAGCACCCAGCTCATCCATTCTGCGTTGTAATCTCTGAATACGAGCTGTAATCTCATCAATAGACATTTCTACAGGAGTTAATTCAGATATATTTACCCCAGCTTCTGTTAGAATATTTTTGGTCTCTTCTAACATCGGCTCGAGTTCGCGACGGCGTGCTTTAAACGACTCAATCTGTTCTCCGATTTTTTCAATATCAGAGAGTTTTAAGTTCTTCTGAGTTTCTAAATCAACAAGGTCTTTGTTAATCGCATCACGCTGGTTAAGAAGTTCGCCAAGTTTGTCGGTAATCTCTTTAATCTGAACATCAAGAACCTCAAATTCAGCTTCTAACCCTTTAATTTCTTCTGCAAACTTAGCCTTATCTAATTCTAATTCTTTGTTTACACCAAGAGTTCGTTCAATTGTATCGTTATGAGTTTTGATTGTCGTATTAATAAAATCAATTCTCTGATGCAAACCCTCGATTTCATTGTTAGCATCAGCCAGATTCTTCTCATAACGCTTGATTTCAGCTTCAACACCAGATGTTTTTTCTTTCAAATCCTTCAAGTCAGCATCATTCATAAGTTTTTCAACTTCTGTAATCTCAGTTTGAAGATTTGTCATTTTTTCTGAAATATCGATATGCTGCTCTTCAATTTTATCAAGCTCTTTTTCAATTTTTAAAACTTCAGGTTCGGTTATTTTCAAAAATTCTTGTTTTTCATCAATATTTTTCTGAGTATTAGAAAAGCTTGTTTCTAAATTTGTTAACTCAAGTTTTGCCTTATTAAACTCTGTTGTAGAAGCAGAGTATCTTCCTCTGATATCTTCCATTTTTGCTTCCAATGAAGAGCGTTTTGAAACAAGTGCAGAGTATTTTGATTCCATTTCTTTCAAACGAGCTCTAAATGTATCAATCTCACTGTCAGAATTTTGAGCAAATTTCAAACCTGTTTTTCTAACAGCACCACCTGTAATGGAACCTGATTTTTCAAACAAATCTCCTGAAAGCGTTACCATTCTGTATTTACCGATAAGTTTATTTGCAACACTTCTGTCTTCAACAACAAGTGTGTCACCCACGGCATAATAAAAAGCGTTTAAGTATTCATCCTCAAAATCAATAAGATTGATCGCAAAATCAATTACACCTTTTTCTTTTGGAAGGTTCAAACTCTTAGGACATTTAACAATCTTATTCAAAGGTACAAATGTTGCACGACCGGCATTAGATGATTTCAACAACTCAATACAAGTTGAAGCGACATGTTCATCATCAACTACAATATGCGCCATTCTGCCGCCAACAGCAATTTCCATCGCAGTAGAAAACTCTTCGTCAACCTGACCAAGCTTCATAAGAGGTGCGTGAACCCCTCTAATATTAGCGTTCACAACGGTATCAACCGCACGTCCGAGGTTAGCTTCCTCATTCGCATTCTTGATAGCCTCAAGCTGATAAATCTTCTTACGCGCAGCTTGAAGGTCATAATCCATATCAGTGATTTCGTTTTTAGTCTTATCATACTCATCCAAAGTATTTTTAAGGATAGTTTTAAAATCCTCAAGTTCAGCTCCAAGCTGCTCTATCATTAACTCTTTTGAAGACTTTGTTTCTGAGAAGTTTGCTTTAAACTCTTCTAACTCCACAAGCTTTGCTCGTGCTTCTTCTATTTGTTTTTTCTTTGTAGACAAATCCGCTTCAAGGGGAGCTTGTTTTTGGATAAGTTTAGTTTCCTTATCTTGCTCAGCTTCCAACTCTTTTCTTAAATTATTACGTTTTTCGATATGCTTTTCGGCTGTTTCGTTTAAACCGGACATGTCTTCAAGGATTTTGTGCAAAATCTTCTTTTGCTCTTCGATATTAGCCTCAATCCCCTTGATATTCTCTTGAGTCATTGAGATTTTCAATTCAGACTCTTTAATTTTTCCCTGCTGGGTTTCAATACCATTTTTGGTGTTTTCAATTGTTTTTAAATTATCCTGAATTTGTTTATCTGCAAAAACAATCGAAGAATTCTTTCTTGCAATAGAACCCTTGATTTCTTCGGCTTTTTGCTTAAGTTCAAGCTGATGAGTTTCGCCTTTTTCTTTGATTGTATTAGAAATCTCTTCGTATTTTTCACGAATAAGTTTTAATCTCTCATCAATATCTTTTGATTTAAGTTCTTCTTCTTTTTTCTTTTTTGTAAACTCTAAAATATTTTCATGAGCTTTTTCCAGATTTCGTCTCAAATCAAAGAATTTAACTGTATTAATCTGGCTTTCAAGACCCGATTTTTCATCTTTTAACTTTTGGTATTTTAAAGCAACCTCACGTTCTTCATTGAGTTTTTCAAGGTTAACATTAACTTCATTTAGAATAAGCGTAGAATTAACAACGCGTTTTTCAACAGTCTCAAGTTCACCCATAGCTTGTTCTATACGACGGTCGAAATCTGCAACACCAGCTATTTCATCAATAATTTTACGACGCTCACCAACAGTACAGTTAGTAATTGACATAACGTCACCCTGCATCATAACGTTATAGCTGTTTGGAGTAATATTATACTTTTCTAACTTGGCATGAACATCAGATAATGTTGCAATCTTATCATCCAAATAATAAATACTGTTAAACCCTTGAGAAGATTTTCTAATCCTTCTTGCAACAGAAAAATCCCCATCTTCGGTTTCACCAAATGTTACTTTTACAAAAGCTTCATTCCTTTTATTGTAGGTTGAGATTAAGTGAAAAAGCTTTTCTGCACGAAGGGTTCGGGAAGTAGAAAGTCCTAATGCAAAAAGAATACTGTCAATAATATTACTCTTTCCTGAACCATTAGGCCCTGAAATAGTAGTAAACCCTTTAAGCATTGGTATTTCAACTTTATTGGCAAACGACTTGAAGTTATCAACCTCCAGCTGCTTAATGTACATTAATCCCCTCCCATACTTAATTACACACTAAAATAAAAGTCATGTCAAATGTTTTACAATAAGGTGCGGTTGACATTTCGTTAGACTACAAGACTGGCATTAGCCTACAAGTCAACCTTTCGAACAGACTACCGGCGGGTTCACATTGGGCGGTTAACGGCGGGGGCGGTTGACATTTCGTTAGACTACAAGACTGACATTAGCCTACAAGTCAACCTTTCGAACAGACTACTGGCGGGTTCACATTGGGCGGGAGCAAGGAGAATGTGTTTTCGAAACAATAGCGAGAGCGTGAGCAGAAGCGTTGTTGAGAAAATACATTCTCCTTGCGTTAATATACTAAAAGCCCCAATATAAACTCTCTGTTAATATTTCTAGTCGAAGCCATCAAAGCAGCTGAAGCCTGCTGTAAGATTTCATACTTAATATAATTTGAACTCTCTTTTGCTACATCTGCGTCTCTAAGGGTTGAACGGGTTGAAAGCATGTTCTCCATCTGTATTGATTGACTTTCTAATACAGATTCTAATCTATTTATTACAGAACCTATATTCAACAACTGTTCTTCTATTTGCGCTGATAAATCATCTATTTTTTCTATGTTTTCAGCAAGACTGCTTGGGTCTGAGAAATCCACATAAAAATCAAACAGATTAAAGCTTATTGACATATTTATAAACGAATTGGCATCACTTCCCAAATCAACTTTCAAAGTTAGTTCAAAAGGACGCGGAGTTATGTCCACAACATTTGTATATTGAGTATTCTTCCCGTTGTTTATCATTGTATTTCTACCGCCGGCTTCACCATCAATAATATTACCGTTACCGCCTGCTACAAGGAACTCATCATTGGCATCACCACCATTAGTTATGTTGCCGTTTCCTGATATTGTTATTTTATCAACACCGCTTCCGCCATTGTATGAATTTGTATCACCGCGAAGAGTTACAGTATTATCGCCCGAAGTTGAACTTACACTGTTACCGTTTCCGCGAACTTCTAATTTATCATCACCACTGCCTGAATTAACATTATTATTGTTTCCGTTAATAACTACTTTTTCTTCACCGTTCTGAGAGACATAGGTATTACCGTCTCCAAGGATATTTACATCTCCTGTAACATTTCCTGCATGAACCTCATTTGAGTCACCGTCTATACCGATTTTATTGTTGCCTGATCCTGTGGTTACGGTATTGGATGAACCCGATATTGAGAACGTATTATCGCCATTTCCGGCTGTAATTGTATTATCATCACTTCGAACGTTAACCGTATTGTTTCCGCCAAGCTCCAATGTGTTATTGGAACCGTTAAGGGTTACACGATTATTGCCTGTTCCTGTTTGGATATTTGAATTGTTTGAAGAATTCACAATTATATTATCATCACCGTTTCCGCTGTTTATAAGCTTGTCTGATGATGAATTCAGGATTATTGTATCGTTGCCGTCACCTGAATTAACCGAATTGTTTTCGCTGTTAAGGTTTATAGTATCATCACCGCCAAGTGTATTGATTATATTATCTGAACCGCTTTCTGCTGTTATTATGTCAGAAAGATTTCCGCCGTTTATTGTGTTGTTATCACCACGGATATTGAGCTTATGAGCCTTATTTAACTCAGAATCAACAGTTAAATTTGAGCCATCTAAAGTTATTACTCCAGTATTAGGGTTAAACGAATATCGAAGTTGATTTCCTCCCGAAAAATCGTTTGTTACTGTATAAGTCTTGCCATCAAGCTCAAAAGTCTTAACTTCACCTAAATATGTAAACACAAGCATCCCGCTGTTCGGGTCACGGTTAACGTTTGTAAGGGTTGTATTAATTCCGTTATCTACATAATAATTAGTTCCTGTACCGCCATCTACAGTATTATTTTTACCATCAATAACAACATAGTCATTTCCGCCTCCTCCAAGCACAATATTGTTATCCCCTTTCATATAGAAAGTATCATCACCTGCACCGCCGGATACAGAGATGTTACTACAGTTTATATTATATATATTATTACCGTAATTATCGATAACATTGATTGTAGAATTAAGGTTATATGTGTCATTTCCGGCTCCGCCATTTACAGTATATGGATTTGAGAAACCTACTATATTAATAGTATCGTCTCCGTCTTCTCCATATATATTAGCAACGGCTGCCGTAATAGTATCATTGCCATTACCTCCATAAATAGCACAATCACCTGTAAATGTCGATGTTATTGTATCATCGCCATCCAAACCATTAATAAGAGTCACATAACCGAAGTTTACTATTGTATCATCTAAGTTCCCGCCATATATACTATTATATCTTCCACCTTGTACAATAATATTATGCGATGTATTTAAATCTCCTCTTATATTAAGATCTGAAGCTGCAAATTCAATTTCACCTGTTACAGCATTGTATCTGTATAACAAATTTGAAACACCATTATCATTTTTCTTAGATATTTCATAGTTAATACCATTAATATTCAAAATAGAAGAACCGCTATCAGAAACTGCAAACGCTGAAGCATTATCATAAGAACCAAATCCAACAATTAAAGAGTCAACAGGAGAGCCTCCTGTTAAAGTATTTGTACCGCTTCCGGCATAAATTGAAGAATGACTTAGTTTTTGTGAATTTAAAATTGTATTATTACCATTGCCAAAATCAAATGAACAACATTGATAATTACCATTTATTGTAACAACATTATTACCATTTCCAGCTTTTACAACAGATTTAGAACCCGACACTGAAATCGTATTATTTCCTCCTCCGGCATTTAGATATGTATATCCGACAATACTTATATCATCATCACCATTTCCACCATAGATATGAACATCATGAGTAGTAGAAACAATCTTATCGCCCATATTACCGGCATAATAATATACATTACCGATTGATATTTTAATATTATGCTTTTGGTTTTCATCACCTTTTACATTAAAATATCTGGATTTAATTTCTAAAGCGCCGTCGTCATTAATTGAATACAAAAAATTTGAAGCGGTATTTTGTCTATTAGTAATTGTATAATTTAATCCGTTAATAGTTACAGTTTTTGTCTCTGATGCAGCAAATTCTATAATATTTGCATTGGCATTTGGCACATTAATTAATATTGCATTTGATAGGGCTTCTGCATAATTTGTACCCGCTCCGCCATCAACATAAGCATTAATATTGTTTTTAATATAAAAACGGTCTTCGCCATTCTGACCATATAAATTTACACCCCCAGAAGATGTATTTACAGTAAAAATATCATCACCGTCACCGCCATAAGCATTAGTATTGTGTGAATTGATTATAAAATTATCATTACCGCCCTCACCATATAGATATGTCTCCCGGCAATCAGAAATCAATGTATCGTTACCGTCACCGCCATAAATATAGTTCCTAAGGCTTGAACCGTAGTTTGCACCTGTTACATATATAGTATCGTTAAGTTTACCGCCATAAATATAGTTGTTTGACCCAATAATCTTTAAATTATGGCTCTTATTTTCTTCCCCGCGAACCACAAAGCTATTGAGATATAATGTTACCTCACCTGTAGTTGTATCTTTTGTATATGACAAAGTCTTTGCTATCGATTCTCTGTTTTTAATAGTATATTGAACTCCGTCAATGGTTACAGTTTTAGTCTCTGATGCAGCAAAATCAAAAGCCCCTGAAATTGTATTATCGGTCTGTGCTGCAACACGAGATGAATACGCTCTTACTTTCGAATTCGATATTTGTGATACAGTTTCTTCTTCTCTTGGAGTTTCAAATAAATTCAAGCCATTAAATTCCGTATTCTCACGGATTTGTTTTATCTGTTCAATTATCGCATCCGCCTCTGCCTGCATTGCATCCAAAGACTGGCTTCCATAAGTGCCGTTTGCTGCCTGTACAGAAAGCGCGCGAAGGCGAGCCAGCTGATCCTGAATATTCTCCAACGCTCCTTGTGCCGTAGAAAGCAAGGATATCCCGTCCTCTGTATTATTTCTTAGTTTTAACAAAGAACTTATACGAGTCGAAAGGTCTGTAACAATGCTCAAATTCGCAGCATTGTCTTTTGCATGGTTTAATTTATAGCCTGTTGTCAAACGTTCTATTGTTTGATTAATACCAAAGGTCGATGAATTCAGGGTGTTTAAAAGGATTAAGTCCGTAATATTTGTATTGAGGCTAATCATTTATCAGCCTCCTTTGGGGTAATCGGATTAGAAGGACAGCATCTAGCCCCCCCCCCCCCGAGCTACAATTGGCTCACAGAGCGGGTTTGAGGTTAATACAATATTAACGATACTTAACGGACTACAAACCATGACTTCCATATCCTATATATATTATATATCCTATACTTACTTAGTTCCATGAATTATTAAAGTAATAACACTTTTTTTACAAAAATTTACATTTTTTAATACTCCAACTCTACTGTTTATGGAGGAGTTTTAACGATATTTATTAAAGCATAGCTCTTTTTCAGTCGTTGTTCATGTTGACTTTTGTAAAAAAAGTATTAAACAATAAAAAAACAGGAGACTACGCTATGGGAATGGCAGCTTCACAGGCAAGATATTTAGCACTTACCGCTCGTAAAACAAATACTGAGTACGAGGGACAGCAGATTAACCAGGCAAGAACGGCACTGGCTAACCAGAGTGCAAATTTATTCAACAGGCTTTTGGGCTTGGAAGTTCCAACTGCTCCGAAAACAACCGATTATACAGAGTTACAGTACTCTTATTCTGATGGTACAAACGATTCCGTTATAGAAAGCTGGCAGCAATTATCCACAGCTGATCCTGATTATAATTATATTGTAAATCACTACTATTACACCAATGTTTATACCGGAGGTCAAAAACTCTTAAGCAATCCTGAAGTACAAACCAAAGGCGAAGTAGTAAAAGAAAATCTTACACCTAACGTTACCGGTGTATCAATTGACCCTGTTAATAACACCGCTGTTGTTACTCTTGATGATGGAACAACAAGAACATATTCTGCCGTAAGCGGGCTGCAAAAAACAAAAGATTTAGAAAATGCGCTTCAAGATTTTGATACAGCACAAGATAAAGCTATCTCAAACGGTATTCTATCAGAAGATGCGGTCTACGGATGGCAAGACACCAATGGTGTTTGGCATTTTATGGTAGAAGAAGATATGGATAAAGGTGAATATAACGATTATTCAACCGTCTACAAACCCGGCTATATTGGAAACTGTGAGCTTACAGAACTTACTATTCCTTTAGACAAAGATGTAGAAGCAGAGTTAAGGCAAATCGTAAAAGACCTTCCGGATACAGAATTTGCAAAATATTTCGATAATGATAATAATTATGCAGGTTATGGAATTTATTCATTCCAAATGAACGGACAAACTTATTTTGCATCTGAATACGATTTATACAACAGCATGCAAACTTATGACGAGTACGGAAAACCGATTGAAGGACAACAAAAGCTTCCATACTACAATGCATCTTATATAAAAACAAAAATCGAAGAAACTAATCATGCGCTATTAGAAACTGATGGCAACGGCAGGTTTACATCTGTAAAATTTGATGATGACAGTGTAATTTATGCACTTAATGTTGAAACAGTAACAGATGAGGCAGCTTATGAAGATGCAATGAATGAATACCGTTACAAAGTTCAGCAATACGAAAAAACAATTGCAGACATTAACGCTAAGACATCAATCATTCAGCAGGAAGACAGGACGCTTGAACTCCGTTTAAAACAGCTTGATACTGAACAAAACGCGCTCTCAACCGAAATGGAAGCAGTCAAGAAGGTTATCAAAGACAACGTCGAATCAACATTCAAAACATTCTCAGACTAGTGCTACGCACTTAGATAAGGGGCGGCTGACATTTTGTCTGAACTACAAGATTATTTTAAAAAACGGGCTTGCAGCCCGTTTTTTATTACCATTCAGTTCTTATTTCCTGATTTTCGGTATTACTTATTTCAGTTTCTGTTTCATAATATTCTTGAGAAAGCTGCGTATCAGTAATATTTACATTAACCAATTTTTTCAAAACCTCAATATAATCAAGGCATTTTTTACCTTTTACACCATGAGTCTGCATTACAATCTCACCGTTTGGTAGTAATTTTATTTTTAGTTTTTTATCGCCCATCTATAAACTCCTTAATCAATATTAACCGTCAGAACAATCGTATTGTCATCAAGAACTTCTTCTTCCTCGATTTCCATATTATTGTCTTTGAGTTTATCAATAATACTCAAGTAAGCTTCTTCCTGAACATTAAGAGCATACTCGCTGCTTAAATCATTCACTTTTTCTTCTGCGTTATCTGTATCAAGGCAGGTAACGGTTAAGAAATATGGTTTATCCTCTGAAGGTTTTTCAAAAGATAAAGTATAGCTGTCCACCTGACCTGTTATTCTGCCAAAATCAGTAGTGCTAATATTAACAACACCGTGTTCTTCAAGGGTTTTAATCAAAACATCTTTATCCATAAAAGCTGTTTCGAAACTTTTTTCCATGAAGTGTTTGGCTGTTATAACATTAACTTCTTCACAAGTTGTGCCGTTTTCTTGCATTTCTTCTTTTTTTGCTGCCTTAGATGCGATACTTGTTGCTGCTGAAGCTGCAATAACAGCACCTATTGCCTGATACAATAACCAAGGCACTGCAATAACTGTACATGACATAATTTATTCTCCTATTTTAGAAATCTAACGTGCGGCCGCCGCGGCTTGATGATACGTTTTCTTCATCAACTTCTTTTGAGTAAGCCTTAAGATTAGATGTTTTTGCAGCACTTACTGCTCTTACATTTGCCCACGCACGGAGTGCAAGAATTTGTTCTCTTTGGGTCATTGAAAGAGGAACTGTTGTTTGAATATTTTTAACCAAATCTTCAAACTTCAGCGGTCTGCTTTCAAAGAACGCATCGCACAAAGCAGAAACTACAACCTGCTCAATTTCAGAACCGATAAATCCTTCTGTCATCTGTGCAAGATTTGCACACAAATCTTTTATTTCAGCAACCTCGCTTGCAACTTCTTTATCTTTAAGACGTTTTTCAAGGTGGAGTTTAAAAATTTCTTTGCGTTCTGAAACAGTTGGCAAATCAACAAAGAAAATCTCATCAAAACGACCTTTTCTCAAGAGTTCAGGAGGCAGATTACTTATATTATTTGCTGTTGCAATAACAAAAACAGGTGCTTCTTTTTCCTGCATCCAGGTCAAGAACTGACCAAATATTCTTGATGAAACTCCGCTGTCACCGTTTGAACCAAGTCCGCTTAAGCCTTTTTCAATCTCGTCAATCCAGAGAATTGAAGGTGCTACAGCTTCTGCTGTAGCTAAAGCTCTACGCATATTTTCTTCTGAGCTGCCAACCAGTCCTGAGAATACTTTACCAAAATCAAGTTTTAAAAGCGGAAGCTGCCAGATAGTACTCATAGCTTTAGCTGTCAGGCTCTTTCCACAGCCGGGAACACCTGTTACAAGAACACCTTTTGGCGCAGGAATACAGTATTTTTTAGCCTGTTCTGACCACGAATTGTTTCGTTTCAAAAGCCATTTTTTAAGGTTATCCAAACCGCCTATGTCTTTGATTGTGTATTCGGATTTAATGAATTCCAAAATACCTGTTTTTTTAATAACCTGAACTTTTTCTTCCAGAATAATCGGCAAGTCTTTCATATCAATAGAACCGTCATTTACCATTGCAAGCGCAAATGCTGATTCTGCTTCTTGAAGTGTTAAACCAAGAGCAGCCTTACATAGTTTATCTTTTTCATCTTCTGATAATTCTGCTTTAACATTTACGTTTTGTTTAAGCATACTGTCAAATTTTGCTCTAATTTCTTTTAATGTTGGAAGAGGAAAATCAAAAATTGTAATCTCTTTCTGCAAAGACTCTGGAATAATAAGTTCCGGAGAAACAAAGAAAATAGTTTTTCTAACAGCACCTAATTTCAAATCAGGAATAATATCTCTGATTTTTCTAATAACATTATAATCCGGTGTTCTATTCTTTACGCCAAAATTTACATGGAAATCATAAAGGATAAATACCGAATCTTTATCATGTTTTCTAATATATTCAAGCATCTTACAAGGACAAGTTGTATCAGAAACCGCTTTTTGGGTTGTTTCATTAACCAAACCTGCGGTTTGCGTCCAAGTAAAGACTTCTCTTGGATATTTAACAAGCTTTTCACTTGTCACAATAGATTTGATATATTTTGTTGCTCTATCTTCTTCAAAAGAAGTAATATAAATAATCGGAAATCTTGCTCTAATTAGATTTGCCAAATTGTAATTGCTCATAAAACACCTCATTATAGTAATTACAGTGAGTATAGCATTATTTTAGACAAGCTAAATCAATTTTATGAAGGATTTATTTACCAATCTACAGAACGCTCATCATTTTTTATTTCAGTTAATGGTATTATTCTAGGATTGACACAAATATGTTCTCGAAATTTTATTGACTTTTCTTCATTAAATTTTAAATATAAACAAATCTCCTCAACAGACTTAAACCCGCCAATTTCTTCACGTTTTTTGACCAGACGCTTTGCAAGCGCGGTATTTATGAATGATAATGCGCGCAATTCATCAATATCTGCATTATTAACATCCGTTTTATGAATAAATTCTTCTTTAGATGATTTTCTTTTTTTAATATTCGGTTTTATTTCTTTAGAAGGAAGAAAGAACCATATTATTATAGGAATAGTCTTGATATAATCCTACCAATATAAAATTTATCAAAAGAATTATAATTGTTCCTATAAAGAATATGTTTTTCACTAAACCCCTCGCAATCCGGATTTAGCAAGGATTTTATCAAAATCCCCCATTCCATTTATAAATACCTGGCCGTTTTTAGATATATTTATTTCGACTTTATTATGATATTTGGTAAAAATCTCTTCATTATATCTATCAGTCAAAAAGTGATACCTCTGATTAGACGAGCCGCACCAAGGACGGGAATAATCAACTTTATCAATCTCAAAAGGGCCGTCTATTAATAAATCAATATTATCTAAAAGTTTTTTGTTTTTATTATCACCACGGAGTTCCTCTAAATATCCGCCAGTAAAACACAACACCCCTAAGCCAACCCTACGGCAAGCCTCCGCAATTTTTCCCAATGCTTCCGCCTGCTCAAAAGGTTCTCCGCCTAAGAATGTCACACCTTCAATCCCTTTTTGCTTAAGAATATCTTCAATAATATCATCTACGCTTAAAAGAGTGCCGCCCTTATGTGACCAGGTATGAACCGCCTGACAGCCTTTACAATGATGAGAGCATCCCTGAACCCAGATACAATAACGCGTTTCAGGACCTTCAACATTTGTTTTTTTTAATATATTAAAAACTCTTAATTTCATCACAAATCTACTTCGCGTTCATCATTATACTTAGTTTCAGGTTCTTTTTCAACTTTTTGTGGTTCATCCAAATCAACTTTCAGCACAGGCATTGTTGGCTCTTCTACAGGCGGAACAGGCTTTTCCTTTTCTTTTTCTTCTTCTTGTGGAACGGAAACAACCTTATCAGAAATCCTAAATTCTTCTTGATAACTAACCCCATACAACTCACACAAACTCTTTAAAGTATCATAATTGGTATTAGGCATAAAAACATCAAAAATCGCATCATACAAATCAGGTGTTTTGTTAGAATTTTTTATCCTCATGTATCTGCAACCGTCTGTATTTGGAAGCTCTTTTTCAACTATAAAACAAGCTGATAACGACGGCTCAAATCTTACTATACAAAACTCACTTTCTAATATTTCTCCACTATATGAAATCAATCGGTTTTTATGTCCAAACCTCACCGCAGTTTGCGAATTTAAACTGTTTATAAATCGCGAAGCTCCAACAAAAGTAATATAACACCTTATGAAAGTCATAGCCAGTACCACAGAAAAAAATAATGCGATTTGAACACCTACAAAACGAAATAATGCCAAAAATGTAAGAACAAAAATAACCAAAGAAATACGCCACATAGATTATCCCCCTATAAATCTATTTGACGCTCGTCATTGTGCTTAACCCTTAAAGAACCCTTCATTTTATTAACGCAAATTCTTGGTTCAAGCTGTTTTGTAACATTAGGTTTAAGTCTGACAAATATCAAAAACTCTTCTACACTTTTAAACCCGCCAATTTCTTCTCTTTTTTTGATAATTTTTTTCGAAATTACAATGCTTATCCCTGGAAGAGCAGTTAGTTCTGCCTCAGAACAGTTATTAATATCTATTTTTACATCAGGAAGTTTCCTTTCCTGCGGAAGCTTTGGCGTTATAATATCTTCATAAATCGAAGCTTTAAATCGATTGCAGTCTTCAAGCAATCCCTGATAAGACTTATTGTGTGAAAAATTTATACAAAATAAATTCCAGAGTTCATTAGCATCAAAAACCGATGTCTTTGTTACTTTAAATGTTCTATAAGGTTGATACGGATCTTGTTTTTTTTCAATACCAACAATTGTTGTACCATCCAGTTTTAATTTTAGTGAGCAGTATTTATTTGAAAGAGTCAAATTTCTCCAAATATCTTTATAAGGAAGTAAGAAGACTTTTGCCTTTAATAAAGCCTCTTTACGCCTCATTTCCGCACCATTATCACTTACAGGTTTCTTAAAAAAACGATATGCAAATAAAGTAACAGGAATTGATAAAACTCCTATAATCGGAGATATCAAAAATGCAATTACCACTATAACAAATAGCACAACGAGCGACGAATCAGACAAAACTCCGTCATTATCCATACCAAAATCGTCATAGCGGCGCCATGTTGAACTCCTAGTCCAACCATTGTTGTTACCGTTACGTAATGCTGCTAGAATTATTGCAATAATAAAAAATATTATTTCCATTAATCTTAAACTTTTCCAATAAATTTAATATTATAATCGCAAACAAGTTCTTCATTAGCCAGCACTATAATATTAGGCACGAACTCAGAAAGAATTACAAAAATCATATGTCTTAAATCCATTGGCACAGCCAATATTGGAGTTGATAACTTTTTAGACTTAGCAAGCTTATTTATATTGGCAGCAATTTTATGTACATCTGCTGCATCAATTCTAATAATTGATTCACCTTCATCCTCGTCAAAAAATCCTGAAACCATCTCTGCAGTTTCATCTGATAGTTCCATAACCTTTAACTCGCCGTCTTCAACCAAATCTTTTATTATTAACTTAGAAAAAGCTAGTCTGACTTTATCCAACAAGTCTTCTTTTGTCGGTTCATTTGCGTAATCATTAATTTTTTCAAATAAATAAACAATGTTCTTTACAGAAACTTTTTCTCTTATTAAACAGGTTAAAAGATATTTCAAATCCGCTGCAGTAAGAAAATCAGGAATAATATTATCAACTAAAAATGAGTTTTTTTCTAAAACAATCTCTACATACTTATTAACATCGTTATAGTCCATAATATCAGAAACTTCTTTGATAGAGATATACTCAATAGCTTTAGCAATAAATTCAGAAGCAGTCAAACCTCTTAGCCAAAAGTCTCTAACTCTATCTCGCGGTATCCAAACAAGTTTTCTGCCGGTAATCTCGTCTGCTATAACATAGTCGTCTTCCGTAACCTTATAGCCTTTTAACTCGTCTTTATAAAAAACAACATGTTCAGGAAAAACCATTGTACGAAAAACTTCTACATCATGGATTTTGATACTAAACTCATTTGCACCCAAATCATCACTACTGTGGAAATGAATATGAGGAATAACATAACCTAATCTTTCAGTTAAATCTTGTCTTATTTTAACTGTCTGAGCAAGCAAGTTATCACTATAATCAAGTGAAACCAATTCCAATATCTCTTCAGAAAGATTAACCGTAAATTTCTCTTCCTTAATAGCAGAATACATACTGTCAGGAGAAATCTCATTCACAAGAGCCTGCTTCAAAGCGTCTAACTGTCTTAACTCATCAGACATTTGATTATTTAACCTGTTTTTATCATCAATAGAAAGATTCTCACTCTCAAGCTGTGATTTAATTCGTTTAATTCTATCTTTCTGATTAGTAATCTTTAGCTGAATTTCTTTACAAGATTCATAAGGACTGGTTGGAGCAGCAAGCATTTTTTCCATGCGGTACTTAAAGTTAGTGATATTTACAATATCATCCAAGTCCGTTTTATCTTCTTCTTGTTTCTCACGTGTAAAAATGCAGTTAAAATCAATTGATTTATCAGTCTCAATCTCATGCATAGTATATAAATCCCAACCTTCATCAGACATCTGGTTGAGTAAATCTTCTAGAGCCTGCCTATCATCTGTAGGAACTGATTTTATAACATACTGCATTTTTTTAGAGTACATGCTAATTCTCCTCTGCTCTGATAATTTTATAAATCATATTCTGCTGTGCAGGTTTATCCTTTGCAATATCAAAAGCCTCGTCGCAATATCTTTGTGCAATCTTGGTCTTTTCAGCGTCATTAGAGTAAATTGTATACAATACATCTCCTTCATTTACGCTTTGACCGCTTTTTTTGTTCAAGTAAACTCCAACACTGTAATCAATCGGATCAGTTTTTCTATCTCTGCCTGCACCAAGAATTTTGCATGCATAAGCAATTTTATAAGCATCGATATTATGAACATAACCGCTTTTCTTTGCCTCACATTCTACTTTATAAGCAGGAAGGTCAAATAAATCGTAATTATCTATAATTTCAGGATTTCCGCCTTGAGCAGCAATCAATTCTTTTAGTTTTGCCAAAGCTTTGCCGCTATGTACAAGTTCTTTCAAATAAGCTTTCGCAGCATTTTTATCATGATATATTCCAAGCTGAACCAAAGCAATTGAAGCAAAAGAATAAGTTAATTCTGCCACATCACCCTCAGTTATATTACCTTTCAAAAATTCAATTGATTCAATAATTTCAAGAGAATTTCCTACAGCTCTTCCAAGAGGTTCTTCCATTGACGTAATTACAGCAGTAATTGATTTATTCAAAATATTACCGATATTAACCATTAATTTTGACAATTGTACGGCGTCTTCAGGAGTTTTCATAAACGCGCCTGAACCGTACTTAACATCCAAAATAATATTCTTAGCTCCTGATGCGATCTTTTTAGATACAACAGAAGATGCAATTAAAGGCATACTATCCACGGTAGCCGTAACATCTCTAAGCGCATATAATTTACCATCAGCAGGAGTTAAGTTTTGTGTTTGAGAAGCAATTGCAACATTAATTTTCTTAACTTGAGCAATCAATTCTTCAATCGTTAGTTTTGTATTAAATCCGGGAATAGATTCAAGCTTATCAATTGTACCACCTGTATGTCCTAAGCCTTTTCCGGACAATTTAGCAACAGGAACCCCTGCCGCTGCAAGCAAAGGAATTAATGTAATAGTGACCTTATCTCCAACGCCGCCGGTAGAGTGTTTATCGACAATTGAATCAGTCAAATCTCCAAAATCAATAATCTCACCGGAATTAATCATAGCTTCTGTTAAATAAGCTGTTTCTTCTTCTGTTAAACCTTTAAAATAAACAGCCATCAACCAAGCAGCTATTTGGTAATCAGGTGCGCTTTCATCCATTAAAGAGTTAATCAAAAAATCAATTTCTTCTTTTGATAAAATCTGTCCTTGTTTTTTCTTTTCAATAAGGTCAACTATTCTCATCTATTATTTTACACCTTTCAATTTATTAATTACCATATCAGAAATATCGATACCACCGACAAAAACACCTCTTTGGTCCATAACAGCATCGAGTTTTTGTTCAACCATTACAGCCTTAGCAGCATCTTTGATTTTTGTATAAACTTCTTGTTCGCGTTTTGTTTTTAAAGCAACATAAGCAGCCTCTTTTGCTTTAAACTCAGCAGCTGTTTTTTCTTCGAAAGATTGTTTTTTCAAAGGTGTATCAAGCGCCTTGTATTCTTTTTCTTTATCCACTAAATACTGCTGCATTTCTAAGCCTTTTGCATCAACTTCTTTCGTAGCCTTTTTAGCATATTCATAATTATCAATTACCTTAGCGTAATCAATATATCCAACTCCGGCAGCATTAACAGCACCTGTCATTGCAAGGATAGCAATAACTGAAAGAGCAAGTTTCATTTTTTTCATAATATAAACCTCCTAAAATTTTATCTTTTCATTTGTAGTCCTGACCAACCAGCCAATTTATATTTACCCCTAATACATCATATCACCGGCACCAAAAGTAAAGTAACCGTTACGAGAACCGTTTGGTCCCGGATTTGTAATAGGGAAACCATAGTCAATTGATAATGGTCCGACACCAGGAATAGTTATCTTCAAGCCTACACCGGCTGTAATAGCATGTAGCGGTCTTTCATACAAAGTACTGGAAATAGTAGGATTAAATACTTTACCGGCATCAACCCAGAACGTCATTCTCAAGTTATGTAAGAAATTAACCTTAAATCTATCAACAAAAGGCAATGGAGTAGCCAACTCAGCAGAACCCATAATAAATGAAGTACCTGTACCAACACCATTTACCTTATAACCTCTAACCGTATAAGGACCACCTAATCTATATGCCATAATTTCAGGCATATTGTCGCCATGAACTTTCAAACCGCCGCGTCCGGTGAATGTCAAAGAAGATTTTTTCCCTACAGGAACATATCTTTTTGCCATACCCAATAAACGACCGTTTGTTTTACCAAAGCCATCAAGTCCGAATGCTTCTTCAAATCTTGCAGAAACAAGAGAGCCGTTACGAGGATTTATAGCAGAATCTCTAGAGTCATAAGCAATACCCGGAGCAAGTCTTAAGAACAGACCGCCTTCAAGCTGTTTAGCTCTGTCTGCAATATTTAAACCGTATTTATTATAAAGATTTGCGATATTACCCGCATCACCTTCTGACAAGTGAATATGTTCAATACCGGTTGTAAATGTTGTTGTCATATGCGGATTAATTTTTAATTTGTGAGCAACAGTGCTTTCAATACCAATTCTTCTTTCTATAGCAAGCGGGATTTGATAGCTTCCCAAATCTCTATAGTAAATTTTACTCATAAGAGAGTTATCAGCATTCAAAAAATGAGGTTCAAAGAAGCTTAATTCAGCCTGATAATTCATGTGGGATTTGATAGAAGAATCGCTCATCAAAATACCGGAACCAACCAAACCTGTTAAAGACACTCTCTGGTTCATACCACGGAAGTTATTATCCGAAATACCAACAGAACCAAATGCACCGGTTGCCGAATCCAAACCGCCGCCCAACGAAATAGCAGCTGTTCTTTGCTCTTTCAATTCAATTGTAATATCAAACTTATCAGGGTCATCCTGAGAAACTTCAATTGTACGATTCACATCTTTAAACGCCTGCGTAGAATATAGTCTCACCAAATCCTGTTTTATAATATTTTCATTATAAACAGTATCCGGCTCTGTCATAATATTACGTTCAACAACAAATTCTTTTGTTTTTTCATTTCCGGAAATAAGTATTTTATTAATTTTACCTTCCGTAATGCTAAGATTTAAAGTCCCGTCAGGATCATCATAAATTGAATCAATTTTTGAAAGAATGTATCCTTTTGAATAATAGCAAGCGTTAATTTTTTCCATTGCAGCATTTATGTCTGTTATATTTTGAGGCTTACCTTTTAGAGGAAGCAAATAACGCATAAGCTCTTCTGAAGAAACAACAGTATTTCCCTCAATCGTAAAATCAGTTACGGGCACATTTTCTTCAAGAATAATCTTCAAAGAAATAGTACCATTAGAATTTTTAACAGGAATAGCCTTCATTCTCTCTGTAAAATAACCGAGTTTATAGATAGTTCTCAAATCCTGCTGCATCAAGTCTTTATCATACAAATCGCCTTTTTGCAGAGACATTTTTTTGAGAATAAACTCAGGCTTAATAATATTTGCACCTAAAATCTCGATATCATTAATATAAGCCGTACTTGTTTCAAACGTATGCTCTTCTTCCAGCGGAGCTTCCATAATCTCTCTATCAGTAAGCTCGTCATCAGCAGCAAAAGAAGCCGGCATCCAAACCATTCCCAGCGCAAATACTAATATTATAAAATTTTTATATATTTTAAACAGACTTTGCAACTATCCACTCCAAAGTGTATAGCTAAATTGTATCATAAATATCCATTTTATTCTACTGTTACAAAAATTTACATTTAACCTCTAAAAAGTCAATTTTCTTAAGAAATAAGACTTTATTAGTTTAGAGGATATTACTATGGGCTTACTAGATTATTTAAACAACGCAGTAGATACCGTAGTCACAACCGTAAAAGAGGTTGTGTCACCTCAAAGTGCGACTGAAGTTTCTAACGTAAAAGAAACCGTTCCAATGGTTAGCAAAGAAGCACAAGAAAAACAAAAAAACGAAGATACAATTGAAATCAAAACAAAAAGTGCAGATTCAATCTATAAACAAATTGAAAATTTATGCGTTGAATACAGAATGAGCATGGAAGATGTAAAAAAAGCACAACTACTTGAAACAATTGCAGGCTGTTCAACAGAAGAACTTGCAAAAAAATCTGATGCAGAAATTAAAAACTACATTAATGCGTTAAAATTCGTTTTAAAATATCAAAGCTTTAAATTCTTCTGGGAAGATAGAAACATTGATGATATAAACAAGATTGCTAAAAAAGCAAATGAACGTAACATCTATTTACAAACCGGCGGCAACTGCATTGAAAATATGTTTAGAGGCAGAAAGTCATTGGCTAAAAGAATGAAAGAAGCCGGATTTACAGAAGCTAACGCAGAAACTGCAAGACAATATTTCAACCAAATGATTTCAGAAGCAGTAGCAACAGGTGACACTAAAAAAATCCAAAAAGCATACGATAAGGCTCTAAAAATATTTGGGTATGCTTTAAACGACACCGAAGATGCTGAAGAAAAAGCACTATTAACAGCTGCTATTTCAGAATTAGAAGCGAGTAAAAGAACTCTCGCTGCACAATTAAGCATTTCAAGCTGCCAAAACAATAAAACAAAACAAATGGCTGTCGCAAAAGGATTAAGCGATAATTACAGAGCTATGACTTGTTCTGCAGATGCACTCGGACAATATACTTCAGAAGAAGACAACTTGAAAATCTCTCAAACAGCATTCCAATATATGTCCGAAGAAGATTCATTAGCGGCTCTTGACGAAACAAAATCATATATTAAAACCTTAGAAATGAAGCTTCAAAATGGCGAAGCACTTACAGAAGAAGAACAACGCTACTATGACAGCGTAAGATTCTCTCAATACGCAGGTGCTATGGTTGGTGCATCTTGCAATAATAATTACTCAAGCCCTGATAATGTATTATGCAAAATCGACAATGATACAGATGAACTTGGTATTCGCGAACAAGTTTACAAGACCGCATCTGCTTATGTTGAAACACATCAAAACTCATTACCAATTACAAATCAACAGTTCACCCAAATAGTTGATAAAGCTACAAATGGCAGCTATACAGCGACAACTACAGCTGCAACAAAAACAGAAAACATAAAGGTTCAAGCTCAAAGTCAAACAACAAGCGCTCAAACTCAAAGAACTTCAAATCAAACAATAGCTTCACAACAAACTCAAGCACAACAAAACACAACAATTAATTCTTCTATTGAACAAGTTGAAACAACAACAACTGTTGCACAAAAAACAGTAACAACTCCAAAAACACTTTCTTCTGCAAGCACTACAGCTGCAAAGAAAGAAAATGTTAAATCATCAGAGGTGCAACAGCAAAAAAATCCGCAAGAAGCAACCGCAACAATAGAGCAAGCTATCAAAGGCGGAGTTAAAGCTGTAAAAAAATACGCTAAAGAAAATAATGTAAAAACATTAGACTTGGCAATTGATTCACTTAACTCAAGCTCAGCAAGCCACGCTACAAGAAAATGGGCTCTTTCCCAATTTGAAGCAGCTAGCAATTCTGAACAAATACTAAATTTCCATAAAATAACACATGGTTCAAGCGCTATTGCGGCCGCAGAAACAATGGATGACAAAACAAGAGGTCAGCTAAATACATTCAGAAGCTACTACATAAAAGAATCTGTTGAAAATCTTAATGACAACTCTGTAGCTTAACCTTCTTGAGGCTCTTCTATCTGTTTTTTATAAGAACAAGTTCTCGCAGAACAGCTTTCAAATGTGCCGTTTTTGGTAACGCGTTTTACTAAAAGTTCACCACATTCAGGACATTTTTCACCTGTCGGTTCATCCCACAATGCAAACGAACAATCAGGGTATTTATTGCATCCAAAGAAAACTTTACCGGACTTAGATTTCTTTTCAATAATTTCACCTTCGCCGCATTTTGGACATTTTACCCCTGTTGAACGAATATATTTCTTTCTGTTCTTACATTCAACACATTCTAAATATTTGCCGTAAGGACCGGTCTTCATAACCATATCGCCATTACATTTTTCGCATTTTTCTTCAACAACTTGAGCTTGATTTTCTTCTGAATCAGAATCAAGTTCATTCAAATAATTTATAGAAATAGTCGTCTTACATTCAGGATAACCGGAACAACCTAAGAACTGGTTTCCTGTACGGCTTGTTCTTACAAGCATTTTCTTTCCGCAATTTGGACAAAGCTTATCGCTCTCAATAACAACTCTCTCAGCCGTTTTCATAACCGCGTTAACTTCTTCCATAAACGGAGTATAGAAATCTTTTAAAACAACATTCCAAATAAGTTTCTTTTCAGCAATCTGGTCGAGTTTTGCTTCCATGCCTGCAGTAAATTTATAATCCATAATATCTGCAAACTGGCTCACAAGCTGTTTACAAACAGTTCTTCCAAGAAGGGTAGGATGCAAAGCCTTATCGCGTTTTTCAACATACTTACGGGTCTGAATAACAGTAATAATCGTAGCGTAAGTTGACGGACGTCCGATTCCATGTTCTTCAAGAGCCTTGACAAGAGAAGCTTCATTATATCTTGGAGGGGGTTGGGTAAAATGCTGCTTAGGTTCAACCTTTTGGCACTTAACCTTATCACCCTGCTCTAAATCAGGAATTTTTGCTTCTGCTTGTTGTTCTTCTTCATCAGCATCGTTATAAACCTTTAAGAACCCGTCAAACATTACCTTACTTGTACCGGCTCTTAATGTATAATCACCGGCTGTAATTTCTACAGTTTTATTAGCAACATCAGCGGGTGCCATTTGAGATGACATAAATTTTTCCCAGATGAGTTTATACAATTTATATTGATCATTATCTAAATATTGCTTAATACTATCAGGCGTCTTATCCGGATAGGACGGACGAATAGCTTCGTGCGCATCCTGAACATTTTGCTTACCCTTTACATAATTATTGGCTTTTTCAGGATAGTATTTATCACCATAATTTGTTGTAATAAAATCTTTTGCCATTGCCTGAGCATCATCAGAAACACGAACAGAATCCGTTCTCATATAGGTAATCAAACCGACCGGATTTCCGTCGATTTCCATACCTTCATATAGTTTTTGTGCAACCTGCATTGTTTTCTGAACCCCAAACCCGAGTTTTGAACTTGCTGCGCGCTGCAATGTTGAAGTAATAAACGGTGCTGTAGGCTTACGTTTTGTAGTTTTTTTAGTAACTTTTGTTACATCAAAATCTTGAGGATAATTCTTCAAGAAATCAACAATTTTCTGAGCTTCTTCTGCGTTTGGAATATTTTTATCAACCGCTTTACCCTTGATTTTAGAAAGTTCAGCTTCAAATGACTTATCATCTTTAGATAAAAGCGCATGGATTGACCAGTATTCCTGTGGAACAAATGCTTCAATTTCTTCTTCTCTTTCGCAAATCATACGGAGTGCTACAGACTGAACCCTTCCCGCAGAAAGATTTCTGTTACCGATTTGTTTCCAAAGAACAGGAGAAAGTTTAAAACCTACAAGCTTATCCAAAATCTGTCTTGTCTGCTGTGCCTGAACCATGTCCATATCAATCGGACGGGGATTTTCAACAGAATGCTTAACCGCTTTCGGTGTAATTTCGTTAAAAACAATACGATAAATCTTGTCATCAGGAACTTTTAACACCTGTCTTACGTGCCATGCAATAGCTTCTCCCTCTCTATCGGGGTCGGCTGCAAGATATATCTTATCAGAATGTTTTGCCAAATCATTTAACTTAGTAACAACTTTTTGTTTACCCTGGATTATCTCAAACTTTGGTTCGAAGTTATTATTAACATCAAACCCTAAATTATCAGTTTTTGGATCTTTTAGTGGTAAATTCCTAATATGACCAAAGCTCGCCTCAATCTGGAAACCATCACCCAGAATTTTTTTGATAGTTTTAGACTTTGCAGGAGACTCGACTATTACGAGCGCTTTTTCTTTTTTACTTTTCTTTTCGGCAACCGTCATGATCTCTTATACCTATCTCCCTCTGACTGTTCTATTAAACCGCTTAATTCCATTTCTGTCAAACAAATAAGAAGCTTATCCGTCTCCATTTTTGTAGCGGTTTGTATTTCATCAAACCCTTTAGGCTCAACTCCTATTATATCAAAAATAAGTTTTTCTGTTTCATTAAGAGGTATTTTCGAATGATTTGGGGTTTGAAATATAAGCTCCCAACCCAAAGCGTTAAGAATATCCTCACCCTTTGTAACCATAGTTGCGCCGTCTTTCAATAATTTATAAATACCTTCTGTATTTACATTATTAATTGAACCGGGAATACACATAAGCTCACGACCTTGTTCCAAAGTCAAATTAGCACTGATTAATGCACCGCTCTTAAGTGCAGCCTCTGCAACAACAGTACCATAGGACAAACCTGTTACTATTCTGTTTCTTTGAGGAAATCTGAATTTAATCGGCTCAAAAGTCGGATAATATTCACTTACAACAGCACCGCAACCATCTTCAATCTTCTCATAAAGCCATTTATTCCCGCTTGGATAAGTAAAATCAAACCCGCTTGCAATTACACCAATTGTTTTAAGATTATTTTCAATAGCAGCCTGATGTGAAACGGCATCAATGCCAGCTGCCAAACCCGATACTATACAAATATCAGTGTTAGCTAAATCCGAAATAATTTTTCTAACACTTTCTTTGCCGCCAAAACTAGCCTTTCTTGAACCGACGAAAGCAACAGTTCGTTCAAGATTACAAGATGACAAATCTCCTTTATAATACAGACACATAGGCGAATCAGAAATCTGTCTTAACATATAAGGATAGTTCTTATCTTCATAAGTTAAAATCTTAATACCACGGGAAAGTACATCCTCCAAAGTCTTATCAGGATTTACAGACTTTTTCTTTTCAATAAAGTTTTCAGCTCGACGAATGCTCAAACCTTCAATCTGCTGTAAATCAGAAAGAGTTGAATTAAAAGCTGTTTCAATATCGCCAAAATAGTTATAAAGACGCCTGATAAAAGTCGCATCTAATTGCTCTATTGAAGAAAAAGCTGTCCAGAATTTTGTATTCATTATTTGATTGTATCATAAAAAAAATCGGTTCAATTGAACCGATTTTTTAATCTTTTATAACAATCAAATTCTTAACTATTTTCATCTTACAAGTAGGAAAAACCACTTCTGCTAAACCGTCAGCAATACTAATAATGCTTCCTGCTCTTAGAGTTACATCCTCTCCTTTGTATTGAAAAGTATAGTCATCTTGTCTGTCTGATCTGATTGTGATTTTGTTGTCCATATTTTCATCCTTTTTTAAGCACAAAACGGCAAGGTCATACCTCGCCGCTTTGTAAATAATAATTAATCGAATACGTAATTGATGATAGCAGCTTCTCTAGCTCTTTTAATAGCTTTAGCAATCATTCTTTGGTGTTCAGCACAGTTTCCTGTAACACGTCTTGGAATAATTTTTCCTGCTTCAGTTAAGTATCTTTTCAACTTAGCTGCATCTTTGTAATCGATATATTCAACGTGATCTGCACAGAATGAGCAAGTCTTACGTTTTTTTCTATCGTTCATATCTTGTTTTGCCATTTTGGTATTCACCTTTCTAGTTTTTTAACATTATCTACCGGCTTAAACCCACCTATAATTTCGACCTTACGGCGGAACCGGAAGCAATTCCATGTTTAGAACGGAATCTCGTCTTCGCCGATTAGTTCATCAGCAAATTCATCTTGTGAGAATTTAACGATATCAGCATTTGAAGATGAAGCAGAAGCTGCAACAGGTGCGCCTGCGCCCATCATTTCAATTGTGTTTGCATCAATCTCGAAGATTCTTCTTTCAGCACCACTATCATTTTTAACAGTTGTAATCTGAAGTCTGCCTTCGACAAGGACTCTGTCATCTTTAGAAATAGCTGAAACAACTTCGTCAAGAGCTGTTCTTCTTACAATAACTCTCAACAACATCTCTTCTCTTTCACCAATGTTTAACACAAATGATGAAACAGGAACATTGTTCTGCGTAAATCTTTTTTCAGGGGCTCTGAATACTGAACCCGTTACAACTGCCTTAGCTAGTGCCATATTTACACCGCCTGAGCTTTTTTAGAAACTTCCATAAACATAAATCTTAAAACATTTTCATTAAGTTTAAGGTTTCTTTTGAACTCTACAATTGATTCAGCAGGTGTAGAAAGGATAATGTTTGTGAAGAATCCGTCTCTATAACCTTGTACGTCATAAGCCAATTTTTTACGTCCCATTTTGTCAACAGACTCTACAGAACCTTTATATGACTTGATTTCTTCTGAAATTTTTTCAACAGCCTTGTCTAATTCTTCTGAATCAAGACTAGGTTTGAAAACTACTAGTAATTCATAATTTTTCATAATTGTATTTCTCCTTATGAGAACATGTTAACATAAGCAGTATTAAAAGCAAGAGAGTTTATTTTCTAATAGTTGAGCGCTCTAATGCCCTTACAAATTTTGTCGGCAAGTTTTCTTTAGGGTTAATTGAGCCTACCAAAATTGTTTTACAGCCGAGTCTTTTACCAGCAAGAATATCTGTAAGCGGTCTATCACCAACCATAACAGCACAAGACGGTTCTATCCCGACTTCTTGAAGATATTGCGACATTATTTTAGGATTTGGTTTGTCAGCGTGACCAATTACTCTGCAAGGAGCAATTTTTGAAGCATTCTCAATATAAGTTTTATTCTTATTATTAGAAATAATTGCAACTTCAAAATCTTTTAAAAAGGTATTAAACCAATCAACAGTTTCAGGCAAAAAATTAGCCGATTTTGAAACCATAACAGTAGAATCAAGATCAAACATTATACATTTGATACCTTGCTGCTTTAGTTCTTCAAAGTTTATTTCATATACATTATTTAAGTTATAGTCCGGTTTTAAAAACATTTTGTATAATTACCCCTTACCTACTAGTCTCCACAAGCACATTTTTGCGTTTCGTTTACTCCGCCTTTAATTCCAATCGTGCGAGCCATGGCATATTGGTATTCAATAGGAGCTTTTGCGAATTTTACCCACAAATCATCGTTTGTGTTTGCAAGTTCTAATTCTTCACCTTTTAGAGTCTTAATTTCAATAACTTGGGTGATAAATTTTTCAGAAGGTGAAATTATCTCAATATCTTCATTTTTATAGAATTTGTTTTTAATCTTAATTCTGTACCAATCTTCATCCTTCTCACAAATCTCACATAAGAAATCCGCGCCCGCTAAGCCTTTTGAAATATCATAGCTGTAACCGTCTTTCGGATAGCCTTCTCCAAGATAAAAACCTGTTGTATAACCGCGATTTCCGACTTTTAAAAGCTCTTCAAAATAAGGCTGCATATCAGCATTAGGATTTTGCATAACTGTGTCAATCGCTTCTCTGTAAGCCTTAGCTACAGCAGATACATAGTACAAACTCTTTGTTCTGCCTTCAACCTTAAATGAATCAATACCTGCATCTATCATATCTTTCAAGTGTTTTACAAGACACAAGTCTTTTGTTGAAAGAATATGAGTACCTTTTTCATCCTGAACAATTTCCTGATACTGTCCCGGACGGGTTTCTTCAACAAGCTTGTAACTCCAACGGCAAGGCTGAGAACAGTTTCCTGAATTAGCTTTTCTTTCGCCATTAGTCATATAGTCACTCAATAGGCAGCGACCTGAGAATGAAACGCATTGAGCACCATGGATAAAACATTCAAGCTCCATATCAGGCACTTTTTGTTTTATCACTGCAACATCTTTTATCGGCAATTCACGCGCTAAAATTGCACGTGTTGCACCCATATCCTGCCAGAAACGAACCGCTTCATAGTTAAGAATATTTGCTTGAGTTGACACATGAATATCCGTTTTCGGCATATATTTTTGTGCTAATCTCATAATCCCAACATCACTTATAATCAAAGCATCAGGAGATGTTTGGGTAATTTTTTCCATTGCTGCTTCTAACAGTTTAATATCATTATTAAATGCAAAAATATTAAGTGTCAGATAAGCTTTTGCACCCATTTCATGCGCAGTATCAATAGCTTCTTTAAGATTATCAAGAGTAATTAATTCCCCTTTTCTCATTGCGCGTAAGCTAAAATCTACAACGCCCAGATAAACAGCATCTGCACCGTATTTAATCGCATATTTAAGTTTTTCCACATTGCCAGCCGGCATTAATAATTCAGGTTTAATCATAGGTAAATTGTAGCACAAAGTTTATTAAGTTATGTAACTATTATTAAAGTTTCATAAAAAGATTCCGTTATATAAAATATGGTGGAAATTAATATTAGAACTTCGCAAGGTATATCACAAGCAATAGCTGAAAAACTAAATTTACAAGGTACTCGTATCTCAAAAAATGTTTGGGAGCAGGTAATTGGTTTGGTTGAAGCTCAAAATCAAAGTGACGCTAAAATATTTGGACAAAACTACGGTCACGATATTGCTGGTAGTGGAAAATCTAATTATGTAGTTACCGCAGGCAAAATCTCTATTAATGACAACAGCTGGAATCGGATTTGCCGTTTACTAGGGAAACCTGATGAATGCATAGAAACACATTCCCAAACAACCGATACTAATCCGGCAGTAAGAAATACAACAATTAGAGCAAAAGCATTTACAAGAATAACAAATGCTTTAAAAAACAATCAACTTGGCGAAGTTCCTGAAGGATTTAGAGATGCATTAATAAAGGCTTACGGTGAAGTTGATGATATTGACTCCACTACAACAGAAGCTGATTATGTAAGAAGTTTGTTAATAGAAGTACAAAAAAAACTTGCAGGAGTAAATGACTACAATGGTGATATGGTCAAACGTGCAATGGAATACACAATAAAAATTTGCCCTGATGGAGAATTAGACGGTAAACCTTGCAGCGAATATGCAAAAGAAGGCGCTATTGACGGGTGGCTAGAAAGTGTTGGCTTAACTCAAACAACACAAACAACTAACGTAAATGGAGTACAACCGGCATCTCAAATAAAATTTAACAAAGAAGAACTTAAAACAAAAATACAAAATATAAAAGACAAATTAAATATTGCACTAAAAGGTAAAAACTTTGAAGGCCCTAACAATACAACTGTTAATGGAGAGAAAATATTAGAAATTATAAACAATGAAGATTGTTTTCAATATGAAACTACTCCATATGGAGCAGCAAGAGCTGCTACGGAAACAGGACAAATCTTTATAAATCTAAATGGAAGCTTTAGCACAAATTCAGATGCTGAATTAATGAAACTAATTATTCATGAAGCATTACATTGTGCTTACAAAACTCCTATTGATACAATAAATGAAGAATATTGTTGTGAAAGTCAGGCATTAAAAATTACAGCAGAAATTGTTAATCAAGAAAAAAATAATCCTCAAACAACATTTACAAGCTTTAATGATTATGGTCACAATATAGAAGATTTTTCCGATTTTGAAACAAGAGATAAAACAGTTTTAAACTGGTTAAATAACGGTTATGCTAATAGACCTAACAGTTTAGAAGGTGATATTTCTATTTTAAAAGATAATTCCTTTGACAATAAAACAGGAAGATACACTAATCCACACTCAACAATAGATATTCAAGGCGGCGATGAAGTATTTGTCAATGGTAAAAAATTAACGACTATAGGTAAACATTACCTTGAATCAGCACAATTGACAGGCAGCGGAAATAGTAATATTTGTCAATTGTGTGTTCCTAATGAAAGTATGCTGGGTTTTATAGTATTTGATGGAACTGTTGACCATACAAATGGAAAAGAAAGACTTCCTCAAACAGAACCGCAAAAAGTAGAAATAAAACGTGGTGATGAAGTTATATCTACAGGAATAATTTATCTCATTACAGACTAACTTCCACTTCAAAACTCCTATTCCAAGGGTAGGAGTAAATAATTGAGCCGATTTGTTTATACTTCGTCAATTTTTCTTCAAACGGTTTCATTAAATCTTTAATATCCGGAGTTTGTCCATTAACACGTATATTTGCCTGATAAGCCCAGTCGTCGAGCATCCTAATCATCTGAAGGTTTTTAAATGCTTCATGATTATATTTTGATGCGCCGTATTTTACTTTTACAGTAGCAAGAATAGTTCCTAATGTATTTGCAGATGTATTCCATCCCGAATAGCCATAAAAATTATCATCAAGTTTTGGCAAAATTTGCTCTACAAAGGCATTATCAGAACCGTTTGCAAATCTTACATCAGCTATTGCATAAGGTTTCTTCGGAGGAATAAATGTTTTATTATACGGTTGTGTAGTCCAGCCCATAACAAGTTCGCCTTGTTTTTCAATAAAGTTATTAACAATTAAAACCAAATCTGCTTCATTTCGGTCAAAAACACGAACAAAACCGCCTAATTCAAGCTGACCTTCCACTGATTTTTCAATCGAAACATCCTCGTAGTTTGAAATCTTGTCTTTATATTCAGGCTCTGTGAACTCAACAAAAACTTTTATTTCTTTTTCAATAGCACGAGCCAGAAGAGTCAACGGAATTTCATCTGCGCCAGTCTTGGTCTTGCCGCCTAACCGTTCAAGCTCTCGAGCTTCTTCAACATTAAAACCTCTTTCAGCACAATCATCCTTTGAAAAAATTAGTGTTTCGAAATCCCAATCCAAATAAGATTTGTTTATTTCAAAATTACGTTTGCGAGTTATAAGATAGTCTTGGAGAATTTCATCAGGTATAGCGCACTCCTTCCCTGAATGGAGAAGGTTTGTATGTGGTGACCCACCATAAGGCAATCCGTCATAATGAAACGAATACTCAAAAATCTTCTTGCCCCATTCAGACCAGTACTCTTTTTCTTCCTCATTATAATTATTATTGGAAATTCGCATTATACTTGAAAAAGCATAAACCTTTTTACCCTCCAGCAGTGGTTTTAATCTTGCAAGTCTTGATTTAATCTCATCAATAGACTCTATTCCCCTTCTGGACGGTATTAACCCGCCATAAGCCAATGTATCAAGTGACAACACAAATGCATCACACTCATTTATCCCCTCCATCCATTTTAAAATTTCATCAATCTGCGCGATTTTGGTTAAATCACCAAGATATTCCCTTGGAGGGAGTAGTAATTCTATCTCGTCATCCATTGCCGCAATATATTTTGGCAAAGTATAGCAAACAGGTCTATTATCTATTGGTATAAAGCATATTCTCATATCCTTATTTTAACATACTTATTAAGATTTGTAACAAAGTTATAAAATTGCGCAATTCTATAAAAAAGAAATACTTTATATATATGTAAGCATTAAATAAACACGAAACATAACACACAACCTTTCATACAACCTACACACTAACCTTCTACACATGAGGAATTAACGAAACAAGATT
>CAKNXK010000013.1 GCA_932182025.1 uncultured Candidatus Melainabacteria bacterium
TATTTCAGCTATTTAAATTTCTTTTGGTTTTTGTTTGGTGTACTTTCGCGATTACTTTCTTCCTCGCTCAGAAGGTTAAACCAACAGGTCCTTCAATCGTCCACCAGGCGGTTTCCTCACCTGACATCTATTATCATATTACTTCAAAAATTTTTGTCAACAATTATTTTTTTGAAGATTTACAATTTGTTACATTGTATTTTTTTTGATAATTTCAAAGTGCTATAGCCTACGGCTATCTTTATATTTCGGCTTATTGTGTAAACCATTTTCTTTCCACACTCTTTTCAGCGCGTTCCACCATTATAAAATAGAAAAAATTAAAAATCAAGTGTTAAAAAAAATAAGGGGTGAGAAATTTCTCACCCCTTATCATTATTAGCTTTTACTACTTTCCAATCATATAATTGAAACCTGCTTGGAAACCAACACCTGTTCTTCCTACGTTTCTTAGAACAGCCTGTAGATATCCGGATGCTCTGTCGGTGAAACGTTTATTGATACCCAAACCGTATTGAATATAACCGCGTTCCATCTCAACTTGAGGAAGACCTACATTACCGGCTCTACCTCCACATGCTCCATTGATATTATACATATATTGTAATGTACCATACGCACTGAAGGTATCTTTTTCCCAAATAAGATTTAAACCAGGCGCAATATTCACACCGTTTAAATCACCTGCCATCATGCCCATTTGACCAAATTTTGAATGCCAGTTTTGTTGACCAAAATAGTTATATGAAACAAATAGGTTTGGCTGCAATACCCAATCTTTATGAAGTCTAATATTATAAGCAGCTTTTGTTGCAGCGCCGGCAAAGTAGTTAAATGTGCTGTCATTGAAACCGCGAACATCCATTGAGTTATCATAGATACCGCCATAAGCTAATGCGCCTAAGATAATATTATCTTTGTACCAAGTACCCAAGAAACCTGCTTGACCACCGTTTTGGTATTGTCCCATGTGAGCAAATGTTTGGTGTGCGCCGTTATATCCAATATAAGCAGTTGGCATGAACTTCCAGCCATTTTTTAATTCTTTCATACCGAAATCAGCACCAATTAATGCTCCATAAGCATTGTTTCCAACTCTACCTAAACCATTATTCATTTGAAGGTTTTCAAATGTACCATACATTTTATACCATAGACCGCCGTCTTTTCTAGAATACTGATATGGTGCAAACAATGGTGATTCTGCTGCATATCTGTTAGCCATCATGCCGCCATCTTCTTCTTTGAAGCTAGGAAGAACCATTGAATGAGTGAATAACATGTCATTGATATTTAATTGGTTCATCCATTGAGCCACAGTAGCAACTTGACCTCTAAAGACTTGCGGATTGTATTTAACCAAATCTAAAGTATAGTTGCTGCCAATATGGTTTTTCATAATCATGCCTGTTGCAGGATCTATCATAGGAAGACCTGTATCAGGATCAATTATATTTTCATACTCTTCATTTTTATTTAATTGGTACCAGCCAATCGGTGTAAATGTAGTGTCTTTAGTAACAACAATATTATTTAATAGAGCTTCGCCATCTTCATTAAGGAAAATGTCATGCAGCTTAATATGTCTGTCAATTGGGGCATCCCAACCATAAAGATCGCCGCCTAAACCCCATTCATTAACATATACAGTAGCATCAGGGTCAATACTATTAATTACAAATGTATCATTATCTTTTTTGTTATTACTTCTTGCATAAACATCGATATTAAAGTTTGCTTGGTTAATAGTACCTTCACCGCCTGTTAGCACAACTTCTTTAATAGTAGACTGGGTAATTTCACCGTTCATAACATCTACCAAAGCTGCTTGAATAGTACCGTCTTCTTTTTCAATAGCAGTTGCTGATAACTTATCAAGTGTAAATTTACCGCTGCCAAGTACAAATTTTGAATATTCATCAATTGTCATGTGACCGCCGCTAATAACATCTGTTTCGCTGTCACCATAAACTGTCAACACAGAACCATTAGTACCCTCGTCGCCTTTTGTGATTGTAATATTACCACCACTGATAGAACTTTCTGTTCCCAAAACTAAGTTTGAATCATTGTAAAGATTCAAATTACCACTGCTTTGTGTAAGTGTTGCAGTATCTGAAGACTTAGTAAGATGGTTAGCATTAATAGTACCGCCTAAGTTAATAATATTACCATTCCATTGATCTTCGCTATCAAGATTTAATGTTGAACCGTCAAGTCTTAAATTTGCGTCTTTCTGAATATCAATAGCTACAGCGTCTGCAATGCTGCCTTCTTTAAAAGTTAAATTAGAACCTGCAAGTAAGTTTAGGTTACCGGCATCAGCTTTAATAATCAAACCTGAATCTACGGTTTTTCCATAATCCAGAGTTCCGCCTTCCGATAATGTTACAGTAGGAGCGCTACCTGTCATTTTATCATTATCATCAATAGCAACTCTACCACCGTTACTTACTTTAATATTACCGCCAAGCTCCATCGCAACAGCTTTTGCAATATAACTTTCGCCTTGGATATCCAAATCCTTGTCACCTAATAACAATACACCGTTATTAGCAAGCAATGTACCTGTTTGATTCAATCCCTTTACATCCAGTGTTGTTGCACCATCAGGAATATTATCCAAATCTTCTACTTCAGCTGCACCTGATGTACCCAAAATAATTTTACCATTCCAAGTATCACCGGCATTAAGAGCAACTTTACCGCCATTTTGAATATTAAGAGTTGTATTTTCTTCAATATTTGTGATAACAGCATCTGCAATTGAACTACCGGAGCCAATATTTAAGTTTCCTGATTTCAAATCAAGATTACCTGTAGATGCTACAAGCTGTCCATTGCTTCTTACACCATCTATAACCAATGAACCAGAATCTAAAGTTACTGAACCAACCCAAGAATCATTAGAATTCAAGGTTACGTCGGCTCCAGCTATATTTAAAGTTGAAGTATTAGCAATATTAACTTTTGCTGCATCGCTAATTGTACCTGCTTCTGTTTTAAGTATAGTACCAGCTGTTGTATTGCCAATGTTTATTGTGCTTTCTATAGCAGCTCCAGTGACTCCAAGCGTATTAGTATCGCCATTAACATTTATTGTTCCGCCTAATGCATTTTCTTGCGCAGAAACCGCAATAGAAGAACCATTTGTCATATTAATAGTACCACTATTAACAAGATTTTCTACATTTACACTTGCATCAGCACCGTTATTATTAAATGTACCGTTGTTAGTTATTGTATTTTGGGTAATAGAACCTGTGTTAGTACCATTATTAAATGTAAGTTCACCTGTATTACCAGTAATAGCCGCATTATTAGTAAAACTATTTGCAACAATTGAACCAGTATTATTAAGAGTTCCATCAGTAACATTTACAATTGATTGAGTAATACTGCCAGCATTTGCACTTGAACCTTTAAAATTAAGAGTCCCATTAGCACCATCAATAACACCGTTTGCGGTGTTATTGATAACAGCTGTTATCGTACTGTTATTTGTAAAATTCCCTGATATATTAACATTACCCTGAGCTATACTACCAGTACTTGAACCGTTATTAATATTTAAAGTACCCTCTCCTGTAATAGCAGCAGAGTTTGTAAATATTCCAGAGGAAGTAATTGCACCGCTATTATCTAAGCGACCACTCAAGGTAACATTTGTCTGTTCAATTGTTCCTGAGTTTTCTCCACCTCTAATAGTAATATTGCCTACACCTTTAATATCAGCAGTATTATTAATGGCTGCTGCAATAATTTCAGAAGTATTTGTAATGGTACCGGAATTTGTTAAAGTACCTTTTGCTTCTAAATTTGCTCCATTATTAAAATTACCGCTAATTGTGACATTGTTTTGAGTAATTGAACCTGAACTTGAACCGTCTTTTATTGTTAAATTACCAGTATTACCTGTAATGGTTCCTTTATTTACAAAATTATTTTTAGAAGTAATACTTCCTGTATTGTTTAATGCACCACCATTAATAGTAATATCGTTTTGTTCAATTGTTCCTGTATTTGAACCACCGTTATTAATAGTTAAACTTCCGTTATCACCCAGAATAGAACTACTATTTTTAATTGTATTTGTAGTAACAGAACTATTATTATTAATAGTAGATTTATTATCTATTGCATTAGCAATAACAGTTGCACCTGAATTGTTGTTCAAAATTCCATTATTAGTAATATTTGAATTGTTATCACCTAATGTTCCATTATTATTAAGTGTTACACCGGTTCCATTTTCAATAGCTGCTGCAATAATTGAACCCTGATTAACTAAATCACCTGTAACAGCAACTTTTCCTTGATTAATTGCTGCATTATTAGTACCGGCTATTTCCATAGAACCCCCACCATCGATAGAGCCGCTGGTTGAAGTTGATACTTTCAAAGTGCCATCATTTGTTAATGTAGCAGACTGAGTATCCAATGTAGCAATTTCCATTGCATTATTATTTGTAAAATCACCATTCAGAGTTACAGATGACTGTTGTATAGAGCCTGAGTTAGAACCGCCTGCAAGAACTAAATCTCCAGAGCCTGTTATATTACCAACATTTGTCAGTTTTTCAGTTGCTGTTAATATGGCGTTATTAGAGAAAGCACCGCTCACTGAAACATTTTTTTGCTCAATATTAGCACTGCTTGTTCCACCTGCATTTATATTAAGATTTCCTGTTCCTGTAATAGCTGCACTATTAGTAAAAGTTCCATTTGCAGTCAAAGTACCATTATTAGCGAAAGTGTTTTTAGTAGTTACCGCATTCTGAATTATTGAACCAGTATTAGTACCGCCATTAATAGTAATATTACCGCCGCCTTGAATTGTACCAGTATTATCTATAGTTCCGGCAATTATATTTCCTCCGGTGTTATTATCAACGGTATGACCATTATTAAAACTATTTCCGTTAATAGTACCTGTATTAGTTAAATTTCCTGATACAGTTACTGTATCTTGAGTAATATTTGCAGTATTAGTACCTGCAATCTCCATTGAACCTTCTCCGAGAATTGTTCCGCTTGTAGAAGATGACACTTTCAGAGAACCTTCATTTGTTAAATTGCCACTGGCTGCATTCAAAGTTCCTGTTGTAATAGAACCGTTATTTGTTAATGCTCCAGAAGTTTTTACCGTATTTTGAGTAATATTTGCAGAACTGCTGCCCTTAATTTCTGTTGTACCAGTTCCTTCAATCGTCCCGCTTGCAGATGATGTAACTTTCACTGTAGCACTGCCATTATTAGTTAATTTATTACTACCAGTTGCTAAAGTGCCGGCTTCAATTGTTTTGGTATTTGTTAAATCACCGTTCAGTGTAACAGATGATTGCTGAATAGTGCCTGAATTAGAGCCGCTTGCAGTTAAAGTACCATTTCCTGTTATTGAAACTTTATTATCAATTGCAGCAGCTACAATACTTGATGTATTAATAATTCTGCCATTATTTGTTAATTTTGTTGTAGCATTTAAATCGGCACTATTATTTAAAATACCGCCTGTTACATTAATTTCTCCTTGAGAAACAGTCCCCGATAAAGTTGATGTACCGTTACCAATTTCTAAAGAACCGGCACCTGTTATAGATGTTGAACTTTCAATAGCATTTGTAACAATACTTCCTTCATTACCAATGGTTCCGTTATTATTTGTTAATTTACCGGAAATATTCCATGTTTCACCAATGGCTACAGATTCATTTCCATTAGTTGAATAATTGTTTTCATTAATAGATGTTGCCGATACAGTAGACATTGCGCCTATTAATACAGCAGTGCACAAAAGTACACTAAATCTCTTTTCCATAAATCTAACTCCACATATATAATCTTAATTCTAACTATATCTAAGATTAGCATAATCAGCATAAATTGTGAAGTAGTTTTTATAAAAAAATGGTACAATATTTGTACCATTTTTGAATTAAAATTTTTCAACAAAGACTTCAAAATATCCTTGTGGATGCTCACACACAGGACATTCCTTCGGCGCACATTTTGAAATTTGTATATGACCACACTTTCTACAAATCCACTGAGTCTGTTCATTCTTGCTAAATAAAGTTTCTGCTTGTAATTCATCAGCCAATAATTCAAACCTGTGAGAATGGTGTTTCTCAATTTCTAAAATACCGGAAAACAAATCTGAAATTTCATCAAACCCTTCTGCTTTTGCTACTTCTGCACCATGCTTATATACACTTTCCCATTCTTCTCGCTCACCCTTAGCCGCTGCAATTAAATTTTCTAAAGTACAGCCAAAAAAGAATGGATATTCTCCTGTTACCTGCCAGTGCTCAGCGTTTGGAATTTGTTCATAAAAAAGTTTGGCATGTTCTCTTTCATTCTCTGCTGTATCCAAAAATATTGCAGAAATTTGCTCATAACCTTCTTTTTTAGCTTTCTTAGCATAAAAAGTATAGCGATTTCTAGCCTGTGACTCACCCGCAAAGGCATTAATTAAACATTTTAAAGTTTCTGAATTTTCAAGTTTCATAACATTCTCCTCTTATAAAACACAGGTTATTACACTTTATAAAAATTTTCTATTAACCAGACGGAGATAAATAGCAAAATTTTTATTTAGAAGTTTTAAAAACAATATGCTTAATATTTTTTAAAAAAAGCTGTTAGAAAATGTTAAATTGTAGTAAAATAAACCTATCACAATTAATATACGAAAGGATTTTTTCATGGTACTTGAAATGACTTATCCGCAGCTAGAAAGAGCTGTTAACCCTACCCACGATATAAGGTTGTTTGCAGGACGTTCAAATCCGGCTCTTGCTCAAGAAATAGCAGATTATCTTGGAACGACAGTTGGTCCGATGGTTATTAAAAATTTTGCAGATGGCGAAATTTATGTTCAAGTCAAGGAAAGTATCCGCGGTGATGATGTTTTTATCGTTCAACCGCTTTGCAATCCGGTTAACGAAAACCTTATGGAATTATTAATAATGATTGACGCTTTCAAACGCGCAAGCGCAAAGACAATCACAGCCGTAATTCCATACTATGGTTATGCACGACAAGACAGAAAGACTTCTGGTCGTGAAGCTATTACAGCAAAATTGGTTGCAGACCTTTTGACAACCGCAGGAGCATCAAGAGTTCTTGCAATGGACTTACATACAGGTCAAATTCAAGGATTTTTCAATATACTTGTTGATCATATCTTTGCAACACCTATTATTGTTGATTATATTAAAGGATTAAATATCAATCCTGACGAAATGGTTTGCGTTTCTCCGGACATGGGCGGTGCAAATAGAACTCGCCACTTTGCAAAAAAACTTGATTGCCCAATCGCAATTATTGATAAACGACGCGATAAACACAACGAAGCAATCGCGGCTCATATCATCGGTGATGTTGAAGGCAAGATTTGCCTAATGTTTGACGATATGATTGACACAGCAGGAACAATTTGTGAAGCATCAAAACTTCTTAAGAGAAAAGGTGCAAAAGCTGTTTATGTAGGAGCAACACATGCTGTATTCTCAGGTCCGGCTATTGAAAGATTGAAGTCAGCTCCAATTGAAGAATGTATTGTAACTAATACTATTCCATGGAAAAAAGAAGATTTGCCTGATAATGTTAAACAGTTATCAATTGCGCCGCTTTTAGGTCAGGCAATTTCAAGAATACATGATGATGAATCAGTAAGTTCATTATTTGGATTCGAAAAAGAAATGAAGGTGTAGATTTACTTTTTCTTCTCTTTATTTGCGAGGCAAAGAGAAGAAAAAGTAACAAAAAGAAGAGAAAGCACGCAATGCAACTAAGCACTGCGTGCTTTTTGTTTGAATGGATATTGCAGGCTAACCTGCACTCTTGCGCTCATTATCGGTAAATGCACATATAAAAAAAGAGCCCTGCCAAAGAGAGGGCTCTTTTTTATTTCTATTTTTGTTACTATGACTGTTGTAAACCGCGTTTTAACTCTTCCGGACGGCTTGAGCGAGCAAGTGCATCTTCTAAAGTAATTTTCTTTTTCAAATACAAGTCTCTCAAAGACATTTCCAATGTTTGCATACCAAAACCGGAGTTAGTTTGCATTGTTGAATAAATCTGCGCTGCTTTTGCTTCACGAATCAAGTTAGCAATAGCAGGGATTACCAACATTACTTCTTGCGCCATAACACGACCTTGTTTAGTTCCATCAGGCTGCAACAAAGGAATAAGTGTTTGTGAGAATACAGCTACCAATGAGTTAGAAAGCTGTACACGAACTTGTTGCTGCTGTCCTTCAGGGAATACGTCGATAATACGGTCAATAGTTTGTGATGCAGAAGAGGTGTGCAAAGTACCAAATACTAAGTGACCTGTTTCTGCAGCAGTTAGCGCTAATCTGATAGTATCTAAGTCACGCATCTCACCTACAAGAATAATATCAGGGTCTTCACGAAGAGCTGATTTAAGCGCATTAGCGAAGCTTCTAGTGTCTTGACCCAATTCTCTTTGGTGAATAATTGAACGTTTTGACGGGTGAATAAACTCGATAGGGTCTTCAATTGTCAAAATGTGTTCAGAACGAGTTTCGTTAATATAGTTAATCATAGCTGCAAGAGTTGTTGATTTACCTGAACCGGTAGGACCAGTTACAAGAATCAATCCTCTTGGTTTTTCTGCCATTTTTCTAACTGTATCAGACAAACCTAATTCTTTAAATGAAGGAACTTTTGATGTAATTACACGGAAAGCTGCCGCATAATTACCTCTATCCTTATAAATATTAACCCTGAAACGGCTCAAACCTTGAACACCATATGAAAAGTCTAATTCCCAATCTTGTTCAAGCTTACGTCTTTGTTCCTTATTTAACATTGGGAACAAAAGCAATTCAACCTCTTCGGGTTTTAGAGCAGGTACGTCCATTCTCTGTAGATTACCGTCAATACGAACAACCGGCGGCAGACCAGCAGAGATATGCAAATCGGATCCTCTTTGTTTTACAACAACTTCCAAATATTTTTCAATAAGCATTTTTTATTCAGCCCTCTTATTCTACATTCTCTCGTATAAATCTTACCACAAAACAATATAATTGTAAACATTTGTAATAATATTTATTATTATGCTAAAATAAACCTATGGATGGTGTTAATCAGGAATATTTAGATAAGCTTAAAAGCGGAGTTAGAGAAAAGATAGAGAGCGTAGACTTATATCAATTCAAAGGCAGTGTATCAAAACTGCTTGGTTTGACTGTTGAAGTAAAACTCCCCGGGCTTAAAATCGGAGACTTATGCTATATTGAAGCAGCTACAGGAGAGAAAAAACCTGCTGAAGTTGTTGCATTCAAAGGCGATGTTGCTCAATTACTGCTTTTATACGACGGATCGGGTATAGGTCAGGGCAGTCTTGTTACAACAACAGGGAAACCGATATCTATTCCGGTTGGAGACTTTCTTTTAGGAAGACTTATCAGTCCTATGGGTGATCCAATAGACGGAAAACCTCTTAATATAGAAGGTGCTGAGTGGAGAAATGTAGATGGACCGCCTCCCGGACCATTTGAAAGACCTATTATTACAGAAATGTTCTCAACAGGAGTTCGTGCAATAGATTCTTGTATGACGTTTGGCTGCGGACAGCGTATGGGTTTATTTGCCGGTTCAGGGGTTGGTAAAAGTACCCTTTTAGGTATGATTGCAAGAAACTCAGATGCGGATGTTAACGTAGTAGCACTAATCGGAGAGCGTGGAAGAGAAGTTAAAGAATTCGTAGAAGATGCTCTTGGTCCTGAGGGCATGAAAAAATCTGTACTTGTTTGTTCCACAGGTGACCAACCCCCTCTAATCAGACAAAAATGTTTACATACAGCAACCACTGTATGCGAATACTTCCGAGACCAAGGCAAAAAAGTTTTCTTAATGACGGATACAATAACGCGTTGTGCAATGGCTGGTCGTGAAGTAGGCTTGTCAATCGGTGAGCCTCCTACAATGAAAGGTTACCCGCCATCAATATTCTCATGGCTGCAAAAAGTTCTTGAACGTGCCGGTAACAGCCCAAAAGGTTCTATTACCGCATTTTACACAGTACTTATGGAAGGTGATGATATAAATGACCCTATCGTAGATACAGTGCGTGGTATTACAGACGGTCACATCTTCTTGTCAAGAAAAGTTGCTGAAGCAAACCATTATCCTGCTATTGATGTTTTAGGAAGTATCTCAAGACTTATGTCCGCAATTGCTTCTCCTGAGCACAAAGAAGCTGCTGCTAAAATGAGAAAAATTCTTGCTATGTACCGTGAAAACAAAGACTTAATTGATGTCGGCATGTATCAACCTGGCAGCAACCCAAAACTTGATATTGCAATTGAAATGATGCCTCAAATTAACGCATTTTTACAACAAAGAACTTCTGATAGCGTAAACATGCAAAACACAATTGATACATTAATAAGCATGATGTCAGGAGTTGACGTCTAGTATTTAAACAATTCCAAAATTAATCCCCAGACAACTCAATGCTTGTTCAGGATGTTCAATAAAGAAATTATAACGTTTCATTATTTCTCTATATGTTAAACTCGGATTATATTTTGCGGCATCTTCTGTAGCCTTTGCCATTTCTGCAACAAGAAGTTTTATAATTGCATCCCTGTCAATAGCATTTGATAAATCATAGTTACAAGAATCTGCAATATTCTTCATACAGCCCAGATTTGAAATAATATAAGTTTCCTCTGCTTTCATTTGGTTAATATGAGATGCATTTGGAATAATATTCTTCTTTTGCATAAAATCCAAGCAAAAACTATTTACGGTTGAAAATATTTTAACAGGGTTATCGACATCTATTCTTGTATCAGGATTATACATCGCTTCATCAAGCGCTTTTGCAAGTTCTTTAATAACTTCACTTTTATTTTGTTTACCTAAATTAGCGCCTTCAAGCATGGCTTCCGCGATTGATTCAGTATTGCCAACCAAATAATCCAAATGATTAAATAAGTTCTTTATTGCCTGCGCCTGCTCAACTTGTGTTGTATTACCGTAGTCAATAATTGTCAATGCTTTTGCTCCATTTGGAATATCGCGCACTCTGGAAGGATCGCCAAAAATATTCCCACAATGAGGGTCTGATTGAACTACTTTTTTACCGGCTTTCGGGATTGAAAATAATTGTTCACAATAAACTCGGACATAATACTCAACCCAATTTTTAAAATCAGATTCCGTTAAATTTTCTTTTTTCCAAATTTTAACAAAATCTTCGCTATCCAAAGGAATACCTTGTGCTTTTTTCATAATAAAAATATTACGCTTAGCACTAATTACATCAACTGCATTAAACGTAGATGCCTGAGAAGAAATATCCAACGCGGCTTGAGCTTCTTGAGACAGATTTATTTCTCCACCCCAAACTTTAAACATATTATTAATCTGATTTATATCGTATTTTTTACGTTCTGGAGAAAATATAGTTTGTTTAGACGTAAACCATGACCAATCAGTTTTTGCACGTTCATTAATTTTTGAAAGAATTTTCCCCTTATCTTTTGAAATTTTATCTTCACACAAGAAATAATCTTTCACTATTTTTATAATCACTTCTTCACCTGAATTATTATCTTTGGCGACATAAGTTTCTGCAACAGAGCCTACCCCGCAAGGCTTAACAATAGTATATTGTCCGCCATACTCAACATTTAGAAGATTTTGAGCTTCTTCTACAGTTCTTGAAGTGGAGCATTTACTTTTGATTTTTCTAAGAATACCTTGTAAGTCCTTAAATCCGTTTACATCCATTCCTTTTTTTTCAAGTTCATGCATAACTTCATCTATTGCATATTCCTCACCGTCAAAATTCCAATCCCTGCCATTATAAGCACTGTTGCCTTTTCTGGCATTATAACTTTCCAACAGCTGGTCAATTTGCTTACAAAGTTTTTCTTGCTGAGCTTCCGGAATATCAATTACAGTTTGCAAATATTTAGGTAAAAATATATTTTCTAATTCTAACTTTTTAATCTTAGCATCAATTTGCCCGTTTTGACCTTCCTCAAGCAATATTTTCATAAAATCTTCATCGAGCTTTGAAATTCCTGCCGGATTAAATTTATCACCATTGATAATAACACTCAAATCATAGCCAATATCACGAGCTAATTGTTGAAACTCTGTTAATTGACCTTCTGGCGGACGATAAGTTATTGTATGGTTTTTATTAATTGCTGCAGCTTTAATTGCATTTGAAATCATAGATAAATTAAAATGCCCTTTTGCAGCTGCAGTTGCAATACCTGCGGTTCCAAGAACTCCATAAGTCAAAATATCTTTTTGTGACACTAAAAAATCATTCAGAGAAGGATTCGATTTTGATTTATTATTTTCTGTAACATATCTTGCAAAAACATTTGCAGCAATCCCGACTGGGATTAACATTGGGCTTAACACCGACAAATAACCGGTTAAACCAACAACTGCACCGGTTGCTATAGTTGATTTTAAAGATTCCTCTTTTCTGGCGTCCTTATTCATGCCTGCAATATCCAATCCTTTAAGAGCTAATTTTGCAAAAAGTCCTATTAAAAAGGAAACTCCTGCTGTTAAAACAGCGGCCTTGGTTTTGTATTTTGAAGTAAAAATATTTGCAAATGTTTGTGTCTTTTTAATAACAAATCCGGTGCTGATAGCAGCCGTTGTTGATAATGCATCAATCACAGTTTCTGCAGCATTAGAATTGGCTTTTTCATATCTTCTTATATAATCTTGCGCTTGTTCTTTATCAGAAAATCCGTACTTATATTGTTCAATTTCTTTTTTTACCTTGCTTTTTGACAAATGGGAAGGCAGTAATCTGGAAAACAACCCGCGTTTATGCTTAGCTTCTAAAAATTCATCTACAAGTTCTTTATCAGAATTCACTATTGCAGGCGCAACATAAGATTGAACAACTACTTGCTGTTTTGGATAAATCATATTTGCATTTTTTATAGCTAATTTATTTTCAGACATACAAAACCTAACTAAATATATAAATACGCAAAAACACTTAAAATTGCTCGGTTTGTTAAGTTATTTTAACATTTAAGCAATTTTCCGTTATTTTAGACTTTAATAATTGTATGGAAGGTTTAAGTTCGATTTCAAATCCCAGAATTAATTACCGCCTTAATTTTAAAGGTGCTAAAAACACGACTGAAAAAGAAGAACCAAAACAATATACAGATGTTCTTACGGCATTAGCACTAACGGCAACTGCTGCAACAGCAGGAATTTATGGAGGGAAAGCCGTCTATAAAAAATATTTTGACAAGCTGGCATGCGGGATTAAAAAAGGTGAAATAAATGATGCTTTATATAATTTCATCAAAAACAATGATCCAAAGGGAAACTTATTTAACAACAAAGCATCGGTCATGGAATTAAATAACGGGCTTACTGACGAAAAGCTTATAATCCTAAAACAACTTGCAAAAATGAAAGAAGCAAATAACATAAACATAAAACCTGCTTCGCAAAAGCAAAAGCATCGTTTCTCGCTTAATGATATTAAAACTCTTCTTGAAGAAACAAATGAAGAAAACATTAAATATCTCGAACAACTTGCAAAAAAATCAGAAAATCTCGGCGGAGACAGAGTAAAAACTTTTAGCCCTACACAAATACTGGAAGTCTTAAAGTGTATTAATAGCGAAAACCAAAAAATCGCACAACAATTAATTGAAACAGCAGAAGTTCGCTCCGAAGAAATTTCACGTTTAACCGAATGTTTAAAATATACCAACAAAAATAATGTTGATATTTGGCAAATTCTGCTTTCCACCCGAAAAAAAGGTAAAAAAACAGAACTAAGTTTAGAAAATTTATTTAAGCTCGCACAAAAGGTTGAAGAAACTCAAAATCCTAAATGTGCAGAAGTTTTACTTAATGCAGAGAAGAAAAACGGTTCAGGAACTTATATTAATAATATTGATGACATATTGAATATTCTGCCTTCATTAAAAGAAGAACATGCCGATATTTATCGTAAGTTTTACGACCTGAAATCTGTTTCAGAAATTAACAGCAAAAAAGGCTTATCACTTATTACAAAAATAAATGAGCATAACATTGATATTATTGATTCACTTTTAACCAAAAAAGATCGTGACGGAAGATACGTTATTTTTGACGACTATTCAAAAATAGAAGAAATTCTGGAACTGGTTAATAATGATAATCTAGAAATTACTAAGAAATTAATTGAACTTACAGGAGTAAAATATACTTATACATCAAAATACAACTCGTACTTTACAGCAGATCTGTTAATTCAAACTTTGGAAAAAATATCATCAGAACCAGAAAGAGAAAAAGCAAAAGAGCTGCTAAACAACGAAAAGATCGAAGATTTTGCACAATTTATACATTTATTCTCTAAAAAGAATTAGAAACCAAAATCCTATCCAAAAGTGCTAAAATAGCTTTTAAATCATCGAGCATGACAAGTTCACCACGACATCTTGAAGCTCCTTGAAATCCGTTCACATAATAAGGATAGAACTTTCTTACAAACTTTATTCCAACATCTTCACCACGGAATTCTATTTCTCTTAGAAGATGGGTTTTCATATCCTCAATTTTTTGTTCTAATGTTGGCGGCGGCAAGTATTCTCCTGTAGCAAGATATCGTTCAACCCTTGATATCAAAGTTACATCACCCAGTACTCCGCGTCCAATAGCAACTCCATCTGCTTGAGATTCTTCCAAGCATTGAATCGCTGTTTCTACTGAAACAACATCACCATTAGCAAAAACAGGAATATCGACATTACGTTTAAGCTCCGCGATTTTTTTCCAATCAGCTTTGCCACCATACATTTGCGAGCGGGTTCTGCCATGTATAGTTATAAAATCAGCCCCTGCTTCCTGCATTTTTTGTCCGTATTCAACAAAATTTAATTCATCCATCGTATAACCAAGACGAAACTTTACACTAAGAGGAATAGTTATTTGGGATTTTACAGTTCTTACAATTTCTTGAGCCAAATCTACATTTCTCATTAAAGCCGCGCCGTCAGTACCTTTAACTACCTTATTAACAGGGCAACCCATATTAATATCAATCATATCTGCAAACCTTTGCAAATACTCTGCACTATCTGCCATCATCTTAGGCTTATGCCCGCTTAATTGATAAGAAATCGGTGAATGATTATCATCACGCTTAACAATATCTGTATCCTTAACCTGTGTTAATGCCTCCGAACTAATCATCTCTGTTGTTAAAAGACAGTTCTTGGAATGCTCTCTTACTAAAGAACGCAAAACATAATCCGTTATTCCTGCCATTGGCGCAAGCGAAACCCTGCTTGCAATTAATGTATTTACCCTATCCGCCAACATACTGTTTTAATTCTTCCATTCTTGATTTCGCATACTGCAAATACTCATCATCTGTAGTATAAGCTGAAATAAATGTATTATAATACTTATAAGCCTCTTTATAATTTTCTAAACCATCATAATCAACCGCTAGCATGTAATTTGCAATTGGCAGTTCATTCGTATGTTTTAAAGCTTGCAAGTAATCATTTATCGCAAGTTGAGGCTTTTTCTGCTCATCATAAATTAAACCTCTGTAATAATAAGCATAAGCATTATTAGCTTCTTTTTTCAGAACTTCATTAAACTTAGTCAAAGCACTTTCAAAATTATTCTTTTCATAAAGTCCGATTGCTTCACCTAATGCTGCCAGAGAGTAATTCTGCAGCACATAAGGTAAAAGATTCTTAGCCTCAGAATTCGGATTAAGTTTAACAGCTTTTTTCAAATAAGTCTCTGACTCAAGCCATTTTTGTTGTTCTGAATATAAATATCCGATATAATAAGGTATTTCGGCATTATTAGGCGCTAATTTTTCTGCTTTTTGATAAGTTTCAATAGCTTTATCAAAATTTTCTAAAGCCTGATAACAAGCAGCTGCACCCAATAAAGAATCTTCATTTGCAGGGCTGACAGCTAAATATTGAGATAGTGCTTTTTTATAATCCTTATTTTCATAGCTTGAAGATGCATCTGCTAAAGCGGTCGATAAATTATCCTTCTGAACATCTTGAAGAGTTTTTAAAACTAAATTATTAGAAGGGAACTTAGATTTAGCCGTATTCAAGATATTTTGAGCACTCTTATAATCATTTTGAGCTGCATAACAAATAGCCAAATTTACATAAGCATCAACATTAGAAGAATTTGTATTAATTACCGCTTTATAAGCATTAATCGCCTCTGCTAATTTGTTTTCTTTATGTAATTTATAAGCATAATCATATAACAAAGCCTGATTAGTTTTGTCCGGATTTTGACTCAAATACGTTATGTATTCTTGAGGAGACATTGCATCCCGCATAACATTTGCGATTTCAGCTTTAGCTGTTGAATTTGCAGGGTCAAGAGATAAAACCTTTTTATAAAGAGTCAATGCGTCCTTTTTATTACCTATTTCTGACAACGCTTGTGCTTTGTATAAATTAGCCTGCACATTATCCGGATAAAGAGTCAAAACAGAATCGTAAGATTTAATAGCTTTTTGATAATCTTTTTTCTGTTGGAACAATGTTCCTACATTCAGGCGTGTATTGACATTATTCGGATTAATTTGCTCTGCTTTACTATAATAACCAAGTGCACTATCAAAATCACCTTGAGCCTGTTTAATTGCTCCGATATTTGCATTCAATTCTGCATCTGATGGAGTTTGAGCAAGTTTTTTCAAATAAATACGTTCTAACGCATAGAGAACTTCCATATCTCCCTTGCTGTTTGCAAGAGCTGCATTATATTGAGTAACCGCTTCATCATAACGTCCAAGCTTATCAAGAGTTCTTGCATATTTCATACGCAATGTACTGTCTGAAGGTTTTAAATCTAAAGCAGTTTTATAATAATCAGCCGAACGCTGTTCATTACCTAAAAGCTTCATCAAATCCGCTATCTGTGCATTGGATTCAGATGCTATGTTTTCACTTTGAGCAGCTTGCGAAAACTCATAAGCTGCAGCTGAGAAATTCCCCATAGCACGTAATTCTTCCGCTTTCTTAAAACGAGAAGATGCTGTTTTATCAAAACTAATAACTTTTAAGCATTGACTTAAGTTCTCCTGAGCAGAAGCAATCATGCTTGCAGAATTTTGAACAGATTGTTCTTTGGTAGGATACATTTTTAAATAAAACAAAGCGCTTCTAAAATCATTAGCCGCTTTATCATAGTTTTTCTCCTGATTAGCGTAATAAGTTGCCCTTGCAAGATAAGAATTTATCAAACCAACTCTGGCAGAATTATCCAGAAAATTTATACGCAAAGCTTTTCTAAACTCAACAATGGCAGAAGAATACTGTCCTTGTGTCAAATAACTTTGTGCTGCATCGTAATGCTGTGCAAAAGCTCCCGCAGAAGCTGACCAAGCCGGAGCTTGGAATAATGCGCCGGACAACGCTAATATACAAACTGTCCCTAATACCTTTTTTCTCATAACAATATTCTACTACAAGATGAAAAAAATATATACTTGCCCGAATTACTAAAAAGAAAACGACCCGATATTCGAGTCGTTTAAAATTTATCTCTAATATTTTGGGAGGAGATTTTGGGGATAGTTGATACAATGCATGTTACTATAAATTCCTAAATCATGGCACATGCCCAAAATAAATTTTTACAAAAGTTAATATATTACAATACAGTTGTTTGATTTCCGCTAGTTTTTTTCTGTTCAAATAGTTCAATAAATCTATCAACAGTTGGATTTCCTCCTTGTGGATGCTGTGTTTTATAAACTGCTATAGCACCTCTGATTTCATTATCTAATGCTGTACGTTTTGTTGCATCTTTTTCGTTATTATATTTCTTTAATAAATTTACAATGCTTTCAGTCTCTGCATTTTTCTGATTATTGATAGATTTTTTACCAAAGTATTGATCTAATTTTTTTAAATCACTTTCGATTTCAGCAATTTTATCTTTATATGCTTGAACAGTTTTAACATTTTCAGTTTCTTTAGCTTCCATTGTAGTTTTAAGTTCATCAACATTTAATACTTTAATATTATCATTAATCATCTTAATTTCAGCATTTAGTGTAGCTTGTTTTCCGTAAAGACCCTTGCCTTCAAGCTTGTTACCATTTTCATCAAGACCTAATTCTTTACGTAAATCTTTTTGTTCACAAACTAATTTGTTTTTTTGTTCATTAAGTCTTCTAATCTGAGTTTTAACAGTTTCTGTATTTGCTTGTTCACTACCTTCAAGTGAAGCAATTTGTCCATCAATAGAATCAATTTCGCTAGGAATTGCACTTAATCTAGCTGATTTTGTTTGTATTTCAGAAGATACACTGGTCAATTCAGTATTCTTAACTGCTTTTTGACGTTCATATTCACCTTTTTTAGTTATAGCAGCATCGTAATTAGCCTTTGCAGTTTCATATTCTTGGATTTCTGTTTTATGAGTAGCTTCTAATTGAGCTAATTCTCTTCTTTTCTGCTGTAAAGCAATTTCTATATCAGAATAATTAGGATTTACATTGTCAGTTGAATCAACATCATATTTTTTAAGAATATTAGCAACATCTTGAGAGGTTAATTCTTTAGACACTGCACTAGGAGCTTTTTTAACTGAACTTTTAACTTCTGAATCAGAAGTATTATTAGCAATTTGAGTAGCACCAAAAGCTAATAACTGTGGAATTAAAGTGGCACCAAGAACGCCTAAAGTAGTATGACTGCCATTTGGATTTCTTAAACGATTTTCTCGGGCAACATCAACCTGCTCTCTGCCTTTGCCATAAATATTAAATTCACCGCTAGTTAATCGTCCCATTGTGCCATCTTTCTTCTTAATCTTACATACATATAAAGTATATAAAATGGGCTCGATTTCATAATCGAGCCCATTTGTTACAAAAGTTTACTTTTTGATATCTTTAAAAATTAATGTTGGATAATTTTTGCTCATTGCACCTATACCGGCAATTATATCTTTATTATTCTTTCTATCATCTTCACTTAAATTGTTCCATAGAATACTTATTCTGTTTGCCCATTTTTGTTTTTCAGCATCGGTTTTTGCTAATCTATATTGAGCAACAGCACCTCTGATATCTTTATGTGTTGATTTTGCATCTTTTGAGAAGAATGATTCGTTTCCATCACCATCAACAGCAAATAATGAATTTAATTCAGTAAGTTTAGTCTGTTGATAGCTATGACCATCTGCTTTATCAAGGATTTTATCATTAGTCTCTTGTGTTAGCTGAGTTTCCAGTTCACTGATTTGTGTTGTCACTGCATCATAAGCATCCTGAGCTTCTGTTTTTGCAGACTCTGCTGTTTCATAAGCTTTCTTAGCAGTTTCCATTGCAGTTTTCAAACTTGCTTCATTCTTTTTAGCTTCTTGTTGTTCTAAAGCTTTTTTATAATCAGCCTCACTTGGTAGTTCAGTTGTTCCTTTATACTCATTTTGTTTACCAGTTTCAACATATGCTTTGTATAAACGAATTGTTTCAGCTACCTCTGTTGCATTATATCCAACTAAAATAGTCTGATTATCATCATAAGCCTTTTTAGCACCGCCATTACCATCAGTACCAAGATATGCTTCTTTTGCTTTATCGTATGCTTTATTTGCATTATCTAATTTTGTATACAATTCAGATTGTTGAGTTTTCAATGTTTCCAACTTAGCTTCTGGAGCATCAGCTTTCTTAGCTTGTTTTGCTGCCATTGATTGACCTAAGAAGCCAAACAAACAATTTGTTAAAACTGAAGCAACCCCATAACCTGCCATTGCATCATAATTGTAAGAACCGTCGCAGCTTTGGAACATATTGCATCCGCCCAACATACCACCGATGTTGAAACTGCTCATCCCCATTCCGAGACCGCCGCCTAAAAAGTTCTGGTAGCCCATACCTGAGCCCATACCAAGCATATTAAATTGTGTGTAATTGCCTAATGTCATCTTTGAACTTTCCATCTTTTGTCTTACATATATAATAAGTATATAAAAAAGAGCCAATTTCAAAGGTGATTATTATTGTTACATTTCTTTACAAATGACAGCAACATTTTCAATATGGTATGTATGCGGAAACATGTCGAATGGCTGCACAAATTCAACAGTACAACCTTTTTCAGTTAAATATTTTAAATCCCTTGCTAGCGTTGCCGGATTACAAGACACATAAATAATTTTACCTCTTGTAAGCTGCAATGCATAATCAAGACTTTCTACAGTGCAGCCTTTTCTTGGAGGATCAAGAACTGTTACATCAAATTTTCTTCCCTTAGTCTTAAGTTCTTTTTCAAAAAACATGCCTGCATCCATGTTGTGAAGCTCAACATTTTTTATCCCATTCTCTTTTATCATCTTAGATGCTAAGTCAACTGAAGCCTTAACTTCCTCAACACTTACAACCTTTTTTGCAACATCCGACAAACAAATACCAAAGGTTGTAATACCAGCATAAGCATCCAAAACAAGCGGATTTTCGAAGTTATTTTCAATATAATCTTTTACAAATCTAAAAATATTATCAGCACTCTTAGGATTTACCTGAAAGAAAGTTTCTGCACCGACCTTAAAAACCTTATCGCAAAGCTGTTCTTCTATATAGCTTTCACCTTCAATAATTTGAGTTTCTTTACCGAGAATTAAATTAGTTTTTTGTGAATTAAAATTAACTCCAACACCTGCAATATTATCAAGTTCTGTATAAATCCTATTAGCAAGTTTTTTCAGTTTATCAAAAACTCTTGTAGAGTTTACAACAAGAATAACCAGATTTTTACCATTATAAGCAGAAGAACGGATTACAACATGTCTCAAATCTCCGGCATGACTTTTTTCTTTATAGCCACTAATACCGCATTCTTGAGCTGCTGTACGTATAAATTCAATAATTCTGTCACAATATTCAGGTTGAATCGGACAGTATTTAATATTTACCAATTCATGAGAAGCCGGTTTATAATAACCTGCAAGTATTCTTTTTGAATCTCTTGTTTCGGAAACAGGGTATTGAATCTTATGACGATATTCTTTATTCTGAGGACTTGATATAACATCCCGCACCTCAACATTACCCCCATAAATCGAGCGCATTGTATCTTCAACAATCTCTTTTTTAAGTTTTAACTGATATTCATAATCAATAAATTGAAGCTGGCATGCACCACAAACATTTTGCATAGGACAAAACGGCTTTACTCTGTAAGGAGATGGTTCAATAAGTTCGATAATTTTTGCATTAGCAAAGTTTTTATTCTTTTTATTAATTTGTACCCTTGCTTTGTCACCGGGACATGCACCTTCAACAAAGAGAACATAACCATCATTCTTGGCAATTCCATAACCAAGATTTGAAAGCTTTTCAATTTCGACATTAAGTTCTATTTGCATGGTTTAATCACTTGAATATTTCTGGTTTCTGTTAATTCCTGACGAGCATCCTTGATAATCTGTTTATACTCTTCTGACAAGCTTAAACCGTTGCAAAGTCTATCGATAAATCCATTATTGAGTTTAACAGCTTTTTCTAAAGCACCGACACTTTCTAATACATCTTTAACATCATTGAACTCATAACCAAAAGAGTGTTTAGACTGATAGACCATCATCTCACCGGTTTCAGCCTCTAATGGAGCTCCACCAAGTTCAAAGTGAAGTTTAAATACTGATTTTAAATCTTGTAATTCTGCTTGCATAGTTGCAATACTTTGTTGTATTCTCAAATATCTGTCAAATAGATAATCAACATTCTCTAACTGTTTTTTTTGCCAATCAAGTCTTTGAAGATAAAGTTTTTTAAGTTTTGGATAAGCTAGTGCCAAGCCCATTGTATCAGCCATTGCTCTATGATGATTATTAAGCTCTACATTGAACCTGTTTGTTAATGCTTCTAACCCGTGAGATTCCAAATCAGGAGCAATTTCTTTGAACATAATTTGGGTATCGATTCTAGGGTTTTTCAAAGTTTCACCCATTATACGTTTCTTTGCTTCATTTAAGAATGAATAGTCAAAAATTGCGTTATGAGCAACAATCGGATAATCTCCGATAAATTCAAGAATTTTAGGTAAAGCTTCTTCTTCAGTCGGAGCATCTGCAACCATTTCTTCAGTAATCCCATGTACTGCCATAGAAGATTTTCTAATATGCTGATGCGGATTAATAAGAGTTTGGAACTCATCTTTAATTTTTCCGTTTTCAAGCCTTACAGCAGCAAATTCAATAATTCTTTCTCTTGTATAGTCTAACCCTGTGGTTTCTGTATCAAGTACTATTTCTATTTCTTTTTTTCTCGGCATTTTTTATCCTCTGGAGGTAAGTCTAATTACCCTTTTTACTCCTCTGGCAATATGATAGCATAAACATTAAAGATATGCTAATATTAGGAGATATAAAAGGAGGATATTATGGTTCAAGAAATTAATACAGAAAACTTTGATAAAGAAGTTATTTCTCACGAAGGCGTTATCGTAGTAGATTTTTTTGCAAATTGGTGCGGTCCATGCAGAAAACTTGGTCCTATTTTGGAAGAAGTTGAACAGGAGTTGTCTTCAAAAGTTAAATTTGCAAAAATTAATACAGATGACAATTTAGAAATGGCAAAAAAATATCAGGTTAGCGGACTTCCAACATTAATGGTATTTAAAGACGGAGAAACCGTTGAAAGAATGGTAGGCTTAATGCCAAAGAATTCAATTATAACAAATATTGAAAAACATGTTTAAAAAAAAGGGACTTTCTAAGTCCCTTTTTTTTATTATCTTCCTATGCAAATATATTCAAATCCTTTTTCTTTTAATCTTTGCGGGTCATACTGATTTCTACCATCAAAAATCAAAGGATTATTCATTAATGATTTCATTTTCTCAAAATCCGGACGTCTGAATTCGTTCCATTCTGTTAATAATAATAGCGCATCAACATTTTCCAATGCTTCATAAGAATTTTTTGAATAAATAATTGAGTCTTTCAAATACAACTTTTGAGAAGTTTCCATTGCTTTAGGGTCGTATGCTTTAACCTTTGCACCCAATTTCAATAATTCACTAATAATCGTAATAGCAGGCGCCTCACGCATGTCATTTGTTTTCGGTTTAAATGCCAATCCCCAAACTCCGAAGGTTTTTCCGCTGAGGTTTTCACCAAACTTATCCGTAATCTTTTTGACAAAATGTTCACGCTGCATGCGATTAATCTTATTAACTGATTTAACAAGAGGCATGTCGCATCCAAATTCATTTCCTGTATTAATCAAAGCTTCTATATCTTTAGGGAAACAGCTTCCTCCATAACCAATACCGGGGAATAAAAATCTATTACCAATTCTTGTATCAGTTGACATGCCCACCCTTACCATTTCGGCATCAGCACCAACCTTTTCGCAAAGATTTGCGATTTCGTTCATAAATGAAATTTTTGTTGCCAAAAAAGAATTGGATGCATATTTTGTCATTTCTGCGGATTTAACATCCATAAGAATAATTCTATTGGCAGTTCTTAAAAACGGAGAATATATTTCCTGCATAAGTCTTGTTGCTTTCTCAGAATTAGAACCAATAATAACTCTATCAGGGGAAAGAAAGTCATCAACAGCATTACCTTGTTTCAAGAACTCTGGATTAGAAACTACATCAAAGGGGTAAATAGTATTAGCCTGAATTAATTCACCTACTTTCTGAGCGGTACCAACCGGCACGGTAGATTTATTAACAATAACCTTATATTCATTCATTGATTTAGCAATTTGTTCTGCAACGGCAAACACCCCGCTTAAATCTGCAGCACCGTTTTCATCTTGAGGAGTGCCTACTGCAATAAAACAAACCTGAGAGTTTTTTACAGCATTATCCAAATCATACGAAAAACTTAAACGATTTTCCTGCATATTAGATTTAACAAGTTCATCAAGCCCCGGCTCATATATTGGTATAATTCCCTGCTTAAGCTGCTCTAATTTATCAATATTATTATCAACACAAATAACATTATTCCCCATATCAGCAAGGCATGCACCAGCTACTAAGCCGACATAACCAGTCCCAATTACTGTTAAATTCATATATCCAGACTCCCTTTTTACATTTATTATAATAACATAAAAATAAATACTTGATTTTAAAAAATGTCCATGATAAATTAGATTTTGTTGGGAGGGGTAAAAGAAACCCCACTAGCTGAAAGATTCTAACAAGGGCTGCTAGCTCAGGTGGTTAGAGCGCACCCCTGATAAGGGTGAGGTCGGTGGTTCGAGTCCACTGCGGCCCATATAAAAAAGACTTCTTATAAAAGAAGTCTTTTTTATTTTAAACACTGACTACCTTTAAAATAAGATTTGTGAATTTCATTTTCTTTAGCACGTTCATGCTCAATTGAATCCATCGTCATCAACTCAGCCTCTTGCCAAATTTTCAAATCTTCAACCCCGGATTTTTTTAATTCCTCATACTTATCGGGATTATAACGTCTTACCATGTTTTGTGTCCACCACAGTTTCTGTTGATTTTCCCAACGCGCCTCATTATAAATCCAGGTTGGAATCAAAGCCGCTCCGGAAATCAAAGTTGTTAAACCTAATGCTTTTAATAATTTCATCACAAACCCCTATTTTTTAGTTAATTCTATCATAGGAATTACACTAAGTCTTTTTTTAAGAATTGTTAAGTACTCTTTAAGTCCAGATGAATCGATTTCCTCTTGAGAATGATAATTCGTTTTCAACTCTGTTCTTTTACTTCTGCCTAAGCTTGTTGCATTAAACTTAACAAGCTTATCTCCATTTACAAAAAAGCTTTTACCAATATTACCATTACGTTTTTCAACAATAATCTTCATACATTGTTCACCAGCCATTACAGGAAAACTTAAATGCAGAGTTTCACCATTATCATTAACATTTTTAAATATTAATGATGGACTGCCATCTCTGGTATCTACATCATATTTTTGCTTAAAAGCTTTTTTTCTTGGTGCATCCTTAATTTTCAACATTTTAGCTTTACAATTATCAAACATAGATTTTACACTTTTGATAATTGTTAATGTTTTTCTATCAATAATTCCTATATCACCTGTTGACAAATGCGCTTTATAAGCATTAAGTTCTGTAATTTTTACTTTTAAATACTCATTATATTGTTCCAATTCACGTCTGAGCAGTTCTAATTTTGGAGCAAACAGCGGAGAATTCAGTTCCTGCTGTGTATAGTAAACAGCCGTACTGCCTAATTTATATATTTTGCCCAAATTCTTTTCTTTTAATACCCTGTTTTTAGGGTCAACAATAATCATTTGCGGTTTATCATCAGAATTCTCAGATATACCAATTACTAAATGTTGTTGATTTGCTGCTATTGTAATAATATTCACAGAATAATTTAAATTTTGCGAGCCGACATCCGCAAATTTAAGCTGATATGAACCATTATTGCTTGGTCTGGCATGTGGATAAGAGTTTTTAATTTTTGAACGCGTTACACCGTTTTGTATTGATGCAAGTCTTTCTTGTATCTCATAAAATAAGGATTTTATATCATCAGCTGTTTTAGCATTTTCTTGAGATAAAACGGCTTTTGGTGTTATTTTTTGTAAAACTTCATTAATTTCAGGGAGTCTAAAAAATCTCCTTAGTTGAAGAATTGGGAAATCCAATTTCTCAAAAACAGATGTTAAGAAATCTTCAACCGAAACCGAACGGGAATCAAAACCGCGAGTTTCAACAATATCGCTATCTTTAAGCTCTACATATTTAAAATCTTCCCTATTATTTGCGCTAAGTTCCCTAATTTTAAGGGTTAAACGATCCGGTGAAAACAATTTCACAATACTATCACCGCAAAGGATACTAATTCCACCTTCTTTATAAATACTATCAACACCAAGTTTTTCACGCATTGCTGCAATAGCATTTTTTGCGCCGGCACATCTGGTTGCCTTATTTAATTTTTGAATATTTGGATTAACCTCTTGAAGAGCTGATGTAATAACTCTTGATTGGTTAAGTAATGTATAAGAAATTCTTTGATTTCCGCGAAAATTAGGATTTAGCATATTGATATAAAACTGCTAAATATTATTTTTGCTATTTTTAATCTCTTTTCTCCAAACAAAATAAAAATAAAACGCAAGAATTAAATAAACAGACCACATAATAATTGTAGAATAAACTCTTGCTCCATTTAAAGCTACATAACTCCACATTATTAATGACAAAAAGTTAACAACCATCCAAAAAATCCATTGCTCAATTGAGCGCCTTACGGTCAAATACATTCCGCCCACAGAACAAACAGTCGTAACACTATCCAAAATCGGATGAGTATCATTAAAATATCTTAAAACAACTGATGTCAAAATAATTAAAATAACCGTTAAACAAACAAGAATATTTAATTCTTTTTTAGGCAAATACCTTTTTACAATCTCTTTTTTACCCTCTTTTAGATTTTTATTCCATTGAAAAAAGCCTAAAATCTGCATTGGAATATAATAACAAAGATAAAGTATTAAATTTCCCCACAACATATTCTGAAAAGAAAGATAAGAATAAAATCCTGAACCAGTTACTCCAAATAAATAGCAGATAGGATTTCCTTTTCCTGCAATAAAAGTATAAGTAATCCCGCATATAGCATTAATTGTTGCGGCAAAGCTATCCTGGCGCAAAAAAGAATGAATTATTATAAATAATATCACCAAAGCCAAAAAGATTATTTCAGAATTTTTCCAACCTTTAATCTTAACCATATTTATGTTATCTAATAAACAAAGATGAAAGTAAATTCTAACAACAGGGATATCTCATTCAAAGGATTATATAACAGCAAAATTTTAAAAAAAGGATTAGAATTTGCTGCCGATAATGGAGCACTTTTTGCTGCTACTACTACATTGGCACTGTCTTTAACAGCTCGCCCTGCCGTGATTTTAGCGACCCCAAAAACAGATAAAGAAAATAAAAAATTAGCATTTGCCAAATCTCTTGCATCAACTTTTATTGGCTATGCAATGATGTTTACACTATCAAAACCTTTAGCAAAGAAAATGAAAAATATTGATAAGTCTTTAACAAAAGAAACGATATCTAATCTAAAAGACGGCAAAGAAACACTTGCACAATCAAAAGCATACATACTTGCAACACAAATGTTTAAATTAGGCTTAGGAGTTGCAGCAGCTATTCCCAAAGCAATTCTGACAGCTGCAAGTGTTCCAATAGTCATGGATAACATTTATCCTGAAGAAAAAAACAAAAATTTAAGTTTTAAGGGGAATATCGCTAAAATTTTAAACAATAAAAAATATCAGGAATTTGCAAAAAAATACAAAAACACTAACTTTCCCATGCACACAATTGCCGCAAGTGACACTCTAACAACCGGAACTTTCATCTACAAAACCCAAAAAAGTAAAAAGATAAAAGAAGAAAGAAAAGATGCGCTATGCTATAATGCAGGTATATCAACCGCATTAAGCATTATATCAGGCTATTTTACCGATAAAATTACAGACAAACCGACTGAAAACTTTATCAGCAAATTCAAAATAATAAATAAAAACGACCCAAAACTGGACAAATACTTAGAAGGGATTAAAATAGCAAAACCAATTCTTATAATTGGAGGAATTTACTATATAATAATTCCTTTTATATCAACATTTCTTGCTGACAGAGTATCAAAATAACTATTCTTCGATTGTTAAACCGCCATCATTTTCTGCAGCAACTTCAATCAATCTATAAGCAAGATATGCTCCTAAAGCAACGGCTTTTAAGTCAATACCTTCATCATACTTTGCTACTTCTAATATAGCAGTATTAACCTCAGGATTTTCTTCCTTCAGATAATTAACCATATTCTTTCTCCAAGCTTGCACATCTTGAAAAACTTCACTAAAAATCTCTGATGAAATTTCCTCTGTTATGATTGGTAACATGCTCTTATTCTCCTATTTGTTCAGATTATATAATATTTTATAACATGTTACAATACACCAAAACAATGAGATAAAATTTTCCTGATATAATTATTAAAAAGGAAAACGGTATATGAAAAATATAAAAGGTATAATTTTTTGTTCTTTATTTGCTCTTATTGCATATTTCACATGTATGTGCGGTTTTTGCCAAGCTATAAATCTAAATTCGTTAACATTTGCAATAATTATAGGCATGTTTATAGGAAATATTTTTAATCGATTTATTCCTGAAAGCTTTAAATCAGGAATTGCATTTTCTGCTAAAAGATTATTAAGACTTGCAATCGTTTTATATGGATTTAGAATAACCTTTCAACAAATTTTTGCAGTTGGAATGCAAGGTTTCTGGGCTGATGTAATAATGCTTACATCTACATACTTGATTGGTTACTACCTTGGAACAAGAGTATTTAAATTAGACAAAGACTTATGCATGCTTACATCAATAGGCTCTTCTGTTTGCGGTGCAGCTGCTGTTTTAGGAACAGATGCAATGCTAAAAGCTGATTCGCATAAAGTTTCGCTTGCCGTTTCAACAGTTGTATTATTTGGTACAATTGCAATGTTTTTATATCCTATTTTAGCAGGATTAGGAATCCTGCCCCAAGAAATGTTCGGGATTTATATTGGTTCAACAGTGCACGAAGTTGCTCAAGTTGTCGCAGCGGGAAGCGCAATTTCGCCAGCAGTTTGTGATACAGCTGTTATTGTTAAATTAACAAGAGTAATGATGCTTGTACCATACCTTTTCTTACTTGGTTTATATTTATCAAAAAAATCTCACACAAAAAGAACAAAAGTCCCTATGCCATGGTTTGCAATAATGTTTATTGTTATGTGCGGATTTAATTCATTAAACATACTTCCTAATGCAGTAAAAAGCGGTATTATAGAATTCGACATATTCCTCTTAACTGTCGCAATGTTCGGACTTGGAGTCGAAACAAATTTTGATAAGATAAAAGGACTCGGTATTAAACCAATCTTACTAGCAGGAATAATGTTTATATGGCTTGTAGTCTTTGGAGCGATTATGAATTTTTCTTTCGTTTCTTAGATTTTTTGCCATCCAAATCTAATTCGACTTCACCATTAACTAAATTTTTACCAATATATTTTTCCAAATCAGCTTTTGCTGAATTGAATTGGTATAAAGAATTATAATATTGAAGCATCGCATCCTGATACTGAACTTGCGCTTCTCTTAGCTCAACTGGATTTCCAACGCCGACTTTGTATCTACCGTAAGATAATTCATAGTTCTCTTTTGCCTGCTTTAAGCCCAAAAACGCTACAGGGATTGAATTTTTCTTCTCAATCATTGAATAATATGCCTGTTGAATTTCAAAATAAATATTATTCTTTGTACTTATTGCAGTTGCCTGTTCTTTAGAATACAATGCTTTCGCTTCTTTAATTTCATTATTAATAAGCATCATATTAATTGTAGGGAAATTCAAGTATCCGCCAAAATTATAACCATAATTTGAAACAAATGTTCTACCCCCTATTTGATACTGACCTTCAGCTGTAATAGTCGGGAAATATGATTTCTTAACTAATTTTACATTCTGCCTTGCTTCTTCGACCCTAAGCTCTGCCAATTGATAATCTGGTCTGGAATCTCGTGCGATATCAATTGCCTGTGCTAAGGTTATTTCACAAGGATCATATCTCAAATGGTCTCCCACAGCATATTTATTTGTATAAGGAAGCCCCATACTGTTATTAAGCCTTGCCATTGCAATATCTACAGCGTTTTCAGCCTGAATAAGCATTAATTTTGCATTACTTAAATTGACTTCTGCAATCGTTACATCTACCTTTGGCGATGTTCCTGCTGTATAAAAAGCTTTTGCCTGATTATAAAACGCTTCATAACGAGCAACCATTTCTTCGGCAACTTTTTTAGCTTCTAATGCATACTGAAAAGCATAGTAAGCCTTTTTTACTTCACAAATCACCTCATTAACAGTACCTGTCAATGATACTTTATAACCTTCTCTATCTAATTTTCTTATAGTGACCTGATTTTGTGTAACCCCAAAGTCATAGAGCATTTGGCTTGCAGAAACCTGACCCAATACAAAATAGTTGAAAATCAAATTTTCACCAAAAGCATCTGATAACTGCAATTGTTTAATTCTTGAATAGCCTGTTTGCCAACTAAATTGAGGAAAATACGACGACCATGCCTGCTTAATACGTGCATCTGATGCAAAAACATCCTGCATAGCAGCCTGAATTCTCGGATTGTTACCTAATGCAAGACGCAAACATTCTTCCATAGAAATATCCATTACTTCTTCAACTCCGCCAACAATAAGAGTTGAACTTTCTTGTGGTTCACCTTTCGGTTCAACATCCACACTATCAGGATATTCTTCTTTCTTAATCTCATTACCCAATTGCACATCTTTATTCCAGAACGCAGCATTAGCTGATGTTTGACACAAAGATACCATTATTAAAAATATTATAAATTTCTTCATTTTCTAAACCTCTGAATATAAGCCGAAGATTTTTCTTTCATTTCATTAATCATTACAAAAAACGCAGGAACTAAAATACTTCCAAGAAAAGCAACTGCCATCATGCCGCCAAATACAGAAACCCCGATTGAATTTCTACTTCCAGCACCTGCACCTTTAGCGAATACCAATGGTAATAAACCTAATATAAACGCAATATTTGTCATCATAACCGCTCTGAATCTAAGCTTAGCAGCTTGCATGGCAGCTTGAATATAATGCATTCCTTCTTTATCCATAGCGTCTTTTGCAAACTCTACAATCAAAATAGCCTGTTTTGTACTCAAACCGATTAACATTACCAAACCAACCTGCGCATACACATCAAGTGATAAGCCCCAAACATATTGGAAGAACAACGCTCCCAATAATGCAACAGGTGAAATTAGAAGTACCGCAATTGGTAAAGTCCAGCTTTCATAAAGAGCTACTAAGAATAAGTATACAAAAGTTAGCGCCATCGCCAAAATCGGTCCTATTTGACCTGATGATTGCTGCTCTTGAAGAGAAGTTCCGGACCAAGCATAGTCCATATCATTAGGTAACAATTCATCGGATAGTTTTTCCATCGCATCCATAGCAGCACCTGAACTCACCCCGCTTGCCTGCGAACCATTCAATGTAACTGCCGAATACATATTAAAACGTTTCATTGAATAAGGACCAACCATGTCTTTTGTTGTTATTACCGAACTCAACGGTACCATTTTTCCATAATTATTTTTTACATATACCTTGCTCATATCACTTAGTTTTTCACGGTAAGGAGCATCTGCCTGCATAAATACACGATAAACACGACCGTATTTATTAAAGTCATTTATATAAGTTGCACCGAATTGAGCAGCAAGGGTCGAATAAATTTCGGATATCGAAACTCCTTGAGCCAGTGCCTTATCTTCTTCTATATTAACAACAACCTGAGGTAAAGAAGCCGGTTGAAGCGGAGTAAATCCCGCAATCATAGAAGCTTCTTTTTCATTTTCAGGTGAAGGATTTGTAATTTCTCTTACAAACATTTGAGCCTGATTAAATAATTCATCAAACGACCTATCACCTTTATCAAGCAATTGATACTCAAAGCCACCATACATACCCATACCTGTAATTGCTGGCGGTTGGGTTACATAAGCAGAAGCTTCGGGATACTTAGCCGCAATCATATTTGCTTGTTTTGTAATATTTTTAATAGAAAGTGCTTTTGATTTTCTCTTTGACCACTCATCAAGTTTTAAAATCAAAAATGCTGTATTATCCCCATTCATACCGTTAATTTGCATAACAGAATGAACTCCCGGAATTTCAGCCATTTCTCTTGACATTTTTAAAACCAAATCAGCAGTTCTGGTTAGAGTTGCACCGTCTTGCAATTGAATCATTCCAAACAACGCACCTCTGTCTTCATCCGGCAAGAAGCCTTTTGGAGTAATCCAAAACATTGCGCCTACAAATAGGATAATTCCTAACAATGCAGATAATGTTTTTTTAGGTTGTCTTACAAAATACTCAACAACCTCTAAATATTTAACCCTAACACCATTAAACCAATTGTCAAACTTTTGAACAAATTCAAAATCGGCTTTTTCTTCACCCTCTTTTAATATCATTGCACACAATGCAGGAGAAAGCGTTAACGCAACCAGAGTTGATAAACCGATTGAAGTTGCAATACAAACCGCAAATTGTCTGTACATTTGCCCTGTAATACCGCTCATAAATGATACGGGCACAAATACCGCCATTAATACTAGAGAAGTTGCAACAACAGCACCAAAAACTTCTTGCATTGTAACTTCCGTCGCAGTTACTCTGTCCTTACCTTCCTGAATGTGCCTTTGAGTGTTTTCAAGTACTACAATTGCATCATCTACTACCAGCCCGACGGCGAGAACCAGTGCAAACAGGATTAACAGGTTAATAGAAAATCCCATCAATGCCATAAATATAAATACACCAATCAATGAAACAGGAATTGCAAAGAATGGAATTAAAGCCGCCCTTGCTGTTCCTAAGAACAAATAAGTAACCGCACTAACCAAAATAATCGCTAAGATAATAGCACTGATTACCTCTTTAATAGATTCTCTTACGAACTCGGTTGTATCATACTGTATTTCGTATTTTATATCACTAGGAAACTTCTTGCTCATTACTTCCATTTTCTTTTTAACACGGTTTACCAAATCAATGGTATTCGCATCAGGAAGCTGTGCAACCGCGATAATCGCAACACTGCTTTCACCTACTCTAACGGTTGAAGCATAGTTTTCTGCTCCGAGTTCAACTCTTGCAACATCTTTTAGTCTTACTTTAGAACCCAAAACATCAGATTTTACAATAATGTTTTCAAACTCTTCAACATCTTTTAAACGACCTTTCGTTCTCAAAGTAAATTTCATCATCTGAGGAGTTTCAAAAGGTTCTACACCAATACTTCCCGCCGGAGCTTGAGTATTTTGTGCATTAATCGCAGCTGCAATCTCAGAAGATGAAACTCCCAAACTTGCCATTTTATCAGGCTTAAGCCATATTCTCATTGAATAATCACCCGCGCCGAATATCTGAACACGACCACAGCCTTTTGTACGAGCGAGTTCATCTTTAACATATAAAGTTGCGTAGTTTGCTAAGAACAATGAGTCATAAGTACCGTTAGGTGAAGTTAATGCCATATATAAAACACCTGCACCACCTGTACTCTTTTGTACCGTCAAACCGTATCGCTTAACCTCTTCCGGCAGACGAGGCTGCACCAATTGGAGTCGGTTTTGGACGTTTACCAGAGCCATATCAGGATCAGCACCAACATTGAAGTATATGGTCAATTCATAAGAACCGTTTTTTGATTCAGATTCCATATAAAGCATGTCTTCAATACCGTTCAACTGCAACTCAACAGGAGCCGCAATTGTCGACTGAATTACATCAGAACTCGCACCTGAATATGTAGCAGTTACAATAACCTGCGGTGGTGTAATTGATGGATATTCCTCTAACGGTAATGTTGTTAGAGAAATTAACCCTGCTAATATAATCGCAATAGATATTACTATCGCAAATTTTGGTCGTTTTATAAATAAATTACCTGCCATTATTTTTTCCTTTTGGTATCACCCCATCCCAACCTTCCCCGTCCAGGGAAGAGGACTCGTTTGCTTATTTTTTCCCTAGTATTTTTTCAAATATATTCTGTTTCTTTTGTGGTTTAGTTTCCTGTGGAAGCACATCTACAATTCTTATAGGTTTACCTGGAATAACTTTTTGCATGCCTGAGGTTATAACTTTATCCCCTTTATTTAACCCCTCTGAAACTATCCACATATTATCTTCTGTTTGTCCCATTGTTTTTAAATAAACCATTTTTGGAAGATTCTTTTCATCCAAAACATACACATACAAGCCTTCCTGGTTTTCTAATGTAGCACTCTGAGGAACAACGGGTAAATCATCCTTAGATTTTGAATAAATAATTACACGTCCGAAATCACCTTGAAGTAATTCATCATTTGGATTTGGGAAAGTTGCTCTCATAGTAATTGTACCTGTTGTCTCATCAACTTTATTATCGTAAAAGTCCTGAATCCCTTTATGTTCATATTTTTTTCCTGTACTAAAGAAAAATTCAACATCACGCTCTGCTTTTGCACCATCAATTCTAACAAGTTCAGAATAGTCTTTAGAATTAATATTAAAAACAACATACATCGGATCTGAACTGTTAATTGTAGTCAAAGCTCCAATTGTAGAATTTACGAAGTTACCAACAGTAACCGCAATAATCCCGACTCTTCCGTCAACAGGTGATTTAACCTTCGTATAACCCAAATTTCTTTGAGCATCCCTGTAAGCACTCTCTGCACTGTCCATTTGAGCAGAATACGCATCATATTGAGCTAACGCGTTATCATATTCTGCACGAGCAACATAATCCTGTTTAACAAGTTCTTCATAACGTACTAACTGCTTTTGGTAATAATTTGACATTGAACGGGCATTATCCATATCGGCTTTTGCCTTTGTTGCCGCATATTGATATTGTTCAGGTTCAATTTCAAACAAAACCTGACCCGCACGCACATAATCACCTTCTTTAAAATAACTCTTAGTCAAATACCCGCTTATACGTGCAAGAACATCAACTCTGTATTTAGCCATAACACGAGCATTTGCGCCAAACTGACGTGTAACATTACGTGTTCCGACTTCCGCTACCGTAACGGACGGAGTCATCATGCCTGCCCTTGCTTTAGCTGATTTTATTTTATCCATATTCGACAGAAACATTCTGCCAAAAATAAGTGCTAATACTACAGCAACAATAATAATTATATTTTTTCTCATTCCCTCTCCAATGTGAATTTCATGAAATATGTGTTGCAAATACAACACATTAATACTATCATTTCAGCAAAAAAATTTCAAGTACCTTATAAGATTATAATAAAGAAAATAAACTAACCTGCTATAGCTCTCTTGGTTAATGTTGCAGGATCAGCAATTGCTGTAGTATAAATCTCATAATCATTATTCGGAGCAAAATATCGTCGCAGCGCACTGCGGTTTGTCACTTTTTCAAAACATGCAAACGAATCCACATTATCCTTAATATAACCAGCGAAAATACGCTGTTTGAGGGACAAATCATAGTCCTTCAAATTCTTGACGATATACATATACCTATATTATATAACCTTTGAATACTGATTTGAATAGCAAAAACACAAATCTTTACAATAAAGCAAATATTTTCAAAAAACATTCTTTATATAATAATTCAATAGGGCAAAAGACAGAGCAGGCAGGGAAGAATTATGAGCAAAAAGAACTAATCCAAAACGTACTCTATACAAATATTGTTACATACCCTGCAGTGAGACTAGAAGAATGTCGATTAAGACTCTGCATAATGAAAGATTTAACTTATGAGCAGATTGACAAAGCAATTGAAATACTAAAAAAATGGGCTGAGATAATTCTCAACCCATTTTTTATTAAAACAAATAAATGTCAAACTATTTGATTTCAACAGTTGCGCCAGCAGCTTCAAGTTGTTTTTTGATAGCTTCAGCGTCTTCTTTTTTAACGCCTTCTTTAACTGCTTTTGGAGCACCATCAACTAGATCCTTAGCTTCTTTTAAGCCTAAGCCAGTGATAGCTCTTACTTCTTTAAGAACTGCGATTTTCTTATCAGCAGGAACTGATGCTAAGATAACGTTAACTTCAGAAGCTTCTTCAGCAGCAGCTTCAGCTGGAGCAGCAGCTACAGCAGCAACAGCTACAGGAGCAGCAGCAGAAACGCCGAATTTTTCTTCCATAGCTTTTACTAATTCAGCAGCTTCTAATAAAGTTAATTTTTCAATTGATTCTAAAATTGCTTCTACACTCATGATTTTCTCCTTTTTATTAATTTGTTGTAGTATTACTTTTTGATTTCTTACGAGTAACTTCTGACTTGTAGTCTAACCTACCAGCCAAATATATTTACCCTATGCAGACTTTTGGTCTCTAACAGCTGCAACTGCTCTAGTAAGAGAAGCCATAACAGCACTGATAGATCCAGCGATACCTGTAGCAGGTGAATTTACGCAGCCAAGCATTTTTGCGTAGATTTCCTCTTTTGAAGGAAGAGTTGCAAGAGCTTTTGCTTCTGCAGCTGTCATTAATCGACCGTCCATAGCAGCAGCGATAATTTCGCCTTTCTTGGTATCTTTAATAAATTTAGATAAAGCTTTAGCAGGTGCTACTTGATCACCGAAACCGAACGCAATAGCGATTGGTCCTTTGAAAGTTTCAGCCAATACTTCATAAGGGGTGTCCTTAACAGCAAGTTTTGCAAGAGTATTTTTTGTAACCATATAATCGCCGTCTTCTTTTTGAAGTGCTCTTCTTAGGTTAGTAATCTCTTCTACTGAATATCCTTTGTATTCGGTAACAATTGCAACTTGTGCTTTATCAACCTTCTCTTTAATAAGAGAAACTTTGTCTTGTTTAAAAGCTTTTGTTGACATTTTTTGCTCCTTTGTTTTTTTTAACATTCTTCCAAAATCATCGTATTCTGCCACCGAATTTTGTTAATTAAACCTACTAGCCTATTAAAATCCTACTGGACAAAATTCTGATTTTTTCAAAGTGCTTTGTATTTTTCTCGACCTGAAAATCTTATACATACTAAAAAGATTTTGCAATCTTCTCTAATCACAAAATCTACACAATATAAGCTATTTATATTTTAAGGCACAACCTGCACCCTGTGTGTAATCTCGGCTAGCTCTATCGAATTAAATCCTAACATTAAGGATACTAACTGTCTGCGATTAGGTCTTCATCGTAACAAAAGCAAATTTTTGTGTCAAGTAGTTAAGCTTAATTTGTTAAGTTATCTAAAGCGTGTCGCTGTAATTACCGTCCAGCTGCCATTTCGTTTGACATCAAAATCCTTATAATTATCGTTCAGTTCCTTTACAAGTGAATTTTTAATTATTGAAAACGTAATAAACATTTCCGGCAAATTACGTGATTTAGCTTCTTCAATCATATTTTCAGGAACAAAACTTACACTATCTAAAAATACAACAGAAACACGCTCCCCTAACTCAATATCATTAAATATTTTAGAGGGTTCGTCCAAATACACAAAACGCATAGTTTTATCTATCCAATAAGAAGGGATTTTTTCATCCAAATACTTTTCAAAGCGATCTTTTGAATAGTAAGTATAGACAACTTTATCCGGTTCTTGCCTGTTTAAAATATCACAAACAATTTTATGGCCTTCTGTTCTGGGAAGTTTTGCAGTATAAAACGGCGTAAACACTGCAAATAAATGAAAAGCAATAAATAAGACAAACAACTTGTTATTTATCCCCAAGACAAATAAAAGTATTAATGCCGGCAAAATTTCAATTACATATTTAGTAATAAATACAATCTTACCGCTTATTGCCAAAACAGACATGACAAATACAACAACTGCACAAACTCCAAATAATCCGCGATTTTTTCTTGCACCTAAAGCCACACCGCAAACACCTATTAGCGTAGGTATAAGAATCAAAACAGACCATAGAAAATCTTTTTTATAGAAAAACTCCGGAGCCGCATTAACATTATTAGTAAGAATTGGAGAGAAGAAATCGCTAAATAGAAACAAAATATTTGTATAAGAAAACACTCCCCACCACTGCGAAGAAGGAAGCATTCTTAAAATATTAGTTCCAAGCGGCAGAAGAGGAAGAAACACTAAAACGCCAATAATTACACATTTAGACAACTTCCCCTTTTTGTATAGCAAATACACTGTATTAAAAAACACGTATATCCCGCCCAAAACATGTGTAAACAAAATCAAACATGCAGTTATTGCATATCCAAGCCAACCTTTTTTATTATTTAGAATTTTAACAGTAAACAATAACAACAACGTAGAAAATAAAAACAGCAGCGAATAAAATCGCACTTCTTGAGCATAATAAATCAGAAAAGACAATACTGCAGTAGTTAACCCTGCAAAAACAGCCGTCTTTTTAGAGAACTCTTTCCCAACAAGGTACATAACGTAAACAGAAACTATAGAAGGCACAAAAGAAGTCAATCGCAAAACCAAATCACTACAGCTGGTAAATGGTTTTAAATACAAATAATAAAGCGGCATATGGCATTGTTTAAGCACTTCTTGCCAAAAACCTTCTACAAATGGAGTCGAAGCAACAAACCAGCTTACATACTCATCATTCCAAAGCCCCTCGGGCTTATCTATATTAATCAATCTTAAAATAAAAGCTAATAAGATTAATAACGGCACTAAACACCTCTGGCTAACTTATGTTTGAAATACTCAATTGTCAAATCTAAACCATCTTCAATACGTACCAAAGGTGCCCAATTAAGTTTTTCTTTTGCAACAGTAATATCAGGTTTACGTTTAACCGGATCGTCGTTAGGTAATGGTTTATAGACCAATTTAGAATTTGAACCGATTTTTTTAATAATCATTTCTGCAAGATTCAAAATTGTTCTTTCATTAGGGTTACCCAAATTAACAGGTCCTGTAAACTCTTTTGAATTCATCATTCGTATCATACCTTCTACAAGGTCTGATACATAACAGAATGAACGTGTTTGAGAACCTTCACCATAAATAGTAATATCTTCTCCTCTAAGCGCCTGAACTATGAAATTTGAAACAACTCGTCCGTCATTAGGGTGCATATTTGGACCATAAGTATTAAATATTCTTATTATCTTTATATCAGCACCATATTGTCTATGATAATCCATCATAAGAGTTTCCGCACAGCGCTTGCCTTCATCATAGCAGCTCCTAACCCCAATAGGATTAACATTTCCCCAGTAGGTTTCTTTTTGCGGATGTTCAAGAGGATCCCCATAAACCTCACTAGTGGATGCCTGAAGTATAGTAGCATTATATTTTTTTGCCAAATCAAGCATATTTGCAATCCCGACAACAGAGGTTCTAACCGTTTTTACAGGATTAAACTGATAATGAGGAGGGCTTGCAGGACAAGCAAGGTTATAAATTTGGTTGACTTCAATATCAATCTCATCCTCAATATCCTGCTCAATAAACTTGAAGTTTTCTTTTTCCATTAATGATTTTATATTCTCTAAAGAGCCCGTAAATAAGTTGTCTAAACAAACAACATAATTACCCTCTTCCACAAGTCTTTTACATAAATGCGAGCCTATAAAACCCGCTCCTCCGGTTACTAAAATTCTTTTCACAATACTCTCCCTTGATAAATATCGTAGCAAACACAAACGGTTTTTTCAATATTTTTATGGTAGTATTAACTTATTATGAAACATGAATTTACACATAGAGTTTATTACGCAGACACCGACGCATACGGTGTTGTATGGCACGGAACGTATTTAAGATGGATGGAAATGGGTCGGGTTGAATTATGCGACAAACTCGGACTTGATTTGGTCGAATTAAAAAAACAAGACATTGCAATTCCTGTAACAAACATGAATGTAAGATACAAGGCTTCTGCTAAACTTGATGACAGAATTATTATTGAAACATGGATTTCAAAAGTTTCGCCAATTACAGTAACATTCGGACAAACAATAAAAAATGCCCAAACAGGACAAACATTCATTATTGCAGAATTTGAAACTGTTGCAGTAAACAACGACGGTAAAATCTACAGAAGAATGCCTGATTCATTAAAATCAGCATTTGAAGGGGCTATGCAATGCAAAGACTAAACAAGTTTATCGCATCATCAGGACTTTGTTCTCGACGCAAAGCAGACGAACTGATTGAAAATAAAAAAGTTCTGGTAAACGGGAAAACAGTTACCGAGCTTGGATTTCAAATCGGGCCGAAAGACAAAGTTGTTGTTGAAGGCAAACCTATAAAACCTCAAAAACATGAATACTACAGATTTTATAAGCCTGCCGGCTATATTACAACCACAGAAGACGAAAAAGGCAGAAAAACAATTTATGATGTTATTCCACCGGAATTAAAACACCTTAAACCCGTTGGAAGACTCGATAAAGACTCTACAGGACTTATTATAATGACAAATGACGGAGAATTGATTAACCAAATGACACACCCGTCAATAAAAGTTCCTAAAACATATATAGTTAATGTAAACGGCAAACTTACCCCCGAAGACGGCGAAAAAATGTACAACGGTATTGTGATTGAAACCGACACAGGCGAAAAGAAAACTGCATACGCAGAAGTATTGCCGATTGAACTGGGAAACAAGTCTTCAACAGTTCAGGTTGTTTTATACCAAGGAATAAATCGCCAAATCCGTAAAATGTTTGCAGCATTAGGTTTTGAAGTTATTTCTTTAAAAAGAATTCAACACGGAACAATAACCCTTGCAGGGATTAAAAAAGGGCAGATTAAGCCAATGAAACCTAAACATATTAAAGAATTAAAAATGTACTTAAAGAAAATCGAGAAGTCACAAAATGACTAAAATTGCTATTGTCGGAAATATTGCATCAGGAAAATCAACAGTAGAAGAAATCCTTCGAAAAAAAGGCTTTCAGGTTTATGATACTGATAAAATAGCGCATAAAATACTTGAAGAAAATAAAGAATTATTTCCACAAGCACTTGTTGACAGCAAAATCGACCGCAAAAAGCTTGCAAGTATTGTATTTAACGATAAAGAACAGTTGAAATATTTAGAGTCTGTAATTCACCCGAAAGTAAAAGAATTTATAGAAAATATTAAAACGGAAGAAACTGTTTTTGTATCGATCCCGCAACTTTTTGAAGCAGACATGGAAAGTTTGTTTGATAAGATAATTTTTGTTTCGGCACCTGTTGATGTCCGCCTTGAACGGTTAATGAAACGCAATAATTTAACCAAAGAAGAAGCTATGACTCGCATAGATGCGCAAATGAGCGAAGAAGAAAAAATCCCAAGATGCGATTATGTAATTGTAAATGATAGTACAAAAGATAAACTATCCGCCAACGTGAACCACCTTGTAACAGAGTCAGCAGAGGGCGACCATTAATTCAACGCCTAACCTGTCGCAACACGAAATATCGCCCGACCCTTGTTATAAAAAATCCTCCAAATATTTGATTACAAATCTTAACAATTCCCGTAAACTTATAATGTAAAACGGGGAGAGATATGGCGAAATCGAATTTAAAAGTAAAAAAATCCGCTAGTGAAGCGAATTTAAAAGTTGTTGATAAAAACCAGATTAAAACAACTTCTTACAGTGATATCAATCTAAAAGATTGGAGAAATTACAAACATATTAAAACTGATACATTATGGGAATTTCCTAATAGATTAAAAGAAGGCGGACACTCTAACGAGTATCACGGGAACTATATTCCTCAAATCGCCCAGCAGATTTATGAAAGATATACAAAGAAAGATGATATCGTACTTGATATGTTCTTTGGATCAGGAACTTCCGGCATAGAAGCTCTTAATATGGGGCGTCGCTGTATAGGTGTTGAACTCAAAGATGAATTAGCAGAAAAAGTCTCAGAAAAGTTTACCCCAAAACAATTAGTTACTGATGTTAATATTATTTGTGCAGATTCTGCAAGTGAATTAGCAAAAGAAAAAATCAAAGCAAGACTTGATATCATGGGCAGAAAGCAGGCTCAACTGTTAATGCTGCATCCACCTTATGATGATATTATCAAGTTTTCTGATAAAAAAGAAGATTTGTCTAACTGTGCTACTACAGAAGAATTTTATGATTTATTCGAAAAAGTTGCAAAAAACGGTTACGATATGTTGGAAAAAGGTAGATTTGCCTGCTTAATTATTGGTGATAAGTATGCAAACTCACAACACATTCCACTTGGGTTTGAATGCATGGCAAGAATGAATAAATTAGGTTTTATTACAAAAGCTATTATTATTAAAGATATGCAGGGAAATGAACGTGCGAAAGGCAAAACAGCTAATTTGTGGCGCTATAGAGCACTAGCAGGCGGGTTCTATATCTTTAAACATGAATACGTTATGGTCTTTCAGAAAGTTTAATGATGCTAATAAAAATCCGCATTGTACCAAATTCATCAAAAAACGATATTATTATTGAAGATGAGTTTGTAAAAGTAAAAATAACTGCCCAGCCTATTGAAAACAAGGCAAACAAAGCTCTTATAGAATACCTTTCAAAAACATTCAAAGTTCCTAAAACAAGTATTGAAATTGTTAAAGGAGAAACTTCCAAAGACAAAACATTGTTGTTTAATGTAAGTGAAGAAAAAGAAGCGGAAATTAAATCAAGATTGACAAAATAAACTAAAAAATATACGATAAAAGAAAAAAAAGGTGTAGAATGAATAAGCGTTGGTATGATATTGATCCCACAGTAAGTTTAGCGGTAAGCTTAATGAGAAACGCAAATATTATGTCTCAGTATAAGTGCGCCGACTATATCGTCAAAAAATCTAAGGAAAACGGAATTGATTTGTCCGAAAACATTTTAACAGATGCTTTTAACTATGTATTAAGACGCTGGTATGATACAGACCAGAAGATTGCAGAGTCTTTTGAGTATCTTAAACTCTTGCCTGAGGCTCTGCAGAAGGAAACCGCGCTTGAAATTATTGAGCTGTTGCAGAAAGAAGACTTGGCATAAATGAGTTTTATAACAAACCCTGCAATAGTTTCAGTAATTCTATTATGTGTATTGTGCCTTAAAAAAGTTAATGTACTATTAGCAATAATCGTTTCAACACTTGTTGCAGGACTCCTTTCTGGAATGGATATAAAACACGTAATGGATGTTTTCATTTCAGGCATGGGAGGTAATTCCGAAACAGCTTTGAGCTATATTTTACTTGGTGCTTTTGCAGCTACAATGGCACATTCAGGGTTTACGAATAAACTCGCAGATTGGATAACAAAAATCATTTCAGGTAAAAAATGGATGCTGTTTTTGATTTTAACCTTGATTGCAATGGCATCACAAAACATTGTTCCAATCCATATTGCATTTATTCCAATAATTATCCCGCCTTTACTAAGCACTATGAACGCACTAAACATTGATAGAAGAGCGGTTGCAAGTGTTCTGGCTTTTGGTCTAAAAATGCCTTATATTACAATTCCTGTAGGATTTGGATTGATTTTCCAGAACCTTATTGCAGATAATATTATCCAAAACGGAGTAAATGTTGCACGCGAAGACATTTGGAAATCAACGGCTATTCTTGGACTGGGAATGATTGTTGCGCTTCTGGTTTCTTTGTTAATTACATACAGAAAACCTCGTCAATATGAAGATAAACCCTTGTCTTTTTCATTAGAAACAACCACAGAGTGTAGTAAATACACAATTTGGGTTGTTGCACTTGCTGCAATATTAACTTTTACAGTGCAGTTGCTAACTCATTCTTTGCCATTGGGCGCACTTGTAGGTTTAGGAGTAATTTTTTCGTTTAAAGTTATTCCGCAAAACAAAATGGATCACATGATGAATGAAGGCATATATTTAATGGGTTATGTTGCGTTTGTAATGCTTGTTGCAGCAGGATTTGCATCCGTATTAAAAGAATCCGGCGCAATTGAAAGCCTTGTTAATAACGCACTTTTAATCATGCCTGAAAATATTATTCTCACATCATTATTGATATTGATATTAGGGCTCTTTATAACAATAGGTATAGGAACTTCTTTTGGAACAATTCCAATACTTGCAGTACTTTTTGTACCTATATGCGCAGAAATGGGATTTAATGTATCACAAATAGTTATACTTGTTGCATCAGCGGCTGCTCTTGGTGATGCCGGCTCTCCGGCTTCTGATACGACATTAGGGCCTACATCAGGATTGAATGCTGACGGTCAGCATAACCATATTTTTGATACCTGTATCCCTACATTTTTGCATTATAATATTGCATTAATATTGTTTGCTCTGATTGGAATTTGGTTACTGGGTTAGATATTTACCCCTAACCATTCAATCCAAAGTTAAAATCTTCTTGAATGTTAGAAGTTAACATTTGAGTGATTGATTCCATATAAGCTTCACATTCAGCTTTTTCTGTATCATTAGTTGTGATTTGAGCATCAAGTGCTGTTTCCCAAGCTGCCATTTCATCTAACTGGTCTTGGTATTGTGCAACAATTTTATCAATAGCTTCTTCAAAATCAGGAATTTTAGTGTAGTCAAGATACTTTTCGTGTAACTCTTTGTCACCTTCCCAAAGCTCTTTGAAGTAGTCTCTTACAGAATGTTTTTCAGATGATAACAAAGACTGTAAATCAGCTTGAGAATATGTAGCAAGAGTTTTTTGAGTTTGAAGATTAGAAATATCTAAGTTCAAAGTGTTTACTCTTTGTTTATAAGTTAACCAAGTTTCGTGTAAATTTGCGATTGCCATCTTTTATCACCATCTTTTTTTATCTTACATATATATAAAAACAAATAATTAAAGCGTATTTCAAGTTTATATATTATTGTTACATTTTTTAACATTTGGGTGCTACGCACGTAGATATGGGGCGGCGGGCATACAGCAAGACTACCTGCTTTTATTTCGCTTACAAACCCGCCTTTAGAACAGACGACAAGGGGGTTCAAGCCGGTTGAAATAAAGCAATAAAAAACAGGATTTTTAGTCCTGTTTTTTTATAATAAGTTTGAACGGATTATATTCAACCCTTTATAATTAAGTAATATTTCGAACTTTTTTAATATAAGCAATCATAGCATTGTCTATTTTTGTTGCAATATCACTTGAAAAATCCTTCGTTGTATTTACCTTGCCATTTTCATCTTTAAAAGGCTGGACAAGATCTAACAAAGCATTATATTCATCACTTCTCTTATTTGCCTCCGAACCATAGTATAAGACTTTATTAATAACCGGCATCATGTCATCAACACCCAATGCATCTCCAAACAATGCATATTCATCATTCCAATCTTTGATAATACCTTTACCGCTCTCGCTGTATGCAAGTACAACATCAGCAACACCGCTTGATGATAGTCTTGATAGAGCCTCAGCCTGTAGTTTTTCTTTAGTATGAGAAGTTCCGTTATTATCAGTTTCATATTTTATTTCTTTAGCATAATCAGAAGCAGTACATCTTTCAAATGTTACTTTACCATCAGAACCAGTTTTCTTTCTATAGAAAATTGTATTTCCAAAGAAATCTGCCCAGGAATAAATCGGCTCTCGACCGTCATGTACCGGTAATGGTCGTTGGATTTTGTTCATTAACTTATTTGCAGTCTCTTGGGAAAGTGTTAACTGCTTATCCATTGCCAATTCTAATACTTCAACAAATGCAAATGCGACATCTTGTTCATTTGTATCAATAACTTTATTAATCAATTGTTCAAACTTATCATTTGCATCCTCAAAAAACTCAAAATGCTTGCTTAATACATACAACTGATCACTAGATCGTAAGCTATCATAAATAGCAGTTATTTGTTCCTTATTTCCACTATTTATTATTACATTTCTGATTTGATTACCAGATTCAGTTCCTAAATAGAATGGATTATCATTACCGTCTTCTAACTTAGGCTTTACAGCATAGTCAATTAATGTTGCCATTTGTGTCGGATTTAATTTTACACCCTCCCTGCCTACTATGGATTCTTCTTTAATAAAATCAGGGTCTTTTGTATCAATGATATTGTCAATTAATTCTTCATCATATAAATCCCATTTACCAACTACAAAATTAACAACGGACAATTTAACATCTTTATCTATATTTTCATCATTAAATATTTCTTTAAGACGAGCCATATTTATACCTCTTTCTGTATCAGTAAATTTAGAAGATGCTTCATTGGTCTTCGCTTCATAGACAATATTCTGTAATTCAATATATTGTTCTGCTTTTGCAAGTAACTCTTCTTTTGAAGCGGCACTCAATACAATATGGGCAACATCAGCATTATAATCAACATTTGCAGCTATTGAAAAACTAACATTATAAGTCACATTGCCATCAGACTCTGTTTCTTTAATATCTAAATCAAGAAGCGTAAGCTTTCGTAAGATATTCTCATTTTCATTCTTTAAAGGACCAAGATAATCTTTAACAAATGTAACATCACCGAAATTTTCCTGAATTTTACCAAAAGGTATCAAGTCAATATTTTCTCCAACAGCCTCTATAAATTTAAGAACTTTAGCTTGAGCGCCTTCTAAATCATTTTCTAAGTCAAATTCTGCCACAGCTTTTTCAAATAATTCTGCATATTTGGCTTTCAAATCAGCAGTAGTAATGTACTGAGCATCTGTTTCTAAAGACTGTGTATACTGTCCTTTACCTAAATCATCTATCGATGTAACAGAGTCTAATACAGCTTTTTGCATACCTGCCGGTATATTGCACAGCATTATATAAATTTCTTCTTGAGCTGGACGTCTTGAAGGTTTAAAAGTGTATTCTTTATTTTCACCCTCTCCGGTTACTTCAAAGAATGATTCTAGAACTTTATCTTTAGCTTTTTGCTTATCTTCTTCCGGATCATAAGTCGCAGCATCAATGTTTGCAAGAGCAGTTTCTAAATATCGCATATTTGCCGGATCACCATTACCTGCTTCGTATAGAGCAACAACTCTATCAGCTACTGCTTTATTAAATGCAGGAGAATCTTCTGCAGAAGGAGTAAAATTCAAGCTGTCCAATACAAACATGTCACTTTTTGCTACAAGAGCTAAAACATCATCTTTTGAGGCATGTAATGCATCTGCTTTTGAAGCAATACAATTAGCAAGCATTTTGTCTTCTGTATTTACATACTGCTTAAATACAGCTGCCAGCGCACGCTCTTTTGCATTATCATCCGTATCATCAGGAATTGTATCATTTTTTGTTGCTGCATTAGCTTCATTTATTGCTTTCACAAAGCCATCTAAAACTTTAGGATCATTTGCATAATAATCACCGCTAGAATATGCAATTTCACCACTCTTTTCATTAAAATAGATAGATTTTTCAGCAACATCATTGTCCGAATCCACAGCAATTTGGTAAAGCTCATAATTTTTTACCTTAGTTGCCATAAACTCTTTTAACGCAATTTCATCATCAGTCAGCTTCTCGCTCGCATTTTCTTTATCACGGATTTCTTTGTATAAAGAAGCTACTGTTTTTGCGGTATCTTCGTTTTTGATAAGGTCGTTTGTAAAATTATCTTCTGAATTAACAAGTAGCTTAGTCAAAACTTCAACATTTTTAGTTCTTGCTAAATCCTGCACAAAAGCTTGTACGTCCTCTGATTCAAGGTTAACATTACCGTCTGCTCTTAACTTGTCTATAACATCTTCAATTACACCAATATCACCGCCGGATAGCTCAATGCGTTTTTTCATATTCTCAAGATTAGCAGCTTGTCTTGTTGCTTTTGCATCAGCTGCTTCACTTTCCGGAGCTGCTGTGATTGTTGCTGCAGCGAATTGAGTTTTTAATTCTTTTAGCTTTTCAAGAGAATCCGCAGTTAATGTTACACCATCAACTTCTGTAGTATACATGGTTGTAAAGCCTTCTTTTGTCCATTCTTTATAAGTAAGGGCATTGTCACCTTCGCCATCGACTTTCTCTTCTGCTGAATATTCAAGTTCTGTCAATGTTTCAGGAACAGGTTTTTCTTGAACTGTAATTGATGATGGAGCCACTGTTGTTGGTGTCACAGGACTTTCACCTACTGTAGGTGATGCTTCAGCCGCAGGCTGAACCGGTGAACCTACTCTGCCAACTTTTATAACTTTACCTTTTGGAACTCTGTTTACATCAGAAATATCATTAACCAATGCAATTTCAGCAATCCTATCATTAATTTGTTTTGCATTAGGATGCTCAACACCTTCATCCTTTAAAGCTTGAACTGCTACATTATATAAATAAACACCTTTATCTACTGTTACTTCTTTTGTAAAGGCAGTAGTCAATTCATCTTTTTTATCTTGAATTCTCACTCTTTGGTTTTGGATAGCCTGATTGAATGCATTTTGAGATACCCTTGGATCAGGTCTTCTTTCAACAACAGGAGTTCTTTCTTCTTCTTTGACCTCTTCTGTAACAACTTCGGTTACAGGTTCTTGTGCAACCGGCTCTTCTTCAACCTCAGCAACAGGTTCTTCTTTAACCTCTTTCGTTTCTTTTGTAGAATTTGCTTTTGCAATTTTTTCATTAATAAACTCAGCAACAGACTTACCTGATTTTACAAATTCATCACCAAGTTTTAGTTCCGTAGCATCGACTTTACCATCCGCCATTAAAAGCGTATGGAGTTTATTCATTAAATCTTTTTCTGTGTCAGAATCAAGCTTCTTTTTATTTTTAGTTGAAGATTTATCAGCTTTTAAAATTGCATCAAAAAGAGGCTGTAATTGTTCTAATTCTTTCTTCTTTTTCCCTTCAAACTTAAGTTCGCCTTTGTCATTAACAAATGCTTGCGCGTTTTGAGTTTTAAACTCATAATTACGAATGTCTTTTCCCATAGATTTTCACTCCTTATAGTTGATTCCACAAACTTACTTTGCATGTGTTAACGGCATATTTTGCAGAAACTTTAGATACTGATAAATAATTGTTACAAAAGTTCATAAAAGTGAAATAATTAAGAAAAAATAAATTTTTACCTCAATGGTTATTTGCTAACGTATAATTATCATATATAATTATGTTAAAGGGAGGAAATCATGGAAAATCCGTTCAAGAATACTAATTTTGAGGAAAATAAAGAAGCAGAAACAGCTGCTGAAAATACTGAAACAGACGTAGAAGAAACTATTGAAGAACAGCCGGAAGAAACAAATCCTTGGCAAGAAAAATACGAAACTTTAAACAATCAATATATTCGTCTTGCTGCTGATTTTGATAATTTTAGAAAACGTCAGGAACAAGAACGTGAAAATCTTTTAAAATACGGAGCAGAAAACACTGTTAAAAAGCTTATTGAAGTTCTGGATAATTTTGACAGAGGAGCAAAAGCTATTGAAACTGTTGAAGACTGTGAAAAAGTTAAAGAATGTTTCAATTTGGCTTACAAAAACTTTAATGATGTTTTAGGAAAAATCGGATTAGAAGTAATTCCTGCTGAAGGAGAAGAGTTTGATCCGAACCTTCATGAAGCTGTTATGCAGACTCCTACCGATGAGAAACCTGAAAATACTATTATTACAGAGCTTCAAAAAGGTTACAAATTAGGGGATAAAGTTTTAAGACCTACACTGGTTAATGTTGCAACCGCACCATAGGTGTAAATAACAAACCGGCTTGAACCCACCAGTAATCTGTTCCAAAGGAGCGCTTGGAGAGAATATATAAATTAGTAGAATAGCGGGATGCGCTCCGCCCAAAGGTTAAAAAATGAGTGATTATTATGAGATATTAGGCGTTGAGAAGAACGCCTCTAAAGATGAGATAAAAAGTGCTTTTAGAAAGCAGGCACGCAAATGGCATCCGGATATAAACAAAGCTCCGGAAGCAGAAGCTAAGTTCAAAGAGCTTGGCAAAGCTTATGAAACACTAATGGATGATGACAAGCGCGCAACTTATGACCGTTTTGGCGAAGATGGATTACAAAATGCGGGTTACAGCTCACAAGGTCCGTTTGCGAACGGTTTTGGAGACTTGGAAGAAGTGTTCAGTTCTTTCTTCGGCGGTGGTTTCGGCGGATTTGGCGGAGGCAGACGCCAGGATCCTAATGCACCTCAACGCGGTGATGATTTAAGACTTGATATAGAAATTGAATTTGAAGAAGCTGTTTTCGGGCTTAATAAAGAAATAAAAATCGACCATTTAGAAACTTGTCCGACTTGTAACGGAACCGGTGCAAAAGAAGGTTCTAAACCTCAAACATGCCAGCACTGCGGAGGAAGAGGCAGTGTACAGCAAACAACAAGAACCGTTTTAGGTCATTTTACTCAAATAGTTACTTGTCCGCATTGTCATGGAAAAGGAACTATTATCTCAGATCCTTGTCCTGCTTGTAAAGGCGAGGGTAGAAAAGATGTCGAAAAGAAGCTTGATATCAAAATTCCTGCAGGTGTTGACAATGGTTCAAAAATGAGACTTTCTCATGAAGGTGATGCTGGTAAAAACGGAGGTGTTGCAGGGGATTTATATATCGTAATCCATGTAAAACCTTCAACTTATTATCAACGTGATGGAATAAATGTATTTACAAAGCTTGAAATTTCACCTGCGCAAGCTGTTTTGGGAGACACTGTTACAATTAAAACTCTTGATGGAGAAAAAGATGTTTCTATTCCATCAGGAATTCAAACAGGCGAAGTTGTTAAAATAAAAAATGCAGGGGTACCAAACCTTTCTAAGCCATCAGTGCGCGGGGAACATGTTGTTGTTGTGACGGTTAAAACTCCAACACATATTTCTAAAGATGAAAAAGCCTTATATCAAAAACTTTATGAACTTCAAAAAGGGAAAGTAAATAAAAAAGTTTTATGGTAGAATAGTCATATAAATAATAAGTTGGAGGGATTGTTTTGCGTAAGTTATTATTGTTATTAGGTATTATCCTAATCTCGTGCACAAGTGCTTTTGCGGCTAAACTGCCGGAAGAAGTACAAAATTACATTAACAAAACAGTTCCGGGTACTGATATTCGTTTTGACGGGGTAGTTATATTGCCTGACAATACGGTGTATTTACCACTATTTCCGTCTTTGTTTTCAGATATTACAAAATTAAAGGTTAAAGAGTCCTTTCCTACGAACAAGGAATTAAACCAAAAACCTGATATTATAATCTTTAACAATGATTTTGTTTTAATGAAGGTTTTATCTGACGGCGAAGGGCACAAAACGGTTTTACACCAAACTATTCCGCCTTTGCAGGTTAGAACAGGACTGCTTCCTCAAGATATGCTTGTGCCAAGCGGTTTGATTTTGCCAGAAAATATTAAGGGTATTGTCGGAAACCTTAAAATTGATATTAAAAATGAAGATGTAATCAAACTTAATGCAAGGGAAAGTTTTGAAGAATTTCTTGATGAAACTGACCCTATTAAACAGCAAGCATTAATCCCGCAGCTTAAAAACAAAATTTTATTTGTAACAACTAATTACTCAAAAAATATTCAGGTAATTGAACCGGCACAGAGTTCACCAAAGTACTCGCTTGCTCAAAAGTCTATTCCTATAGATATTGAAGCAGTAAACAACGGTAAATTTTTGCTTGTAACATCTTATGAAAGACCATTTTTGGATATAATTTCGACTGCTGATGCAAGATTTATTAAACAAATCAATCTTTCAACTTTCCCGGAAGAAATATTAGTAGACGAAAGTGCTAACAAAGCTTATATAACATCTCCAAGTATTTCTACAATATTTGTAATTGATTTAAAAACAATGTCTTTAATCCAAAAAATTAAAGTAAACGGGCATTGTGAAAAGCTTTTATTGGCAGAAGACAAGATGTTTTATGTTGATAAGCTTAAAAACGAAATCTGGGCAATTGAGCTTAAAAACAACTATGAATTAAAAGACATTGGAAGTTTTCCTAATGTATCATCTTTAGCTTTTACAAAGAATAAATTATTTATCTCAAGCAGAACAAAAAGCAGAATCGCTGTTATTGATTATTCAACATTAGGACTTGCTAATGAGTTTACTACTGTTAATAAGCCTGTAGCAATCCAACTTTATGGAAATAATCTTTATGTTCTTGGTGCTCAAAATAACAAAGTACAAAGAATTAATATTGATAATGGAAAAGTTCTAGACACAATTGAGCTTGGAACAGAAGGGTTTTCAACAGGATTTAATAAAATTCAGGGAACAGATTTAGCAGTTATTACTGATATTAAAAAGAACAAGTATACAATTCTTGATTTAGCTAAAGGCAAAGTTTTAAAAACTTATGCCGTTAATGTTCCTATAAACGATATTATAATTACAGACAAGGTTAAGGAGTTTTAATGGACATTATAATGGATGAAATTACATCCCAAACATTAGCAGAATTAGAAAAAACTCAAAAAGAATTCTGGAATATTCCAAGAAAAACAGGAGTTTTGATTAATACATTTATTAAAATGATGAATATCCAATCAGTGTTAGAAATAGGTACATCTAACGGGTATTCGGGATTATGGATAACAAAAGCGCTTAAACAAACCGGCGGAAGACTTACTACAATTGAGTATTATGACAAGCGCCAGAGTGTTGCAATGGAAAACTTTAGAAGATGCGGCGTTGATGATATTGTAAGACCATTACAAGGCAGTGCGTGTGAAGTTATTGAAGCATTGGATAAGAATGAAAAGTTTGATTTTGTATTTATTGATGCAAACAAACGTGAGTATGTAAAATATTTCGAACTTGTCAAACCGCATTTAACAGAAAAGGCTCTTATTATTGCTGATAACATAACTTCTCATGCAGAGAAGGTTCAGACTTTTATTGATGCGGTTGATGCGGATGATGAGTTTCAATATGAGATTGTAGAAGTTCCTGGTGGAATTTTGATAGCTTACAGGGGATAGGAAAATGATTAAATCAATAATTTTAGCAGCAGGCAAAGGCACAAGAATGAAATCCGAAACACCAAAAGTGCTTCATACGATTTTTGATAAAACACTTGTCGGCTATGTAATTGAAGCAGTCAATAAAACTGGTTTGGTTGATGAAAACTTTGTTATTGTAGGACATCAGGCTGAACGAGTAGAAGAATTTATTAAAAACAATTATGATAATGCAAAAACAGTTTTGCAAAGTCCTCAATTAGGAACAGGGCACGCTGTTAGTATGGTTTTACCTTATCTTAATGATTTTGAGGGTGAAGTGATTATTCTTTGCGGTGATACTCCGCTTGTAACAGAAGAAACTTTAAAAGAGTTTATAGAAGCACATCACAGTAAAAATTCTGATTTAACAGTTATGAGTGCAATTTTTGAAAACCCTACTAATTACGGAAGAATTATCAGAAATGCTGATGGCTCATTAAATTCAATCGTTGAGGAAAAAGATGCAAATGCTGAACAAAAGACTGTTAAAGAGATTAACGCAGGTATTTATTGCTTAAACTGGGCAAAAATCAAACCTGCCTTCGGACAATTGAAAAGCAATAATGCGCAAGGCGAATACTATTTAACAGATATTATCAAATGGGCAAATGAACAGAATTTGAAGGTTGATGCTTATATTCTTAAGAATAATGAAGAGATTTTTGGTATTAATTCAAAAGCACATCTTGCAGAAGCTTCGAGAATGCTAAATCAAAGAACAATAAAAAAACATCTTGAAAACGGGGTTACAATTGTTGATCCGAATACAACTTGGATTAGCCCTGAAACAGAAATCGAAGCAGATACAATAATTTATCCATCTTGTTATATAAATGGCAAAAACAAAATCGGGAAAAACTGTAAAATCGGACCGTTTGCACATTTAAGAGGGGATGTTATTCTCGAAGATAATGTAAAAATCGGAAACTTTGTTGAAGTTAAAAAGACCACAATCAAATCTCACACAAATGCTTGCCACTTGTCATACTTAGGAGACAGTGAAATCGGCTCAGGGGTAAACATAGGGGCTGGTACAATTACAGCGAATTATAATCCTTTGACAAAAGTTAAAAGCAAAACAATAATCAAAGACAATGTTAAAATCGGTTCAAACTCTGTAATTGTAGCACCTGTTACAATCGAAGAGGGAGCAAATGTTGGCGCTGTTGGTGTTATTACTAAAAATGTGCCGGCATGGGCTTTAGCAATTACAAGGGCTCCATTAAAAGTTTTAGAAAATTGGGTTAAAAGAGGTCAATAATGAGAAACGACGGTAGAGAAAATAATCAATTGAGAGAAATAAAATTCACACATGATTTTACTAAACACGCATTAGGCTCAGTTTTAGTCGAATTTGGTGATACCAAAGTTATAACAACAGCTTCTGTTGATTTGAAGAAACCAAAATGGATGTCAGATGATGATAAAAGAGGCTGGGTAACAGCTGAGTACTCGCTTTTACCTTCTGCTACCAATACACGCTGCAGACGTGAACGTGAAAAAGTATCAGGAAGAACCCACGAAATCCAAAGACTAATCGGAAGAAGCTTAAGAGCTTGTGTTGATTTAGAGAAAATGCCTGAGATGACTATTACAATTGATGCGGATGTTATTCAAGCTGACGGCGGCACAAGAACAGCAAGTATTTGCGGAGGGTTTTTGGCTCTTAGAGATGCTGTTGAAAAGCTTATTGCCTCAGGCGATTTAAAAGAAAGTCCGATTATTGAGCCGATTGCGGCAATTTCAATCGGAATAGTTGATGGCGAAATTAAATTGGATTTAAACTATGAAGAAGATTCTCACGCTCAGGTCGATTCAAATGTAATTCTTACAAAAAGCGGTAAAATCGTTGATTTTCAAACAACTTCTGAGGGCGAACCTTATGAATATGATAGAATGTTAGAGATTTTTGCGGTTGCTAAATCAGGAATCAACAGCATTATTGAAAGGTATTAAGATGTTTCATTATTTTCACAGTTCGTTTTTTGTAACAATTTTCGGCTTAATTGCAGCTTACTATTGGGGAGAACACGTACACGCAGGAACAGGGTTTGCTTGTGTGTTTATTGCATCAGTTCTTGCAATATTAGAAATAAGTCTTTCATTTGATAATGCTGTAGTTAACGCAATGAAACTCGAAGGTATGTCTGAAAAATGGCGTCATCGCTTTATTACATGGGGAATTTTAATCGCTGTTTTCGGGATGAGATTTGTTTTCCCGCTAGCTGTAGTAGCAATTTTTGCAAAATTGAATCTTTTAACAGTTTTAAATATGGCATTAGGAGATGTTCAGCAATATGCGCATTATTTGGAACTCACACACGCACCTATAGTTGCCTTTGGCGGTGCATTCTTGTTAATGTTATTTATGGACTATTTTGTAGAAGAGAAAAAAGAAGTTCATTGGATACCTTTTATTGAAGAAAAATTCCAACTTCTGCATAAAATTAAAGGGATTTGCACAATTACAACACTTTTAGCTCTGGGACTTTTGATGTACAAACTTGATCCTGCCGTAAGACAAAGTGTTTTCACATCAGGCTTAGCAGGGATTATCATTTATTTAGGAATTGACGGGCTTGCAGAATGGCTCGAAAAACGTCAAGAAGCACGCGCTAAACAATGTGCAAACGCGGTTAAATGTTCTGGTTTGGTAGGATTTTTATATTTGGAATTGATTGATGCATCGTTCTCTCTTGATGGAGTTTTAGGCGCATTTGCTTTGAGTAAAGATATTATAATTATCACAATCGGATTGTTTATCGGTGCAATGTTTGTGCGTTCTTTAACCATTATGCTTGTTGAAAAGAAAACTTTAAGCGAGTTTTTGTATCTTGAACACGGTGCTCACTGGGCAATCGGGGTACTTGCGATTTTAATGTTTATTTCAACTTTCCACGAAGTACCGGAAGTTGTTACTGGACTTTTAGGGTTTATAATAATTGCAGCAGCATTTATTTGCTCATTAATTCATAATCGAAAGGTAAAGAATGACGCTTAAAGACAAAAATCTTTATTATGTCGGCGGGGTTGTCAGGGACGAAATCCTTGGTACTCAAAGTTTTGACACTGATTTTTGTTATGAAGGAAACGCGATAGAGTTTGCTCGCAAAAGTGGATTGAATATTATTAAAGAAAATCCGGATTTTGGGACGGTGAGAGTCACCCCACCCCAAACCTCCCCATCCAGAGAGTGCGACCCCTCAATTGATATTGCTTCAACCAGAGAAGAAACCTATCCGCAAGCAGGACATTTGCCTGTTATAAAAAACATTGGCTGTTCATTAAAAAATGATTTGAAGCGCAGAGATTTTACGATTAATGCAATGGCAAAAAATACCGTAACAGGTGATATTATTGATTATTTCGGCGGAATAAAAGATATCAGGAATAAAAAACTAAAAGTTTTACATTCCAAAAGCTTTATTGATGATCCGACAAGAATTTTGCGCGGTTTAAAATTTGCAGTGCGTTTCGGGTTTGAATTAGATGATGAAACCAAAAAGCTTCAAGATGATTATTTAGACAATATAAATTATGATATGAGTTATCACAGGCTAAAAAAAGAACTGAAAGAAACTTTTAACCTCAATAAAGAAGAAGCTTATAAAAAATTTATTGAGCAGGGTATTTATAAGTTGTTAGGTGGAAATATCACCCCCTCCCAATATTTCCCGTCTAGGGAAGGAGTCAGTGCGCTGATTGATAAATACAAACCGTATAAGCCATGGCTTGTTTGGTTGGGCTTTTTTGATTTATCTAATCTTGAATTAACGGGAGAAGAACAAAAAATTATCGACTCTATTCCAAATGTAAAACCTAAAAATAATTTTGAAACATATAAATTATTTAATAATTTACCTCTTGAAACCGTATTATTATATGCTTTGAGTATTGATTATGATATTGCAATTAATTATTTGGACAGATTAAAAAACATCAAAATCAAAACAACGGGAAAAGACCTTAAACAACTCGGAATTCCAAACGGAAAGATTTACAAAGAAATTTTTGATTTTTTACTTGAAGAAAAAATAAAAAATCCTCAAACAGATGAAATTAAGCTTGTAAAGGAGAAATATGGATTTATTTAAACGTATTTTTTCATACAAGTTTCATCTTCGTCTATTTTGCAATCCTTTTATAGGACTGCAAATAAAGTCTTTAGGGAATTTTTTAGGAGTAAATCAATGTAAGCGAGAAATTCCGATTATTGTTTCATTGACTTCCTATGAGGAACGATTTAGGGATTTACCTATAACCATATATTCATTGTTAAACCAAAAACTTAAGCCTGATAGAATTATTCTTTGGCTTGATGAAAAGCATAATTTAACAACATTACCATACAAAATTACGCAATTTATTAAAAACGGACTCGAAATAAGGTTTGTTAAAGATATTAAATCATATACAAAAGGAATCTATGCGTTTAAAGAGTTTTCATCAGCAATTATAGTTACAGCCGATGATGATATTTATTATCCAACTAAGTGGTTAAAAAAACTATATCATTCTTATGTTTCTAACCAAAAGGATATTCATGTTCATCGTGCACACAAAGTAAACCTCAATCTGCCTTATGAAAAATGGGAAAAAGAGGTAAATAAAGAAAATGCAAGTTATGACAACTTTTTAACCGGAGTCGGAGGAGTTTTGTATCCGCCAAATTGTTTCACAAAAGAAGTTTTAAGAGAAGATATTTTCTTAAAAAACGCACCGAATGCTGATGATATTTGGTTTTGGATAATGGCACTCGTACATGGACGAAAAATCCGTGTAGTAAAAAATCATATTAGGACTTTAATCTGCACAAATATTTTTAGGCAGCTCTTTGAAAAAACCCTCTATTCGCAAAACAGAAAAGGCGGAAACGACGAGCAATTGGCAAATCTTATGAAATTCTACGGACAAAACGTTAAATCAAAGCTTTTAAATTGAATATCCTGACTTTTCTCCACCATTACAAAATACAAATTTAATCTTACCATTGCATCGTTTTATTGTTACAAAATAACGTCTAAAATAGTTAATTGCATTAATAATACTACTTGTATAAAAAACAATTGATGTACGGAATAACAATTTTTGAAATTCATTATAATGAATTTTATTAATATAACTATCCTCATGAACCCGCCAGAAAGTAAGCGGTTTATTAATATAAAAAACTTTTGCTTTATATAGCTGCACCCAAAGATAATAATCCAAAAGTGCTTTACAAGGCGATGAGAAAGAACACGAAGCTAACAAGGATTTTTTAAGCATTACTACAGAAAATGTTGGAATAATATTTTCTTTAGGAATAATTTTGTCAAAATCCTCTATAAAACAGTTTTTTGAGGTATTCAAATACTTAGTTTTCACAATATCAAAATGCTCGTCAAGAGGAGCAGAATGTTCAGATAACTCTACATCTGAATAAATCAAATCAACATTATGTTTTTTTATAACATCAACTTTTTTCTCTAAAGCATTCGGATAAAATCTATCATCACTCTCCAAGAATGCTATCCACTCACTATTAGTATGTTTCAAAGCCTTTTGAATTGATTTTGCCAAACCTAAATTTTCATTATTAATATATAACTTTATTCTATTATCTTTTTCCAAATAAGTTTGAATAACATCTACTGAATTATCTGTAGAAGCATCATCTACAATAACAAGCTCCCAGTCAGTATAAGTCTGATTAATTACACTTTCAATAGCTTCAGAAATATACTTTGCATAATTATAACTTGTCATTATAACAGAAATTCTCATAAGCATATTTTACCTTAAAAGTATTTGGGGTAAAATAAACACATGAAATTAAGTATCATCACTTTAACCTATAATAAACTTAAATACACAAAAAAGTTTATCGAGAGTCTTTATAAGTATACAAAAGATTTTGAACTAATAATTGTTGATAATGGCTCAACAGATGGTACTGTTGAATATTTACAAGGACTCCAAGGTATAAAACTAATCCTTAATAACGAAAATCTGGGTTTTTCAAAAGGTAATAACCAAGGGATTGAAATAGCAGAAGGAGAGTATATTGGTTTCTTAAACAACGATATACTATTATCGCCAAACTGGTTTGAAGAAATTGAAAAAATTTTTGAGATTGAAAATGCAGGATTTGTTTCTCCCAGACAAATCAACCCTCATTATGATAAAGCTAATGAGAGAAACTATTTAAAATACTTCAAACCAAAACCCTATGCTAAGGATTTTGATGAATGCGTATTTTCTTGTGTAATAACTAAACGTTCCGTTCTTGATAAAATAGGAGCATTTGATGAAAACTATTCTCCGGCATTTTTTGAAGACAATGATTTCAAATTCAGAGCCATAAATTCAGGATTTGATGTTTATGTTGCCAATAACTGTTGTTTCTTTCACTTTGGCTCCGTTACTTCTGCAAGTCTTAATTTTAAATTTACAAAAAATAAAGAATATTTTTATTCAAAATACCCTTTTGCAGAATATACAAACACTGCAGGAGAAAATCTTAGAATATTACAGCATAAAATAAGAGTCCTAGAGAAAATTCCAGGAGTAAAAGCCTTTTATAGAATACACTTACTATTTGAAAAAATTAAACGCAGGTTAAAAAAATGAAACTACTCTTTGATTGCACAGAGCTTTCATATTATAACGAACACTCCGGACACAGAGCAGGAGTTTTTTATGTTGCACTAAATCTTCTAAGAGAATTAAAAAATGAAAATATCACATTTGTATGTGACTTTAAACGCTATTATTTTATGAAAGAAATTGAGGAATTTAAAGATATTCCATTATTAAAAGAAAACTCTTTGATTAATAAAATAATTGCTAAAATTCTATACTTAACAGACAAATGTCCAACAAAAATCAAATATGCGTTTATAATTCTTGCAAGGTTTTATGACAAATATTTATATCGAATAAATAAAAAAAATCTTAAACAATTGGAAGAATTTGATGCATATTTTTCACCATTTACACCGCCTTCAAAAGAAATTGAAAAAGCAAAAATAAAACGATTTAGAATGATTCATGATATTATTCCTATTTTAGAAAACGGAATGCCAAAATCACCAAAAGATTGGTATTATAAGATTTATAATACCATTAACAACACAGATTTTTATCTTACAAACTCTGAATGCACAAGAAAAGATGTATTAAAATATTTCCCTTTTATTCCCGAAAATCATATAAAAACAACCTTGTTAGGAGCTAATAAAGAATTCTATCCTGCACCAGCAGAAAATAGTGAGAAATATATTTTTTCACTCTGTACATTAGGAAAAAGAAAAAATCTTATATTCGGAATAAAAAACTTCTTCTCTTTTATTGAAAAACACCAAATCAAGGATTTAAAATTGATACTCGGAGGAGGGATTTGGACAAAATTTGAAGGTGAACTTAATACAATATTAGATAAATATGATCGTTCAAAAATCGTTTTAACAGGTTATATTGAAGAAAATGAACTAAGAAATTATTTTTCTAATGCATTGTGTTTCATCTATCCTTCACTCTATGAAGGATTTGGTTTACCCGTACTGGAAGCTATGCAATGCGGCTGTCCTGTTATAACATCAAATGTAAGTTCCTTACCGGAAGTTATCGGGGATTGCGGAATTCAGATAAATCCTAAAAACAATGAAGAAATGATTATTGCATTAGAAAAAATGTATTTTGAGAATAGTTTTAGGACTGAATGTTCGAAAAAAGGAATAGAACGAGCTAAAACCTTTAGCTGGAGCAGATGCGCATCAGAACTTATGGAGTTTATTAAAACAAATTGTATTTAAAATTTTATACAAGCCTTTTTCTGTTAAAATGACAAAATAACGTACTCTTGGCGGAAAATCTTTTAAAATCCAAAAACGAATTTTTCTATAAATATTAAACTCAGAATATACATTCGGATGAAGATTTTTTAAGCGATTATAGTTTGAAACAATAAGTTCAAGCGGATAATCTGTATTCTCTTGAATAACTTTTCTCCAAGTTTTTACTTCCCCTGTTATTTCAAAACCATTTTTGACAATCAAAGTTTTCAAAAACGGAAACTTATATTTCTTAATTAATACATCCCATTTTTCTATAAGATAATTTAGTTTATAAGAAAAAAGATTAAGGTATTCAGCACTTTTAAAGCCATTTTTATATAACAATTGGCTGAACCCAATCTCATATTTTTTTATAATATCTCCCTTAGACTCTTCTTTCTTTATGCTGTTAATAAACTCTAAAAAGATATCACTATTAAAAACCTGAGGTTTTAATAATAAAAAATAACTCTGTATATGTGGCTGCACTGGCGGACAAAGATAGTTTTTCTCTTCACAGAGTCCGTATTTATTTCGTGTAAGCCCCCACCAATCGCATTTTTTCTTAGCCATTTTATCAAAAATCGGTTTTAGAGGAAAAAATGGACCATAGCAAGAATCATTTGCAAAAAGAAGTTCGTCAAATTCAATATTGTTTTCCAAAGCAAAGAAAAATCCACGTTTGTATGAACCAAAATCATACTCTCCATGTTTTTTAATAAGACAATAATCTGCAATACCATCAAGTTTTGAAACATCTGTTCCATCTGTATCAGATACAAAAATTATGGTAGAACATACTTCTTTTAAGGCTTTTAGATAATAGATAACACAATCATCAACAATATTATCTCTATCCCAGTGTGCAAATACGCAAAGTCTCTTCATAAAACTATTGTAGCATAATATCGCACACTTGCAATTTAAAACGGTTTGAGTTAGTATAAGGTTGTTACACAATTGCTATAAAGGTGGTGAAAATATAATGGCAGAAGTTAAAGTAGGCGAAAACGAATCTATCGAAAGCGCATTACGCAGATTTAAAAAGAAAATCCAAAAAGCTGGTATTCTTTCTGAAGTAAAAAAACGCGAAAGATATGAAAAGCCTAGCGTAAAGAGAAAACGCAAATCAGAAGCAGCTCGCAAACGCAAGGTATAATAGAATAAATAAAATAGGCGGTGATGAAATCACCGCCTATTTTATTTTTATGCTCCAAGAGCAGCTTCATAAAATTTAGCAAAAAGATCCATTACTGTTTTAAAATCTACTGTTATTTGGAACGTAGTTTTTTTGTAAGCTTCTGCAAATACCAAGCCTAAATTACCACCCTCATTTCGCTGTGCGCAAGCAGTGTCTTCTTTATACCATTTTTTTATACCATAGTTATATTGTTCGCCATCATAAATATAACTTGGAAAATTATTTGATTTTTTACCAGCCCAGTTATTTGGTGCTCCATCAAATGCCATATTATAAAGAGCTTTAACTTTATTAGCAGCTATTTCTAATGCTTCTGAGTCATAATTTCCAGTTGCAGCACAAGCAGATTTCATCGTATCAACAAAACCAGAGAAATTATTTTTAGCTGTTGCGATAGCTGTTAACCAATCGTATTTTTTATCAGCTGTAAATCCATCATTATTATCACACTCTAAAGTACCTAAAAGATTCAATCTGCCATTAGATGAGTATAAGAATTGCATATTAGCGCTAATCTGGCTGTTGCCGTTTACTTTTGCTCCTTCAGTTGAGTCATTGTAATACACAGCATAGCCACTGAATGAATAATTATTATTGTTTACAGAGCTCCAATCAATCGTTTTTGATGGAGTTTTTGCTGTTTCCTCTTCTACAACTTTATTATTAATTTCTGCAATCAAACCAAACAATGTTTTCATTTTAGTCGCTAACTGGATAGTATCTTCAAATGCCTCTATAGCAGTTTTGTGATCTGAACCAAATACTTTTACTACAGCTGCTGAATAGTCACCGCCCATTGCTTTTGCTGCATCACAGTATTTAATAGCTTTTTCTTTTGCTTTTTCCAAATCTGAACTATTACGCTCAAAATCTTTTTGTAAACTATCAAGCGCACCGGTACCGCCAGCAGCACCATTAATCATGCTTGTAACTTCTTCAACTACAGCTGCTTGTACTTTTGCCCAATCAACAGCACCATTTGTCATTAAGCTTTCATCACCGGAATTAATTCGTTCAATAATTCCTTGAAGAAGAGATGCATAGTCTTTTGATGTTTTATAGTTATTCAAAAACAAATCTGCATTATCACTAAGAGCTGTTTTTACAGCAGTCTTGAACTCGTCTGAAATATTATCACGATATTTTTTGTAAACATTTATAGTATTATCTAAGGTTTTGTACTCTTTAGAATTTTTAAATGCATTCTTAATTTCATCAAGCTTACTAACTAATGTATCAAATAAAGATTTACCAGCTGCTGCTGTGATATTAGATGTTTCAAGATAGCTTTCAATAAATTTATTTAATACTTCATCAAATTCTTTTTCATATCCAGTAAATCTTGATTTTTCTTCTGATAATTTATCTGAAATCTTTTTAAAAATAACAGCATTTTGAGCATCATTCAATTTTGTATTGTCATAGCCGTAATTACTTACATTAATTGTACCGCAATCACCAAGACCTGCAGTTTTCAAATAGCTGTTGATCAAATTCTTAATTTTTGATTCTATATCAGCTGCACCAAGTTGTTTTACTTGGTCATTATCACCAACTTTTAATAACTCTGCTTGAATATAATTATTAACAATTGTTGTCAAAGTCTTATCATTAGCAATATCATAGTTAATGCCTGCTCCATTAATCAAGCTTTTTACTGCAGCTGATGATGTATACTGATCTGCTAATACTTCTGCAGTTGCCTTATTATAAGCAGCAGGTAATGCTTCATTTAATAATTCTTCTAAAGACTTACCACATGACTCATTGTAATTTTCTACAACACCGATTAATGCTGATGCCATTTTGCCTGTCCAAGAAGCAATAAATTCAGTTTTTACAATCCCATTTGGAGTATTTTCTGAAATAAGTTGTTCAAGCTTTTCGTAGTTACTAATAGTTGCTTCCATTTTTTCCAACTCAGTACCATCAAGCTTATTGTTGTTTACATTTGAGTCAATGCTTGCCCAAAATCTATTGAATACATCAGCAGAAATATCCTTGATGCTTACGCCGCACCAATTTTCGAAATCAGAACCACTTAGGTATTCACGCATTTCACCTTTAGTAATTTCATTGTTCTTATTTATATCTGCTTTTTCTTTCCAATCATCCTGTTTAGCTAAAAACAAATAAATAGATGATGATGAAATCTTCTCTGACATAGCATTACTCCTAAGTTTTAAGTTCCCTTTTTTCAATTTTTACAACTCAATACATATTGTGTTGTGTATTATTATTTACGGCAATATAACGCAAGAACTTTAGGGATAATTTAAAAATTGTTACAAAATTTAACATATACTAACTGAATTACTTCACATTCATTCGCAAAGACATGACATAATAGCGACTAAGCCACGTCATTGCGAGTATTCATGAGACAAGTCAATCAAAATAACCAACCAGTGTGAACCAATTTGTAGTTTGTTCAAAAGGCAGATTTGTAACCACACTAAAAACTTGTATGCATGCTGAATATCCGCCGTCTCTTATTAAAAAACACAACACAAAATATGTATTATGTTGTAGATAATTCATCAACAACAGTAGCAGAAACAAATATTAATTGGACTTCATTCAATGAGGATGGTAAATCTACTTGGAACTATGTATTATTTAATAATGGCGTATTAAACAATGATGCACAAGCAAGGAATCTTTCATTAAAATTCATATATGAAAACGGAGGCGCAACCGGAAGACTTTCTCTACTTAACAATACTTGGGGAGCAGGATATATTAAAGGTGATTGGCTAGATTGCGTAAAACAAGCTCAATCAAATATGAATAATTTTGTGGACTTTTTAAGTAGTATAAAAAAAAGAGTCGGTGTTTTCATCTCCGACTCTTTTTTTATAAATCCACTAAAAGATTGATGAAAAAGTTTACAAAAAAAGTTATTCTTAATTTGTGAATATGAAAGACCAATTAAAAAAGCGCATTGCGCAAACAGAATTACAAATTAAGAAGTTAAACACACATACATCTACCTCGGAGATTTGCGAAGATTTGTATAATTCTCTAATTCTTCAAAAAGCTGTTTTAAAAAAACAACTTGAAGAATTAGACAAAAATCCTTTGCTTGAAAAAATTAAAAAAATGGTCCCTCGTAAAGAAAAGTTAATTTGTGATTATTTTTCGTAATTTATGATATAATATTCTATCAGAGGGGGTATTATGCTCACAGTAGATTACAGTACAAAAAAATCAATCAGAGAAGCTTTTGGTAAAGAATTAGTTGCATTAGGCGCGAAGCATCCAAATATGGTAGTTTTAGATGCTGATGTTTCTTGTTCTACTCAAACAAAACAATTTGCACAAGCATATCCTGATAGATTCTTTAATACAGGTATTGCAGAACAAAATATGATTGCAACAGCTGCCGGACTTGCTCTTACAGGAAAAATTCCTTTCGCAGCTACTTTTGCAGTGTTTGCAACAGGCAGAACTTATGACCAAATAAGAACTTCTGTTTGCTATCAAAAAGCTAATGTTAAAATAATCGGCACCCATGGCGGTATCACTGTTGGAGAAGATGGTGCAACACACCAAGCATTAGAAGATGTCTCTCTTATGCGCGGTTTGCCTTGCATGACAGTGATTGTACCTGCTGATTGCAACGAATGCGCTCAAGCATTAGAGTTTGCAGCAGAGCATGAAGGCCCTGTTTATGTAAGAATTGCAAGAAATAGCCTTCCTGATATATATCCTGCTGATTATAAATTCAACCCTTATAAAGCAGCTGTTCTAAAAGAAGGGGCTGATTTAACAATAATATCTAACGGTGATGTTTTAGCAGAAGCATTCAAGGCTGCTGAAATACTTGAGACAAAAGGGGTTAACGCTGAGGTTATAAGCGCTCCTGTTATCAAGCCTTTTGATAAAGAAACCATTATAAGCAGTATTAAGAAAACAGGCTTTGCCGTAACTGTTGAAAATCATTCAATCAATGGCGGACTTGGTTCTACAGTGTGTGAAGCTCTTGCAGAGAATTACCCTGCACGAGTATTAAGAATAGGTATGAATGATGAATTTGGTCAAAGCGGAGCTCCAAGCGAGTTATTAAAACACTATGGTTTAGACGCTGAAAGCATTGCAAATAAAATTTTGGGAGTATTATGATTCAATTAAGATCAGTAACTAAAAAGTATAAAAATAATTATGCATTAAAGAATATTAATCTTGATATTCTTAAAGGGGAGTTCGTATTTATTACAGGAGCTTCCGGAGCAGGAAAATCAACTTTGATGAAAATGCTTTACAACGAAGAAACTCCTACCACAGGAACAGTTTTAATCGGAGGAATTAATATTGCTAACCTTCCTTCAGACAAGGTTCCTAACCTTAGAAGATGTATGGGTATTGTGTTTCAGGATTATAAACTTCTTCAAAACCAAACAGTCTATGATAACATTTCTTATGTAATCAGAACTTTGGGCATTAGTTCTTCTGAAATAAAAAACAGAGTTATGGGTGCTTTAAAGGTTGTTGGTCTTGTTGATAAAGCAAACGCAAAACCTTCCGAATTATCCGGTGGTGAACAGCAAAGGGTAAGTATTGCAAGAGCATTGGTAAATGGACCTCCATTATTGATTGCAGATGAACCTACAGGCAACCTTGACCCTAAAAACTCTTTGGAAGTTATGCAAATTCTTGAACAAATTAATCAAAGAGGTATTACAGTTATTGTATCTACGCACGATTATACATTAGTAGATAGATTTAGAAAAAGAGTTTTAACCCTTGAAAAAGGTGAAATTATAAGAGATATTCAGGCAGGTACTTATGGACAATAATAGCAGACAGCAACTTAAAAAGCAGGTAAAAAAGCATATTCCTAAGGACTGGCTTTGTGATTTAAGAATAGCTTACAGAATAGTAATGGAAGCTGTTAACGATATCAAAAGAACAGGGATAATCAATCTTGTTATTATTACTACAATGGCAGCAATTTTAACAATGTTCGGTATCTTGTTTAGATTTACATTATCACTATCGAGTTTTGCACATGAATTAGGCAGTGTACTTGAGATTTCGGTATATTTGAAAAGTAATGCACAGGTTTCTGTTGTTAAAGACAGGGTAAAAGAAATCAAGCACGTAACTAATGTAAAACTAATTCCTAAAGATGAGTCTTGGAAAGGGCTTAAAGATGAATTAGGATTGCAAAATATCGCAAATCCTCTGCCTGACACATTGAGAGTACGTGTTGATAAACCTCAGAATATTACAGAGGTATTCAATGAAATCAAACCTATTTCAGGGGTTGAAGATATGGGTTATGCAAAGGAACTTGCAAAGAAAATTCAGTTCTTAACACATGTTGTTAATACTACCATGATTTTCGTAATCCTTATTTCTGCTGCTTTGACAATTACAATTATTAACAACACAATTCAACTTGTAATCCAGTCAAGAAAAGAAGAAATTGAAATTATGAGATTAATGGGTGTTTCAAACTGGTATATTAAAACTCCGTTAATTATGCAAGGTGCGTTTTACGGGTTTATATCTTCCATAATTGCAGTTCTTCCTCTAAATTGGGTTCAAGGTGGTTTAGCCAGTATGCATAAGTTCTTTTTAGTTCCAATGCCTGCTTATGCTCAAAATATAGTTATTATTACTTTATTATTAATAGGAACAGCATTTGGAGCAGGCGGAAGTTTCTTATCTATAAAGAAACACTTACAAGTATAGTATGAAGGGATTTAATAAATGGATAAAACAATTGAATTAGTAAACGCAATTAAAGATATACAGGCAATGCCTACTGTAATTGTAAAAGTTTTAAACTTAATGAAAAAACCAACAGTAAGCATGAAGGAACTCAGTGATATAGTTATGTACGACCAATCACTTACAATCAAGCTTCTTGCTCTTGTAAACTCTGCTTATTATGGTTTTTCACAACAAATAAGTTCTTTAAACATTGCACTTTCACTTTTAGGAATGGTTAAGGTTAAGAACATTATTGTTGCGGTAGCTATGAAACCAATGATGTCAAATGCATCGGATAAAGAACTTTGGAAACACGCAATCAGAGTTGCTGCAGGATGTGAGTACCTTGCAAAACTTACTAAAATTATGGATGCGGACGAAGCTTTTATTGCAGGTTTTATTCATGATGTAGGTAAAATTGTACTTCAAATGACAGATGCAAAATTATACTCAAAAGTTGTTAGTGCAACAGGTGCGGGTATTGATGTACTGGAAGCGGAAAGAAAATATTTTGATTCAGACCACGTAAAAACAGGTTCATTACTGGCTAAAAGATGGCAGCTTCCAATTCTGTTAGCAAATATTATTTCTTACCACCATAATCCTGCATTGTCTTCAATTCCTGTTCCTTGTAATTTAGTTTGCTGCGTAGACAAACTTATGCAAGAAACTCTAAACCCTAGTTTATTAGACAAAGATTTCTTAAAAACTATGGGTATTGATATGGAAGATGTTGAAGAATTAAGACAGGCTATCTGGCAAAAAGCAGACTTGATGATTTCTGAATTAGCTTAGGATTGGATTTATGGCAGGAAAAATAGTTCTAATCTCTGATGACTCTGACTTTTTTGAATATATTAGACAAAAACTTGAATCAAGAAAGAGTGATGAATTATTTACGTTTTCGTTTGACAATGTTCCAGAAAAGCTTCAATTAATTGATTCTTCTGTTTTAATTGTAAACAGCGAAAATGCAGAGGATAAAACGTTAGATTTGTTAAAACTATTACGAGGAACTCCCGTAATAGTTTTTGCATACAACGAAGATGAAGTTTTTAGGAGAAAATGCTATAGAGCGGGAATGTTTGATTTTATGACAATTCTAACTCCTGATGCAGAATTTCGAGCAAGAATTATTCCTGCGTTAACTGTTTCATCCATTTTAGAAAAGAATAAGCAATACAGAGAAATTCTTGTTAATGATAACTACATTACACAGAACAATGAAGTATTCTTAAATTACAATTACATTCTTGATAAAGAGCTTGATGAAATCAATAGCGGGAAAAAGAGAGCAATATTTGCGGCAATTGCTCCAAACGACAAAACAAAATTTCTGCTTACGGCTAATATGATTGAAACTGTTATATTGAATAATATTAGAAGAAATGATATTTTAATGAGTTATGCTCCAAATAAGTATTTTTTACTAATGTATGATTCAAGTCTTAAATCAGCCGAAGCATTGTGGGAAAAAATTAGCATAAATCTGCCGCAAAAAATATATGCAGGATTTGTTAATATTTCGAACCAAAAACGCCAGCAACTAATAAATGAAGCTCTTAACAAACTGCATAGTGCAATTAACAATGACAAAAATATTCCAATAAATAATACTATAAACGGGATTGAATCATATACAAATTTCAAGTTATTCAGACAAAAGTTTAGCAAAAAATTTGAACAAATAATTACACCTGTTTTTTATCAAATTCAACAGAAGTATTCAGGAAAATTTGCGGGAATATCTTTACAGCAGGAAGTTTCAGAAGGATTAGGAATTTTTTATATAAAAGATAAAACTTCTTCCTGCAGCTTCAGAATTACCTGTCCCGGGTACTCAAAAATCAATATTGATATAACTTTTCAAAGAAATTCATCCAATATAGATGCCAAAAGAATTACTTTAGATCCTGATGAATTTGAAGCAGGTATGCTTGAGGATTTATTAGAACAATTTATTTTAGAATACAAAAGGGAAACAGACTATGACTAACGCCTTACTTATTATTGATGTTCAAGAGAAATTATTGAATGCCATTTTTAACCCTGAGATAGTAAAAAAGAATGCGGAGATTATGGCAAAATCGGCTGAGATATTGGAATTACCTATTTTTATTACGGAACAATATCCAAAAGGGCTTGGGTCAACTGTAATTCCAGTAAATGGAAAAGTTTACGAAAAGACTTCTTTTAATGCTGTTGAAGATAAAAACTTATTGCAAGAACTTAGGGATAGCGGATGTAAACAAGTTATTGTTTTTGGTATTGAAACACATATTTGTGTACATCAAACAGTTGCCGGTTTAATTGAGAACGGTTTTGAAGTAACAGTTATCTCTGATGCTTGCGGAAGCAGATTTGAAGAACATTATAAAGCAGGATTAGATTGCATGAAACATAACGGAGCTCAAATAAAACCTGCTGAAATGGTTCTATTTGAGCTGTTAAAAAGTGCAAAACACCCTAAATTTAAAGAAATCCAAAGCTTAATTAAATAGTCTGAATTTAATAAGAGCAAAAATTGCCTGAACGCCGTCTTTCCATCCTATTTTTTTGCCTTCATCATTTGTACGTGCATTATAAGATATTGGGAGCTCGTGAAATCTAACTTTTTTCTTAAGAACTTTTGCTGTGATTTCAGGTTCAAAATCAAAACGATTAGACTTGATTTCAACATCTTTAATAACCTCTGATTTAAACGCTTTATAGCAAGTTTCCATATCAGTAAGTTTTGTACCAAAAAGGATTTGAGTCATAAGTGTCAGGGTTTTATTAGCAACAAAACTAAGGAACAAGAAATTACCTTTGTTGCGTTTATCAGCAAATCTTGAGCCGTAAACAACATCTGCTTCGTCATTTTTAATATGTTCAACAAGTGGAACATAGTCTTCTGGATTATATTCCAAATCAGCATCCTGAATAATTATAATATCACCGGTAGCTTCTTTTAGTCCGGTTCTTAAAGCCGCGCCTTTACCCTGATTTTTTTCATGATAAAGAATCTTATGAGGAATTTGAGCGTACAATTCCTTTGTTCCATCCGTTGAATAGTCATCTATAAGTATAATTTCTTTTTCTAAACCGAAATTAACCGCTTCAACACGTTTTAAAAGTTCCAATAAAGAATCTTTTTCATTATAAACAGGTATTAAAACTGAAATCTTTTCCATTTCCTCTCCCCAAACTGTTGCCGTTTTCACCGTTTTGTTATATTATATAATAAAACATTAAATTTGTAGAGAGGGTTTAATGGGTCTGGAAAATTTTATATACGAATCCACGGAAGAGATTGTAAACGGTAAGTATGAAGAAGCTAAAGATCGTATAATTAAGCATAAAGATATTTATCACGATGACACTGCAATTTGTTTTAGTTTACTGGCACTGGGAGCTTATAGAACCAAGCATTTTAACGAATATTACCAATTTATGAATGATGCACAGTTTCTTACTGAGCAGTCAAAAGATTGTGTTACAAATATTTTGCATGAAATTATTCTTGGCTATATAAATTTTACAGAAAAAAACAGCTCTCTTTACTCAATTAACTACAATAAAGCAAGAAAATTTGCGATAAAGAACCAGAAAACAGCGTTTTTTGAAAAATTAACATCAATGCTGCAGTGCCCTCCTATTACACACTTAAGCACACATGCTCAGGTTAAAGACCCTCTTATTGCACTTGTTAAAATTGGTCAGGCTGTTGCTGTTGAAAAAAACATCGACAACCTAATCAAAAATATTGCAGAAGAGACTAAAACTGCACTTAATGCTGATAGATGTACTGTGTATCTTTATGATAAAGAAAATAATGAACTTTATTCTAAAGTTGCAACCGGGATAGAAGATTTTAAAGAGCTTAGAATACCTGCTGACAAAGGACTTGCCGGACATGTTGCTCAAACCGGAGAAACAATAAACATTAAAGATGCGTATAAAGATAAGAGATTTAACCCTGAGGTTGATAAAAAAACCGGTTACAAAACAAAAACAATTCTTTGTATGCCTATTAAAAACTTTAATCAGGAAATTATAGGTGTATTTCAGGTTCTTAACAAGTTTGATGAAACATTTACAATTGATGATGAAGATTTATTGATTGCAATAGCTTCCAGCGCGGGGATTTCCTTAGAGAATGCACAGTTGTTTGAAAAACAGAACAAAATGCTGGAAGAACAAAAAGTTATTTTCAACAGCTTTATTGAAACTCTTGCCTCATCTATTGACGCACGTGACAAGATTACATCCGGTCATTCCAGCCGTGTGAAAATGTATGCATCTCTTATTGCACAAGAGTTTGGAATGGAAAAGAATGATATTTATATCTTAGAAAAAGCCGCCGCTTTACACGATATAGGTAAAATAGGAATCAGAGACTCTGTTCTTCAAAAAGAAGGAAAATTAACCCCTGAAGAATACAAACACATCCAAGAACACGTTGAAATTACTCACCATATTCTTGAAAAAATTCATATGTCAGAAGATTTTCAACAGATAACTGATATTGCCTGCTCGCATCATGAAAAATTTGATGGTTCAGGATATTATAGGGGGCTAAAAGGAGAAGAAATCCCATTCGGAGGAAGAATTCTCGCAGTATCAGATGTTTTTGATGCAATCACTTCTAAAAGACACTATCGTGACAAAATGCCGATAGAAAAAGTTATTGATATTATTATGAACGGCTCAGGTTCTCATTTTGATCCGCTTGTTGTTGAAAAATTCTTAGCTGTTAAACTTAGCGCAATTGTAGAAGTGTTTTTGACAGAAAACTTTATGGTACTGGATGACGAGGACAGAAAAACTTTGGACAAATACAATTTACTGGACTTGTATTACTCAATTGTTAATAATTGCAGCAACATGTTATTGCAAGTATTTAACAAATATTATGTAGGTGTTGATTTAGAAAATGAATAAAATTATCAGAAAATCTTTAATATTGCTTGCAACAGCCGGGATTATTCCTGCTGTAATGGCTGAGACCGCTCAAAAACCATTAATGCTAAGAGCAGAAACAAATGCTGCAAATATGGAAATGGTTATAAAAGATAATTTTATAAAAGCTAAGTATGCTTCCGCTGAAAACCGATTTTTGCAAGGTAATATTAAGGCATCTCATGATGATTTTGCAGATTTGATTTCACGAGCAGTGCATGATGATTATGTATTCTTAGTTTATGGAATGAAAATGGCTGAATATGGCTTCTTTGATTTATCTGATGATTTGATAAAGAGACTTGATAATAACTTATTCACCCAAAACTATGCAAAAGATATTAGAAAATTCTACTATCCGTCAGGAATGGTTAATTCTAAAGACACAATTTATCTTGCAGATGCTTATGCAAGTATTGTATATAATAATCTTGCAATTGAAACTACATCCGAACTATTAAACAGCACACAGGCTGCAGAAAGTGACTATAAAAATTATTTAATTGCACTCGGATTTTATAAATCAAATAATTTGCCGCAAGCTTTAAAATATATTAACAATGCTATTACAGAAAATGATGTAAATGTTAATTACAAAATATTAAAAGTCAAGGTTTTAGCTGATTCTAAAAAGACAAAACAGGCATTAAAAGTTCTTGCTGAAATCAAAAAAACAGAATTTTTAACAGTTGATTTTCAAGAAAAAATTAGAGCTGTTGAAGAGTATGTAGAATACAAAGTCGCAAAAGATGAGCCGCTTAAAGATTATCATTTATCTTATTATTACCATTTGCAAGACAAAAGTCTTTTAGCAACAAAAGTTTTGCAATCAGCAATTTTACAGGCAAAACAATATGCTCCGCAAATATTTGCACTTTTAGGAAAAATTTATTATGACAATGATGAAGCATTAAAAGCTCAAGAATTTGCACAAAGAGCATTTAAAGAAGATAATAAAAATTACCTTGCTGCACTTACACTTGCAGATTTAAGTTATGATGAAAGAAAATATGAAGATGCTCTAAAATACTACAAAGCAGCAAAAAAACTTTCTAAAAATACTGCTCCGTCAGTTGGCATTGCAAAGACGTATCTTGCCTTGGAACAGGATAAAAAATCAAAAAAATTATACGAAAAACTACTCAAGAAACATTCTTCTGATGAAGATTTGCTCATTGGCTCGTTACAAGTGTTTCCACAGAGAGCAGATGACTATTTAGCAAGAATTGCGTCAGTTGATATTTCTAATAACGAAATATGGCTTGGATTAGCTAATCAGGCTATTAAAGACAAAAACTACTCAATGGCTGAAACTTATTTAAATAATTCATATTATATTGACGAAAATAACTTTAAATATTATTATTATTTAAGTGTGGTATTAAGAGCTAGAGGAGAGATCGAAAAATCTAATCAGTCATTGGTAAGATGCTCAATCCTCAACTCTGATTATGCAGCAAACATTAATCCGGGACACAGTATTTATGAAGAGTAACATTTTAATAGTTGAAGATCACGAATTAACCAGGTTTGGACTAAAAACAGCTTTTGAAGCTTGTGATTTTGTTGAAAATATTTTTGAAGCAGAATCTGCCGAAACGGGTATTGATATTATCGATAGCAAACAGGTTGATTTAGTTATTATGGATTTGGGACTTCCCGGTATGGATGGAATACAAGCAACCGAAAAAGTTAAACAACATGATAGGGATTTAAAAGTTGTTATTCTAACATCTCACAATGATTCGCAAGAAGTGCTCAACTCATTGAAAGCAGGCGCAAATGCATATTGCTCAAAAGAGATTAACCCTAAAAGATTGACACAAGTTGTACACTCGGTTCTTGACGGAGCTTCTTGGTTTGATCCGTCAATTGCACATATTGTACTTGATGCAGCTGCAAAATCACAGCAGATTGAACAACCAAAACCGGAAAAGGACTATGGTTTAACTTCTCGTGAAACTCAAATTCTAAAACTTATTACAGAAGGTTACAGCAACAACGAGATTGCAAACCAGCTCTTTGTAAGTATAAATACTACAAAAGCACACGTTGCAAGTATTTTACAAAAGTTGGAAGTAGACGACAGATTACAAGCTGCACTAAAAGCTCTAAAAGAAAGATTGGTATAAAATGGGCGGAGTTGCTTCAATATTAATAGTAGATGATAATCCTAAATTCTTAGCAGATGCACTTCCTATGTACGGCTATGACATTACTGTTGCAGAAGATGGAATTGAAGCTTTAAAAATTTTATTTGAAAAAGAACAACATTTTGATTTAATGCTTCTCGATGTAATGATGCCAAACATGGATGGCTGGGATACATTAAAAGCTGTTAGAAAAAATAAGAAAACAGAATATCTTCCTGTTATAATGATAACAGCAGTCAGTGAAGAACAAAAGGTTGTAACCGGATTAAGAACCGGAGCTGATGATTATATAGTAAAACCATTTATTCTTCCAAACCTTCTTGCAAGAGTAGAAGCAGTTTTAAGACGTTCACAATGGCAAAAAGATGCTCAGCCTAAAAAAGAAAAAACAATTAACAAGGGAGTAAATGTAGAAGCTTTGACTCCTAAGGAAAAAGAAGTTCTGGCTCTGGTAGCCAAAGGAGCTAGCAATCAAGATATTGCAGACAAACTTTGCGTAAGAGATGTAACCGTAAAAACACATTTGAATAGTATTTTCAAAAAATTAAAAGTTACAAACAGAACTCAGGCTGTACTTTTAGCAATGGAAATAGATTTAATCAATTGATGAGGAATATAGAAATGTTATCAAAAGAAGAATTAGCAAATTTATTATTAACAGATGTAGATGTTTTCAACGAAGCAGCAAAAGATGCTGATTTAAGCGAAACAGATTTTTCAGGCTGTACAATCGAAGGTGCTGTTTTTGATAATATTGATTTAAACTCATCTTCATTTGCAGACGCACAATTAACAGATGTAAAGTTCATTGGCTGTGATTTGACTTCTGTAGATTTTAATCGCGCACATGTTATTGAATGTTCATTTAGCCAGTCAGTATTAAACGGGGCTGATTTTAGCTATGCAACCGTAGATTATTGCAACTTTTCAGAAGCTGACCTTGCAGGAACTATTTTAAGAGATGCTGATTTATCAAACTCTGATTTTACAGAAGCTGAAAACCTTAACGCAAGCAGATTCGATGATTCAACAGTTTGGCCTGATAACGAAAATCTTCCTGATGATTTCGATTCAAGTTACTCGGATGATTTATCTTCTCTAAAAGATGACGATGATTATGCACCTTCTGATTATTAATCCAAGGTATTATCAAGCTTAATATTTTCAGGCTCCAATTCTTCGTACTCCAAGGTAAAAGGAAACTCCTCTAACTGTTCTTTTATCTTATGTTTATTGCAGCGCATTTCTGTATACTGAACGGATGCAGGATTCTTTTTAAACCCTCTTGATTCGTATTTTTTTACAACATCAAACGGACCGTCCGTTACTGCTTTTAATTTAATATCAGAAGCACCATAAGCAAAAGCATCTCTAAAGAGTTGGTATAGTAGTGTATCGCCTGTAAAAGGTACTTTTTTGTTTTTTTCTTGAGGAATAGCACATAATCCTTCTAAATAAAAACTGCTGTCTTCCGTATAGGTCATGATACCGCAAGGTTTGCCTTTATGAAGTGCAATATAACTTTTGTTATCAGGATCATGAGCGCATGCAATACAATATGTCAAAACTTTTTGCCAACGCCTTTGAAGTGCTGCTGTTAATTTAGGAAATAACTTTGTATAATCAATTTGCTTTTCTAATTTATTTAAAAAAGTTCTGTCATCTCTGGTTAAACGACAAATCTCTATATCAGACACACCTCTGCCCTTTAACTCGGTAGTTACACGAGCAATTTTATATGCTTGAAAGTTTGTATTATTTTGCGAATTAATTTTCATACCATTAAAATCCCTGTAAATATTAAATTTTGCGGAATTGTTACAATTAATTTACAATAATGCTTGTAAAATAATTGAGTTTCGGGTACACTGTTGTTATAATACACTGGTAGAAAGAAGGAAAAATCATGGCAAAACATTGTGAAGTATGCGGCAAATCTGCATTAAAATCATCAAAATTAACATTCTCTCATAAACAAATTCCTAACAGACAAACTCCAAATCTTCAAGAAATCAGAGTTAATGTAAACGGACAAACTAAGAGAATGACAGTTTGTACTTCTTGCTTAAAAGCAGGCAAAGTTCAAAAAGCTGTATAAGTTTTAGATTACAAAAAAGATACGGTTCGCATTGCGAACCGTATCTTTTTTATTCTATTCTTTTCTCATTTCCTCACGAACCTGCTCCTTTGCCGCTGACAAAACTTCTCTAAAAAAAGGATGTGCGTCCCAAAAGCGTTTAAAAAAGCCTTTTCTTGTTCTCACTTCTGAAGCAGATAATGAGACTCCTTGCAAAACTTTCGTAACAGTTTGACGAACATACGCAGATTCACCTGCTGTAAATCTTGACAAAGCATCTTTAATTTCAGGACATAATGCCCAAGTTCTTCTATCAAATTCTGCAATTTTTTCTCTACGTTCAGGATGAATTCTATCATACTCAAAGATACGTTCTCTTTGAGCTCTTCTATATTCAGTGGTTTTACACGCCTGTGCAGCATGACGATTTCTTGCATACATCTGTTCCGGATGAGCTTCATTGTAAGCTTGGGTTTTACGTGCAATTTCTCTATTACCTTCTTCACCTGATGCTTTTAGCAAAGTTCTGTAGTTCGGCGGAAAATAAACAAATTTGATTTGTTTAAGAGCCCAATCCAACGAACTTCTTGAAGATAATCCTAATTCCGCGGCAACTTCATCTTTGGTTTTTAGATTACACCATAATTCCTGAAGCATTTTAAGAGGGAAATTAATATCCTTTGTTTTTTCTTCAAATTGTTTTTTATAAACTGAATTTCTTATGAATACTACAGAATCAGCAATACCTTCAAATTCCGGATAATCCGCTTTTAGCTCGTCTAAAGATTTATAATTAATCAATGGTGCGTATCTTGCTAAATGCAATTCTTTTAAAGAAGGCATTGAGGAAGGACCACAAGCCACTATTGTCTGTGCTTTTTCCAGAATCGGTTTTGGTAATAAGTTTGCTCGTTTCTGAACTATATATTTTAAATCAATAGGCTTTCCGCGTCCTTCAAAAGAGGGTTTTTGATAATTAAAAGGGTTTATAGAATGTACTTGCATACCATCTATAAACCCTCAAAAAATTTTTTTTGCTAATTATGCATCAACAGAAGTTACGACTTTATCAATAAGTCCATACTCAACAGCTTCTGCTGCTGATAAATAATGGTCACGTTCGCAATCTTCTTTAACCTTTTCAAACGGTTGACCTGCATTTTCAGCCATAATACCGATTAACATGTCTTTCATTCTCAAAATTTCTTTAGCTTCAAGTTCAATATCGGTAGCTTGACCTTTAGCACCGCCGAGTGGTTGGTGAATCATAATACGAGCACTAGGAAGAGCCATTCTCTTACCTTTAGCACCTGCTGAAAGCAAAAAAGCACCCATCGAAGCCGCTTCACCTAAACAAATAGTTTGAACATCAGCTTTAATTAAGTTCATTGTGTCATAAATAGCCATACCAGCGGTAATAACACCACCCGGTGAATTTATATATAACATAATATCTTTTTCAGGATTTTCGCTATCCAATAAAAGAAGTTGTGCAACAACAGAATTTGCAACTTCATCATCAATTTCTGTACCTAAGAAAATGATTCTTTCTCTTAAAAGTCTTGAGAAAATATCAAAAGACTTTTCGCCGCGAGAAGAAGATTCAATAACTGTCGGCACATAGCTCAATATTTTTTTCATATCTGACATAAGTCTCTCCTTGTATTTTACAAGTATTTTATACTAAATCATTCGTTAAAACAATCAACCAAAAACAGTAGCTAGTAATTGTTTTTCAAAGCGTTTTCAAGAGCTTTTTCAAGTACTTCGATTTTTTGTTCTAAAACTTTTACTCTTGACGAATTTTCATCCGCAGCAATAGATTCTTTTTCAAGCTCACGTTTGTACGAATTAATTCTTGCATTTTTAACATTAAGTTTTAAAGCAACAAAAGACATTCCTGCAATAATTCCGCAAAGAAAGACCTGCAATAAACCATGTTTACCTGCTGGCGCAGGAACTGCAATCATTGCAGCCAATGCAGTTGAAAGAATAATCAACAAAGAATACAGTATATTTTTCATATATTAACTCCTTTGTAATAATTTTACATCAAAACTTGATTTTATGCTAGAATAATTAATAATAATCCAACTAAGGTACACACATGGGTGATGAAGATAAACAGTACGATGCCACCCCCCAAAAACTTGAGAGAGCAAGAAAAGAGGGGCAGGTTGTAAAATCGAAAGACGTTTCTACAGCGCTTTCACTACTTGTAATGTTTACTTTTATTAATCTTATGGCACCGTTAATCTGGAGAATGATTGTAGGGCTGTTTAAAACACTCTATGAGCAAATTCCTAATCATACATTAGAGCAAATAGGAATAACCTATATTCTAACAGTAACTGTTATTCCCGCAGTTGTAATCATAGGCTCTATCCTTTTTGTTGCTGCATTTATCTCAATATTAGGAGACTTTATGCAGGTAGGCCCGCTTGTTGCAACCGCACCATTAGTACCAAAACTGGATAAACTTAATCCAACAAAGTACTTTAAAAATCTGTTTCAGGTAAAAACTTTATTTGAACTTGGAAAAAACATTGTTAAAGTAGCCGTCTTAGGTCTTGTAGGCTGGTCTGTTTACAGCGCGCATTTAGAAGCAATTCTTGGCTTGGCAGCTATTGATAACAATTTTGCCGTAATGATAGAGTTCGGAAAACTGATTGTAGAATTTATTTACAAAGCATGTATTGCTTTCCTTATCATTGCTGCTGCCGACTATGGAATGACCAAATGGAAATTCTTGAAAGACCAGAAAATGTCTTTTAAAGAAATAAAAGATGAATACAAGAACTCTGAAGGTGATCCGCATGTTAAAGCAGCTCTTCGTCAACGTCGTATGCAAATGCTTCAACGAGGTGCAATGGATTCTGTACCGGAAGCTGATTTCGTTGTAAGAAACCCGACCCATGTGGCATGTGCTATGAAATATGATGCAGAAACAATGCAATCACCTACTTTAACCTGTAAAGGAACCGAGTTAATTGCAAAACAAATTATCGATATTGCAATCAAGCACAATGTCCCTGTTATAGATAACGCACCTGTAGCACGTGCCTTATTCAGAATGGTAGATATTAACCAGCAAATTCCTCCAGAATTATATAAAGCTGTTGCAGAAATCTTACTATTTGTTTACGGGCTAAAGAACAAACAACAATAATCCTCCTTTTAGTGGAGTCGAAAACCTTGAAAAAAACAAAAAATTTAGGTAAAATTATCATAGGTTAGTTTAGATAAGAGAAGATGGATAATAAAACTTTAATCAAACAATACGTTGGTATTGTACAGAAAGTAGCGAGAGTAGAGCATAGGCGTATACCTAACCACATGATTGAGTATGAAGAATTGGTTAGTATAGGTATTATTGCCATTCAAACTCTTATCAAAGGAAAAACAGAAGAACAACTCGAACGCTATAATGACGCTTATGTTGGAACTGCTGTTCGTTGGGCTATAAGAAACGAACTTCGTCACAGATACAAATGGTATACTCTTAAACACAAAAAAGAAGAAAATGCCGAAGATGCTTACTTAACTAACCCTGATAGCACAGATGATTCTTCAGAAGACATGGGTTTTGCAATCTCTCCTGCAAAAGTGAGAGAAGCTGTTTATGAAACAATCTTGTCAATAGATGGTTTAGCAGCTGCTGCAACTGATAACGCTTCACCGTTTGATTTTATCAAAGACCCGTCAGCCATGCCGGATGAAAAAGCTGAAATTGTAGAGATGAGCCGGCTTGTAAAACAAGCAATCGCAACTCTTCCTCAAAAAGAGCGTACTGTTGTTGAATATCGATTCTACAGAAACATGCAGGCAAAAGACATTGCAACAATGGTTGGTCTTTCACCTTCAAGAATAACAAGAATTATCCAGTTCTCACTCAACCAAATCAGAGAATACCTAAAAGCTCGCGGAAGAGAAGATTATTAATAAAAAAAACGCCCTGTTGGGCGCAAATAAAATTGGTTAATTAATAAGGTATTTTAATAAGGTTATTATTTTAAAATTATTTCTTTTTGCCTTTTAATAAGCAAAATAAAGTCCCAATCATTATGCCGCCGGCAAGCAGCCCTTTAACAAAAGTTGGCGCATTATTAAAACCGGAAGCCGTTGATTTGGCACTTTCAATTATAGACTCCCTAAAACTTTTACCCTCTTGCCCAACAGCATTTACTTCGAAATCAGCATCTTTCCCAACTCCGTTATTTAGCCCGAAAGCGCTTTTTGAAAATGAATAATCTTGGCTCTGCTTTGCCTCATTCCTTTTAACAAATGTATCAGGTGACGTATAAGTATCATATAAAAGCCCTTGTTTAGCTTGATTAAGATATTGTGTTGCATTAACAGGTGCTGATTCATACGCCTCATAAGGAATATGATCAAGAATACCGTTATAATATAGATAATCTAACGAACCCGGTAATACAGCCATCGTTTAAAACACCTTTTCACTAACACACATATATATAAAGAATTTTTTCTTACAAAAATTGCTTAATTAATATTATTTTGTTAAGATTTATAACAATGATGAAATTTCTAAAAAATAACTGGCAAATTTGTTTCATAGAAAGCTTAGTCATATTAGCTTTTATTATCTTCTATGGACAATTCGGCGACGTTAATGTCGACTCTTTTAGAGAAGCGTACATCCCGGAGCAAATGCTTGCAGGAAAAATCCTTTACAGAAATATTTTTACCATCTATGCGCCATTAGCATATATTATTAATGCATTATTATTTTTTATATTCGGAATACATCTAAAAACCTTATATTTTGCCGGACTATTTTCAACGATGGGAATTTTCTATCTCACAAATAAACTTGCAAGAAAATTTCTGGATGCTAACTTAACTCTTTGCATCTGCTTGTTTATAATTTCAGCATTAGTATTATCTCCAAATGTATTTAATGCATTTTTTCCTTATTCATACGGATTATTATACGGTGTACTGTTTATACTGTTATCATTCTATTTTGTACTTAATAAAAAATTCAGTTTTGCATATTTATTCTACTCGCTAGCAATATGTTCAAAATACGAATTCCTGTTTTTGCTTCCAATGATTATTTATGCAGAAATATTACGCACAAAACATTTTAATTGGAAAATAAACTTGCCGGCATTATTTTTACCGGCATTAATAACAATAATTGGACTTAAGGGAGCAAGTATTACAGATATTTTAACCTCCTTTGGACTTATAATCCAAATGGGGGCAACAAAGACATTATACTGGTTCTACTCGTCAATGGGACTATCTTTCAGATTGGAACTAATTCCAATTTATCTTATAAATTTCGTAAAATTCTTGATTCCTGTTTACTGGGTTAAGTATCAGGAAATCCTTGTCTGGGTAATGCCTGCAATAATAATACTATTCGTCCTAAGATATAAAAAACTGAATTTTAATAAAAAGTTTTTCGTTTTTGGAACCCTGCTTGTTTCTGCAAAAGTTTTTTGTGCTCTCACACTTCAAGCTTATGGAGTATTCTTTCTTCCATTTGCGTTGATATCATTAGGAATACTTACTCCGCATAAATTCAGAAACGGATTGGCAATACTTTTATTAATATGGGCTATAGTTGTAGGCGGACAAAACATTTCAGCACTGAATAAAAAAGATGTAAAAATAAGCACCGAAAGAGGAGTTATAAAAACTACCAGAATTAACGGCAGAGCTCTGAACAAACTAATAACATATCTTGAAAAAACAGATAAAAACTCTAAGATTGTTGTTTATCCGGAGGGTTTATGTGTAAACTTTTTATCATCAAGAGAGAGTGATTCAAAGTTCTACTCATTAATACCTTTATACGTAGAAACATTTGGCGAAGATGTTATAACCAAACGTCTTGAGATAACTAAACCCGATTATATAGTAATAAGCGATTATGATACATCAGCGTATTATTACACAAAATTTGGTCAAGACTATGCTACAAATATCTATGACTGGATTAAAAATAATTATAAACTTGATACAACTATTGATGGCGGAATGATTTTTGAGGTATTTACCAGATAATTTACCCGAAATTCACCCTCTATTTACCCCTCGTCATCCTTCTCCATAGCGCGTTTTAAAATATTTCTGTCAAGTTTTTTTGAAGAATATTTTTTCTTAGAAGCTTCCATTAATTTTTCGCTAGGCTTCTTCTTTGTTGATTTTACAGGAAGAGTTCCATTTAACTCCTCATACCATAACCCCCATAAAATCGAGCGAAGAGGTAATGTATATTGAATAAAAATTTGAGCAGCAGTTGTTGTCACAGCAAAAACTGCAATATCTTTCACTTCTATTGCAGGAATATAAGCTACTGATAAAAGCGCATTGAGCTCCGCAATAGGAAGCTGTTCAACAAAAGGCGTAATCATATTAGCAAAACAATCTGTTAATTTGATTAGCTCAAAGACTTTATTAACGATTTGAGGTACAAAAACATAAGTTAAGGCACCGACAAGAGCCATAAGCATAAAAGTAGAAGCAAAATGACCTTTAACTAACTGCATACTTCTTTTAACACAACCAATCGGTGAAAGTTCAGGTTCGTAAGTAAATACCTGAAATACAAGCACACAAAATACAGCGATTACACCTGCAGGTACCCAAAACAACGGAAATACCGCAAGAAGCGAGAAGACACCAAACAAAAACCAAAGTCCTACAAAAGGAATTGTTCTTCTTTTAATCAGTTCTGTATGCGCATCAAAATCGTAGACCTTACCCGATTTAAGCATATTGCTGAGCATAGAATTTACAGCTCCGTAAGCAACAAGATATTCCCAAAAAGCTTTTGTGAATATTAAAAGCCCCGGAAGAGTTACCAGAATTGATAACAAAAGAAGAATATTAATATTCTCAATCTGAGGAATATGCTTTGTATAAATCATAGTTAGGGTTAATACCAGTAATAAGCCTCCAACCTGACCTAAAACAGGAAAAGTCATATATTTCACAAACTTATCAAAATTTGAAAAATATAACCCGATTGATTCTATAAAAATTCCTAAAGGTGTTTTATTTTTTTTCGCCATAATTTGTCTCCCCAGATTTCTATTGTATTATAAAATTATGAGAAATTTAACAGAAGACGATTTTAAAAACAAAAAAGTTGATTTACATATACATACAAGCTGCTCTGACGGCGAAGGTGACTATAACCAGATTATAAAATCCGCTAAAGAAAAAGGCTACAAATTAATTGCCATTACAGACCATAATACGATAGAAGCGCATAAACATATTCAGGATGATATTTTGGTTACCGGAGTTGAGTTTGATTGCTGGTTTGGTTACGTTTTTATCCACTTATTAGCTTATGGAATAGACATTAACCACCCTTCCATTGCTCCATTTTTAGCAAAAAATAAATCTGAGACCGAAGGGGTTTTAATTCGTCTTCTGCCAAAAAGAAATGTCAAAAAACTAATCAAAGCTATTCATGAAGCTGGCGGGATTGCAGTACTTGCACACCCGGCATGCTACTGGGCGTTAAGCTTGGATAGACTTGTCAGGAACTTAATAAAAGCGGGTTTAGACGGGATTGAAGTGTACTATCCATACCCGAGATTTAGGAAAATAGTTAAGTTTCATTCTTCAAAAGATGTTTTGAAAATTGCAGAAAAATACCCTGAATTAATCAAGACCGGCGGTACAGATTTTCATGGTAAAGAGTTTTAAAAAAGGCGGTTCTATGAACCGCCTTTTTTCTACAAATCTTCAGCATCTTTACCCAGTGCCCATCTAAATCCGAAGGTCAATGCAACACCGTTTCTGCCGCCGTTACGAACCATAGCCTGACCATAGCCAGTGAATCTGTCTTTCCA
>CAKNXK010000014.1 GCA_932182025.1 uncultured Candidatus Melainabacteria bacterium
AACCCACCAGTAGTTTGACTAAAAAGGCGGACCTGGCAAGTACACCGACTAGCCTATAGTCCTTACGGAATGTCCGCCGTCCCTTGTTTAAAAAAGCGGGAAATTATTGCTACAACATTTAAACGGCGAGGTGAGCTCAACACCTCGCCGCCCGCGTTTTTTTTTTAGAGGAGTGCAGAGATAAAAATTTGTGTTATAATATTGACAGCCCATTATAGCTAAATCTCATCCAAATTCATTATTGTTATATGAGGTTTGTAGAGTATAATTAAGTAGTTACTTAATATAAGAAAGGAAATTAGAAGATGAGTTTTGTACCTGTAGTAATAGAACAGTCAAGCAGAGGTGAAAGATCTTTTGATATTTTCTCAAGACTTCTTAGAGAAAGAATTATTTTCTTGGGAACACCTGTAGATGATATGGTTGCAAACCTGATTGTTGCGCAGCTTTTATTGTTAGATAGTGAGAACCCTGAAAAAGATATCATGCTTTATATCAATTCACCTGGAGGTAGTGTTACAGCAGGTCTTGCTATTTATGATACAATGCAGCATATTAGAGCTGATGTAAGTACTATTTGTTTAGGTCAAGCTGCATCTATGGGCGCATTCTTGCTATGTTCAGGTGCTAAAGGTAAGAGAATGGCTCTTCCTCATTCAAGAGTTCTTATTCACCAACCTTTAGGTGGTGCTCAAGGTCAAGCAACTGATATTGAGATTCAAGCACAAGAAATCTTAAGAATTAAAAAGACTTTGAATGAAATTATGGCATCAAATACCGGACAATCAATCAAAAAGATTGAGAAAGACACTGACAGAGACTATATCATGACTCCTCAGGAAGCTCTTGAGTATGGTATGATTGATAAAGTTATAACTAAGGATGTGATGTAATCACATCCTTTTAGACCCAATTAACAGGAGATAATATAAATGTCATCAAACGACAGATTAAAATGTTCATTTTGCGGTAAAACACAGGATCAGGTAAAAAAACTGATTGCCGGTCCGGATGTTTTTATTTGTGATGAATGTGTTGATTTATGTAATGAAATTCTTGATGAAGAATTTTTTGAAGGTAAGGAAAAAACTGTTGAAGGCGGAAGCAAAAAAGATACATCTGACTCATCAGATGATAAACCTATTCCAAAACCTCAAGAAATCAAAGCATATTTAGATCAGCATATTGTTGGACAGGATGATGCGAAGAAAGTTTTGTCTGTAGCTGTTTATAACCACTATAAACGTCTAAAACATAATAAGAAAGAAGATACAAACGGAGTTGAAATCCAGAAATCTAATATTTTATTAGTAGGTCCAACCGGTAGCGGGAAAACTCTTTTGGCGCAGACACTTGCGAAAATGCTTGATGTACCGTTTGCGGTAGCAGATGCTACTACATTAACAGAAGCAGGTTATGTTGGTGATGATGTTGAAAACATCTTGCTAAGATTATATCAAAATGCTGATTTTGACCCTAAAAAGGCTGAAAGAGGTATTATTTATATTGATGAAATTGATAAAATCGCAAGAAAATCCGAAAATACTTCTATTACAAGAGATGTATCAGGAGAAGGTGTTCAACAAGCGTTATTAAAGCTTATTGAAGGTACTGTTGCAAATGTTCCTCCACAAGGCGGAAGAAAACATCCTCAAGCTGAGATGATTCAAATTGATACAAGCAATATTTTATTTATTGTTGGCGGTGCTTTTGTTGATTTGGATAAAATTATCGAGCACAGAGTTAAAGATGGTTCATCAATCGGTTTTGGCAAATCTGCTCCGACACAGGCTGAAAAACAACAGGCTGCTGCTAAATTATTAAAGAAATTACAACCGGAAGATTTGCTTAAGTTTGGTTTGATTCCTGAATTTATCGGACGTATTCCTGTTTATGCTGTATTGGATGCATTGGATGAAGCAACATTAAAAATGATTCTTACTGAACCTAAGAATGCTGTTCTTAAACAGTATAAATGCTTACTTGAAATGGACGGTGTTGAACTTGATTTTGAGCCGGAAGCTGTTGATTTAATTGCTCAAAAAGCTATTAAAAGAAAAACCGGTGCAAGAGCGTTGCGTTCTATTGTAGAAGAATTGATGCTTGATGTAATGTATGATATTCCTTCTGATGATTCTATCAAGAAATTTACTATAACAAAAGATATGGTAAAAAAAGAAGAAGAGAAAACGGAAACTTCAACAGAGGTTGGTGAGCATGCTGAATTAATTCCACTGCATCAAAAAGAAAGTGCATAAATTAAAAGAGGAGTTTAAAAATAAGCTCCTCTTTTTTTATGGATTTTTCAGTATTTTTAAAGTACAATTCTCTTGGAGACAATTATCATGATTACTTTATTATATATTTACATCTCGATTTTTACAGTTTATTTTTTGATTCTTGCAACAGCTTCAATGAAGTCTGTTCGCAAGGTAAGAGATAAGTTTATTCCAACAAATGCAAATCTTTGTGTTGTTGTTTATGCCAGCGGAGAGGCTGATACTTTAGAAAACTTGCTTAAGCAATTGAAAAATCAAACTTATGCAAGACAGCATTATACAATTTATGCGATCTTGGATAAATGTGAAAATATTCCTGAAGTCACTTTGCAGAGTGATTTGAATGTAAATGTAATTAATATTGATAACCTGGAGCCAATCGGTAAAAGTCAGGCTTATTCAATAATTGCAGCCAAATTACAAGAAGTGCAGAATTTAGATGCATTTGTTTTCTTAGATGCAAAAAACTATGTTGATGCAGATTTTCTAACAAATATTAACTACTATCTTGCTAAATATGATGTTATTAATCCGATGGTAAACTATTTACCTGAAAAAGATACTTTAACTTTCTGGCAAAATGTTAAATCTGCGTACTCAAGATATTGTGCTAAATTTATATATAAAACGAGAACAAGGCTAGATTTGACTAATATTATTAACACAGATTCTTTTGTTATTAAAAGAGATATTTTATATAGAATGGAATCTTTCGATTTCAGAAACATTATTTCAGAATTACGATATACTTTAAAGCTGGCAAAAGAAGGTATAAAAGTTGCTTTTATAGATGATTTAAAGGTTTATACAGGTATTGAAAAATTTGATTTCAGAATTCCTTCTTTATCTCAGAGATTAAATATTTTTTGGTCATTATTCTGGCAGCCTCATGGGCGTGTAGCAGGAGAGTTTATATTTTCTTTAGCTGCGCCAAACTGGCTTGTTTGTATATTAGCATATTTTGTTATATTAAGACATTCTTATGTTTTCCCATTCTGGGTTAATTATTCAGCGGTATTAATTACAGCAGTTGTATTTATGATTGCTGTTTGCGTAAGTTTTTTAAATGCCAAATTATATCCAAAAGAATATTTGTATTTATTTATGTATCCTATTTGTTCAATCGCACGTATGATTTATAATTTCCCTTTAATAAGAGGTATTAGAAATATTCTTAGAAAGACAACGCAAAAACCTGTAATTGAGACAATGACAACAAATGTTATTGTTACTGACGGCAAAAATGAGCATCAATGTCAGGTTGAGTTGATTTCTATTGATGGTATGGCTAAAATTACTTTTATTAATAAAGGGAAAAAATATACAACGAAAAATCAGCATTTGCGCATGACGGATGCAATGAGAGAATTATCAACAAAACTTAATGACAAAGGACTTACATTAAAAGCATGTCAGAATTGCAAATTTTTCCAAGCTGTTGCAGACGGTTCGACTAATATGGTTAAAGGAACTTGTAATTGTCAGTTCCCGGGGCGTGTTCAAGGTGATATTATTCCTACTTTAATTTGGAATACTTGCCCTAAATTTGAAGAACAAAATGTTGTACCTCTTTTTTAAATCATTACATCATCTAGTAATCTGATTTTAAAAGCTCGCCCGGCCGGGATAGAAACATGCCCTCCTTTTGAGAAAAATGCACAAAATGGTGATGTAATTGCGTTTGCACCAAGGCATATTGTTCCATAGGCTAGCGGGAACGGTGAAAGTATAAATGTTGAGCCTTCACCCCCAAGATTTACTGTTAGTGTTAACATACGATTAAATAGAGTTCTGCCCCAGTTGCCTTTTTGCCACATCGTTTTTAGATATGTTCTTTCGCCTTTAATATTATTAAGGAATATTTTTTTATCATTAGCGCGTGTTATATATGCGTTAACGGGTACTGTTTGCCCTTTATATATCATTGAATGGACTCGAATAACAACAAGTCCGCCGTTACATGTTATCTGCGGCTGATGCGATTCAATTATTTCACCGTTAAAAATTGTAGAAGCCGGAATTGTATAATTTTTAGCATAAATAGGCTGTCTTGTTTTAAATTTTACGGAACTACCTGATTTTTGCCAGTCTGAAATTGCTGTTGTGCTTATAACATTTATTACAGTTCCTTTTCTTATCTTAGTATTACCGCCTTTGTAAACAGGATAAGTGACAGGAGGAGTTTTTTCTTGAGTTTTTGTTGTTTCCATGTGTTTTGTAATTGCAGGAAGAGCAGGAAGATTTTCTTCCTGTGTACCATAGTTTTTTCTTATTTCATCATCAACAGTTTCATCCAAATCAAATGCAAATGTCGGATTTAATAACGCTGCAAATATTAATAAAGTTAACCATCTATTCACTATTCACTACTCACTATTTACTTTTACATAACAATTGTAACAAATTTGTAACGAACTAGCAAAAAAAATTTTGCTTTGTTTTAAGATAAATGTGTAGACATTAATTTAGATTGGAAACTATGATGAAGATTCATACAACACAAAATCTAAACTCCTTAGCGGGTGCTAAATCAACCAACATGTTATCTTCTAATGAGATTAGATTGAATTATTCAGAACAAATGCGTAAAAAAGATTTAATGGTGACGTCAGACTCTTATGAGAGCGGTGTGTCATTTAGAGCAAAAAATCCTATTAAGGATGCAAAAAAAATTATTTCGAGTATAAAAAAGACGGTTGGCGAGGTTTCAAAAAATCCCCAGCCTGAATCAAAAAAAGGGGACAGTATTTTAAAAAGTCCCCTTTTTGATAAAATTTTGAACGTAGCAGAATATGAAACTGTTGTTCAAGCATCAATTGCGGCAGTGGCTTGTGGAGCTCGTGCATTAACAATTAATGCTTTACCTGGTGATAAAGAAAACAATGCTTATGCTTCAGGTCATGCTTTAGCATCAGGTATTGTAGGTTTTATTACAGCATTTGCTTTAACAGCACCGTTTAAAGCTGGTTCTAACCATGTAATGAGAGTTATGAAACAAAATCTAACTGAAAAGACATTACAACGCTTATATCCTCACTTAGATATGGCATCAATCGGTACAGATGCAGCAAGAAAACCTATTAAACAATGGCGTGATAAATTAGGTAATATTTTTACAGATGATATTAAAAACTGTTCTAAACTTCCTGAGTTTAAACAATTGGGTGAAGTTTCAGATACTACTTTCAGCAAAATTCTTAAAGTTGATGTAGATTGGGCTTCTCAAAAAGGAAAATCTTTTAATGATGTTGTTCTAAAAGATGGCAGAACTTTATATGATGCAGTTGATATGTCAAGATTAGGTTTCGTTGTTGAAGAAGAAGGCATGAATAAGGCTCAAATCCTATTCAAAGATGTTGATAAAGAATATTTAACAAAATTAGTAGCTGACGCGAAGGAAGCTAAATCAAAATGGGGTGAACTTGATGTTGCGTCTGTATTTGATAAAGATGGCAAGGTAGTTGATTTTAGACAATGGAAAGATACATCAGGTAATCAATGGAAGCTTGATTTAGATGAAGTATTTGTTTCATCACCTCTTGAAACATTTGACTACAGACCAAGAATTACCGGAAAGAAAAGACTTGATAATAAAGAAAATGTTTATAAATTTACAACATACCAAAGAAACGGTATAGAAGACAGCTTAGGTACTGAAATTACTGATGAGATGTTAAAGGCTGAGGCTAGAAACGATGTTCATACTAAGCTTCTAACTTGGGGACCTGATTTAGCATTCAGAATTCCAATTGCAATCAGTACAGTAGCATTAATTCCTTGGATTTTAAAAGGTGCATTCAATTTAGAAAAAGCTCCTAAAAAAGAAGCTGTTGAAGCAGATAAACCTCCTGTTGGGCAAGTTGAAGATGTAGAATTTGAAGACGTTTCAACTGAGCCTATTGCAGAAGATAATAAGGAATCCGCTGTAGCTTTTAAAGGAAAACCTAGCGGTGATAAAGCTAATTGGTTTGTTAGAAAGTTTGGTGAATTGTATGGCAAACCGTTAATTGAATCTGAAAGCGTTGCTAATTTTTCAGGTAAAATGGCAGAAAAAACAAGCAAAGCAACTCAACACATGGTAACAGCAGGTTCTTTCTTAACAAGTGGTATGTATGTTCAACAAACGCTAAATAAAAAAGAATTGGATCCTGAAAAGAGAAAAACACTTGCAATTAACCAAGCACTATGTTTCTTTATTCCAACAATTGCAGCTTATACTGTAGACCATTTATTAAATAACTGGGTTAAGAAAAGAGAATACAGATATGCAGGTTTACAGGATTATAAAGCTGAAATGGCTAAGATAGAAGGTAAATCAAAAGAAGAAATTGAAAAAATTACAGGCGGGTTGAGTAATAGACTTAAGGGTGTTAGAATTCTTGCGGGTCTTGCAACATTCACTCTAATCTACAGATATGCAACACCTGTATTGATTACACCTCTTGCAAACAAAATCGGTGATTGGGTAAATGCAAGAGCAGCTAAAAAAGAAGTTGATAAAGCAGCATAATTAATTAGGCAAACCTAATGTGTACATATAAAAAGCCTGTTGAGATTTCAGCAGGCTTTATTTTTGTTATACAATTAAGCTATGAATTTATTTTATTTAGAAGAAGTTGAGTCGACGAATAAGTACGCAAAAGAGAATATAAAAGATTTAGCGGATAAAACGGTTGTTTATACTTCAAATCAAACAGCAGGAAGAGGGCGTCTGGAACGTAAGTGGAGTTATTTAGGCGAAAATAATATTTATGCAAGTATTGTTCTTAAACCTTCTAAAGAAATGAAAGAAGTTTATTCTAATTTAACTCAATATTTATGCTTGATTTTATCAGAAACTTTTGAAGAATATGGAGTTAAGCCCAGAATTAAATGGCCGAATGATATTCAAATTAACGGTAAAAAAATTTCGGGTATTCTTGCAGAAGGGTGTATAGCTTCTAACTCTTTAGAGGGGCTTGTTTTAGGATTTGGGGTTAATCTAAATTGCGAAGAAAAATTGTTAAAAGAAATTAATCAGCCTGCAACTGCTTTGAATATAGAAACAGGCATGGAAATTGATAAAGAAAAATTCCTCAAAACGCTTTTAGATAAGTTTTGTTTGATGTATGATAGATTTATTGAGGAAGGGTTTTTATTAATAAAAGAAGATTATATTAAAAGAGCAGGTTTTCTCAATAAGGAAGTTACTGTAAGAGTTTTTGACAAGACCATTACAGGGATTGCAAAGGATATTACAGATAACGGAGCTTTAAAATTAGTCGATAAAGATGAAAATGGACATGTACTACTTATAGGAGATATTTTATGAATGAATTATTAGTTCAAGGCGTTTCCGTAATGTGCATTGGGATGGGAACAGTATTATCATTTCTACTTATTACCATTTTTTCAATGTTCGTTATGTCAGCTGTAGTAAGAAAATTAAATCAAATTTTCCCTGAAGCTGTGCCTCAAGTTGCAGGCGGAGGAAAGGCTAGAAAAACTGTTTCTGATGATGCAGAAATCGCAGCTGCTATTGTTGCTGCTATGTTTAGAAAGTAATTAAAAAGAAAGGTATAAACAATGTCAAAAAAACTTATTAAAGTTATGGATACATCATTCCGTGATGGTTTCCAATCAATTTACGGGGCTAAAGTTTTAGTAGATGACTTTATTCCTGCTCTACAAGCTGCTGTAGGTGCTGGTCTTAAACACTTTGAAACAGCAGGTGGCGCAAGATTTCAAGCTCCAATATTTTTCTGTAATGAAAACGCATTCGAAACTATGGACAAAATTAGAGAAGCTGTAGGTCCGGATGTTAAATTACAATCTTTAGCACGTGGTGTTAACGTTGTAGGTCTTAACTCTCAACCAAGAGATGTAATTGATTTACACGCAAAAATGTTTGCTAAACACGGTGTTAACGTTGTTAGAAACTTTGATGCTTTAAACGATGTTAACAACCTTGTTGATTCAGCAAATTCAATTAAAAAACACGGTATGCAGCACGAAGTAACTATCACAATGATGGAACTTCCATTCGGTTGTGAAGGTGCTCATGATGTTGCTTTCTACGAAAAAGTTTTAAGAAACATTCTTGATTCAGGTTTGCCGTTTGATTCATTGGCATTCAAAGATGCTTCCGGTACTTCAAACCCTAGAAAAGTTTACGAAACAGTTAAAATGGCTCGTGAATTGTTAGGTCAAGATGCTCATATCAGATTCCACTCTCATGAAACAGCTGGTACAGGCTTAGCAGCTTACTTAGCAGCTCTTGACGGTGGCGCTGACGGTATCGACTTGGCTATGAAACCTGTTTCAGGCGGTACAGGTCAACCTGATATTATTTCTATGTGGCACGCATTAAAAGGTACTGAATACGATTTAGGCTTAGATATTGCTAAGATTATGGAAACAGAAGAAATCTTCAAAGAATGTATGAAAGATTATCCTATTTCTCCAATTTCATTGGCAGTTAACCCAATTCTTATTCAAGCTCCACTTCCAGGCGGCGCAACAGCTACAACTGTTAACCAGCTTAAAGATATGGGTATGTTGGATAAATTCCCTGCTCTTATCAAATCAATGAAAGAATGTGTTGAAAGAGGCGGTTTCGGTACTTCTGTAACACCTGTTTCTCAATTCTATGCTCAACAAGCATTCTTGAACGCAACTCAAGGTGATTGGAAAATGGCTAACCCTGGTTACGCTAAAATGATTCTTGGTTACTTCGGTAAAACACCTTGTGAACCTGATCCTGAATTGGTTAAATGGGCTGAAGAAAAAATGAACATGGCTCCTACAACTGAAAAAGTTGTTGATATTAACGAAAAAGATCCTGAAAAAGGACTTAAAGCTGCAGAAGAAAGATTGAAAGCAGCAGGACTTCCTGTAACTGACGAAAACTTATTTATCGCAGCTGCTTGTAAAGATGGTAACGTTGATAAAGGTATCGACTTCTTACTTGGTAAAGGTACTGTTTCTGTTAACAAGACTTCTGCAAGTGCACCTGCTGCAGCTTCACAAGCTTCAAGCACAGGTGAATACACAGTTAAAGTTAACGGCAAAAACTACGCTGTTAAACTCGAAGGCGACAAAGCTACAGTTAACGGAAAAGCTTATGACGTTAATGTTAAAGCGGGTATTGAGTCTAAAGCAACAGCATCTTCAGGAGAAGGTGAAGAAGTTAAAGCAGGTTTACCAGGCAACGTACTTCGTGTAGAAGTTTCTGAAGGTGATGAAGTAGCTGAAGGCGATGTATTGTTAGTAGTTGAAGCTATGAAAATGGAAACTGAAGTAAAAGCTCCAAAAGCTGGTACTGTTTCACAAATCCTTGTTTCTCAAGGCGATAAAGTTGTTACAGGCCAAGCTATGGTAGTGATTGGATAGGGGGTAAAGAATGAATATTCAAGAAGGTTTAATGAACCTATGGAATTCAACAGGTATTGTGAACTTTGTTCAGCCTGCTGACCCTGCAATTGAAAATTGTTTCGAACAATTCTTGCACATGCACGGTATGTGGATGATGATTATAATCTGCTTGTTCTTACTTTGGTTAGGTATTAAAAAGCAGTTTGAACCATTGCTTCTTGTGCCTATCGCATTTGGCGGATTGTTATCAAATATCCCTGTATGTGATATTGCCGGCCCTCACGGTTTCTTAGGAATTATCTATGAAGCTGGTATTCACCAAGGTTTATTCCCATTGATTATTTTCATGGGCGTTGGTGCGATGACTGACTTTGGTCCGTTGATTGCAAACCCTAAGACTGCACTTTTAGGTGGTGCAGCTCAATTTGGTATCTTTGGTGCATTATTAATGGCACTTTGTATCTTTGGGTTTACACTTCCTCAATCAGGTGCAATCGGTATCATTGGTGGTGCTGACGGTCCTACATCAATCTTTGTTACTTCAAAATTAGCTCCTGAATTATTAGGTGCTATTGCAGTTGCAGCTTATTCATACATGGCGCTTGTTCCTGTAATTCAACCGCCTATTATGAAGGCTTTGACTACAAAGAAACAAAGAGAAATTCAAATGACTCAGTTAAGAGAAGTATCAAAAAGAGAAAAAATTGTTTTTCCTCTTGTTATCTTAATTCTTTGTGCAATCTTCTTACCTGATGCTTGCCCTCTATTAGGTGCATTGACATTCGGTAACTTGTGTAAAGAATGCGGAGTTGTTGATAGATTATCAGATACAATGCAGAATGCTTTAATCAATATTGTTACAATATTCTTAGGCTTGTCTGTAGGTTCTAAATTATCAGCAGACCAGTTCTTAACTGTTCAAACATTGTTCATTCTTGTTCTTGGTATTATTGCATTCTCTGTGGCAACTGCTGCAGGTGTAATAATGGCACACATTATGAATATGTTCTCTAAAACAAAAATCAACCCGCTTATCGGTGCGGCTGGTGTTTCAGCTGTTCCTATGGCAGCTCGTGTTGCTAACAAAGTTGGTTTAGAGGCTAACCCTCAAAACTTCTTGTTAATGCACGCAATGGGTCCAAACGTTGCAGGTGTAATCGGTTCTGCTGTTGCAGCCGGTGTATTGCTTGCATTATGTAACTAAGAGGTAAATATTTTAAATGTAGGGTGGGCAAAGCGTAAGCGTGCCCACCTTTTTAATGCTATCTAATTGTCAAAAAAGAATATTATTTTCTCAACTACGCTCTCGCCTCACGGCTTCCGCTATTGTTTCGAAAACAATATTCTTTTTTTTGTAGTCACACCAAAAGGCGGACTTGTAGGTGCAAATTTGTATTGGAATTTTAACTAAGTAGCCGTTCCAATATTATATTTACCCCTAACGATTCATTTGTTGTAATCTGTCGCATGGATCGCAAGTTGGCTGTGCTTTTTGGCAAGGTGCACAAGGTGTTTTTACTTCACATGGTGCAGCATAACCTGTTGAGCATGGGTCACATTTTTTCTTTTCGCAACCGCATTTTGGTTTTTCACAACCACATTTACCGCTGCCAAACCAAGTTGCAGGGTTTAGATTAGACCAAGTAAAAGCGTTTGCTGTTTGCATTGAAGCAGTAGCAATAATCCCTAATACAGCTAATACAGATAAAGTTTTTTTCATTGTTAACTCCTTTTTTTTATATACCCCTCTGGTACATTTATATTTTAAAAAAGTAGTTCACAAAAACCATAACCCGATAGGGGGTAAATATAGTTAGTAGTTTTACCTACCCACCTTAATTATTTACCCCTTAGTTTCTATCCTTGTCAATCAATTTACCCTTACCCCATTGGAAAGAAGAACGGATTTCAGAGCCGACTTTCTCTATAAGGTGCCCTTCTGAAGCTTTTCTTAGTTCTTTGAATTTATCTCCTCCGGAAGTAAATTCATCCATAAACTCTTTTGCATAACTTCCGTCTTGGATTTCTGCTAAGATTTTTTTCATGCGTTGTTTTGTATCAGTATCAATAACTCTTCCACCGCGAGTGTAGTCACCATATTCAGCATTGTTTGAAACTGAATAGTGCATATCTTCAATACCGCCTTCATAAATCAAATCAACAATGAGTTTTAATTCGTGACAAACTTCAAAATATGCCATATATGGTGAATACCCTGCTTCAATAAGGGTTTCAAACGCTGTTTTAATCAACGCATCACATCCGCCGCAAAGCACAGCTTGCTCACCGAATAAATCAGTTTCAGTCTCTTCTTTAAAAGTTGTTTCAATAATACCTGCACGTCCTGAGCCAATAGCCGAAGCATAAGAAAGAGCAAGTTCTTTATCATCCCCTGCAACAAGCGCAGGAACCCCTTTCCCTGCAGTATATTCACTTCTCACAGTGTGCCCCGGAGCTTTTGGTGCAACCATTATGACTTTTACGCCTTCAGGAGCTTTAATAAATCCATAATGAATATTGAACCCATGAGAGAACATCAAATACTGACCTTCTCTTAGATTTGGCTCAATTTCTTCCTTATAAACTTTAGCTTGAACCTCATCAGGAATAAGAATTTGAACAATATCAGCCCATTTAACAGCATCAGCTATTGCCATTGTTTTTAAGCCATAATCGCGAGCCTTAATATCGGATTTGCCGCCCTGACGTAAACCAAAAACAACATTACAACCGCTGTCCACAAGATTCATTCCTTGACCATAACCTTGTGAGCCAAAACCAATTATTGCAATCTTTTTGGTTTTAATTAATTCTGTATCAATATCTTTATCTAAATATATTTTTAATTCGCTCATAAATACCTCCACAAACTAATTATACCACTTAATAGCAAAAAATATTTTTGCCTGTTTTATAATAAATAAATCTGGAGGAAATTTTTATTATGAATTTAAATGTACAAAATAATACAACTAATTTTACAGGCAAATTGATTTTAAAACAATATACACAGAAAGGTGCTGAGAAATCAGGCAAAATTTATAATACAACGCCTGTACAGGATAAATTAGTTAAAATTGTAGCCAATAGTATGACTCAGGAAGGATTTCTCTCAAACCGCTTGAATATTGAAACAGTCTAATATATTTTTATCATTAATGGAAATGATTATTAAAAAACCGTTAAAAGTATCTGGACAGCAAAAGTTGATGGATAATAACTTTAACACTGTCGTTTTTAGTGATAAAGAACCCGGACGTGGTGGGATGATTGCATTCTTTAATTTAAATGAATAAAAAAGTGGGTTTTACCCACTTTTTTATTCTTCGATTAATGATGTTTGTTCACCTGCCGGTGCTTGCATTTCTTCTATTGTACAGCCTCCGGATGGTTCAGAATTATCATCGTCTTTATCCGTATTTACAATCTTGTTAACTGAAACAACTGTATCATTATCAACAAGGTTTTGAGCTCTCACACCTGTTGCAGGTCTACCCTGACAAGAGATATCACCGGCTTTAATTCTTGTTACAATACCGTTTGCTGTTACCATCATAATTTCGTCTTTTTCTTCTACGATAGTCAATGCAACGAGTCTTGACATATTAGATTTGAACTTAGTTGCAATCAAACCGATACCGCCTCTGTTTTGTGAACGGAATTCACTCAACTTAGTACGTTTACCAAAACCGTCAGATGTTACTACAAGAAGGTCTGCATCATAGTTTCTTGGAACGATATCACAGCCGATAATTGTATCTGCTGAACGCAATTTCATTGAGTTAACCCCTCTAGCACTTCTGCCTAAAGGTCTTAAATCCTCAATCGGGAATCTAATAGCCATACCGCAAGATGTACCGATAATGATTTCATCATTTGGATTTGCTAGTTTAACCCAGTTCAATTTATCGTTTTCTTCTAATGATATTGCAATAATACCGCTTCTTCTTATGCTTGAGAAGTTATCAAGTTCGATTCTCTTAATGTAACCCTTTTGAGTTAACATAATCAAATTCAAATCATGTGAGAAGCTGCTAACAGGAACAACTGCTGTAATTCTTTCTCCCTGTTCAATTGGAAGAACATTAACAATTGGTAATCCTTTAGACTGACGTCCGCCTTCTGGGAAGTCGTATACATTCAAGCTGTAAACAATACCCTTAGATGAGAAGAACAATACCTTATCATGCATCATCGCAGTGAAGAAGTGTTGAATATCGTCATCATCCTTAGTTTTCATGCCTGCTTTACCGCGTGTTGCACGGTTTTGACGTTCAAATGTGTCTAAAGAAATTCTCTTCAAATAGCCTTGATGTGTAATAAATACAGCCATTGGAGTGTTTGGAGTTAAATCTTCGATTGTAACTTCACCCTGTTCTGGAAGAATTTGAGTTCTTCTGTCATCGCCGTATTTTTCTTTATCTTCGATTAATTCAGCTTTAATAATATCAAGAACTTTTTGTCTGTCAGCAAGAATTTCTTCATATTCAGCAATCTTTTTAAGAAGTTCGTCATATTCATTCTTAATTTTGTCTTGTTCTAAGCCTGTTAATCTTCTTAACTGCATTTCTAATATAGCGTTAGCTTGATCAACATCAAGACCAAATTTGCTCATTAAGCCGGTACGAGCATCATCAGTAGTTTTTGATTTTTTAATAAGTTCAATAACTTCATCTAAAGAACCTAATGCAATCAATAAACCTGCTAAAATATGAGCTCTGATTTTTGCTTTCTTTAAGAAGTAAATTGTACGTCTTGTAACAATTTCAACCCTGTGTTCAACAAACTCGTTCAATACTTCATATAAGTTCAATAATCTTGGTTGTTTACCACATAAAGTAACCATGTTTACGCCGAATGTTGTAGCAAGCTGAGTATATTTGAACAAGTTGTTTTTAACAACTTCCGGCTTAGCATCACGTTTAAGCTCAATAACAATACGCATACCGTCTCTGTCAGACTCATCACGAAGGTCAGAAATACCGTTAATTCTTTGTTCTTTTACTAAATCAGCAATCTTTTCGATTAATTGTGCTTTGTTTACCTGATAAGGAATTTCGGTAACGATAATTGCTGTTCTTGATTGACGACCGTTTCCACCAGGAATTTCTTCTATTGTAGCAACTGCAGACATTTTGATAGAACCGCGTCCTGTTTCATAAGCTTGTTTAATATCATTCAAGCCAATGATTGTAGCTGCAGTAGGGAAATCAGGTCCTTTGATGTGTTCCATTAATCCTTCAATTGTGATTTGCGGATTGTCAATTAAAGCAATTGTTCCATCAACAACTTCTCTTAAGTTGTGTGGAGGAATATTTGTAGCCATACCTACCGCAATACCTGAAACACCGTTCAATAAAAGCATTGGAAGCCTTACTGGAAGCACGGAGGGTTCTTCTAATGAACCGTCAAAGTTTGGTCCGAAATCAACTGTTTCACAGTCAATATCAGCAAGCATAGAGGTTGTGATTTTGTGCATACGTGCTTCTGTATAACGCATCGCAGCTGCAGAGTCACCGTCAACAGAACCAAAGTTACCATGACCGTCTACAACAAGATATCTTGTGTTAAAGTCTTGAGCCAAACGAACAAGTGCTTCGTAAACAGAGCTGTCACCGTGCGGGTGGTATTTACCAAGAACTTCACCAACTATACGAGCACATTTTTTGAACGGTTTATCCGGTGTCATGCCCAATTCGTTCATTGCGTATAAAATACGTCTGTGAACAGGTTTTAAACCGTCACGTACATCAGGAAGCGCACGACCCACGATTACTGACATTGCGTAATCGATATAGCACTTTTTCATCTCTTCTCTTATATTAACAGGAACTATCTTCCCGTCTGAAAACATATTCTGTTGAGCCAAAATCTTTCTCCTTCTTCAATCCCCATAACAATATAGTACCACAAAAATACTTTCTGTAAAGGAATTGAGGGCTAATGTAGAAAAGTGAGTATATACTTTGTCAATATGCCTTAAAGCCTTTGTTTATACAGTTTTAAGCTTTGTAACAATGTCGTTTAAAAAAGGCAATTTCTCAAAATAGAAAAACTTTATATAGATGTAAGGACAAAGGGAATTACAAAAAACAAGTTAAAAGTCAAAACGTTAGACTTGAAACTTATATAAAAGCTCTTTTTATACTCTCTCTTAATATCCTCGTGTTTATTTAATGTTTGCTAAGAAACCTTAGCAAACTTTTTCTTTTGCTATGCAAGTAGAAATGGGCCGGACGACAATCTGCGTAAGTACTGTTTCTAAGTATAAACTCTGCTGTGGTGCCACAAATTGGTTTGAGTGGGTGGATTTAGTCAACAGAGAATATTTCTTTGATGTCTTCCATTGTAAGTGATTTCGTAATGTTTCTATCGATAGAAACTACGCTGTCAACAAGGTCACGCTTACGTCCTTTAATTTTTTGTATCTTTTCTTCAACCGTGTTCTTTGTAATAAGTCTGTAAACAAATACTTTCTTAGTTTGACCAATACGGTAAGCTCTGTCTGTAGCCTGATCTTCAACCGCAGGATTCCACCATGGGTCGTAATGAATAACGTAATCAGCACCTGTTAAGTTCAAACCTGTACCGCCGGCTTTCAAACTGATTAAGAAAATCGGAATATTAGGGTTATTATTAAAGTTTTCAACCGCTTTTTGTCTGTCTTTTGTCTTACCGGTCAAGTATTCATAAGGAATTCCCGAGCGTTCTAACCAGCCTTTAATAATATCTAACATATCAACAAACTGGCTGAACAACAGAACTCTGTGTTTTTCTTGAATAATTTGTTCAAGCATACTCTTAAGGTATTCAAATTTACCGGACTGAATAACCCCTTTAACATGTTCTTTATCATAAAGTTTAGGGTGACAGCAAATTTGACGTAATCTAAGAAGTGCTGAGAATATTGACATTCTGCTCTTTTCAAGACCGTTAAGTTCAATACTTTTGAATAGCTCTTCTTTTGTACTGTCAAGAACTTCAAGATAGAAATCTCTTTGCTCATCAGTAAGTTCACAATATGCCATGTTTTCAACTTTATCCGGCAAGTCTTTTGCTACATCTCGTTTCATACGTCTTAATATGAATGGGAAGATTTGGAGTTTTAAACGTTTTTCAACAGTCTTATCCTGTCTTTCCATAATCGGTGTAACATATCTAAAATTAAACTCTGCAACATTGAACAAGAAGCCTGGCATTAAGAAATCAAATACTGACCATAATTCTTCCAGTTTGTTTTCAATCGGTGTACCGGAAAGAGCCAATCTATGATCTGCAATAAGCTCTTTTACTGATTGTGCAGTCTGTGAAATTGCGTTTTTAATATTTTGTGATTCATCCAGAATAATATATCTGAACTTATATTTTTTAAGTTTTGCAATATCACGTCTAACAAGAGCATAGCTTGTAATAACAATATCATAATTAGGAATTTCTTTAAAAAGAGTTTTCCTTTCAGTCCCTGATAGCTTTAAACAAGATAATTCAGGAGTGAACTTCTGAATTTCAGCTTCCCAGTTGAATACAACGGTAGTCGGAGCAATAACCAATGTTGGCATTGGACCGTCAACTTCTTTAGCTTTTTGCAAAAGAGTAAGTGCCTGTAATGTTTTACCAAGACCCATATCATCTGCAAGAATGCCGTTTAAGCCATACTGATACATAAACCACAGCCAGCTGAAACCTTTAATCTGGTATTCACGAAACTCTGCATTAACTCCTTTTGGTAATTCAACACCCTCTGAAGTTGTAGAAAATGTAGAAATTTGTTCCCAGAATTTTTGGAACTTAGGACTCAAAACAAGTTCAAATCCCTGGTTTTGTAATTCTGTAATCAAGCCTACGCGGTATGTTTTAACCAAAAACTTGTTTTCATCGTTTCTGTAAGCATCAAACGAGTTAAAAGAACGCATTACTTGATAAATATTTTGAGCAGGATATTCAACAAAGCCTAAGCTTCTTACACGAGCGTATTTTTCACCACTCTGAATTGTGTTATAAATGTCATCAAAGTCTATGATTTCATCTCCAACCTGTCCATAAAGCTGAATTTCCATACTATCGATAGATTCTTCGGAGAAATCTACTTTTGCACACATTTTAAACGGTTCCGGTACAAGTTTGAAGAAGTTCATATCATCACGCTCTTCAAATACCCAGCCTTCGCCTGCCTGCTGTTTATAATAGTTATAAAAATCAATCGCGGTTTCTTTTTCCAAAGCCAGATTATTTGTCTGCATAGGTACAAACTTACATGCAAGAAGCATATTGTATGCCATTTGTTCATGTTGATAGTCTCGTTTAATCCAGTAAACAAGGTCTTGCTCTTTGCTTTTTACTGACAAATATGGTGATTTATCATGGCTTTTAGAGTAAGGAACCCTCATGCCTGAATAGTCGAATTCTAATGAAGCTTTTAGTGACTGGTCATAGTCAATCCCAAGTGTAACAATATTAACAGGTGCTTTGTGTTCCATTAATAATTTGCTTATATTTTCAGCAATTGTTACATTCATAATTTCTTGTAAATGCGGCAATTCCTCATATACAAATTTACCGCCATCTGCATCCTTAAGGTCTGTAAATGTTGATTTAATAATGCTTTGCGGAAGCTCATTCATTGCAACATTAATTGGGAAAATAATATTTCTATAACGTCCCCATTTAATTTGTCTAGAGAAATATTTGATTTCTTCAAACGGGTAAATACAATCTTTATCAGGTCTTGTCCAAAATAGCTCAAGAACAATGTTAGTTCCGCCGTTAACATTAGTAGTTGAAACATCAAGATTCAAAGACCATTCATTATTGGTGAACATAATACGTTCTTTTGTTTTTTCGTCCAAAACTTCTTCAAGTTCAGCCATTAATGGAAATACAGGTGCAAATTTCGTGATAGGAATATCATACCAACCGGCTTTCTTATCTTGTTTTGAAATTTTTAATAAAGTTTGGAATAAGTTTAATTCTGCTTTTTGTACTTCATTCAACTGAAAATCAGGATTAAGCTTTTGTACTTCAATTAATGCTCTTAGAATTGTTTCAAGCGAACGTACAATTTTGTTTGTAGCTCTGTCCCTAACTAGAATTGAGAAGAAATTCTGTCTTCTTTTCGGATTAAAATGGAATATATAATTCCCCTTAGTTTTTTCAATTGCAGGAGCAGCAATATCACTTAAATCCGGCTGGATATCATGTTTTTCCATTAGCCAGTTGTCATAAGCTCCTGTTTCAATAGCCTTAAGTGCAACTGCAACCGAGTGCTTACACCATTCTTCTTTAAGCGGGCAATTACATCTTGCCTCAACCTTGTTTTTCTTGAAAATAAGGTCAGTTACATAAAAATCTTGATAATTCCCTTTTACTTTACCTTTAAAAAAGTTTTTCTCAGGTTCAGCTTCAAGTAATAAACCTTTTTGATACAACTCATAACCGCGTCTCCAGCTGCCGGAGCTCGCATTTTTCTTTAAATAATCGTAATTAAACTTATATTCACTCATTAGTGAAACACTATCCTTTTTAACGGGTTTAACAATATAAAAACAGCAAGAAAAAGAACTCTATAAATCCCTTCCTCAGCTATTAAAACCATTATTGCATAGTTCTTTTTTTTAAGCAAGCGTTAATATTTCTTAACAATTTACAACAAAAAAGGCAATTTTTTAAAAGTAATAAACTTTATATATACATAAGGCAGATTTAATAAGGAGCTTCGCATGAACGAACAAGAACTATACGCTACTATGTCAGTTATTCCGGATCCTATAAAGAACGTATATAAACTTGATACAAGACAAGATGTTGAAGAAATCCAACGTATCTGTAGAATATTTGCTATTTCAGAACAGCAAGGTAATAAACACAAAATGTTGTCAATTAAGAATTTAGCAACATTTAGATTGGTCTTAAGTAATAATTAATAAAAAAAAGACGCTTATGCGTCTTTTTTATTGTCTAATTTTGGTGCAACAACTTTTCCAATAAGAACTTCTTCTACAAATCTGTCAATTGGTTTAATTGCAACTCCTAAAGCTAAAAATCCGCCAATAGTTTTGATAAATTTGCCTTTTAAAGTCTTTTTCTTAAGTTGATGTTGTAAAACACTTTTTACTGCAACATTCTCAGTTTGTCCGTTTTTTAAAGCCTGTTCATAGCTTAAATATGTGTTGCTGATTTTAAATTCATCGTTTGGACTTAATAAATCTTTGCGCAGTTTGATTAATTCTTTTATTGTTGTTTTTGCAAATTTATTTACATTTTCTTTGTTATTAGAATATGCATGTTTAACCTGTTTTTTGTCTGATAAATCCATATTATTAGATACAGTATTCATAAATTCTTTTATGCATTCATCATCTTTACCTGCATAGGCATGCATTTTACCATTTGCTACAAATTCTTGTGCAAGCTTATTTACATGTTCTTTTGTATTAATACTTATATTATCTTTTGTGCAAAGACCCAATAGCGAGAATAAATTTTGTCCTCCTTTTACTGCAACAATAGGAAGACATACGCTTGCTAACCCCTGAAATAGAGCCTGCTTTAGAGCTCTTCGTGAACTAGGGCTGTATTCAGTCTGATCATTTTTGTATTTATCATAAATATCTGCACCTATATATAATAAAGCAGGTGCCCAACTTAATGTTGCATAGTTGCCAATTAGTGGACGCATAGCTTCGCCTACTTCATTGGTAAATGCTGCTCCGCGCAAAGGCCAATTTAATAATGGGTCATTATATTCAGTGTGATTGTTTCGAAAACTATTGGAGTTAACGTTTATGGGCTTTATCATGTGTAAAATCTTCTCCAGAGTATATATTGTACAATATAAATGAGTATATTTAAAGTGCTATTTTTGTAAAGAAATGTAACAAAAAAAATAACTTGTGAAATTCAATAAAATTTATATACTTTATATCTATGTAAGATAAAACAAAAGGTATAAGAAGATGGCAATCACAGCAACAGCATTAGGAAGTTTATTAACTACTCAAGCAGATTACAACTATTATATTCAACAACAAATGTATTGGTCTAATAAGTATGAAGCTAATATGGCTAAGCTTGAAGAGCAAGTTAAATATGAAACCAAATGGGAAAGTGCTATGGATTCTGCCACTGATTCTTCAAGAACAAGAGAATTGAAAGCAAATGGCTTTACTGTTGGAGCGAATGATTATTCTGAAGCTACCGCAAGAAGATATGCAGATATTAAAGTTTCTCAATATGATGCAGAGTTATCATTGGAACTAGCAGATTTAGATATTGAATACGATACTATGAAAACAATGTACGATACTTTAGTACAAGAACTTTCAGCTCAAAAAGACGCAGAAAAAACTCTTGTTGGTACTTGTGCTCAAGATACAGGACTTTTAAATCAATAATAATTAAAATGGTTCTATTGATACACCTTCGATGCATTAAGCATAAGCGAAGCAATTGTCATAGGACCAACCCCTCCGGGGACCGGAGAAATAAAACCCGCAGACGGAGATACAACATCAAAGTCTACGTCTCCGGTAAGTTGACCGTTTTCGTTTTTGAAAATCCCGACGTCAACAATAACAGAATTTTTTTTAACCATCTTACATCTTACAATCTTTTTACCCACCGCAGATATGACAATATCGGCGGTTTTTATTTTGTCTTCAATGTTTTGTGTAAATGAGTGGCAGATTGTTACAGTGGCGTTGCGTTTTAGCAGCATTTGAGCCATTGGTTTTCCTACAATGTTAGAACGTCCGATAACAACAGCATCAGCTCCTTTTATAGGTATATTATATTCATCAAGAAGCATTATTATGCCTTGTGGTGTTGCCGGATAGAAATATGGTTCTAAACCAATGGCAAGACGTCCTACATTTTCCGGATTGAACCCATCGACATCCTTCTTTGGAGAAATAGCCGTTACTACTTTATTCTTATTGATATGTTCAGGTAAAGGAAGCTGAACAAGCATTCCTGTAACATCGCTATTATTATTTAGTTCTTCAATCTTGTCTAAAAGCTCTGCTTCGGTTGTTTCTTTAGGCAATTCAATTATAGTTGATTGGATTCCTACTTGAAGTGCTGCTTTCTGTTTATTTCTAACATATATTTTGCTTGCAGGGTTATCTCCTACCAATATAACCACAAGGTGAGGTTTTTTATCCAATGCAGAAACTCTATCTTTTACCATATCAAGAATTTTTGCAGATGTTTGTTTGCCGTCTAAAATCATTGTTCATTCTCCTGTGGTAAATTAAGTCTGAAATAAAAATGTTTAACAGCGTCTGCAATTACTTCCGGGTTGTTATCAAAAGGTATGGAGCCTATGATTTCAATATCAGATTCTTTTGCCAGTGAGTATATTTCAGTTAAGTCCGTATTTTCGGCTTTGTTAAGAATTACTCCCAGTTGTCCTCCTGCTGCGTATTTTGCAGAATATTCGCTAATTCTGCTTGCAAGTTTTATTGACTCCTTGGTCGGATTAGTTATTATTAAAGCTAAATCAATGTCTACGTCAAGAAGCTGATTTAGGTATTTTAAATCAAATTCGCAGTCAAAGATTACAAAATCATATCTTTCGATAAATTTTTGCAAAGCAACATTGATTTGTTCTGTAATAGGGCATCTGCAATCTTTTGAACCTACTAGCCATGAAACAATTATATCAACGTTATCCTCTATTGGTACAATAATGTCTTCCATTGCCCATTCAATATATTCCTGTTTTGTCATGTGCTGAGGAATACCGGTTTTATATTCATGTTTACCGCTTCTTATACCATAAATCGTATTTCTGATATCAAGTCCAAATGTATGTCCAAGTTCTCCGGTTAAATCATTATCAAAAAGCAAAATAGATTTTTCGGGAAAACGCTCTTTTAGAATATTTAAAAAAGCTTTTGTAATTGTTGTTTTTCCGCTTCCGCTTTTACCTGTAATTGCTATTTTAGTTGTCATTTAATCTCCTAGTAAGGTAATTCATCTACAAATGTAGGTACTTTTATATTTGTCATGGGTACATCTTTCTGTTTCAACGATTTCTGGCTGTAAGAAACCCAGTTGAAAGATTGTACAGAACTTGGTTTATCAATTATACCATTAATTATTGAACGAAACTCTTTTGTATTCTTAGAAGGCAATTGAGGTATTTTTTCAAAATCTTCCGGTACTATGTTATATTTTGGATCTTCTCCGGTAAGCATAACCATAAGTTTGTTAAGCGAGAAATCTCCAAAGGCGCCTAATCCGGACATAACTTCATCTGATAGTCTTCCAAGCACAACCATTTTAGCATAATCATTTGAAGGATTGTATTGTCCTTTAATAAATAATGCCATTAGAGGACCTTGTGACTGAAGCATTTTAATATTGGCAATACCGTTTTCCATTTGAATTTCGCCTCGAAGATATTTAAATAAGCCGGTGTCTTTTAACGTAATTGCTTTTGTTACTACGCTTAAGGATGTTCTTAGCATGTTATCTGCAACAATGTTTTGTGCATAAAGTAGATGCTCTAGTTTTCCTAATGTAGACATTCTTCCGTTTTGTACTATAAACTTTATATCACCATTAAGAGACTGTTTAGAGGTTAATTCTCCTTTTAAGTTTGTATCAAAATCCATAGTCCCGCTTATAGAATCTTTTCGTGTTGAAATAATATTAAAGATAGGTTCTGCACTTATTCCTCTTGCCATAATCTGGGAATTAAAATGTTCATCTCTCATATCGTATTCAACAGAGCCGGACATTTTTCCGTTAAAAAGCTCTGATGAGATATTCTTGATTGTAAGAACATTGTTTTTGAGTTTTAAATCTCCTGAAAAAGCTGAAATATATAGCGGAGAACCATAAATATTGGCAAGAATTCTTTCAGAGAAGAACTTACCGTCATTAATGGTTAACGGATAAACTTTTAATAACGGATTATCTTTGTACATTAATAAAGTATCTGTATTAAGGTACTTAGACTTAATATTAATATTTTTGATTGTAACCGCTTCTGATATGTCTGTTAAAGCAGTTGCATTTACTGACATTGAAGAGTCTGCAATTTTTACATTTGGAGCATTAAGTATTACGATATTTTTATTGAAATCCAATACGCCATTGCTTAATGACAATTGCATTGACTGGTTAAAAAGATTTTGTAACGCTAATTGCCCGACAATATCAGGTTTGTTCATTTTACCGTTTATAAATAAATCACCTTTAATTTGTGCAAGAGTATCATATAATTTTAAGTTTAACTGCTGTGGGAAAAATACTCGAATATTCTTCATTACAGGATTCTTTAAATCTTCAACCGCTCCTGTAATAATTATACGTTTTTGCCCTTTTAAATTAGACTTAAAATCATCTGAGAAAGTGCCATTAAAAGATACAATACTTAAATCTTCTAACTTTAGAGTATTTTTATCTATTTTAGAAGAGAAGTTAATTATAGCAGGTTCGTCCAAAACGGCAGTGTTTTCTAATAAAATTTGTGAAAGGATGTTTTGAATAGATTTATTGCCGTTAAATGTAATTTTAAACGGATATCTGGCTGAATATGATTTTAACGCTTTTATATCCTTAGAATTGATAAATCCTTTAACAGAAGTGTTAAAGCTCAAATCATTTGTATTATAGTTTGTTACTTCTGTTTTTAGAGTAAATTTAGAATTAGGCATAAAAATGCTTGTTTCTGGAACTCTTATACTGTCACGTTCAATAAATAACTTGAGAGATGGAACTTTAATAGGCTCTGTTTCTTTTGTTTTACATAAAATATTATTAATGTAAGCAGTGTTACTTTTATTAGTATCAATTTTTATAGAATCAACCGCCAAATCTGCATTTTTATTAACTATCTTTAGATTTTCTATCTGCAAATTTTCTTTGTGAGTAATATTATCTAATGTGCCTGAAATATTTGCAACAAGTGAAGCTATACCGTTTTTAACTCCAAATGTAGTCGGACATAAGTGATTTAATTCCACTTTGTTCATCAATAATTCAACATCAATATTTTTATTTATGCTTCCTTTTGCCATTATTGGAGCATTATTTACGTATCCAACCGCTTTAACAATGTTTACTGCATTATTTGAGAAGTCAATATCTGAATTTATGTTTTCAATTTTTACGCCATTAGCTTTTATGTTTGCATTTGAAATCTTCATAAAGCCGTTAGATTTTATTTTGTTTAAATCACCTTTTAGTGTAAAATTAGCATTTAAAGTTCCGTTTACACTATTAATTTGTTTTAATCCTGAAAAATCTGCAAGAATTTTAACTTTTTGATATAAGTCATTCAGGTTAATTTCGTCTGTTTTAACCTTTAAATCCAAAACCGGTTTTTTTGTGTTGTTTACCATTCCTTCTATATAAACTTTTTTATTTGCAGATGTATAAATGTTTGAAAGAATACTTGCCTTATCTCCCCAAAGAGTTAAATAAACAAAGCTTTTTGGGTCTTTTTTGTTTGGGTCCAGCACAGAAATATTATCAATATTAATAAAACCAGATGCTTGTATTGTGTCATTTACCTTATATAACTTTAAATCAGTGATAATATCTGAATGAAAATCAAGTTCTTTTATTTGTTCAATAAATTCTTGAAGTCCTTCTGCTTTGATATTTTTCGGGCGGTCAAGTTTTGGAGTTACAGATAAATCATAAGCAATATATTGTTTATTATCAATGCTGAAATTTCCTATAGTGTTAATTCTAAAATTCTCACAATTCGGGATTTTATTGAGTTCTAAAGCTTGACCTGATAATGTGTAATTATCATTATTTTCTTTGTTTTTATAAGTAATAGTATAATTTTTTAGGTGAATACTAGGAGTTTCTCCAATATCTTTTAACTGTATTCGCGTTAGTAACTCAGGCAGGTATTTATCATCAGAATTAATTCTTACAGTCAGTTTTTTTGCATCCAGTTTATGTATAGTAGGAGTTTTTTTAATTAAAGAAGTCCAAGGTATATAAAATTTAACAGTATCGAATTGTGCAAATTTTTGTCCGTCTTCATACATCATGTGCATAATAGGAGCTTTAACCTTAATTAAAGGCCCTACTCGAAGAATTAGTCTTTCAATATGAATGTTTATACCCAGCTCGTTTGCAACTTGTTTTTCAATTGTTGGAATAAGCTTTGAAGCATTTATGGGTATAAAGCATACTGAAACCAACGCTGCTATTATTATTAACGCAATTATTAAATATTTACTATATTTTTTCATATAACAAATTCTCACCTGTTTGATTGTCAAAGAAATACATGTCTTTGACGGCTAGTTTTAGTTCTAATTTATTAGAACAATTATATTCAAGCGGTATTTTTGCTGAACATTTAGAGCCGTTTAACTCAAAATATACAATTCTTTCGCTTCCGCTCATTTCGATAATATCGGTATCAACTGTTATTGATTTATCTCCGCAAATCATTTTTTCTGCACGAATACCGATTGTTACTTTTTCTGCTTTGATTTCTTGTGGAATATTAAATTCAATTCCTTCAATTACTATTTTGTTGTCTTGAACATTTGTTTCAATAAAATTCATTTGTCCAATAAAACCTGCAACAAATTTGTTTTTTGGTCTGTTATAAATTTCTTCCGGAGCTGCAACTTGTTGGATTTTCCCTTTATCAAGCACGACAATTCTATCCCCCATTGTCAGAGCTTCTGTTTGGTCATGTGTAACATATATAAATGTCGTTTGCAGTTCGTTATGCAAACGTTTGATTTCTGCTCTCATTTGTACACGCAGGTTTGCATCCAGATTTGAAAGCGGTTCATCCATAAGAAAAACTTTCGGGTTTCTAACGATTGCTCTTCCTAATGCTACACGCTGGCGCTGCCCTCCTGAAAGCTGTTTAGGCTTTCTGTCCAGTAATTCTTCCAGATTTAGGGCTTTTGCTGCTGCGCGGACTTTTTCATCGATAATTTTTTTGTCGAACTTACGCATTTTAAGCCCAAATGCCATATTTTCATATACATTTAAATGAGGATAAAGTGCATAACTTTGGAAAACAAACGCAATATCACGGTCTTTTGGGTGAACATTGTTTACTATTTTTTCATCAATAGCGATTTCTCCCGATGTAATTTCTTCAAGACCTGAAATTAGTCTGAGTATTGTTGATTTACCACAGCCTGATGACCCTACGAGGACGATAAACTCTTTATCATTAATTTCCAGATTAATATTATCAATGATATTTTTTTTACCATCGTATGATTTTATTAAATTTTTTAAAACAACTTTACTCATTCTCCCCCTAAATGTTTGAATTATCCTTGCGGAATAATTATATTAAAACTTGTGTTCTTGAGGATTTGAGATTCTACCCAAACAGTTCCTCTAAGTGTTTGAACAAGATTTTTTACACATGAAAGTATCATAGCTCTTAGAACATTTTTTCTGTTTGATGTATCAACAATCATGTATGGGTCAAACATTGATTCTAAATCACTTTCAGAAAGCAATAAAGCACTTGATGATACCGAAATCATAATATAATCAGAACCTGATAGGTTTTTTGAACTCAAAAACTCTTCGTTCGGGATTGATAAGCTGATGCTGATATCTCCCATTTCTACCGATTTAAGTATTACTTCTAATACATTTTGCAATATTGTTTTAATAATTTCTTCGTCAGAAGCTATTGTTTTCTTCATGTTTTCTTTAACAGAAATATTCCAGTGCAAGTCTTTATCTTTATATAACTGTTCATTAAAACGTACTACTGAATTAATAGTACTTGTTACATCAAAAGTCTTAATTTCAGGGCGAGTCAGCTCTGCTTCTGTTTGTGAAAGCTCAAGAAGCTTTGTAATAAAATACATTAGTTCAGAAGAATTCTTTTTAATTATTCTGATATATTTTTCTTGCTGTTCAGACATGCTTCCACCCAAACCGTCAGCCATAGCTTGTGAAAAACCGACAATCGATTGAAGAGGTGATTTTAGTTCATTAGCAAGTTTTAGTAAGAAACAGTTTTTGTCTCGATTTATTTCTTTGTAATCTTCTTCGCTATTGGTTACGATTTCTTCTACTGTATTTACCGAATCCCTAAAATCAAGAACATATCCTTCTTCAATTTCTTTTGAAGTCATGTCAAAATAGGTTTCACTTGTTGTAAGCTTTGTTATAACCTGATTATTCATAATAACAGAGCTTGTGATAAGGTTAAGTGCATTTTCAATAAAATCAGATATATTTGATGTCAAAAGGTGCATTTTTGAAGTCTCAAATATCTCTGCAGCTTTATCATTTACCCAAAGTATTTTACCTTCCCTGTTACAAAAAACAACAGCGTCCGGAAGTGCCTTCTCTACGTCGATTGAGTTTGTTCTAAATAATATCTTTTTTATATCCATATCTATAGTTTTCCTTATAAATGCATACCCATTTTATCACAAGATTAAAAAATAATTAACTTTCAATCTAATTGTAAATTTTTATATTAATATTAAACTAAGGGTAAGGTAAAAATATGAAATATAAAGACTATTATGAAACATTAGGCGTGAAACGAGATGCAACTGAAGCTGAAATTAAATCAGCGTATCGTAAACTTGCAAGAAAATATCACCCGGATGTTAATAAAACAAAAGAAGCAGAAGAAAAGTTCAAGGATATCAATGAAGCCTACGAAGTTTTGGGTGATAAACAGAAGCGTCAAAGATATGACAGCTTAGGGTCTTCTTGGCAGGGAGGAGCTGATTATACACCACCTCCGGGGTTTGAAAACTTTAATTTTAACTTTAATCAAGGCGGCGCACAATCTTTTGATTTTGGAGGCGGCGCCGGCGGTTTTTCTGATTTCTTCTCATCTTTATTTGGTGATATGATGTCAGGGCAGCAAGGCGGTTTTGATTTCTCCGGTGCAGGAGTAAATATGGGCGGAGGAAGCAGAAGACGTGCTTCTTCACAACCAAAAGAAGATTTGGATGTAACAAAAACTCTTAATGTAACTGCACAAGAGATTTTTGATAGAAAGCCTATTTCTGTTACTTTTACAGAAATGGATAAATGCGGTTATTGTAACGGAGGCGGATATTGTTCTCATTGCGGCGGAACAGGAATTCTTTCTACTCCAAAAACTGTTAAAGTTAAATTACCGAAAGATATTACCGAAGGGAAAAAAGTTCGTCTTAAAGGTGAAGGCAAATCTGACCAATACGGTCAAAAAGGTGATTTGTATTTGGTGATACATTTTAAGGATCCTGAATATACTATTGATGGATCTAATTTAACAAAAGAAGTCGAAATAACTCCTCCGGAAGCTGTTTTAGGTGCCAATAAAGATATTGAAACTTTGCATGGGAAAATCAATATTAAAATACCTGCAGGTGTTTCCAGCGGACAATCTTTGAGACTTAAAAATCTTGGTTTACCATTAGGAAGCGGTTTTGGTGACTTGAATGCTAAGATGAAAATAGTTGTACCAAAAAACTATTCTCAAGAAATAAAAGACTTGTATAAAAAGATTCAGGAATTGAGTTAAGATTTTTTAACTCCTTGACATGGACTCCCTTTGCTAAGACAATAGTAATGTTAGACTAGGGGGATGAGATGACTAAACAAACTTTTTTACACGATAAACATGTAGCACTTGGTGCTAAAATGGTTGATTTTGCAGGCTGGCACATGCCGGTGCAGTATTCTTCAATCATTGAAGAACACAAAACTGTAAGAGAGTCTGTTGGAATTTTTGACGTATCTCACATGGGTGAAGTTATTGTTCAAGGCGAAGATGCGCTTCCTTTTCTAAATAAGATTGTTCCTCAAGATATTAATAAACTTGTTGATTTAAAAGCTGTTTATTGCCAATTAACCAATAAACAAGGTGGTCTTATTGACGACTTGATTATTTATAAATTAGAAGATAAAAAATATTTAATTATTGCAAATGCTTCTCGTATTGATGAAGACTTAAATTGGATGGTTAGAAATAAAGTCGGTTTTGATGTTCAAATTATTAATGAATCTCATAATTATTCACTTTTAGCCGTTCAAGGTCCAAAAGCATGTGAGCTGATTAAGTCTCTGGGTGTTGAAGAGCTTCCTCCGTTTTTCTCAATTAAACGTGCTGAATTATTTAATATTAATCTTTGGATTTCAAGAACAGGCTATACCGGAGAAGATGGCGTGGAAATCCTTGTTAGAAACGAGTTCTCTGAATATCTTTGGGATAAGCTTATAGAAGCTGGCAAAGAATATAATATTAAGCCAATCGGACTAGGAGCACGCGATACTTTGAGATTAGAAGCTGCTCTTCATTTATACGGAAACGATTTGAGTGAAGAAACAACTCCTGTGGAAGCAGGATTAGCGTGGTCTATTCCTAAGGATAAAAAAGAAGATTATAATGGAAAATCGGTTATTGAAATGCAATTAAAAGAAGGCGTTTCTAAAAAACTGGTTGGTTTTAAAATGCTTGACAGAGGTATTGCTCGTCACGAATATGATGTATATTTTAAGGATGAAAAAGTCGGAGTTGTTACAAGTGGCGGAGTTTCTCCATCACGAGGTGATAATATAGGGCTTGCTTATGTTAAAACCCTTGACGATTTGGCTGTAGGCTCTACAATTAAAATATTAATACGTGAAAAATTTTATAATGCAGAAGTTATTAATAAACCATTTGTAAAAAAACGCAATAAAGGAGAATAGTTTAGATGAACGAAAGTATGTTATGTACTAAAACTCATGAATATGTACTCGAACAAGGAGACAAATACGAAGTTGGTATTACAGATTATGCGATTGAACAGCTTGGTGATATTGTTTTCATCGAATTGCCGGAAGTAGGTGCAGAATTTTCTAAAAATGAAGTTTTTGCGACAATTGAATCTGTTAAAGCAGCTTCTGAAATCTATATGCCGATTTCAGGAAAAGTAGTTGAAATTAATGAAGAAGTTGTTAATAGTCCGGAGCTTTTAAATGATGAAAATCATTCGGATAAATGGCTGATTAAAATCGAAACAGAGGCTGATCAAGTTGAATTTGCCGATTTATTAGATTACTCAGATTATAAAGAAGAAGTGGAATAATTAATGAAAAATTTTATAGCTCACACCTTTGATGTTAGAAACGAAATGCTAAAGGCGGTTTCTTGTGCATCTATTGAAGATTTATTTAAACAAGTTCCTGTTCAATTCAAGGAATTTAATATGGGAAATCCTTTGAGTGAGATGGATGCTCAAAAGAAGGTAAAAGCTTTAGCAAGAAAAGATAAAACAGAATACGCATGTTTCTTAGGTGGAGGAGTATATAATAAGTTTATTCCTGCTGCTGTTAATTATGTAGCACAGCGTTTTGAATTCTTAACAGCGTATACACCATATCAGCCTGAAATCTCTCAGGGAACATTGCAGGTAATTTATGAATATCAAACAATGATTTCAAGATTAACTGGCATGGACATTGCAAATGCTTCTATGTATGACGGTGCATCTGCTTGTGCTGAAGCGGTTCTAATGGCGCATAGAATAGCCAGAGGGAAAAAGAATAAAGCACTTGTATCCAATAAGCTTAATCCGGAATATAAAGAGGTTGTTAAAACTTATCTTTGGGCACAAGATATTGAAGTTGAGTTTTTTGAAGAATTGCCTGAAACAGTTTCGGATTATTGCTGTGTACTAATTCAGAATCCTGATTATTATGGTGAGGTGTCTGAAATTAAAAAGCTCGATACAACATTGATTGTTTGTGCAAATTTGAGCTCTCTTTCAATATTAGAACCACCAAGAGAAGCTGATATTGTTGTAGGCGATATTCAACCGCTTGGCATTTCAATGAATTTTGGCGGTCCGCATGCCGGTTATATGGCTTGTAAAGAAGCTTATATGCGCCAAATGCCGGGACGTTTAGTGGGTAAAACCTTAGATAAAGATGGAAAAGACGCTTATACACTTACAATTCAAACTCGTGAACAGCATATTAAACGTGAAAAAGCTACAAGTAATATTTGTTCAAACCAGTCTTTGATAGCTTTGTCTGCTACACTTTATCTAAGTTTAGTTGGAGAAGAAGGATTTAAACAAACAGGTATTATGTCTGCCAATATAGCGCATGCTCTTTCAAGAATGCTTGCAGGAAGAGGAATTAAGACTATTAATAAAAACTTCTTTAATGAATTTGTTATCGAAGTTTCTAATGCAGAAGAATTTTTGGAAAACCTAAAAAAAGAAGGTATACTGGGTGGCATAAAACTTGATAAAAATCGTATTTTGGTTTGTGCAACCGAAATGAATACAGAAGAAGAAATTTTAGATTATATTAATGCAATTTAGCAAGGAGTTTAGATGGAAAGATTTATTGGTATTATAGGAATAGTCGTAATATTTTTGATTTGCTACGGCTTATCAAACAATAGAAAGGCTATTAACTACAAAACTATAGGAATGGGCTTCTTGCTTCAAATTCTATTAGCATTATTTATTTTTAAATTCCCTCCGGGACAAAAATTATTCTTGTTTATAGGTGAATTTATCCGTAAAATCCTTGATTTTGCTTATGAAGGCGGCAGCTTTGTATTTGGTCCTTTGATGAATAACAGCCGTCTTGCAGAATTATTTGGAAATAATTATAGTATTTTTGCTTTACAGCTCATTTGTTCAAGTATATTTATGATGGTACTTGTAAATATACTTTATTACTATGGTATTATGCAGCGTGTAGTTGCTGTATTAGGTAAAGCAATGAATAAATTTATGCATGTATCCGGTGCAGAAGCATTATCTAACGTTGCAAGTGCTTTTGTAGGACAAATCGTTGCACAAATTATGATTAAACCATACTTGGAAAAGCTAACACGTTCAGAACTTTTGGCTTCTATGGCAGGTTCAATGGCGTGTATTTCCGGCGCAATTATGCCGATTTATATAGGAATGGGTATTCCAGCTCATTATTTATTAGCATCTTGCGTTATGGCTGCTCCCGGAGCGCTTATTTTGACCAAAATAGTTTATCCTGAAACAGGAGAGCCTGAAACTCGTGACAATATTCGTATTTCTCGCAGAAAACCTTTTACGAACGTGTTTGATGGTATTTCAAGTGGTGCTTCTGAAGGTATGAAAGTTGCAATTAATGTTTCTGCAATGATTGTAGCTCTTGTTGCACTTGTTGCATTTATAGACTGGATATTGGGTTTAACAGGCGGCTTTTTGTATAACCATATTCCAGGTTGTTCACACATTGCAGGCTTATCTCATTTGTCATTAAAACTTATTTTAGGCAAAATCTTTTCAGTATTTGCAATAATTTTAGGTGTACCGCTTCATGACGCATCTACTGTAGGTGCTTTAATGGGTACAAAACTTGTTTTAAATGAAATGGTAGCTTATGTTCAACTTGCACCGCTCAAAGAAATCATTGATCCAAAGAGCTTTATGATAGCGAGTTTTGCTCTATGTTCATTTGGAAACTTCGGATCAATTGCTATTCAAATTGGTGGTATTGGTGAACTTGCACCAAATCAAAGAAAGAACCTTGCCAGATTAGGCCTAAGAGCTCTTATCTGTGGTACATTAAGCTGTTATCTGTCTGCTGCTATAGTTGGAGTATTGCTTTAAGTTATAGATTTCAATTTCAGCAGTCAGGTTAATTTCTTTTAAATTAGCAATTTTATCAAGAGCTATGCCCAGCAAGTTTATATAGTGATTTCTTTCTTCGCTGAGCCCAGTCTGAGCATCGTTTCCCAAATTATAATAGAGCCCTGCTAGTTCTCGTTCTAAGCAGGTTTCTTTTGTTACTTTGAGAATACTTTCTAAAGTAAATAACTCTTCGATTGATTTTTCGATACTTGTTATAATCTTTTCCATAATGTCTCCTTTGCCATGTGTTAATTACAAGTACATATTACAAGTATAGCAAGAGCGAAAAAAAAGTCGCTAATGTATTTTCCAATTTACAATTATTTACATGTGATAAATGCGTTTAAGTATTTGATTAAATCGTTAAAAGCTACGTCATTAGGGGTTTTGAGCCTATTTTTGAGGTATTCGTCAATTGTTGATAATATTTCTAAAAAAGTAGTTTCTGTTAGATTATTTTCTATATAATCTTCATAAATGTTTAAAATATATGCATAAGTGTCTTCGCCTTTATGCATTTTTATCTGAATTAATGCTTGTCTGAATTTTTCATTTGCAAAACTTACATTTAAAATATCGTTGTAAAGTTTAGCAGATGCTTTCATTTTTTTTATTAAAGCATCTTCCGGCATATATTGAAGCATTGTTTCAATATAATTCACAAAAATTTCATAAAAACGGGTTATATCAAACTCTTTAAAGTTAAATTTTGTAATAAAGAAATCTTTAAAGAACTGAATGATATCTTTTTCGCTATTATATATCTTTTTTAATTCTTCCCATTCTTGAATTATTCCCAATGATTTTAAATAGTCTTCAATGAGCAATAGCTGGTTAATTTTGGTGTTATTTTTATTTAAGTTATAGAATAAATCTCTTTTTGAAACATTTTCGGTGTCTACAATGCAAACCATAATTTTATTGAGCATTTGAAAAATATTTGCTGCTTGCAGCTTTTCTTCCTTAATTTGTGTCCAAAAATTATGAAGCAATATAAATAATGGCGATTTTTTTTCTTTACCTGACAATTTTTCGCCAAATAAGATTTTTTCAAAGATAACTTGATCTTCTTCCGGTAATCTTAGCTTGGTTTTTGAACCATCTAAGAGGTATTTCGCACGAATAGTATGTATTGCTTTATCATTTTTTGCAGATGTTTTTTTATAACATTCACAAACCGCATGAAGCAATAATGAAAGAGACAGTATTCTATTCAAACCATCAATAATTGTGAACTGTTCCAAGTTTCTTTGATGAAGATACATTATACCCAAGTCAATTCTTCTTGTAAATGCTTCATCTTCTGTCATTAAATCTAAAAAATTAACAAGCTCATCCCCGCACACTGCGTAATCCAGAGTGTACAAATCTTTTGCTTTATTTAAAAATTCAAGTAGATTTACTGTTTCCATTAATTATTCTGCTAAAACAAATCCGCCTGAAGGAACATTTCTAAGTTTGTCACCTTCAATTTTTGCTCTCAAGTTTTTAATATATTTATAAACATAATCTCTTGGTAATTCTAATAATTCTGCTAAATCTTTAGCAAAAACGGTTTTACCAATGTTGTTTAAGAAATATTCAAATACCAATTGTTCTCTATCTGTAAGAGATTTTTTTAGAACAATATTAATTTCAGCCGTTTGAGCAGAAAGCTCTTCAGCTTTTTCAAGTACGGTTTCTTCTTTTTTAGTTTTTTCAAATGTTTTGTTAACTATTTCTTTTAAAACATCTTCTTTTTTAGTAGATACAGGTGTTTGTATAGGTTTTACAGAATTTTGCATTTCTTTTTTATTAATAGAAAAAGGTGTATGCGAAATTTGACGTTCACGTTTGAAAGCTCTTTCTGCTATAGCTGAAAAACCATCATTAACATTTGTGTTTGTTGTAGAGGATGTTCCTTTTGACATAACAATATCAACTACATCATTAGTTGGTTTGCTCTCTTCTACACTCTTTCCTAATCTTGCTGCAAACTCTTCCAGCGTAATTTTTTCCAAAGAACTTCTCCACTGTCTTATCTCTTCCTTTGTCAAATAATTAGGCATTAAACGTCTCCTATATTAACCTATGATAGTCTTAATTCCCCTTACGGATGTCTCTTTACTATAATGTATCATAAACTTTTTAAATTTAGTTAAAATGTTTCGTGATGTAAAGATTTTTTTAACAATTAATATTCTTGTACAATTCTACCCGGTAAATGGTTCTGTTGAATAGTGTACAAGAGCCCTTCAGCGCTTTGCTTGTTTTTGAAAATACCAACTTGCAGAGTATAATTATTTGAACCAATGCATTTTACAATTGGTGTAAGATTTGAACCGCCTTCTACAATAATATCCTTGGCAACTTTAGCTTGTTCTGCAGAAGTGTAAGTGCCAATGAAAACTTTGTATACAGGGTCTGCTGCAGGTGTTTTTAATGCTTCTGCAACAGAATCTTCTTTAATCGTAATTTCAGGTTCTTGCGGTTTTTCATCCTCAGCTTTTTTAATTAATTCAGAGAAGCTTTTTCCTTGATCTTCGTCTTGAATCATAGCAAGCCTGCCATCTACAATTTTTTTCATTTCATCTGAATTATCAATTTCAGTTTCTTGTCTGTCTCCGCCGATAGAAACATCTACAGATGGAGATAGCGTTTTTATCAAAAATGTAAATACAAGAAGCATTCCAAAGAATGAGATAATGAATAATTTCAGCAAACCATAATCTTTGCCGGAATTTTTCTTCATGTATTTTTTATAACCTGCTGTCATTTTAAACTCCTCTGACTTTTGAAGATGCTAATAAAATATCTTCTAATTCTTCTGAGTATTTTTGCATAACTTTTTGAGCAAATTCTTCAATATTTTCTATTCCCAGTTCGCTTGTTAATCCGGAAGCCTTAACAGGAGCTCCTTCTGATATTATATTTAAACCTGTATGAATAAGAACAGAATTAATTGATTTTGTTGCGATTGATACCGAAAGTTTTCTGTTATCTATCATTAAATCATCGCCATTTCTAACAACAAAAACACCATTTTCTTCTAACAGTTCTTTAATGATTGTAATCAATAGCCTTTGTCTTAAAACACCTTCCACTAAACCTATACCAAATTGCTCTGAAATAAAACTTAACATCAGTTTGCTATAAATAGGCTCATTGTTAATAACATCTTCGATATCAACCATTTCTGTTAAATCAACTTGGCATTCCCCTATGAACGAAACAATAGCATCGCCTTGGATATGAAAATTTTTGTAAATCCAATGTGGTGCAAGTTGTGAACCAATATACTTTATCTCTTCATTTATAAATTTAGTTTTCATCATAATCAAATAATAATTTAATATACTCCACGCAGTTATTTGCTAACAAAGCTCTTTTAAGATAGTTGCAGGATTCGCATTTCCCACAATGCTTATCTCCCGAGTCATAGCAGCTCCTCACCAATTCTAGCGGCATATTATCCTCAACTGCAATTCTAACTATATCATCCTTGGTATAATTTATCAAGGGGGCGATTACTTTTGGCTGCACAAGAGTCGATGTTTCAAAAAGCTTTGTTGCTTGTTGTCTAAATTCTTCTGTGTTATCAGGGAAAGTTCCGGCTTCTTCTTTGTTAGCACCATATAAAATATAATTATATCCAAATGAATCACAAAAGCTGGCTGCAATATTTAAAAATAATGCGTTTCTATTTGGTATCCATACTGCTTCAGCACTTTTGTTTGTATGTAATTCTTCTGTAGGAATATCTTCATCTGAAACAAGTGATGTTTTTGTAATCTCTTTTAACCAGTCAAGTTTAATTACGCGGTGCTGTATTTTATAATAATCACAAATTTTTTTTGAAGTTTCAAGTTCCTGTTTAAGAGCTTTCTGTCCATAATCAAAGGTTATAGCGAGTTCTACATTATAATCCGTATGCTTTTTTGAATAACCTAAGGCTACAAGCGAATCTAATCCCCCTGATAATAATATAATAGATTTATTCTTCGTATTCATTGATTAATTCCTGTGCTTCTGTTTTTACATACTCGCAATAAATAGGAAGTTCTATAACTTCGTCTAAAATATCCCGGCCACAAAGATTGTATAGAGCAATTAATGCATTCTTTTTTACCTCGTCGTCATCATCATTAAGGCAAGGTTTGATTATTGCCGGTGCATCTTCATCTTCACTATTCATAATCGCTTCTATGGCGTTTATTCTTACTATAGGAGAAGAGTCCATCAATGAATGCTTAAGGGCTTTCATAACTTTTTTATTTTGAAAATTAAGTTTTCCTAATGCTTCTACTATCTTTTCTTTTAAGAAAGTAAATTTATCTAAAAAACCCTGCTTTGATTCTAAAATTGAAACAAGCGGATCGATAGCACTGGTATCTCCCAAGAGACCAAGAGCAAAAGTTGCTGATTCTTTTAAATAAACAGACTTTTCTTCTTCGTCTTCAACTAAATCAATCAGTGGTTTTACAGCATACTTATCGCCAATTCGTCCTAGCGCATCAGCGCATGCCAGACGAACTTTATAATGTTCGTTTTTGTTATTCATGCAAGAAAGAAGCGTTGTAACCGTAGATGTATCTTTGTAATTTGAAATTGCTTTGGCACACATTACGCGTACATTAACCAGGCTGTCATCTTCTGATTTATTTAACACAAGCATATCAAGTAAGATATTAAGAGTTGAAATTGCTCTGTGTGCATCCGTATATTTTATAATTTGAATAAGAATCTCAGAATCCGAAATGTTTTTTAAGCAATAATTATAAATACCTATCAAGTCTGTTGAATCATAAAATTCTTCTAAATTCGCAATGTTTTTAACAACAACCTGTGCGGGAGTGTTTCCAACTCCGCATCTCTCCATTATTGCAGTATAATCCAACGATTCATTTTCCACAATTAAACAATACAATAAAAAACTCTTTTTATCAACCAAAAAGTATTATTTCTAACTAACCCTAAAGGATGATTTTATACAAAATGTATTACAAATCGTAATATATTAATTGCGAAGAACATTTTTTTATGCTAAAATGTATGCCATAAAAGAGTAGTTAACTGTAAATGAGAATTCCACCGATAGGTGTTTTTATATATTATACAAGAGTGTGTTACTTATAATATAGGAGGAAACGAAGATGAACGTGACCGTAAGTGAAGTAAAAAAGACAGTTAAATCTGCTTTTAATGATGAGTTTGAAAATTATTTGAAGAAACAGCAAATTAAAACAACTTTTAATGGTTCGGAATTGGAGTCATTCTCTTGGTATAGAAAAGCCTTAGGTTTGGTATAAGATTATTAAAAAGCGGGAATTTAATGGTTCCCGCTTTTTTTAGTACCTACTTCAAAGCCCGGAATCATTAATGCTACAGGGATTATTCTCGCAATTCCTTGTACATATTTGTTATCAGAAATACAAGATGCAGCTACAACCATGTCATCAAGGTGTGCAGAAAAATCTGTTGCTTTAACATCTCTTTCATCGCTTTTATTCTGGAATATGAGATTTGAAACTTTGTTCATAAGGAAGTTTGCAAAATAAACTCCTACGAAAATTCCTGCCACTGCAGCAATTCCCTTTTGTATTTTGCCATACTTCTCCCCAAATTTTGCAAATTGCTCTACAGTTATAATTGGGATTGAGATATTCCCTATTTGCATAACTGCTTCTCTGTTTTTTGAACGTCTGTTATGAGGGTTATTATCTATCATATATCCGCCGGCTAACCCTCCTAAACAAGAGCCGGTACCAAGGCTTATAACTTCTTTGTCGTGAAATTCAACTTTTGCAAGATAGGAATTTTTTATATTCTTAAACATTTTGGAAGGTTTTAGTGAATATCCTGCTTTTTTTGCAAGAATAGCAGAACTGACAGCAACACCTAAAGCTGTTGTAGCTGCAACAATAACCTTTTGCCCTTTTGAATAATCATTATCCATAAAATGGTGATTATGTCCAAAGGAGTTATTTTGTTTATTATAATTAACAGGAACTATCTGCATATCTTACCTTCCTGTCGTTATAAAACATCTGAATCCTAAAAGTTGCTTTAATTGTAAAAAATCTTAACAGATTGGAGAATAAAACTTAGAAATTTCTTCAAAATATCTTTCTAAAGCTTTATATCCGTTGTAGATTTCATTAGTAATTGATGCATATCTGCTTGCAACTAAGAATTTTAGTTCTTTACAGCGAATTTGAAGCAACTGATCAGAGTCTTTTCTTAAAAGTTCATTTGTTGAAGTTGACCATTTTTTTAAGTAAGAAAGCTCTTCGTTAATTTGTTTAATAGTTGAAAATTCAAGAGTATTAAAATCATATTTTTTAAGCAGTTGAATTTCAGAATTGGAAATTCTGCTTTGAACCGCTTGAAATCTGTAAACACGTTTGATAATAACATAGTTATCAGCAACTCTTCTGTGAGAATAAGGTACAGAACTTTTTGCTAAAAGAGCAGATGTTGATAGTGCTGTAAAAGCGTCTTCATCACTTGAGAATGTACTTTGAGCAGGATAAACAGTTTCAATCTTCTTATTAACCACGAAAAATCTCCTTTTCCCTTATTTCCCTAAAACTATAATATATGAATCATGTTAAATTGTCATTAAAATTTTAAAATTTATTTACAAAGTTGTGTACTTTTTTTATTCTCATGAAAAAAGGTGGGCAAAGCGAAAGCGTGCCCACCTTATATGTATTTTATTTATCTTAGCAAATTGCTGTTGCTGATAATGACTTTTTTAATGTTTCAACTTTATCTAAGTTTTCCCAAGGAACAACTAAGTCTGTACGTCCTAAGTGTCCGTAAGCAGCAAGTTTTTGATAGAATTTACCGCCGTTTTTAGCAGGTAAGTTTCTTAAATCAAAGTTTTTAATAATTGCAGCTGGTCTCAAATCAAAGTTAGAACGAACAAGGCTTGAAATCTCATCATCAGAAAGTCTTCCTGTGCCAAATGTATCAACAAAAATTGAAACAGGCTCAGCTACCCCGATAGCATAAGCTAATTCGATTTCGCATTTATCAGCAATTCCTGCTGCTACAATGTTTTTAGCAACGTATCTTGCTGCATAAGCTGCTGATCTGTCAACTTTTGTAGGATCTTTTCCAGAGAATGCTCCGCCGCCGTGACGAGAATATCCACCGTAAGTATCAACAATAATTTTTCTTCCTGTCAAACCAGAGTCACCTTGAGGTCCGCCTACTACGAAACGTCCTGATGGGTTAATAAGAATGATTGTTTCTGAATCTAACTTGATTTGTTCTGTTTCAAAAACATAATCAATAACGTGTTTTTTCAAATCACTATTAATAATAGCTTGAACTTTTGAGTTATCAGTTTCGCCATTGATTTCGGCAGCGTGCTGAGTTGAAAGCAATACTGTGTGGATTCTTGAAGGTTTTCCATCAACGTACTCAACTGTAACTTGAGATTTACCGTCCGGTCTTAGGTAGTTAAGAAGTCCTTCTTTTCTAACTTGAGCTAATCTGTAAGAAAGTTTGTGAGCCAAGCTGATTGGTAACGGCATTAATTCAGGTGTTTCGTTACAAGCGTAACCAAACATAATACCCTGGTCACCAGCGCCTATGTTTTCTGTTTCAGAAACTGATGTATCAGCGTTTTCGCTTCTTGTTTCGAACGCTTTGTTTACACCGCCTGCGATATCGCAAGATTGTTCATCGATGCTTGTAAGAACTGCACAAGTGTTGCAGTCAAAACCGCCGCCTGAAGTTCCTTCATAACCGATATTTTTAACTGTATCTCTAACTACTTGCGGGATATCAACATAGCAGTTTGATGTGATTTCACCGCAAACAAGAACCATACCTGTTGTAGCAGTTGTTTCAGCAGCTACACGTGAGCTTGGGTCTTTTGTTAAGAATTCGTCTAAAATCGCGTCAGAAATCTGATCGCATACTTTGTCGGGGTGTCCCTCTGTTACTGATTCAGAGGTAAACAAAAATTTTTTTGATGTCATTTTCATTACTCCTTAATTTATATTATTACCACCGGTAAGGTTTTTAATTCCGACCCGGTTACACATTAGCAACATTGTAATACGGGGAAAAATAAAAAGCAAGTGTTGTTAAAACACTTGCTTTTTATTTTATTAAATAGTTAACTTATTTCACAACAATATTAACTAATTTTTTAGGAACAACGATTACTTTAACGATTTCTTTGCCATCAGTTAATTCCTTGATTTTAGGACTTGATAAAGCAAGTTGCTGCAACTCGTCATTGCTTGCTCCTTCATCTGCTTCAAGTTTGTCTTTAACCTTTCCGTTAACTTGAACTACAAGCGTAATCTTGCTTGCTTTTGCAAGGTTTTCATCCCATTCGCACCAAGCTGCATCATGAATTGAACCTTCAAAGCCAAGTTCAGTCCAAATTTCTTCTGACATGTGAACTGTTACAGGTGACATTAACTTGATTAAGCTAATTACAGCAAAGCTAAATACGTTTTTATCTTCTTCGCTTAATTCACTCAAGCTGTTGCGCCAATCATAGATTGCGTTTGTAAGCTCACGATACTTAGAAATTACAGTATTAAACTGGAAGTCATTTGAAATATCGTTTGTAATTCCTTTAATCATAATGTGAACCAAACGAACCAAATCGTCATTTTTACGGTTTAGAGGGAATTCTAGCTTGTAATCTTTTTTGATTAAATCGAAGTTTTCACTCACAAGTCTCCAAACTCTGTTCAGGAACTTGTAACAGCCTTCTACGCCGGCGTCTGACCAGTCAAAATCTCTTGCAGGAGGTGAATCAGAAAGGATAAATAATCTTGCTGTATCAGCACCGTAGTTTTCAAATATTTCATCAGGGTCAACAGTGTTGCCTTTAGATTTTGACATCTTAGAACCGTCTTTTAGTACCATACCTTGAGTTAGAAGGTTCTTGAACGGTTCATCAAAGCTCAATAAGCCTAAGTCTTTAAGAGCTTTAGTGAAGAATCTTGAATACAACAAGTGTAAAATTGCGTGTTCAATACCGCCTACATATTGATCTACAGGAAGCCATTTGTCTACAAGTGTTTTTGCAAATGGTAATTCTGAATTTTTAGCATCAGAAAATCTTAAATAATACCAGCTTGAGCAAACAAATGTATCCATTGTATCCATTTCACGTCTTGCTTTACCGCCGCAAACAGGGCAAGTTGTTTCTGCAAATGTCGGAGATGTTGTAATTGGTGATTTACCTACTACAGAGAAATCAACATCTTTTGGCAGCATTACCGGCAGATTTTCTTCTTTTTCTGGAACAATTCCGCATTTGTCGCAATATACAACAGGGATTGGAGCGCCCCAGTATCTCTGACGTGAAATTAACCAGTCACGAAGTCTGTATTGAGTTTTAAATTCGCCAAAACCTTCATCTACAGATTTTTGAGTAATAGCTTTTTTAGCTTCTTCATTATTCATTCCGTTAAACTCATTGGAATTAATAAGTTTGCCGCCTTCTTCTGAAACTTCTTCAAGAACAATTTCTTCGCCATTGTTAATTTTTTCAAGCATTTTATCTGTTGCTATAACAACTTTTATAGGCATATTATATTTTTTTGCAAAATCAAAGTCTCTTTTATCGTGGCTTGGTACTGCCATAACAGCACCTGTACCGTATTCAACAAGAGCATAATCTGCTGTCCACAATGGGAATTCTTCTCCTGTGAACGGATTAATACCGTGTGTACCAAGAGGTACTCCTGTTTTTACTCTATCAGTTGAAAGTCTTTCGATTTCAGTAAGCTTACGAGCGTTTGCTCTGTATTCTTCAACAGCTTCCTTGTTTTCAGGAGTTGTTAGTTTTTCTATATCTTTGTATTCAGGCGCTACAACAAGGTATGTAATACCGTGAACAGTATCAGGTCTTGTAGTATAAACAGGAACTTCAAGTCCTTCAACTTCTTTAACCTTAAATCTAAAGATTGCACCTTGTGATTTTCCAATCCAGTTAGCCTGCATTGTTTTAACATTGTCACCCCAACCATCAAGAAGTTTAAGGTCGTCTAATAATCTTTCTGCGTAGTCAGTGATTTTGAAGAACCATTGTGAAAGGTATTTTTTCTCTACAACGCTGTCGCATCTCCAGCATTTACCGTCGATTACCTGTTCATTTGCAAGAACTGTTCCGCATTCTTCACACCAGTTAACAGCGGCTTCTTTTTTATAAGCTAAGCCTTTTTTATAAAGTTGTAAGAATAACCATTGTGTCCATTTGTAATAATCAGGCTTACAAGTGGTTACTTCTCTTTTCCAGTCATAAGACAAACCAAGCATTTTTAGCTGTTTTGTCATATAAGCGATATTTTCGTCGGTCCATGTTTCAGGGTTAGCGCCATGCTTCATAGCTGCGTTTTCTGCAGGCAGACCAAAACTATCCCAGCCCATTGGGTGTAATACATTAAAGCCTTGAGCTTTCTTAAATCTTGCGATTACGTCTGTAATTGTATAGTTTCTAACGTGTCCCATGTGCAGTTTCCCTGACGGATACGGGAACATTGATAGCGCAAAATACTTAGGTTTGTCACTGTCATCAGGCGTATTGAAAACATCTTCTGCTTCCCATTTAGCCTGCCATTTTTTTTCTATTTCCTGCGGAAAATATCCCTGTTTCATTAGCTTCCTCCATTATCAAAAATTATTTTATCATAAAAATACACAATTAGCGCTTTTCTTATTAAAAAAAATAATTATAATAGAAATATGAAGAAATTATTTATTTTGTTTTTTGCATTTTTATTTTGCTCTGTTAACGCTGAGGTCTTAGAAGCAGGTGTTTCTATAGAAGAGGTTCCAAAGGCTTTATACGGAGGATGGAGAATAACAGCTCATTTAGACACTACAAATGCACGCTCCTCTTTTAAGCCTCAAAGTCTTGATTTCTGGACTTTATCACGAGTTGGAGACTCGATATCACTAGATAATCCTATGAGCGGAGCAAATTCAACAATATCAGTCAAAACTGTTGAAGGCAATCTGGTAGTATTTTCTAAAAAAACACCTTATGACAACAACAAAGTTCTGACAGATATTGTAACAATTCGATTAAATGAAGACTCTTTTACGGGAATTAATGACCTTAAGCTTGAAACATTTTCCCTTATTGATAATCATCTAATGAAAACAGAAACCGCAAAATATATTATCAAAGGTGAGAAAATTTCAGGAGATAGTATATTAAACAATTAGTTTATTTTAAAGGCTAGTTCCCCATCATTAAAGAATAATTCTTTTTTACCTTCTTTTGTCATTGCATAGAAACCATTAAGTTTTCCATTTGAATCAAACCATTCCTGCAAGAGTTCATTCCATTTTTGCTCATATTTATAACAAGTTATTACTTTAACATTTCCATCAGGTGTGTACTGTACCCATGTTTTGCTATTTGGAGTATTTTTATATTTATTTATTTCAATTAAGGTTCCTTCTAAATTAAAATCAAACGATTGTGTTATATTAAATTCTTTGTCGAAAGTATTTACATGTATTGTTTCATTATTACTGTTTAATAAATACCTATTTCCGGCAGCATCACTATATTCGCCCTTTAATTTTATTTCTGATACGATTTCGGGATTAAGTTTTTCAGGGATTTCCTCTGCCGTTAACTTTTTGGGAAGTTCTCCATCATAAACCAATCTTGGCATTACTTTGATTGGAACTTCCGGTTTTAAGCGAGAAATAGTTCCATCTTCGTTAAAATGTCTAAGAGAAACGGTTTCTCCTTTTTTTGCTTCAATAATACGCATTTTCCCGTTGATGTTTTTGTAAACAGCGTAATCATCGCCTTGTGAAACCGTCTCTTTGATTAGTTTTCCGTCTTCTGCATATTCAAAAGAATGGGTCCTGCCTGTTACTTCGTTTTTGATTGAGTCTTTTTTCTCTTTGATTGCATCATTATAGAGTTCTTTAAAACTTTTCTTTACTTCTGCTGTACTTGTTTCTTCAGCTTTCTTTGTACCTTCTTCTTTTGCAGCTTTTGCAGCTCCGCCTAAAGCTTTTTGTATTCCTTCGCCTAAGTATCCTTTATGACCTAAAACGCCAAGAGTTACAAGAGATAATGCAGCACCTACTCCAATTAGTGCTTTTTGATTATTATTACCGGTTGCCTGTTCCTTAGTATCAATTGTTTGAGTTTTTGGCTGTTGTCTTTCAATCATTGGAGGTATGTTTGCTGTGCTAACTGCATTAATTGGCATAAAAATTTCTCCTACATCTATACTTAATTATATAAAAATGCAGGAGAAATTATAATTGCTAATATTGTAAAGATAAATTAATCTTTATTTACCCCTTAGCAGCCTTCTGTAAACATATCTTTGCCTACTGAACAAAGCGGACATACCCAATCTTCTGGTAAGTCTAAGAAATCAGTTCCCGGTTGTACTCCGTTATCAGGATCACCTTTTTCAGGGTCATAAACATAGTGACAAACTTCGCATACGTATCTTTGCATAATTATTTCCTCCTTTTTTTATATTAAACTATACTTTTAAAGAATTTACTATTGTATTTACAACATTATCCAATTCGGTAATTTGTTCTTCTTTAAGCGTTGATTTTATACAGAAAATATCATTCAAAAATTCTGTACCTTTTAATTTTTCTAATTCTGCTCTCATTTGCCCCCCACAAGTTGCAGCCCAAGAGCCGTTTTCAATGAGTACAAATTTTCTGTTTTGAAGATTATGTGAAATAATCTGGTGTAAAAATACATGCATAGATTCAAAGACCCCTGTATTATATGTTGTTGAACCCATAACAATATGCGAGTATTTGAACGCTTCTGCTAAAACTATTGATGAATCCGCATAAGACATATTAAACATTTTGATACTTTTGACACCCTTATCCGCAAGTTTACCGGCAAGAATCTCAAGAACATTTTCTGTTCCGCCATATACAGAAGAATATGCGATTAAAACACCTTTTTCCTCCGGTTCATACAATGACCATTTGTTATATTTTTCAAAAGCCAATTTAATATCATTTTTTAAAATAGTGCCATGAAGGGGACAAATCATTTCAATATCAAGTGCAGCGGCTTTTTTAAGCAGCATTTGAACCTGCATTCCATATTTGCCAACAATATTTGTGTAGTATCTTCTTGCTTCATCTATGTTTAGATTATCATAAAGATTCCCGCTGATAGCTCCAAATGAACCAAAAGCATCAGCAGAAAATAATGTTTTTGTTGTTTTGTCATAAGTTACCATAACCTCAGGCCAATGAACCATTGGTGCAAGGACAAATTGTAATTCGTGCTTTCCTGTATTTAACGTATCGCCTTCTTTTACTATTAGTGCATTAAAATCAAAATCAAAAAATTGTTTAATCATTTGTTCTGCTTTAGCTGTGCAAACAATTTTTGTTTCAGGGTATTTTTCAATAACATCTTCAATTAGAGCAGCATGATCCGGCTCCATGTGATGTATAACCAAATAATCAAGCTTGTTTTCTCCTAATGCTGCTTTTAAATTCTTAAAGAATTGAACATCACAAGACTTATCTACAGTGTCGAAAAGCACGGTTTTTTCATCTTTTAAAAGATATGAATTATATGAAACTCCGTCAGGAACTTTGTATGCGCTTTCAAAAAGTGCCAATTTCCTGTCTGAACAACCGATATAAATTAAATCATCCGTAATGTTTCTAATATTATGCATAATTATACCTCTACATACCCAATATAAGGAATATTTCTATAATACCCGTCATAATCAAGTCCATAACCTACTAAAAACTTATTATCCACTTCAAAACAATAATAATCAGCATCGATATCAACTTCTCTTTTAACTTTTTTGTCTAGAAGTGAGCAGAATTTCAAAGTTTTAGCTCTAAAATTCAAATTAATAAAATCAACTAAAAACTTTGCCGTGTGTCCTGTGTCAATAATATCTTCAACAATTAATACGTTTTTACCATTCAAATCAGGTAATGAAATATCAACAGCATTAACTTTTCCTGAGGAAGCAAATGCTGATCCATAGCTCGAAAGTCTAATAAATTCCATTTTTACAGGCATTTTTAAATGTTTTGAAAGATCAACCATAAACATTACAGAGCCTTTTAATACACAAATCAGATAAAGTTCCTCATCTCCATAAACCTCGTTTAAATGTTTGCCGAGTTTAGAAATTTCTTCTTGGATATTTTCAGAATTAAATAATACTTTTAAATCGCTCTCTTTAATCATTTATATTACCTCTATAACGTGAGTTGGAACACTTGTCACACCTATTTTATTACTTAAACCTACTCCAACAACCCACAACACTTCATTATCATTAGCTAATAATAAAATTTCATCACGCTTATGTTTGCTAACTCCTTTTGAATTAAGATATTTTTTTAATTTCATTGTTCCGCGCATTCCAAAAGGATTTATAATATCACCATCTCTGCGTGTTCTGAGTGTTAATGGCATTTCGATTTTAGATAAATCTGCATAAATAAAGCTGGCTGCTGCATCCGGGAATATAAATATTTCTTTCTCAACATATTTTTTTAATACAAGAGTTTTTTCGCCAATATTGTACTCTCCTTCACCGTTAATAATAGTTTCAGGAAACGCAACTTTTTCTTTTGTAGTACGATGTGGAATTGTTTCTATAATTTTTCCGTCTACATAAAGCCATTTTGCAGTAGCAAGAGATAAGGTACTGCCATTTTTACGTGATAAATTTGCTTCGATAAACTCATAAATCTCGTTAATTTTTTTGAAATCATAGTCCAAATCAAATTTTTGGATATATTCGTGTATAAATCTCTTTTTTACAGCTCCAGAAAGTTTTTTATAAGCTTCTGAGATGATTTTATCATCTTTTATAACATCGCTTCTTAAAGTGCTTAAATATTCTTCAATAATTTCGTTTTCGCTTGTAGAAACCTCTGCTAATGTATTTAGCGAGTCTTTTACTGAGGAATTTATTTTCTCTAATGCAGGGATTATATTTAATCTTAAATAATTCCTTTTGTAATTAATATCAGCGTTTGAGCTGTCATTATTAGGGTTTAAGTTGTTTTTTTCGCAATAATTAACAATTTCAGCTCTTGTAGTTTTTAATAGCGGTCTATAGAAACAATTTCTTTTTTCAGAAATTCCTTTTAATCCAACAAGTCCGGTTCCCTTAGTTACTCTATATAACACTGTTTCAGCATTATCATCTTTGTTATGTGCTGTAAAAACGGCATCAGCATCATATTCTTCTTTTGCTTCTTCGAAAAATTCATATCGTGCGATTCTAGCTTCATTTTCGCTTTTTTTAAGTCCCTCCGGAGCTGTTGTTGTATAAAACTCCATACCGCGTGAGGCTGCAAAAAGTCTGCAAACTTCTTGCTCTTTTAAAGCTTCTTCGCCGCGCCAATTGTGATTAAAATGCGCTGCAATAACTGTCATTTCCCAGAATTCTTCCTGTTCCTTGGCTTTTGCAAGAATATCAAGAAGGCACATTGAATCATAGCCTCCGGAGAAGCCTACAATAATAGTTTTATCCTGTAGTTCATACTTCCTTAAAAACTCGGCTATTCTTTCTAACATTTATTCCCCATAATGCCGTGTTTGATTTCAATTGCATCAACGCCTAGTGTATCAAGAACCTTCATAGCAAGCGAGTCCGGTTCTTCTGTTATAGCAATAAGCAAATCAACAGCTTCAATTCGTTGTCTATTAGCTTTTTTAGCACGAAGCCAGGCTTTTTCCAGAACTCTTTTTGCACGTTTTGTGAAAACAATTTCTTTATCAAAGTACTCGTTTCCATATCCAATAAGGTTTTCTACTACTATTCTTGCATCTTTAAGAGTGATTTCCAAATTGTTTAATACATCAAATGCGATACTTGCGCCTTCGCTTAAAATTCCTAACAAGAACATTTCTGTTCCTACAACATTTCTTCCAATTCTTCTTGCTTCTTCTTTTGCAAGTTTCATTATAAGAAGAGTTTCAGGCATTTGTTTTTCAATAGGCTTAAGAATATCTTCGCTTAACTTTTCTTCATTCACACCAAGTGATTTAATGATTTCATAAGCTAAACCTTTTTTATTTTTTAACACACTCAACATAATATGTTCTGGTGTAATTACAGACGAGCCCAGTTCTTTAGCAGTTTGTAAAGCCAAATTCATCATTAAAAAAGCGTTTGGTGTAAAAATAATCTTTTTATCTTCGTATTCGGATTTTCTTGAAGATATTGAGGCAAGTTTTTGTTCAAAGTTTTCAGCATTAATTCCATAATTATGGATTGTTTCTAATAAATTAGATGACTCTGATTCCAAAATAGAAGCAACGATTTGCTCTGTTCCAAGGATTTCGTAACCGGCTGCTGAAAGTTTTGAAACAGCTCTGTCTAATACTTCTGAAACACCTTCATAAGCTGATTCAAAAGAACTGTGCTTTTCTTCGTCCTCTTCTGCCTCCGGATGTTCTAATCTTTTTATTTTTCTAAGAACAAGTTTTGTAAGTAATTCTCTTGCATTATTAATATCAAAATTGAATTTTTCGAGAATTGATTGAATGTTTGATGTTTTATCCGTGATTACGGATAAAAACAAGTGTTCAAATAAGATATTGGTATTTCCTGATTTTGAAGCTAAATCAAGAGTATGTTTAAGAATTTCTTTTACATTGTGATTAAAAGGTAAATTATCAAGTGTTTTAGAGGAAGTTCTAGTGTATTTTAAAACCTCCTCTTGAACAGCTTCCGGTGTAACGTTGTACATTCTAAAAAGCTTTAGAGAAACTCCGCGAGCTTCTGTTACAAGTGCAAGCAAAAGATGCTCAGGATATACTTCTGAACTCTTTAATTCTTTAGCAAGTCTTTGAGCTTCGCTTACGGCGTTAATAGCTTTTTCTGTAAAACGTTCAAACATAAATTACCTATTCTTCTACTTCGTCATCTTCGTATTCAAGGTTTTCGATATATTCGCAAACTTTATCGAATTCTTCTTCATTTTCAATGCTCTTGAAGTAGTAATCTTCGCCTTCTTCGTAGCATTCCATTAAGATAAGTTCAGGTTCCTCAGCGCTTTCATCTTCGATTGGTAAAAGTGTAGCGTAAGTTTTACCTTCAAAATCTACGATATCGTATACTTCGCATTTTGTTACATTACCTTCTTCATCGGTAATTTCAACATAGTTTAATTCTTCTTCTGACATTTTAGTCTCCTTTATTGTTTTCTACTTAAATATTGTTCAAGAATAACGCAGGCACTTTCCATATCCACTAAGCCTTTGTTTTTTCTAAAATCTACTTTTCTGGAACGAAGTCTTGATTCAGCTTCTTCTGAAGTTAGACGTTCATCTTCAAATATTATATCAAAACCAAGAATTTTTTGTGCAAAATCTATGCAGTTTTGCGCTTGAAACCCTACAGAATCATCCATGTTGATAGGTTTTCCTACAACAATTTTTTCAACACGGTTTTCTTTGGCAATTTTAATAATCTCTTCAATAGCTTTGTTTTCAGGTTCTCTGGCTATAAAAGAATGCGGTGTTGCAATCACTTGAAGATAGTCGCTCAGTGCGATTCCAATCCTCTTTGTTCCAACATCAAGTGCCATTATTTTATGCATTATTCTACCCACTTAGCTTCTATAGATGAAATAATCATATCAAGCTGTAATAGTTCAAAATCATCAGCTTGAGGCTGTAATTTTTGTTCAAACATAGTTGCAGCTTTGCGTTGGTTTTTTAGAATATAGCGCTGTCCTACATAGTATTCATAAATACTTTTTCTTAAAATATTGGTTAAGAAAGCATAATTTGTTCCCAGAGAATAAAGAGTCTGGGCTAAGTCATTATCTTGCTTCAACTGTCTTAGGTATGCTGCAATATTAAAATTAACCATTTGATATGCAAGTTCTTTTGCATTGAAGACACTATCAAAGTTATCTGCAACAAATTTATCCAAATCAACATTAAAGTTGTTTGTTTTAAATTCTCTGGAAAGCTTGTCAATAAATTCTTTAAACTCTGGAGATGTAATTTCATCATAAAACCAATTTTGTACATAATCGCTTAGACATAGTTTGTCAATTTCTTTCTGATTAAGCTCTTTTTTCTCTAATTGTATTTCAGGACGTTCTGCTTCAATATCAAGAAGAATACTTTCCCAACAAATGTATTCATAAGGAATTGGTTCGTTGTTAGCATACGAACTCTCAACAGCCTGCATTGCAAGATATTTTACTATTTCAGGTTTTACTTCGTATTTTTCCTGATAATTATAGAATTTATCAATAATCTTGTAAAAATCTCTTTCTTGCATTGCATTAAATCCAAACGAATCAAGAATACCGTAGCGTGGGTTTACAACCAGTGCTAAAAACTGTAAAGTTTTGTTTGGACGTATTCTTGAAAAGATTATTGCAAGGTTTCCATGCCCATCAGGGAAGGAAACATAAGATTTATATGGTTTTGATTCCTTCAATATTTCTTTATAAAACTCTACGGTATTATCAACTCTTATTCCTGAAAGTTTCAAAGAAGATATTGTTTTGTTAATTTTTGCTTGCTGAACTTCATCGACATATTGTTTAACATTCTCTAATGCGTGGTAAGCAAGTTGTGACTTAGTATTTCCAAGAATTTCCAATGCTGCATCACCAACCTCTGTTTCCATATAGAATAAGAAAACAGGGATAACAATATTTGCTAATGCATCATGTGCATAATCTTCTTCTAAAGAACGAATTAACAATATTTTATCGTTATCAGAAAGCGCATTCAAAAAGTCCATGAAGTCTATTTGAGCTTCCGGATTCATAATGGCAGTGTCAAGCAGTTCTTTAGTTTCTTTATTAATAAGTTCATTAAACTTTTCAAAATAACCGCTTATAACTTCATAATCAATTTTATTTCCAAGGTCTTTTAGCATATTAAATGCAATCATTTTAATATGGTCATTGTATTCCGGGCTCTTAATGACATCCCATAATTCGTTATTAAGCTGCTCTTTTTCTACAAGCTCAGTTAATAACCAGCAAATTAAAAGGGATTTATGCTCATCTGCATTTAAAAGCTCTCTTACTAGAATATCAACTACAGTTTTTTTATCTTCTATAAGCTTTAAATCTGTTAATAATGATGGATCTGGCATTGTTGAACCAGAAATAGCTCTTAATGTCGCTAAGACTTCAGCTTTAATTTGTAGTTTATTCATTCTGCCCTCTTCAATTTATCTTAGATTGTATCCTAAAAATCAAGCTTGTGCAAGTAAATTACCCCAAAGCTTTAAGTGCAGCAATCTTCATTAAATTTGCATCAGGTATTCTGCCGGTCCAAATCTCGATGGCTCTTTGAGCCTGATAAATAAGCATGTCTAATCCTTCTATAGTTCTAAAACCACGGCGGGCAGCTTCTTTTAACAAAACTGTTTTTGTAGGATTATAAACAATATCATAGAAAACAGTTTCAGGATTAAGTCCATCAAAATCTTTTGGTTCAAGAGGCATTTCTCCTGCCATATATCCTCGCATACCTATTGGAGTCGCATTTACAATAATTGATGAGTCGTCAAGGCTTCTTATATTCTGGATTTGATAAACATTGAAATTAATCTCAGGAAACTTTGCTCTCATATATTCCAATGTTTGTCGGGAGTTAATGATATTCCTTGTATAAAAATTAATATTAGCCGCACCTTTTTCTGCTAAACCTACAACAGCTGCTCTTGCAGCTCCTCCGGTACCCAAAATACTTGCAGTTTTTCCATTTAATTTTATATCAGTCGGGATTGCTTTTTTAAAACCGTAAATATCAGTATTGTATCCCATAAAAGAACGGTCTTCATTGATTTTTACCGTATTTACACATCCTGCAATATTAGCATAGTCATCAATATCATCCAAAAATAATGACATTGGAACTTTCAAAGGAATAGTTACATTAAAACCATTATAACCATTACTCTTGAGATATTTTATTCTTGAGATTAAATCCTCCGGCGGAGTCTCTAATACATCATAAGAACCTTCTAATCCTAAGCTTTCAAATCCCGCTTTTTGTATAACCGCAGAAATAGAATGTGCTAAAGGATACCCGATAATTCCCAATTTAAACATACAAAACCTCTTTCCTTTGTAATTATAGCATTATATTATGTAACAGTTTGTAACAATCTGTTCAATATTTTTAAAGTTTTAATATATTTTGCCGTAATACAAACTATAAGGAGTAAAACTATGCCTGATATTAACAATAATCCAAATCCTCAACCACAAGGCGGGAAAATAATAGATGAAGCTAATTACAAAATCAGAGCACCGCGTCAAATGGGACCTGCTGCAGTTGGAAGAGGTGGAGATCCGTTATTTAGAAATATTCGTGCAACTAAAGAACAGCTAATTGAACTTTTAGATGAAACAACTACTGTTCAGGATTGGGTGCAGCGTGAAACCTGCAATAATGTAGCTCTGGCTTGTCTTGATAACGAAAATTTGAAAGAGATTTATTTTGAAATAAAAGACGGGTTTGGAGAGTATGGTCCAATTATGCTAATGGGGTTTAAAACTCCTCAGGGAGTAGAAATTCCGCGTCTGAAAATACTTGATACAAACGGAGAAGTTCTTCAGGTTCTTACCGGTCCAATGGCTGTTGATGAACTGAATAAGCGCGCATTAGCTTATAAAGAATCTAAGAACGGATATGAACCATTAGATTTACCTAACGAAGAAGTCGGAGTAATTCAAGACTATTCAGGTAATCCAGACGATTACACTACTTAGAATCTTTCTTTAATATTATTCCATTAAGTTTGCAGAATGAATTTAAAACACTAAATTCTTCTTTGATACTTTTTTGCAATGCTTTCTGTTCAGCTACTATTGGAACATTTTTTGCGTTCTGGAACATTTTAAGCGCTTGTTTGATATATGTATTTCTGTTACCAGATTTAGGCAATGCTAATTCTTGATAAAGCTTTGCACTTTGTAAATATGCTTTAACAAGTATAAATTGTAAATCGAATTGTTTTGAAATGAATATACATTTTTCTAAATAAACTTTGGATGATTCAAAATCTTGTTTTGCAAGATAGATTTCACCAATAAGCTTATTAAATAGCGCAATAAAATAATAATTATTAATATTTGGTCCTTGAGCAATATCAAGAGCTTTTGTTGCTATATCCAGCGCAAACTGGGTTCCGCTTGTAATTAATTTTATCTCTGCGATTAAATACCAAGATAACAATACACCGGTAGCAACTTTTTCTTTTGCAAAATACGCAACTTGCTCTTCTAATATTTCTAAAGCTTTTTTTGTCTGATTGTTATCTTTTAACATTTTAGCAAGCAACGTCTTAAGAATATTCTTAGTAAAGTTATCGTTCACATTGTTTGCATAAGCTGCAACATTAAATAGCTCAGTATGAAGCGTATTATAGTCTTTTTCAAAGAACTTATTTAAAATATCAATAAAATTCCAACGAGAAACAATAAATGTATCCATATTATCAAGAGAATACTCTTTTAATATGTCATCAAGGATTTTACTGGAAGTTTTAATATCACCCTTAATAGTGTTTGCTAATGCAAGTAATAAATTCGTTTTACATATTAAAGCAGGTTCTGTTGCTTGATTTTTATCTAATATATCATAGATGTTTTGAATAATTTCAAATGCACGATTGTTTCCTTGAAAAACTAATGATTCTGCAAAATCAAAATAAACACCTACCCATATTTCAAACAGGTCTTTAATCTTGATTTGAGGAGTATCCTTGCCTTTTGATAAGGCTTTTTCTAAGTCTGTAAGAATTTCTGTTTCAACAGTATTTATTAATTGACCGCAGTTACCAAGGCGCAAAAGCGGCTTAACTAATCTTGATTTAATAAGAGTTCTTTCAAACTGCATTTCAGAAGGAAGTTTATTTAAAACACTTTCTGTGCATTCAATAGCTCCGCAATAATTACCGCTTTTCATTGAACAAGAAGCAAGATAACCTAGCAGCTCAATGTGTTCCGCATCCTCATGATCATCGATTAACATTATTGCTTTTTGTAGAAAATCAAATGCAGCATTATGATCAATAGGTTCTAATAATTTCCCAACTCTTGTATAAATATTTTTCTTGATTTTTTGATAATGCGGACTTGTCTTATTTTCAATAAGTTTTAAAGCTTGTTTTTGGCTTATTATATACAAACCAATATCACCAATATAAGAAGCCTGTTTCATCAAAAGTGTCCAAACCTCAAATGCGTGGTCATTGTTGTTTAATTTTTGCACTATATAGCCCAGTAGTGCGATTGAGGATTGTTTATAAATACTAATAATTTCTTGTAAAATATTAAGTATTTCTTCAAAACATGCGTCATCTTTAACTGTTGAAACAATATTTTTCCAAATAGCACTGCTTTTAAATTCAAATGATAAATTGTTTATCTGAGTAATATATCCGCGATTTACTAAAGTATCAATAATTCGTTCAAATTCTTGAGGAGAATTATTATCAAAATTCTCCAACGCTGCAGGATAAAGCTTTGTTCCCAATACAGACATTGCAATAAGCATTCTATAAGAAGGCAAGTCGTTTTGTTTTAAGATGTCTAATCTTGCTTTTATAAGTGTTTCAAGATTATTATAAATCGGCATTTTTAAATTATATTTTTGTATATCAGCTTTTAAAAGTACCATTTGCTCTATTATTGATGGGTTTCCTGATGATACTTTTGTTGCAAAGTTTATAAAATCTTTCCCAAAATTGAATTCAGAATACTGTTTTAAAAAGGTTTCAACTTGTGATTCAGTAAAAGGTGCAATTGTTAAATCAAGATAATTTTCAGCAGATAAACTTGGTACTGATAGCAAACCTAAGCCCGGTTTTGGTTCAGTTGTTATAAAAATAAATTTACTGCGTTCATGTATTGTATCTTCTTTTAAAAGTTCTTTAATAAAGTCATAAGACATTCCATCAATATATTCAAAGTTATCTACAATGAAAATAACTTTCATTTTTTCAATAATGGTTAGAATAACTTTTTTCATAATAATGAACATCTTTGCTTTGTTAAAGTAGATGTTTTCGTATATGTCAAGATTATCCGGATACAGAAAATTTAACAAATCTAGAATTTCATTATTACTTAATGTAGGAAAATCTTGTTTAAAGAATTTTAAAGAATTCTTTTTGAGCTGCAATGTATCAGGACAAAAGTTGTTAATATTAAAGAAATTTATCAGCAAATCTTGAAAATAGCCAAATGGTGATAATTGCGTAATCTGTGTACAAGTTCCAAGAAGCCATATCAGCTTAGCATTTTTCAACTCGTTGATACTATATCTTAAAACAAGATTTTTACCAATTCCGCTCTCTCCGGCTACAGTAATAACTTTTGCATCAGGATCTTTTATTCCTTCAATAAGTTTTGCTTTAATTTTTTGCTGTGAGTTCATGGATGCAAAATAAACCGGCTGAATTTTATCAGCAGGTGATTCAGGCTTTACAAACTCAATACCGCATTTCCTGCATTTTTTTGCATCAGGCAGGTTAGCAGCTTTACATTCCGTGCAAATTTTTAGCAAAACTTTTCCGCAAGAAGCACACGTTGTTGCAGTAATAGGATTGTAATTCCCGCAATCTTTGCACAATGACCCGGCTTTTGCTCCACAAAAGCTGCATTTTAAAGAATTATCTTCAATTTCTTTTTTGCATCTGGGACATTGCATTAACCAACTAATCCTTCACTAGTTCTATAATATCATTTAGTATATCTAAAACAGTTTCTTCTGAGAAGTCTAATTTTTCAGCGATTTCTGAAACAGAAAGCAAATCTTCGTATTTAAGCTTGCAAACTTGAAGTAATTTCTTCTCAGGATGTTTAGAAGCAAGTTCCTGTAATTCTGCGCAAATGCTGTCTGCATCGAATTCAGGTCTATCAGGTTCAAAACTAAAACATTCAAAACTTGGTACGGAATAAGAAGCAACTGGCTTATCAGAATTTTCTTCTACAAAAAGCGATGACTCATCTGCTTCAACTAAATCTGCATCTTCGGACATATCTAAGCTAATAGGTTCTTCTTCTATCAACGATGGTATATCATCTGACGATTCTTCCTGCAAAGTTTCCTCTTCTTCTAATAGTTCAAGTTCTTCTTCTTCAGTATTTGAAACGCCATTAATCATGTTATCAACAAAAGTTATATTAACTTCCGGTTCCTCAGATGGTTCTTCAAAAGAGAACTCTTCTTCGGTTTCAACAACAGGTTCTTCTTGAATTTCAAACTCCATCATTGGTTCAAAAGCAGGTTCTTCTGGCTGTAAAACTAACTCTTGATCTGGTTCATCAATAGTTTCTTCTTGTGTTTCGATTTCCATCATAGGCTCAAAAGACGGTTCTTCGGTTTCATCAACAGTTTTTTCTATTAAAACAGGTTCTTCTTGAGCTTCAAATTCTATCTCTGGCGCAAATGAAACCTCTTCTATTTCCATAAAAGACTCTTCTGGTTGTTCTTCTGAGTCAATAGCAGTAGCTTCGGTTTCCACAGCTACTTCCAAGCTAGGAGTTGAAATAAATTCTTCTTCTTCTTCTTCTTCTTCTTCTTCTTCTTTTTCTAGCTGGCTTTCTTCAATAACAAGCTCATCTGACTCAAAGCTAAATGTTTCAACTTCTTCAACAACCTGTTCTTCTGGTTTAATATCAAAACTTTCCTCTTGCTCAATAATTGGTTCTTCTTGCTGAGCAGGTTCAAACTCTAGTTCTGAAACGGTTTCAATAGGTGTATTTAGTGTTTCAAATGCAATTTCTTGTGTTTCTGTTTCTTCTATTACAGGTTTTGGCTGCAATGTTGTTTTTGTTATGGCTTCAACATTACTTATTACGCGATGCTTGTTTCTTGTATTAAAGTTCAATTTTTTAGGAACAGTAATTAAAGAAGTTGCAACCACTTTATTTAAATACGCTGAGATAACGTCTTCATTAGTAACTGAACCTAATACAACTTTTGAGTGATCATATACATCTTGTACAATTTCATCAAGAATCGGTTCGCAGCCTGAATACTTGTCGTTTTGTTTTATTAATGAAACTATAATATCGTAATATTTCTTTTCCATAACTCTCTTCTTTTCTTACAATTTAATTACTAATATTGGATTGCCTGCAACATTTCCAAATACACCGGTGTTCATATTAAGGTTTATATTTAAGGCATTTTTCACCGTATTTAAAATTATATTGTCAATTGTTTGCTCTCCACTGGATGCAACAATTCCTTTTACATCAAATTTCTTAGAATCCTTGTTGTATTCTAACTCAACGGCAATTTTATTTGTAATAGGTTGTTTTGTTAGAAGTAAAAGTTCTGTTTTTAAGTTTAATTGAATAATTTTACCCATTTTAGTAAAATATCTTTCTGCTGTTTTGCTAGATTTATATCCTACAGGTATTTCAAATTCTACTCTAAGATTAGAAACTGTAATAGACGCATCAAGATTTTGTTCTATTGCAGGTATTGAAATTGCATTTCCTTCATTTGTGTTTAGTTGAACTTTTACATTTTCAACTGTTTCAACAGGCATAGCATCTTCTACAGGAAGTGCAGGTTCTGTCATTTCTGGTGACTGAATTGCATTTTGAGTGTTATCTGCAATGTCATTACCTGTTGATTGTGGAACAACAAATTTTGTATAGCCATAGTATCCAAGTGCAATAATAATTGCAAGTACAGTTATAATCGGTAAGAACATATTTTTTTGTTTTGATACAGCTTTATGCCCAAGTGCTGCATTTTCTTGCTCTTCTTGATTGAATAACGTATCTATTTGTTCTGCATTCTCTGGCTCGTTTGCTTCTACATCTTCTTGTTCAATTACTTCGTTTAAAGATTCTTCTGTTAAATCAGTAACAACTTCATCTTGTTCTTCTGCTTCAAAAGTATCAAGGCTAGGAGTTACGTTTGTAGAAAAATCAAAATTGTCAGGTTCATCAATGTTTTCAGAAGGCTCATCTATAACAATTTCTTGCGTTTCAGGCTCTTCTTCTTCTTCTTCAGTAATCTCTAATGCCAATGCTTCTTCAACAACTTCTTCGGCTTCTTCAGTTTCTTTAATTTCTTCAGTCTCTTGTTCTAAGTCTAATGCAGGCGTTTCGTCAAATGTTAATGTTGAAGAATCAATCATACTTATAGAAAAATCATCATCTTTATCTTCAACAGAAGTTCCTTCTTGAAATTCTTCTGCAAAATTGCTGAATGACTGTTCTTCATACGTACCGGCACCAAGCATTTTAATGGAATCTGCGTCGAAGTCATCATTTAATTTAATTGTAGTTTCTTCTTTTTCTTCAATGATATCATTAGTAGCAGAATCATTATCATCATCTTCTGCCGCTGCAATAGAAAAACTGGTTTCTTCTTCTTCAATCGGTGTAAATTCTTCTACATCTAAAGCAATATTATCACTGTCATCAAATGATAAATCAGGAGTTTCTTCTAGTTCTAACATTCCGACTTCTTCAATTTCTCCAATGTTTTCAACTTCTTCAAAGGCATCAAAACCAGCATCTGCTAGAGCAAAATCAGTATCATCAGAAACTTCTAAAAGGGTTTCAGTTTCTTCTTGAATATCTTCTTCTAGTTCAACATCAGTTGTTTCTTGAATTTTTGGTAATGAAACAAAGTTGAAAACAATTTTAGCTTGAGCTGCATTTTGTAATTTTTCTCTTCCTTCTTTTGAGTTTAGAAGAATGTTATAAAAATTGTTTTTGTCTGTTAATTTGTTGTCTAAATAATCAAAAACTAGTTGCTCAAAATTATCAGGCAAATCTTCTTCGTATTTATTTATAAGATTTGATTCTACATCATAGAATGAAATTAAGTCATCTTCGTTAACATGATAATAGCCGTTATATTCAGTTGAAGTATCTATTGAAGATGGAATTGCAAAGCCTGTAACCAATCCATTTGATAAATCTTCACTGACCTTAATAAACATATATGCAACAGGAAGCAAATTGTTATCAAAATGAGATTTAGGCACAAAAAGTTCATTGTCGTTAAAATACAATCTTACATCAATGTAGTTATCTTTAATGTAAATATCAGAAATATCGATATTTTCTAATACATGACAAATATTATGCAGACCTGACTTTGTATCTACTTCGCAGTCCTGAAAGTATTTTTCTGCAAAGTTTGCTGCTGCTACGTTTGCAACAGCTTTATTTCTGAGATCAGGGTTCTCTATAAGTTTACAGATGTTTTTTGCATTATCTAAATCAAATTCTTCTATTAAAAAGCTATCATTATTCACTTAGGCACTCTCCCTCATTATGAGCTTATAATATCATATTATTAAAAAAAAATCTATCTGTTTAGCATGCTTAAATTTGACTTAATCAATGAAATAATTAAACCATATAGTGTATTTTTTTTAATTGAGTTAAAGATTGAGCATGTTCTACTCGTTAGAATAAATGAAAGGACAAAAATATGTTTTCATCAATGATACAAAACTTGTTATCATCATCAGGGCAGGCATCTGCAATGCAGCGTGCTGTACAGATGAAGGGTTATGCTGATAGTTTAAATGCTCAATGGGCTCCTGTTGAGAAAACAAATACAAATGCTGTAAACAAAGAAACGCCTGCATTCGATAAAGTTTTACAAGCCTCCGCGAAAGCTAAATTCGGAGACTTGTTGACAAATCCTGCAACGCGAGTTAATGCGCAGCTTTATACTAATACTGCTAATGCAGTTCAATCCAAACCTGATTACTCAAATAAAACCAAGGTTAAAGAATTAATATCAAAAGTTGCTAAGAAGCATGGTGTAGATGAAAAATTAGTCAATGCACTTGTTAATCAAGAATCAGGCTTTAATCCTAATGTTAAATCAAAAGTTGGTGCTATGGGATTAATGCAGCTTATGCCGGCAACTGCAAAAGGATTAGGAGTTACAAATCCTATGGACCCTGAACAAAATGTTGAAGGCGGTGTTAAGTACTTAAAATCAATGCTTAATAAATATAATGGTAATGTAATACTTGCTTTGGCTGCTTATAATGCAGGTCCGGGCGCGGTTGACAAGTATGACGGAGTCCCGCCTTACAAAGAAACTCAAAACTACGTAAAATCAATACTTGCTAATTACTTGTAATTAAGCAGCTGTGTTAATTTTCTTAGATTTTTCCTCTTCAGCTTTAGCATGAAGTCTTCTTGTATTGGCATAAGTTAATCTAGGTATAATCCAACCTAAGATTACAGGCGAGATTACAGCAGTTGCTATTACAGCAGGGATTGAATTTAAACCGCGTGCAAAAGATGCAACTCTATTAATCTGTTTTGTCTTATTACCTTTCTTTATAATATTGCCCTTCATTAATTTGGCAATTTTATTATTACCTTCTTCTGTTTTTTCAAAGTTTTCGAAGAATTCTATTATTTTCTTGTTCTTTTCTTTTTTACTAAGTTTTTCCAATTCACTAAGATTTAGAGAACTATCTTTAAAGACTTCTTCTACATTATCAGATTTTGAGATAATCTTATGCAAATCGCCGTTGTTTTTGTCGATGTATTTACAGAAGTTAAGCATTTTTTCTGTAGAATCAACTCCATTATATAATGATGAAATTTCAGAGTTTGTCATAACATGTGAACTGCTGTATGGATTAAGGATGTCTAAAATCTTTTTCGATTTTGACATATCACGGTCTTTATTCATCAATACAAAACCGGAAGAATCTTCGTAAGAAGATACAAATGCTCTGGTAAGCATTGGTACTGCAAATACAACAGCTAAGCTTGAAGACACATCTCTAATTAAAATCTCATAGATTTCTGTCATATCTTTTTTGCCATTATCATCTACTTGAGCTCTATTATATGCTTTTAGACCTCTAGGTAATAATAAACCAAATAAAGACAAACCTGCCATTAATGAGTGCGTAAAGTTATGTCCGTCATACTCTAACTCAGAAGCAACTCTTTCATTTTTTTGTAGTTTTGAAATAGCTTTTCCAAGTTTGCCTAAACCTGATTCCTTACCTTTGAAACTAATTTCACCTTGAGTTTCTTTATTATCCTTAGCCTCTTTCATTTGCATAGCTGTTCTGGCACCAGGTGCAACCGAGCTTCTTATATAAAGTTTTGGTAATACTGCAAGCACTCCTAATGTAGCAGCCATTGTTGATACATTTGTAATCATTCTTTTTGCTATAGAACTGTTTTTAAAGTCCTCAGCAGCAGCTTCATCAAGTTTATCAAGATTCTTGTTTAATGAAATTGCATCATTAGAGTATTTAATCATTGCATCAATAGAATCTTTAATAGAGTAAGTACCTACTTTTTCTCCATTGGCAATTTTTAGCTTATCAAGCAATTCCAAGTCAGTACCTGTTGAGTATTTTGCATTATTAATTTTTTCAGCAATGCGAGCCATGCCTTCTTTTTTAGTTTTTGGATTTGCTTCGAATGCTTTTATTTCATTAAGAATAGTTGTAACTAATTCGTCTGAAACGTTTTCTTTTCCTAACGTATTAGAAAGCATTTCCTGAATATTAGTTTTATAGAAGATTTCTTTGAATTGGTCTTTATCTTTCAATAGTGCTTTGTCAAATTCAGGCTTAGCAATTATATTTTTAAGACTGTTACCAAAACGTTTAATAAGCTGTGAATTAACAGCAGTAGTTTTTCCAAATTTAGCTGCAATACCTAACATAATAGGTGCAACTGCCATCATACAAGGACCGGTAAGTCCTTCACGTCCAAGAACCTCAAAACCTTCTTGCATGTTGTATTGACCTGTAACTTCTTTATCTCTTAAGAAGCCTGCCCCAACTCTTGGCGCTGTCATACCCAGAGCATCCTGAATAAGGAATGAAGCTAAAAATCCTTGATTTTCAATCCATTGCATCATTCCTCCGGCAGCATTTAGCGCTCCGGCATACCCTGCTGCTTTGAAAGACGGAGTTTGCTGTACTCTTGGCGCAGCATTATTCTGTCTATTACTATTCTCAATTGAGCATTTTTGAATTTTCAACTACACAAACCCTTATAAAAATGTACTTACTACACAAGTTATTAAAGTATCCCGATTTTTTATATTTGCTATTTTGTTACAATTTTCGGCAAATTGTTACAAACTTATTCCGATTAAGTGTATTTAGTATACTTATTTTTTTAAGATTTTGCAAGTAAATTCAATATTTGTTTACAATTTTAAACATTTATAATAAAAAGGAGGCTTTTGGGAAGCCTCCAAATTCTAAATAATAAACACGGTATTTAAACTAAACCTTCTTTTACAGCTTTTACAGCAGCTTGAACTCTGTCATTAACACACATTTTTTGGAGTATTGAACAAACGTGTGCTTTTGCAGTATGAACACTAACAATGAGTTCTTTAGCAATTTCAGTATTGCTTTTGCCATCTACAAGATGCTTGAGAACTTCAAATTCTCTTTCTGTAAGCGGTACTCTGCCTTCTTCAGATGACTTATCTTTTAATATTCCTAACGTTTCTTGTTTTGGAAACGCATCTAATACTTTTCTTGCAATAACCGGATCTAACCAGCAAACACCGTCAACTACATCTCTTATTACATCTGCAAGTTTTGTCGGATCAATATCTTTTAAACAATAAGCCATTGCTCCTGAAGACAAGGCTGCAATTACTTCTTCTTCTCTATCGTGTGATGTTAAAGCAATAACTTTAATATCTTTGTTCATTTCTTTTACTTTTAAAGTAGCTTCAATACCGTTCATGCCTGCTAATCCTAAGTCCATTAAGACAATATTAGGAGAATAACGTTCAATAAGCTGTAAGCCTTCGGTCGCATTATCACTCTCTGCAACTACTTGAATATCATTATTTGAGTTAAGTGCGCATCTCAATCCTACACGTGTTAGTTTAAAATCCTCAATGATTATTACGCTTATTGTCTTTTTTTCAATTTCAACTGCTGTGGTCATTACCAAATCTCCTTACTATTATCTACAAGTCTATTAAATAATAGTAATAGTTCGTAGTACATTAGCCACTTAACTAATATTCGGATATTAAGTCAACAACTTCGCAAATTGAATAATTATTTTCGGTAATAAAGAAATTTTTATTTGTTCTATTTTTAACTTCTGTCATTGATACTCCATCCAAAAATAACTCTGAAAACGGTTTAAGCATTATTGACGGTACAATAATGTAATCTGCTTCAATATTTTGGACGGAATTAATTAAATCCTCTGATGTAATGAGTCCGGCAACAGTAATATTTTTACCCCAATAAGTAGAAATAACCGGATTAACTGTTACATTCAGGTTGTTAATCTTATTTAAACCTTCTGCAATATATTCAAATGCTGATTTAGCAGCAACAGAGCAAGCAAAACAAATACTTAAAGGCTTAGATATCTTATCAGGAAGTTCCAATTCATCAAAATCATCCATAATCGTTCTAAGAGAGCCTACGCCGTCATCTAATTGTGAAAAATTCCCATAATAACCACTTTCAGGTATGTTTATACCCGCAAGTAAGAAAAATTCATCAGAACAGCATGCTTTAGGATATTTTTTTGAGATTTCAATCGTTCTTCGTGCACATTCTGCATCAACTGTTTTTAATTCAATTTCTCTAAACTGTGTTACGCCGACCGGTACAATTGCAATTGAAAGAACATTGTCGCCCAGAGAGGACAGATCTTTAAGAGTTCTATCAAGTTCATCGCCGTCATTATAATCAGGACAAAGCACAATTTGTGCATGAAATGGAATATCATTATCTCTAAACCATTTTAAGTTATCCATAATTTTTGCTGCATTAGGATTTCTAAGCATTTTTACTCTTAAATCAGGGTTTGTAGTATGAACTGAAATATAAAACGGTCCAAGATGAAGTCCGGCAATTCTTTCTTTATCTTTTTCCGTTAGATTAGTTGTTGTAATATAAGTACCTTGCAGATATGAAAGTCTGTAATCATCATCTTTTACATACAAAGTATCTCTAAGTCCTTTTGGCTGTTGAGCTACAAAGCAAAATATACAGTTGTTTAAGCAGGGTTTTACTCTATCAAAAACTGCGCTTTCAAAAACTATACCTAAATCTTCATCATAATCTTTTTCAAGTTCAATTTCTTCGATTTCACCATTAGATTTTTTGATTTCTACTACAATAAGCTCATTTTTGCATAGATAATTGTAATCAATCATATCTTGAGGTATTTCGCCATCAATAGAAAGAAGTTCATCTCCTTCTTGAAGTTCAAGTTCTTCTGCGATTGAACCTGCTATAACACCACTAATTTTTGCAGGCATTTGCAAATCCCTCCAGTAATGAAATAAAATTTTTGTATTCACAAACCAGATTATCAAAAACCATTTTTGGATAAAAATCTGAATTACGGGCTTCTAACATATTTTTTGTATCAAGCAAAATACATTCTGACTTTAGTTTTAATATTTTAAACAGTTCTAATTGCTCTTCTTTTTCCAGAATATCTGCACAAAATAATTTTACTCGCGCGTTTGGCAAAAACTGAATAGGGTTTTCTAAAGGAGGTAACAATATTAAGCGTTTTAACTCATCTTTGCCATATGATGTAATTGAATAGTAAGTTGAAGGTCTGCCTCCGTTAGACATTGTTTTTTGTGTTTTTATAAATCCTGCTTTCTCAAGTCTTGTTAAAGCCGGCTTTATTGTACCATAACTAGGGGTTGTTAATACTGAAAACTCAAGTCTAATTTCTTTTGAAATTCCATACATTGTTAAAACTTTTTTGTTCAGTTCATGTAAAATTAAAAGCTCAATCATATATCCTCTTTGACAATTTCAACAAATTCTGTTGCCAGCTTGTCACTCCATTTGCTGTTTGCTTCTTCTAAAATGGTTTTAATCGCTTCATCTTTACTCATAGCAGCTCTGTAAGGGCGATTTTCCATTAACGCAAAGTAAGAGTCTATAATTAAGATAATTTGTGATTCTGTAGGAATGTCTTCTCCTGAAATATTAGAAGGGTATCCTGTTCCATTCCAGTTCTCATGGTGTTTTTCAATAATAGGTATAATATCATTTATTCTGCTTATTGGCTGTAAAATCTCTCTTGCTGCAATAATAGGATGTTGTTTAATTGATACCTTATCTTCTTCACTCAAAGGTTCTTTTTTTGCCAGTAATTCTTTTGGAAGCATTGTGTTTCCAATATCGTATAAAAGAACTGCAACTTTAAGTTTATCAATACTTTCTTTTGGTAAATCAAGGCGTTTGGCTAATAATGTAGCAAGTATTACTTTTCGTTTTGTTCCGCCTTCTTGATGCTCAGGGTTATATGTCGAAACAAGTTCATCAGACACTCTATAAAGGGTTTCATTATTCCCCCCCATTCCTTCAAGAAGTTTTGATGTGTTTATATTAATAGGTATTTGATGCTTGTTTAAAATATCAACAAATGTAGCAATAGCAACTTCTTGCCAAGATGTTTCAGTGATAGGTTTGGATAATGTAACCTGATTTCTGCCATTTCTTTTGGAGTGGTACATTGCATTATCAACAAGTTCTAACAGTTCATCAACATCTTCAGATTGCTCAAAATAAGTTCCAACACCAATACTGGCAGTAATATGTCCGATTTTTTCTAAAGAAATACTTTCGATTGTTTTTCTAATACGCTCTGCAAATATCAACCCACCTTGGGAATCAACTCCGGGTAGAATGACATTGAATTCTTCTCCGCCCATTCTTGCTGCTATATCAATTGAACGGCAACTGCTTTTGAGAACCTCTGCAATAGCTTTAATTGCTAAATCTCCATAGTTATGACCATATTTGTCATTAATTTTTTTCAAGTGGTCTAAATCTAATCCAATTACAGTAAATTTTTGGTTTTGACGGTTAGCACGTATAGCTTCTTTTTTGATAAATTCTTCAAAATATCTTCTGTTGTATAAACCTGTCATGCCGTCTGTTATTGCTTGTTCTTTTACAGCTTGGAATAAATCTGCGATTGTGATGGCAAGTTCAATTTGTTTAGCAAAAAGATTTAAGAAGTTTAATTCGTTTTCTGTTGCATCTTCACGTGATGAAAATACCAGAAGTGAGCCAAAGTGAGAATGTTTATAAGCAAGTGGTACAAGTACATAGGATTTTGTATTTGTAGCTTTTGCTAATTCTGTAATAAACTCTTCTGATGCATCAGGAACGACGCTTTTTAACAATGTCAAAATATCGTTTGAATAATAAATCTTATTATTTTCTATTGTGTGGGATAATTCTTCAATATCAGGAAATTTAAGACGCAAGTCACAAGGTTCGCAATTAAATTTTTCTAAGAAACTATCGCCAAACAATTCTCCTGAGCATGCAACCAGTTGAAGATAGATACCGTCTTTATCCACAAGTCTTTTTGCAATGCAGCTGTGCAGGTAGCCAAGTTCTCCTTGAAGGCTGCTTACAATTGCATTAAGTACACTGGATAAAGGTTTTGAAGAGTTCATCATATCCCAAATATGCTGTAATGTAAGCATCTGACGATTTGCAGTATCAAGTTCTTTTGTTCTTGCTGCAATTTCGGCTTCAAGCTTGACGTTTCGCTCATAAACTTCCATTAAGGACTGTTTGCCAGAGTAAACACTTGATTCGACTCTGTCGATTTCTTTTTTTATATTTCTTAAACCGTCAAAAAAGCCCACTTATATTGTCCTGTAACTTCCAATGATAACTTATTATAGCATATTTTTTGATAAAAATTCAATATCTCCTTGGCGGGATTCGAACCCGCGATCTCAGGCTTCGGAGACCTGCGCTCTATCCGGCTGAGCTACAAGGAGCAATTATTCATTATTATGTTTAGAATTATAAACAAATGCAAGTATTTCTGCAACAGCAACGTATAAATCCGAAGGTATCATGCCGTCTATAGGTACATTGTTATATAAAGCTCTGGCGATTGGTCTGTTTTCAACAATCGGTACATTATTTTCTTTAGCAATTTCACGAATTTGAAACGCAAGATAGTCAACCCCTTTGGCTACAACAATCGGAGCCGGAGCTTTTGTCTTGTCATATTTAATAGCAACTGCATAATGTGTCGGGTTGGTTACAACTACGTCGGCTGTTGGAATAGATGACATCATGCGTTGACGAGCCATTTGCATTTGGATAGATTTAATGCGGGCTTTGATTTTAGGGTCCCCTTCTGTATCTTTATGCTCGTCTTTTACTTCTTGTTTAGTCATCTTAATTGATTTTTCGTATTCGTATGTCTGATATTTCTTATCAAGGTAACCTAAAATAAGCATTGCAAGGCACATATTTATAATCATGTGTATAAGAATAGAGCCCACGATTTGTAATGCAATTGGAATTTCAAGCCCTACGAGTCCTATTAAGTCTCCTCGTCTGCTATTTACGGCAGAATAACCACAAGCTGCAACAATAACAATTTTAAGTATTGATTTTACAAATTCCACCATTGAACGCGGCTGGAAAGGGTTTACAATGCGTTTTGCGTTTTCTAGCATTTTCTTAGGGCTAATGTTTTGTAAATCAATTTTAACCTTTTCTAAAGCAAAAACCTGACCAACATCCATTCTTATAACAACAATTGCAACAATGGCAATTAGAACTAAAAATGGAACTACAATTATTCCTAAATACCTGAAATAAGGATAAAGCAGTCCAACTATACTTGTAACATCAATTGAAGCAGGGTTCAGATTTGTAAAAGTTTCTGTCATCATGCTCGAAATTGTTGAAAACATGTGTTTTGCAAGCACAGCAAGCAGCGCAATGCCTCCGACCATAACCATGGCGGATTCCATATCCTTACTTTTTGCTACATTCCCTCGTTCACGTTCTTTCGTTCGCCGTCGGGTGGTGGCTTCTTCTGTTTTTTCTGCTGCTTCGTTTCCCATTGTTTACCCTAAAATATTGTCGATATTTTTGTCATAAATTGTTCTATTATTACCGCGATGTATTCTGCCATCGGACGCATAAATATAAGCGACAATAATAAACCTAAATATATTTTTAACGGCATTGAAACCATAAAGATATTCATCTGTGGCATCATTTTTGATGTAAAGCCCAAAAGAATATCAGTAATAAATAGTACACTGAAAATAGGAATAGCAATGCCTAATCCAATTGAAAAGACATGCCCTGTAATCACGAGAATTTGTTCAAATATTTGCGGAGAGAATGCTACTGTGTAACCTACAGGCATACTTTTAAAACTGTTATAAATAGCTGAAAATAGCCATTGATGAGCTCCTAAACCAATGAAAATCATTGTAGCAAGATAGGTATATGCTTGCGTAATAACAGGTGATGAGCCTCCAGATGTCGGATTTAATGCTTGGTCTACTGATAATCCCATTTGTATTGCAAAAGTATTTACACCAAGCTCAACACCAATAAAAAGAATATTAGCACAGTAACCAATAGCATATCCGACAAGAAATTCTTTGAAAAGAATTAAGGTCAATGCCGGCGCAGAGTTTGGAACTGCAAAATGGGTGTTAGCTTGCACAATTGGAAATAATATAAACGCAATAACTGCAGCAAGCCAAACCTTAACCTGATTAGGTATTGGATAAGTTGAGAATAACGGTGCTGATGCAAACAAGCCTGAAAGCCTTGTTAAAATCGCCATAAACAAGACTATATTGCTTATTGAAAAAAGTACATCAAGTCCGAACAATTACATTGCTCCTATCAACTGTGGTATCATAGCCATAAATTCGTTAACAGTTGTGATAAAAACACTGAACATCCAAGGTAATAAGAATATTAACAGAATTACACAGCCAACAATTTTAGGTACAAAGGTTAAAGTTGATTCTTGAATTTGGGTTACCGTCTGAAAAATACTTACAATAAGACCGATTACAACTCCGACCATTAAAATCGGCACCGAAACTTGTAATGTAAGAATAAACATTTTTTGAAGTAGTGTTATAACAATATCTTGCATTAATCTTACCTCACAAAGCTTTCTACTAATGAGCGTACAATCAGATACCAGCCATCAACCATAACAAACATGATAAGCTTAAAGGGAAGCGCAATCATGGTCGGAGGTAAAAACATCATCCCCATTGATACAAGTACCGATGATACAACAATATCAATAACAAGAAATGGCAGATAAACTACAAAACCAATCGTAAATGCTGTTTTTAACTCACTTAAGATGAAAGACGGCAACAAAACATAAGTCGGCACATCATCTTTTGTTTTTGGTTTTTCTATTTTTGACATTCTAACAAACAATGCAAGTTCTTTTTCGTGAGTTTGTTTAAACATAAACGTTCTAATTGGTTCAATTCCTCTATCAAGTGCAGCTTGTTGTGTAATTTGGTTATTCATATACGGCTGCAAGGCTTTTTCGTTTATTTCATTAAAGGTAGGTGCCATAATAAAAAAGGTCAAAATTAATGCCAGACTCGTAATAACCTGGTTAGGTGGCAGATTTCCCGCTCCAATTGCTTGTCTTGTTAGTGATAGAACAACAACCAAACGTACAAAGCTGGTTGTCATAATTAAGATACTTGGTGCTAAAGTTAAAATAGTTAACCAGATTAAAATCTGCAACCCGTTTGTAAAATCTTGCGGAGTATTAGCAGTTTGCATCCCGATATTAATATTAGGGAATGATATAGCAGCTGATGAAGGCAAAATACTAAATAGCAGCCCGAATAGTGCAAATCCCCATTTCTTAAAATCTCTCATAATATTTCCTTAAAAAATCAACTTTACCAAGGAGTCGAAGACTCCTCCCCACAATATTGTATATTAGTTTGATAGGTAGAGCAAAATGTTAAGTTATTTTAAATTATAATTTTGTCCAATTGCTCATTCCAAAATCATTGATTTCCTTAGGAGGATACGGTGCGTGCCATTCAATTTCTTTCGCATAATTATCAAAATAAATATTACATAATTGAACCTGAGTTTTATTTTCGTTGTATATTTTAGAGAGTTCTTCAGGCTTGAGATCCAGTGGTGTGTATGTTCTTGTCCACTGAATTAATCTATTAAAATTTTCTTTATCAAATTCACTATCAAATCCTATTACTTCTGTCATTTTGCCTTCTGGATTAAAAATACATAGCTCTCCACTATGATCTCTGTCAAAATGTACTTCATGACTTAATTTTCCGGAAGCATTCCGATATTCCATTTTATCAATATTTACTCCATTCTTTGAATAATATGAGATGGTTTGCTTTTTACCTTTTGTTACTATTTTCTTAGAACCGTCTTCTAATGTAAATACTGTTTTCCCTTTGCTTAGTTTTTCAAAGCCGCCATGATATATTCTGGATGATAAATCAATACATGCATTCCATCTGTTTATTACTTCATTAGCTTTATCTTGTGCTATTTTATCCATTTCAGTAGTAAATTCTGCTTGTAGCTTTTCCTTAGCTTCTTTGGCAGCTTTTTCTGCTTGAATATGAGCTTCTTCTTTTGCGTTTAATTCTTTATTCCACCAGTTAGAATACTCTTCTTCTTTAATTTTATGCTGTTCTTCAACCCATTCGGCATTTTTTGTGTTACTTTCTTCAACAGCTTTTTTTGCTTCTTCTTGTTCTTTTAACCAGTTTTCATAGTCTTTGTTTTTAGTTACTGCTTTAGGTTCAGCCTTTGGTTCCGGTTTAGGTTCTGGTTTAGCCTCAATTGCAGTTTTTTCTGCTTGTCCAAATATTTTTTTGAGGTATTTACCGTGGTTAAAAATGCCATCAGCTGCAGCAGCAAGACCTAACGCTACCACTGTTCCGATAGCTGCTTTTTTAACTGTGTTATCATTCTTTTCAAACCTGTCTTCTGCCGGTGCTTTTTCAAGGCTAGTTGAAGAATTACTTCTGAATTGCGGAGTTGTTATTATTTGTTCATTGTTAACTTCCGGCTTTGTGATACCTTTAAAACTAATAGAATTAATCATAATTAACCACCTAACATATAAACCTTAATATTATAAAGTTAGGTTAGGCTTGAAAATTGTCTTTTTGTAACAAGTTGTTACATTGTTAGCCTTCTTGTTGGTAAGCCCATGCTGAATGATTGTGAATGCTTTCTAAAGATTCGCATTCAACTTCAAAAGAGTCGATTTTATCATCATTTCTTAACAAAAGAACAACATCTCTTAGAACATCTTCAACAAATTTAGGATTATCATAGGCGTGCTCGGTTACAAACTTTTCATCTTCACGTTTAAGAAGCGGATAAAGCTCGGATGAAGCGCATTTTTCGATAGCATTAACCAAATCTTCTATCCAGATGTGTTCTTCTTCTGGGTAAGTAACTTTTACTGAAACAATTGCACGCTGGTTATGCGCACCGTATTCAGAAATTTCTTTTGAGCAAGGGCAAAGTGTTGTACAAGGTACTTTTACCCCAAGGAAGAATCTGTATTCTTCATCCTCTTCTCCATAATTATCAAGAATTCCTTCAAATGTACAATCATAGCACATAGGGGCAGAAATTCCTGTTACAGGAGAAGTTTTATCTATAAAGTATTTGAAGTCGAATTTTAAATATCCTGATTTTGCCTCAAGTCTTTCTACAATAGCTTCAACGCAGCCTTTCATATCAATTACAAGGCTTTTTTTGCTTCTCCATTCATTCAAAACCTCAACAAAACGAGACATGTGAGTTCCTTTATAGTGTGCAGGTAAAGAAACCCCAACTGTTGCAGAAGCATAAATAACCTTGTCCTCGTCATCTTTTCTCTGAATAACAAGAGGCATTTCAAGGTTTTTTACACCAACTTTTTGTATATCAACACCGCGATTGTCTGTTTGGTTTTGAACATCTTTCATTTAGATTTCAACTCCTTCAAAACTTTTTCTTTCAAGTGCAAGCAGAAGTTTAAGAGCAGCTACTCTTTGGATATCAGCAGGAGCATTTCTTAAGAGCTCAACCCCTTTGATTAACATAGGGTCGTTGTCGTACCAGCGGTTTCCTTTTCCTTGGTATGTGTTGATAATTTCGTAAACATGGTCTATAACTTCTGCTGCAACCTGTTCTTGAAGTTTAAGCATAAATTCTGCAGCTTCAGTTTTTGTTTCATCAGGTTGTAATCTTAGTAGTTCTAATGCTTCTTTTAAAATAGGATCGCTATCATACCAACGTTTGTTAATCATTTTCTTCCTCGCTTCTTTTAATCTGTTAATTATTGTATAATAACTATAGTTAAAATGAAAGGTTTATGCATGAAGATACTCCTAATAAATGGTGCAAATTTAAATATGCTCGGCACTCGCGAGCCTGAAAAATATGGCAGCAGAACTTTACAGAATATTGAAAATGATCTTGTTGAATATGGAAAGACTCTTGGGATAGAGCTTGATACTTATCAAAGTAATCATGAAGGTGAAATTGTTGATAAGATTCAAAATGCACGAGGAGTTTATGACGGAATAATTATAAATGCCGGAGGGTATACCCACACAAGTGTTGTAATAAGAGATGCACTTGCTGCTGTTAATATTCCAACGGTTGAAGTTCATATGACAAATATTCATGCACGAGAAGAATTTCGACATACTTCCTTAATATCAGGAGTTTCTGCTGCGCAAGTTGTTGGTTTTGGAGAAAAAAGTTATTTCTTAGCGCTGGAAGGGCTTATTTCAATATTGAATCAACAATCTCTCTAAATGCGCCTTCACCGCTTTTAGTTTCAGTTATTTGTATGTTCTGAATGTTTTTTACCTTTTCCACAGCTCCCGGAACTGTTACTGCATATTTTGCGCGGCAAAGTGAGTCATAGTCGTTTACATCATCTCCAATGTAAACAAACTCATCATCAGCCAGGTTATATTTTTCAATAATTGAGTTTAAAACATCAATCTTATTTCTTATTCCTTGATGAACTTCTTCTACTTGAAACTTTTTAGCAATAATTTCTATTGCTGAATTGGCTTCTCCTGAAATAAGCCCAATTTTATATCCGTTTTTGCGAAGCAAAGAAAACGCCATAACATCTTTGAAATTAAGTTTGCGTGTCATATCGCCGTTTGCGCAGATATAAACACAATTGTCGGTAACAATTCCATCAAAATCTGTTATAACCATTTTTATTGTTTTAGGTAAATTTAACATCTTCTAAGCTTCTCCTTGATAGGAATTTCTCTATCATAAACTACTTTTATACCATTGCCAAGAAGCTCGGGAACCTGTCTAATATCTCTTACCATGTGAGACAAACCTGTAAGTTCCAAGCTTGCAGCCTGATCAGAGCCCCAATTTGTTCTATCAGTTGTAATATGACGTTCAACAGAACACGCACCTAATGCAGCTGCCAATATTGATGGTGTTATTCCTCTTTCATGTCCGGAGTAACCGATTGGAACATCAAACTCTTGTTTTAATGTTTCAATCGCTTTAAGATTTGTTTCCTCTGCATTCGAAGGATAAGTTGAAGTGCAGTGATAAATAACAAGATTATCTTTTCCTAATACTTCAACAGCATGTCTAATTTCATCCATAGTACTCATGCCTGTTGATAAAAGAATAGGCTTTCCTTTTGCCTTTGTATGTTTTAGCAGTTTGTCATCAGTTAATGATGCTGATGCTATTTTGTAGCAAGGAACGTCAAATTTATCTATAAAATCAACAGATGCTTCATCCCAGCATGAAGCAAACCATAAAATACCTTTTTCTTTGCAATATTTATCAATTTGAGAATATTCTTCATAATCAAATTCTAATCCGCGCTTTAAATCGCCGTTTGTGTTTCCAAATACGCTTTGGCGTTCACGCGCAAGTTCTTCTTTTGTATAAACAACATCAACTGTTCTTTTTTGAAATTTGACAGCATCACATCCGGCTTTTACAGCAAGGTCAATATGTTTTTTTGCCAATTCAACTGAACCGTTATGGTTAATTCCTATTTCTGCAATAATAAAACAAGGGTAATTATCCCCTATAAATTTGTTTCCTACTTTTACACACTTTGTCATTAAAACTATCCCAAATATTTTTTATAAAGAGCATATTCATCAGGGTCGACCGAATGTTCGTTTTTCTCTGATTCAATATTATTATCTACTTCATTTTGAGATGAAAACAGCGAATCAATAATTATATCAGGGTTTTCATTCTCAATAGGATTGGAGTCAAAAGAAATGCTCTCTTCTTCAATTTTCTCTTCTTTTTCAATATTTTCTATATTCTTATGAGTTTTTGTTTTTAATTTTGCAAAACCAATTGACGGAATTTCGATTTTAGGGATTTTAATATTTGGAATTTCAATATGAGAATATTCATCATATTCAAAATTCCCATCATTAATTGAACCTAAGTCTTTTATTAATTGAATAGTAGAAGCAGAAGCTCCGATTAACATTCTTTTTCCATCAAGTTCTACTACGTGTAAAGTTTTATTATTACCAAGCTGCGTAGTAGAAACTACGGAAACATGTGATTTTGCATAATCGCCCTGTTGGCGTTTAAGTGTTTTAAATCCTACTTTATTAAGTTTTGCGTATAAAATACCGGTAAAATAGATTAATAATATTACAAATACTAAAGACAAAACTACAGAAATAATACTAGGTTCATGTCCAATAGATTGGGCACCAAGAACAGATGCATCAACATTCCCTGAAACGGTTGCTGCTTGAGCAGCTGGAACAGCATAAGCCAATGGATCCGGTAAATCAGGCAATACATCAAATTTCTCTACAGCATAACATGCTGCTGTATTAAGCAGATAAAAAACTCCTGAAATATATGTTAAAATCTTACTCATTTACTAAAAACCCAGTTTCCAGTATAATTATATCATAAAATTTTAAAATGAGTATATGGAGCATGCTTTTGGATATTTCGGAGTTTTTGAGTAATGAGTATTATACAGTTCTAATGCTGTTTATACTTGCAATTATGGCATATCTTTTTTATTTCATAAGAGGTTCTAAAAAGAGATGGAATAAACTTAATGATTATTTAGGTGATGTTACTAAAGCAGTAAACTCAGTAAGATACGGTGATTTATCAAAGAAAATTAAAAATATTGATATTCCCGATTCTGAACACTTAACAGAGAGTATTAACCGAATGATTGAAACTCTTCATGATAGAGAAACTATGATTATTGAATATCAAAGTGAACTTGCTAAGCAAAATAAAATTCTCGAAGCAACTATTAATTCTCTCTCAGATGGTTTGGTTATTGTGGATGAACAAGGTAAAATCCTAAGAACAACTTCGCTTACAGCAGAATGGCTCGGAGTTGAAGGTAAAGGTTTGATTGGGAAATATCTTGCTGATTATATTGAATTACCTAAAGACAAGACATTTTCAACACTTAAAAATGACGAAATTATAATATTGAATGACAAAGCTTCAAATTTTACCGCTAATTCTGTAGCTTTAAAAATTGAAGATAAGAAAAAAAATCATATTGTGGTTATAAAAAACGTTACTGACCAGAAAGAATTAGAAAATCTAAAAGAGGACTTTGTCGCCACTTTGACTCATGATTTAAAAGTTCCGATCGTTGCAGAAACCAACATGATTGACCTATTTCTAAATGAGAGTTTTGGCGAAATTAGCGAAAAACAAAGACTTGCTCTTAAAAATATGCAAAGTTCTAATAAAGACTTATTGGAACTTGTTCAAACAGTTCTTGAAACTTATAAAATTGGTAAATTGAAGTTATACAAAGAAAATGTTATGCTCAAAGGTTTTATTGACGAAATAATAGGAGAAATGTCTCCTATTGCGTTAAAAACAGGTAATAAAATAGAATTTGTACAAGATAGAGATATCAGAGTTTTAGCAGATAGATTTCAGTTAAAACGAGTTATCAAGAACCTTATTCAGAATGCAATTTTATATGGTGAACCAAAATCGCCAATAGAAATTACAATAGGCGAAATTCCTAATTATGTTATTATTAAAGTAAAAGACCATGGTGCCGGAATATCTAAAAAAGATATTGATAAGATTTTTAATAAATATTATTCTGCTGAAAAAAAATTCAGAAAAATTGGAACTGGTTTAGGCTTATATCTGTCGCACCAGATAGCAAAAGCTCATCAAGGGGACTTAACAGTTGAAAGCGTGGAAGGAGAATACACGGAGTTTTGTATTAAAATTCCTGTAACAAAATATGAGCAAAGTTTTATATAATACAAAATACTTACAGCTAAAAAGTACTTCTAATAACTGGGTTTATGCCCATAGACCAAATGCAAATGACGTTGTTGTAATATTACCGGTTACCGAGGATGAAGTATTATTTCTAATCGAAGAGCGCCCACCTCTACAAGCAGAGAACAAAGGTAAGTATTCTATTGCAGTACCGGCAGGACTTGTTGGTGATGAACGGCTTGGAGAAAGTATTGATGATGCAATCAAAGCTGAACTAAGAGAAGAAGCAGGACTGGAATCGCAAGATATTAAAATTGTAGCCAAGAATGTTGCCAGTTCAGCCGGATGTGTTTCTGAAACTGTTACACTGGCAATTGCTAAAATCAACAATAAAGAACCCGTTTGTCCTGTTGTAAATGACGGCGGTGTTATAGTAGATAGAATTTGGGTTAAAAAATCGGATATTAAAGACTGGTTAAGAAATAAGGAACAAGAAGGCTATATTCTTACTGCCCAAACACTTGCAGTATTATATTACTTATAGGAGAAATTATGATAACAAAAGGTATTCGCGGTGCAATAACAGTTGATGAAAATACATCAGAAGCAATAGGAAGTGCAACTATAAAACTTTTAAACGAGATGGTTGCGCGCAATAAAATTGAGCTTAGTCATATTTCGCATGTAATCTTTACTTTAACTCCTGATTTGAATGCGGATTTTCCTGCTAAATATGCAAGGATTAATCTTAAATGGAAAGATGTAGCGATGATGTGTTTTAATGAATTAGGAGTAGAAGGCGGATTAGCTAAATGCTTGCGTGTTCTTATTGTTATTAACTGCGGAGAGAATTTTGTACCTGAATTCGTTTACCTGGAAGGAGCTGAGGTTCTTAGAAAATGAAAATTCTAATTGTTGATGATGTAGAAGGATGGACAGAATATCATAAAAAAATTCTTTCAGATATTTTCCCCGGTGCAGAGATTATTACGGCAAATTCTGCAAGAGAGGGTTATGATAAGCTTCTTGAATACAATCAATCTCCTTTCAATATTATTATTACAGATTTGCAAATGGAAAATGATTTTGAGCCTCAATATGCAGGTGAATGGTTTGTTGAGAGAATAAAAGAGTTTAAAAATTATTTAAATACTAAAATAGTAATAATCTCAGGTGCATATAATATTCGCCATATAGCTGAAATAAACGGGGTAGAATGTATTCCAAAACCCACTGCTTATAAATTCCCTCAAGCTTATGAAATAATAAAAAACCCTCTGTAAATCTCACAGAGGGCTTTTTAGTTTTGTAATTTATTATTATTCTTCTTCTGAAGTTTCTTCTTCGACTTCTTCAGCCGCCATATCTTCTTCATCATAAGCTTGTTGATTCATCTCTTCTTGAATTTCTTCATTGATTTCGTCTGAATCAACAGCTCTTTCTTCATCTTCAACATTTTCGTCATAATCGTAATTGTTTACTCTTGAAGCTTCTTCGTTTTCCATTTGAGAAACGCTCTTGATATCAATCTTCCAGCCTGTTAGTCTATGAGCAAGTCTTACGTTTTGACCTTCACGACCGATTGCTAATGAAAGTTGATCATCAGGAACAACAACTAAAGCATCTTTTGTTTCTTCGTCATCAGTCATAATATCAACAGAAACAACTCTTGCCGGGGAAATAGCATTAACAATGTATTCAACAGGATCCGGAGACCATCTTACAATGTCAATTTTTTCATTTTTTAATTCACCAACAATAGTTTGAATTCTTGAGCCGCGAGGTCCGATACAAGCACCTACAGAATCAACTTCAGGGTCATTCGACCAAACTGCAATTTTTGTTCTGAAACCTGCTTCACGGGAAATTGATTTAATTTCTACAATTCCATCTTCAATTTCAGGAACTTCAAGTTCAAATAATTCTCTAACGATTTCTGCATGAGCGTGAGAAACAATTACTTGTGGTAATCTGTTTGTTTCTTTTACGTTAAGAACAAATACTCTTATTCTGTTACCAGGTTTGTAGTATTCACGAGGAATTTGTTCTTTTTGAGGCATAATTGCATCAGTTTTACCAATGTTAACAATTACGTTTCTATTTTCAACTCTTTGAATAATACCTGTTGTTAATGTACCTTTCTTTTCTAAAAATTCATTTAGAATATTATTTCTTTCAGCGTCTCTAATTCTTTGAGTAATTACTTGTTTAGCTGATTGAGCAGCAATTCTGCCAAATTGGTCAGGAGTTACTTCAATTTTTACTTCGTCATCAATTTCAACTTCGTCATCAATTTCTTGAGCTTCTTCAAGAGAAATTTGAAGTTCAGGGTCTTCAACTTCTTTTACAACCAATTTAGTTGAAAATACGCCGATTTCACCAGTTTGTTCATCTAAGATAGCTTCAATATTAGCAGCTTCTTTTACATGCATGTGTTTTTTGTAAGCTGCAACCATAGCATCACATAAAGATGCAATTAGAACATCTTTTGATATTCCGCGTTCTCTTTCAAGCTCTTCGCAAGCTTCAAACAATGCTGTACCGATTTTAATCATTATACGTCTCCTTTTTTCTTTTTATTTAGTCAATATATAACTTTGCAGATTGTATATTTTCTTTTGGGATTTGAAGTTCTTCTCCGTCATCAAATCGGAAGAATTTTAATCCGTCATTATTATCCCAGTCAAGTATTTCGCCTTTAAAAATTTTTTCTGTTTCACCATCTAAAGGGTTTCTTAGTTTAAGGCTTATTCTTCTGCCTTTAAAGATTACAAATTCTTTGTCTGATTTGAATTTGCGCTCTAACCCCGGAGAAGATACTTCTAAGTAATACTTAACCGGAATAAGTTCATCTAAAAAGTCATTTAAACTTCTGGTAACTTTTTCACAATCGTCAAGAGTAACATCTTTTTCATAAGAATAAAGATAAATTCTTAAAAACCAACGATGATTTTCTTTTACAAACTCAATCTCAATAGGAATAAGATTATATCTCATTGCTGTATTTTCAATAAGCGGTGTGATTTTTTCTAAGATTTCAAATCTGTTAATATCTTGTTTCATAACACTCCTTTATTCCTAAATAAAAAAAGAACGGGGTTTACCGACCGTTCTTTTTTAAAGAAACTATTGACAGCTTAAGTATAACAGAAAGAATCAAAAAAGTAAAGATATGCAAAAAAAAAGCTTGAACAAATTTGCTCAAGCGGAAAAAGGGAAAAGGGATTATTAAATTTAAAAAGGAAAATTTTATTATGAGAAGATACCGAATGTTCTATCGATGTTATCTTCAATTACTTTCTTAACTGAATCATATTCTGTAGTAAGTGCTGTACGTTCAGTTTCAAGTTTAGATAATGTTAAATCATAACGTTTATCTTTTTTATCAATTTCTTTTAAGTCTTTTTCGTATTTAGCTTCTGCTTTCTTAGCTGCAGTTGAATCAATTGCAGTTGTTTCAGTGTAGCTTAAGCAGCTGTCAGAACTTGGAGAAGTACCATTCATTGTACATTTGCCGTTTTTATCTTTAGAGAATGTGTCAATAGAGAATTTACCGCATTGAATCATTGAAGTTAGCCATTCACTATTGTTTGAAGCATCTCCAAACATACCATTGTAATCAGAGATAGGTACACATCCGCCGCATAATTTGATTTGGTTATATAAATCTACGTAATTATCAAATTTATCTTGATTGTACTGTCCTTCTGTCATAGCCATTGCTGAAAAAGTTAAATCAATACAACTTAAATCAACATTAGTACAAATTTCTTTGCCAAATTGTTGGTAAAGGGCAGCTCTGTAATTTTGTAATGTTCCTTCGTATTTTTCTCTGCCTTCTTCATTATCATATTCAGCTTTTAAATTACCACTATAGATGTCTCCATCACTTACGTACTTTTCAAGAGATTCTCTTAGATTTTTAACGTTGTCATTAAAATCATCTTCTTCGCTATCTTTTTTATTAATATATAAAGCTTCTTCAACTTTATATAAATCTTCTAAAGATCTAATATCATTACTTGCGCTTTCTCCGCCAAGCATATAAATTGCGAATAAATAAGGATCTTTTCCTTCAAAATTTTCGTAAGCTTCATAAACAGCATTTTCAACTACCAATAAGCCTCTTTCGTTGCGAAGAGCATAAGTGCTTCCGTCTGCAGGTCTAACTCTGTTTGATGAGAATAAATTATTGAATGTTGCTGAAATTCTTGATTTTGAACCATCTGCACCAATTGTAGAAATGGTTAAGGTCTGCGCGTCCAATGCTTCCATATACTCGTTGTATACTTGATCGGACTGCGTAGCGAGCTGTACCTTGGCATTCTGGATAGATTGTGCCTGGTACTCAACATCGTGTATCCTTGCTGTAATAGTCAGCAAGCGTGCTTGTGATGCCGCCATTCCCATTTGTGTGCTTCCTTTTTGTTTGTCCCTTTCTATGTATTACGGCATCTTTAGTTATTTTCTTTAATATTTTGGACAATATTGTTACAATTCGTTACATTTTTAGTTCCTGTAACCTATACCTGCACGATATCCGGAAATTGAATACATCAATGGTAATGCTGGTTCTATCCATTTTAAACCGGACATTACAGCAACAGTTGCTATATCATCTGTATGTAAACCAATATCCAATGGTTCAGGATGACGAGGACGAAATTCTTTGTTAGATTTGAATATTGGATTTATTAATTTTTCTCCAATCAGGTTTGCAATTGCGCTGCCACCAATTACTCCAGTTGTGACAATTCCTCCCACCATACCTAGTGCACGGGGGCCTTTAGAGCGAATATTTAACTTTTCCATAATTCCTAACGCAGCACCGGCTCCAATGTTGCATAAAAAAATGTTTGCTAAATATTGATAAGCCCCCTCTTTGATTTTATCGGGAAGTTTATTTTTCCAATGTTTATCAGTGAGCCGATCCCCTAGTATTCCTCCTGCAATTCCTCCCACTACAGGAATTAAGCCAAATAATGAAAGTCTTCCTATCTCAGAGAAAATTTCTTTTGAAGTAATATTTTCAGGTTCTGGTATTAATTTATTAAAAGTATCCTTATCAACAGTATTATACAGTTGTTTAATTTCTTTTGGACTTAATACTTTTTTAAGTTTTGGCTTTAGCTCTTCTTTTCCGCTTCGAAAAATTCTGTCAGTAATTTTTGGTGCAGCAATTGCTGATGCAACAGTGAAACCGAGAGTTGAGAATGTCTTAATTGCAGTTTCCTGTTTCTTATTTTCAGGCGCTTTTTTTACCTGATGCGCTCCATAGGCACAAGCTCCGCCAGATAATAAATATGGGACTGATTTCTCAAATTTTGCAACTAAAACCGGCTGGTCAAGAAACTTGCCTGCTACTTTAAATATATTCATTGTTACTATTTACCCTTTTTTTATAAAATCCGAAATCTTATCAAATGCTTTTTCTGATATTACATGCTCTATCCTACAAGCATTTTCTGATGCTTCTTGTGAATCAAGTCCAAGAATATCTTCAAAAAATATTTGTAAAACCTTATGTTTTGAAACAACTTCAATTGCTTTTTCTCTGCCTTCGTCAGTTAGTTTTATTGTTTTTTCGTAAGTAATAAGGTTTTTTGAAGCCAGTTTCTGTAATGCCTCTGTAACTGACGCTCTGCTGATATTTAGAGCTTTTGAAATATCTACAGCACGGACAACTTGTCTTTCCTTTTCGTAATTACAGATAATTTCCAGATAATCTTCTAGGCTTGATGTAAGTTTGTTATTCATACGAAAATTGTAAGGCAACCCTAACAAATTGTCAAGTTATGCAACCATATCTTTTTTCTTATCGTACTCATAAGTTCCAGGAAACGCATCAATACCGGTTGTTTTTCTGGTCATATAATACTGAATTTTAGGAATAAATGTTGATAAGAATGCTGCTGCAACTGTAAAGCCTGCTGCAAAATTAATTCCATTATATATAAGGTTTTTGTTTTTAACTTTTTTAAGCAGTTCACTATTTATTTTGCCATCTTTCGATTCTTTGCATATTGTTTCTGCATATTCTATTATTTCTTTTTTAAGTTTTTCAACTTTGTTATTTGAAACGAATTTAAATTCACTGTTATGAGCGCCGCCTGTAAATTCATTATATGCTTTATCCAATAATTTAGGATTAGTTATTTCAGCATTATTAAATACATCCATCAATTGCTGTTTTGTTATAACAGCCTCACCAAGTCTTTCTGGCTGCAATTTTGCCATTTCTTTAATTCTATTTAATAAATCCTGATCTGATATAATTTTTTCAAGTTCGCTGACTTTAGCAACTTGAAGCGGTTCGTTTTTAAATAGTTTACCCAATAAAGATTGTTCTTGTTTTTCGAATGCAATATTTTCAGGAAGTTTAACTTCTGAAATATTGCCTAAAACAGTCTTTTTAAAATCTTCAACGCTCATTTCTCCGCCTTGAGATTTTATGAACTCTTGAAGATATTTATCAACAGTAGCTGCTGTTGAAGGATTAAGCCTATTAGCTTTTCCTGATTCTGCAAGGTTAAGCAGATTGCTGACATGACCTTGTGCCCACATATAGAAATAAATAGAGCCTAAATCTCTGAATGCGATTTCTCTACGTTCTTCCGGAGTTCTGGCATTATACATTCTACCGCCAGCAATACCAAAGTCTGTTGAGAGTAATTTTCCGGTGTTGGTATTTTCAATTGCGTTTGTGAATGTATTTAAAGCTCCCATGGCACCTTTAAATGTAAGGTTTTTGGTTTCTTGCTTGTCTTCGTTTTCAATATCTTTATTATTATTTCTTATTGAATTGGTTATATAGTGGTTCATTTTAGGGACTACAAAACCAATAAATAAGTTAGCAAGAGCAATACTTGATAGGACTTTTGCTCCTTTTAGTAATGCAACTTGTGTTCCTGTAAATCCTTTTGGTGCAACTTTTTTCATAAAGTTATCAAAAGGTCTTCTTAGTACTTTATCAGTGCCTACATCAAAATTTGCACCTTGTTTTTTAAGAATTTTTCCTAAGAGCTTATCTCCAAGCTCGTTTAATGCTGCTACTCCGCAAAGCCAAACTAGAGAACCTGATGTTTCTTCGATAAAACGTTCCCTTGCTTCATCTGCTTTTCCTCTTTTATATGCTTGAATAGTTCTTCCTGTTACAACTACACCTTCTAGAGCAATAATAGGTGCTAAAGCATCAGCTTTAGTCATTTTTGTTATAAATTTAGCCATTGAGGCATTATTACCGGATATTGGATTCAAGCAAATAAACCTTTCTTCACATTTCGACTGCTAACATTAATGAGTGTAAATATCCCTATTTGATAATTTTAGATAAAATTGTTACAAAAGTAAAAAAATCTTTACAATTCTTTTAAAAATTTTAATGACTACTTGTAATTTTAATTTGTTTAATTTATGATTGAGCCAAATGTATAAGATAGTCAAAATATAAGGAATAGCAAAAATGAATCCTATTATTAAAAATTTAGAAGCTGAATACACAACAAGAGAATTGCCAGAAATGAATCCTGGTGATACTGTTAAAGTATTCTGCCGTATCGTAGAAGGTAATAAAGAAAGAATCCAGGCTTATGAAGGCGCAATCATTGCTGAACATGGTTCTGGTATCAACAAAACTATTACTGTAAGAAAAGTATTCCAAGGCGTTGGTGTTGAACGTGTATTCTTAGTATACTCTCCACGTATCGAAAAAATCCAAGTTCTTAGACGTGGTGATGTTAAACGTGCTAAGTTGTACTACTTAAGAGAACGTTCAGGTAAAGCAACACGTATTAAGGAAAAAATTGAAAAAAGATAAGGGGCAAATATAGTGCATATTCACTGGTACCCTGGTCATATTGCGAAAGCAGAGCGTCAGCTTAAAGAAAAATTAAATCTTGTTGATGTAGTGATTGAGGTACGTGATGCACGTATACCTTTAAGCAGCAGTTATGCAAACATAGAGAAGCTCTTGGGTGATAAACCAAGGCTTCTTTTGTTGAATAAAGCTGATTTAGTTGATAAACAAGAATTAAAAAAATGGACTTTTTATTTAAAAGAAACAACGGGTTGTCCTGTAATTGTTACTGATGCAAAAGGCTCAAAGGACTTGCCTTTAGTTATAAAAACTGCTATTGAACTATCGGAGCCTAAAATTCAAGCATTGATGGCAAAAGGATTATTGCGGCGCGCTGCAAGAGCAATGGTAGTTGGAATGCCTAATGTAGGCAAATCCAGTGTTATAAATAAATTAACACGTTCTTCAAAAACTAAAATTGGCGCAAAAGCTGGCGTTACAAGACAACAGCAATGGGTTAGAATTAATCCTAAGCTTGAATTGCTTGATACCCCGGGGATTATTCCTACAAAACAAGACAATCAAACGCAGGCTGCTAAATTAGCTTTTGTAAGTTCTGTATCAGAAAATGCATATTCTCCGGAACCCGTTGCAAAAGCATTATTGGAAATGCTTGGTGACAGAGTAAAAGAATATTACAAAGTTGAAGAACTTACGCTTGAAAATGTTGCAATTAGCAGAAATTGGATTATAAGAGGCGAAACGCCTGACACAGAGCGTACAGCAAAATATATTCTAAAAGATTTCCGCGAAGGACGTTTAGGATTATTTATCCTGGATGAATTACCAGAATAGCCCCGATTAGCATTATTATTGATGCTATTAGTTTGCGTATTAAGTTCTTCTCGTTAAATATGTTTACACCTAAAAATACGCTTAGTATTGTTGATAACTGAAATAATGCTAGAGCATGTGCTACATTGATTTTAGAAAAAACATAGTTCGTTGAATATTGCATTAAAGCTACCATTGCAATTAATGCTAATTGAGGTCTAAAATTTGATATTTTAGGCGGATTTTTTATAGTTATTAAAAATGAAAAGAAGAGACCAGCTAAAGCCCAGTAAATAAAAGCTGTTGAAATATTTGATAATAATATAACTTTTTTAATAAAAATTGCTTCTGCCCCTGAAAATACTAAGGCTAAAATTCTATAAAAGCATGCTTTTGTAGCTATGAATTTTGCATTTGTTAAAAAACAAGTCCCAAGAATTATGAGAATAATTCCTATTAAGTCACTAAGTTGTGGTATTTCATGAAGCAAAAAGATTCCTAAAATTAATGCAACAACAGGTTTATAAGAGTTAATAGGAGCAAGAGTTGAAAGTTCGCCGCAAGATAGGGCTTTAATAATATAATAATTTCCGAGGCTGCCTAAAATACCCATAATAATAACATTAGCTAAAATAGTTTTATTAAAAACAAAGCTAGGAATAAGGCATAAGCTTATTAAGCTTATGCCCAGATATGTATAAAAGTTTATAGCAGAAGGTCTTTCTCCTTTATTTGTTAAAAGTTTTTGAAAAACATTCAGATATGAGTTTGATATTATTCTGGTAAAAATTCCTAAGATTACGCTTATCATGAGTTTATTATACAATTAATATTTGTTTTGTTGCTTTTTTTTATTTATAATAATTATTATGGATTTATTAAGAGAAGGGCAGAAGATTACTATATATTTCCAGAAAAGTACCAATATGGTAGAAATGTCATGCGAAATAGAAAAAGTTTTTGATGATAGACTTGATTTGCTTTTGCCGCAATATTTTATGAGGTATATAGAATGTCTTCAGGTTGGCGCTAAGCTCACTGCTAAGGCTTTTTCAAAGCTCGGTACAATAGATTTTAATACTGTAGTAATTGCATCTCCATTGGAAGATAATTTTACTATTGAGCTGGATTATAATTCTCTTAAACTTACTCCGGGAAATGAGCTTCCTGTAATAGAAGCTATTGAGAAAATTGATATAAAGCACAGGGATGAAGTTTATCCTACTAAAACATTTGAAATCTCTTCTGAATATGTAAAATTTTATTCAGATAAGACTTTTGTTATAGGTGATTTTATAGATTGCACTTTAAAATTACCTAAAACTTATGGTATAATAAATTTTAGAGCGGCAGTTTCTGAAATTGATGCTATTTATTCAAACGAGTTAACTGCACAAATTTCTACTATGACAGAGAACGATCGCCAGAATCTTTTATACTATATGTATGTTTATACTACAAATTCTGATTAGGAAGCATTATGAAAACTGATATAAAGACAGAATCTAAGAATAAAAATAAAATGTATGACCAGATTGAGCGCTGTAGATTGGATTTAAAGAAAGATCCTTCTAATCCTGCTTTACACGTAAGATTAGGTGATTTATACATGAAATGGCATTTAGACATTTATAATGCTTGCCAGTATATTGATGAAGCCATAACAGAGTATCAATTGGCGATGGAGTCTTTGATAGATTCACATGAAATTTATTATAAGATAGGTGTAGCATTTTATCACAAAGGCGATTTAGATAAGGCATTGAACTATCTTACAATGGCTTTAGAAAAGAAACACGATTATTATGATGCTTATTACATGATAGCTGAGACTTTTGTAAAGAAAGCTCATTTTACGGATGCTCTTGATGCTGCAGATGCTGCAACCAAGTGTTCAAGACTAGGTTCTTCAAGTGCTCACTATTTGCTATATAAGCTATATGAAGCATCTTCTTTTAAAAACCCTAAAACTAAGTTTAAAGCTAATTGGGAACTTTTTGTTTCAATTATATTAGCACCATTTGATAAAACTGCAATAAAAAATATTGCTGAAGCACTATCGTACTTGAGATTTTTATCAACCTTTTTAAAAGGATTTTATGCAATACAAACTAAAAACTATCCAGCAGCTATTAATCTTTATAAAGATGCAACAGAGACAGCTCCAGGTTTTGCACCGTTATACTGTGTATTAGGTGATATTTATCTTTCAACAGGATATTTTGAAGATGCAATTACAGAATACAAAATGGCAATTTGGCTAGATTCTTTTAATATTGCTGCTTATAGACATTTATGCAGAGCTTATGAAGAACAAGGCGATTACAATCAAGCTATTGAGGTTTATACAAAATTAATCTCAATGGCACCAACAATTCCTGATTTGTATTCTAATCTAGCTAATATTTATTATATTAAAGGTGAATTTGATTTAGCGATTTCAAACTACCAAACAGCTATTACTTTAAACCCAAATCGTTCTTGGACAAGTGTTATTGCCCAAACAATGGGATTTGTATATCAGGAAAATAAATCTGACCCTGATGCAGCTATATCAGCTTACCAAACAGCTTATGTATTAACTCCTGAGGATATTGATATATATGTAAACCTTGGTAGTGCTTTTTATGATAAAGAGGATTATGCGAATGCTTTAGCTGTATATAGACAAGCTCTTGAGCTTCAACCTCACAATCCAAAAATTCATTGTAATTTAGGTTTCCTATATTGGGGGAAAGCTGAAACAGAAGAAGCCATAAAATCTTATGAAATGGCGATTAAATATAATCCTAATTATGATATCGCATATAATAACTTAGGGGTTATTTATCTTGATGATTTAGGCAGAGTTAACAGAGCAATTGAGTTGTTCAAAAAAGCAGTAGAATCTAATCCTAGCTACGCCTTAGCTCATTTTAACTTAGCAAGAGCGACTTCTATTATTGGTGACAAGATTGAAGCTGCTAAGCTTTACCAAATGGCACAAGATATTAATAAAGTGACACAGGAAATTGATCCAAGAGATATTGCTGACAAAATCAGTGAATTATTTGAGTCATAAAATTACCCTCTTTACCTTATAGTTTTATGAGGTACAATAAGAAAATATCGGAAGAAGAAAATGATTGACGACGAAAACAACAATTTTCACCATTTAATAGAAAAAGAGTTAAACTCTACTGATAAAATATTAAAACCAGATTTTACCCAAAAGGCTGGAAGAGAACTTCTCGCGTTTTATTTACAATCTAAGTTTAAACAAGTTCTAGCTTATGATAATAAAGCACCTGAGCCTATTTTTACAGAGGTAAGATATGATTTTATCCAGAAGTTTTCTAAACGCTTGATTACGAATCCTTCTAAGAAGATTATGGTAGGAATTACCGGCGAATCGGCCTCCGGTAAATCTACTATATGCAGAGAAATTTCTAATATTATTAAGAAATTTGATATGCCTGTGACAATACTAACAACAGATAATTATTTTAACGATATTTCAGAATTAATTAAAAAATATGGAACTTTTGATGCTCTCAGAGACAACGGCTATGACGTGGATTCACCTGAGAGTTTTCAATTAGAAGTATTAAAAGAAGATTTAGAAAAGATTTCACAAGGTGAGGATGTTTATTCTCCTGAATATCTTTTGAATGGTACAGGAGTTTCAGTTCCTAAAGCGAAACATGTTCCTTCTAACAAAATTGTTGTTGTTGAAGGCATGGCTTCAATGTACGATGATATTAAAGATATTTTTGATATCAAGGTTTATGTTGAAACTGATATTAACCTTCGTCGTGAACGCTTTATGACAAGAGCTTATACAGAGCGCAACCAAGACTTAGAAAATGCTAAAAAACACTGGGAATATATTCTTGGTGCAGGTGAAAAATATGTTAAACCGGCAAAAGAATATGCAGATATTATTATTAACGGCGATACGAACCTAACATATTTCTGTCAGATTTTAGAATATATTTATACAATAACTAATAATTTTCAGGGGTAGTTTTAAACTACTGTAAAATAAATTTCTTGTACAAGGCCAATAATTTTATTTAAGAAGTTTTTGTACTTAATTCTGTCTGCATATCCTGAAAGTACAATATCAGCATGTTCTTTACAAGGTCTGATATGAACTTCGGCTTTATTATTAGCATTTTCATAAATATGTTTTGCTGAATCCCCTAATCCGCGTTCTGCCGCACGAACAAAAAATCTTTCGCGTTTAATATTTTCAGGAATATCAACATAAATTTTAAAGTTAAAAGCATCTTTTACCTTATCAGTAAGCGTAAAAAGACCTTCCGAAATAATAACTTTGGAAGGCTTTGCTAAAGTATAATTGTCATGACGAATTGCAGTACCTGACATGTCATATTTAGGAAGGTAAGTAGATTTACCAGAAAGTAATTCCTTAATATGCTTGCTCATCAATTCCAATTCAAGAGCTTCAGGCACATCTAAATCGTAATTTTTTGCAAATTCAGAAAAACTTCCTGCTGCTTTTACCATTTCCGAGCGGTCATAATAGTAATCGTCAGTATTTACTCGTGTAATTGCATCTTTAATGCTAAATTCTGTAGCAAAAGATTCAATTGTTTCAATCAAGTCTTTTGTAATTGTTGATTTACCGCTTGCAGTTTCACCGGCAATACCGATTGATGCAGGCATTTTAATCTTACCTGACAGATAACCTGCGATTTTTTTAATCACAAGCGGATTATATGCTAAAAGAACTGAATTTGGAGTATTCAGCTCTTTTTCAAAAATTTGATGTAAATAATGCTCAACTCTATCACAAAGTTCTGTTGGTTGTGTTACATAATGTGATTTTGCTGATTTATTTGAAGTTTTATTTATTGTTTGTAACATAGAGCTATTTTTCTTCCTTTGTCTATTATACACAATTTAAAACAAAAGAAAAGTTTTTTTTGACGAGTATAAATACTTTTTTTACTTTTTGTTACATTGTTATTATGCTATAATACTCTTAATAGGGAGTATTTATGAAGGATAAAAAGACTTTAATATTAATTGATGGGCATGCTTTGGCATTTCGTCAATATTATGCATTAGAACGTACCGGAATGAAAAATTCGGAAAATCAGCCAACGTGGGCGGTTTATGGATTTTTTAAGACAATTTTTGACCTATTGGCACGTATAAAACCTGATTTTATAGCTGCTGCATTTGATGTTGGCCGTCAAACATTTCGTGTTGAAATGTTTGATGAATATAAAGCCAATCGTGAAGCAATGCCTGATACTCTTAGATGCCAAATAGGAACTATTGTAGAAGGGTTACAGGCTTTTGATATTCCTATTTATACAAAAGAAGGTTTTGAAGCAGATGACGTTATCGGTACCATTTCACGAATTGCTTGTGAGGCAGGTCATGAGGTTCTTATTCTAACCGGCGATCAGGATAGCTTTCAATTAATAGATAAAGACGGATGTGTAAGAGTACTAATTCCTTCTAAAGGAGAACTTATTGAATACGATTGGGATAAGGTTTACGAAAAACTTGGTGTTTATCCTGATCAAGTTATTGATTACAAAGGATTAAGAGGAGATACTTCTGATAATATTCCTGGTATCAGAGGGATTGGAGAGAAAACTGCACAGAAATTACTTAGCCGTTATCCACACCTTGAAGAACTTCTTGCTGATTGTGATAATATACCTGAAAAAGCTATTAAAGAAAAGATTTGTACTCAAAAAGATATTGCGATTTTATCTAAAGAACTCGCTACAATTATACGTGATGTCGATGTAAATTTCGATATTGATAAGGCATGTGTAACTCTTCCTCAAATTCAGAAAGTATCTGATTTTTTAAGAAGAATGCAGTTTTACACTTTTATCAAAAATATTGATAAAATTCTTGCATCATTTAACTCTGATGAAGCTCCTGTTGGTGAAACCTTGAGCCTTTTTGCTCAACAACCTGCCGGTGTTGCGCAGCAAAACTTGTTTACTCAGGCGATAAAAGAGACAGTTGAAGATAGTCAGGTTGAATATGTAACTGGAAATGAAGAAGCTATTAATAATATTCTTAAAGCTGATAAAATTGGTATCAGATATTCAAATAACGGTTGTGCAATTTCAGCAGACAAAAATTATTATTTCGATGATATAGAAAAACTTCGCTCGATTATTGAATCTGATAAAATCAAAAAAATTACTTTTGATGCTAAATCTGATTATAATTTGCTTAAGAATAAAGGATTTGAGCCAAGAGGTTTAGAATATGATGTACTTCTTGCAAGTTATGTAAAAGATCCGAACAGAAAGCATACTATTGAGGCTCAGGCTCTTGATTTTCTTAATCATATAGTTGAAGCTAATGATGAAGAAAAACAACTTTGTGATGAAGCACAAACAATTTTAAAACTGTATGATTATTGGCTGAATAATCTTAATGAAGCAGAGCAAAAACTTGTTAATGATATTGAAATTCCTTTAACTGAAGTTCTTGCAAAAATGGAATATACAGGTGTTGCAATTGATTGCAATTACTTAAAAGAATTATCTTCTTTTATGACAGAAAAGCTTGCCGAGCTTGAAGACTTGATATTCCAACTTGCAGGAGCACCTTTTAATATTAATTCACCAAAACAAGTTGCAGAAGTTCTTTTTGATAAGCTGGAACTGAAATCGAAGAAGAAAAAATCACGCTCAACAAGTGCAGAAGTCTTAGAAGAATTAGCCCAAGAATACGAGATTTGTGACTATATTCTACAGCATAGAAAGTTCTCTAAACTAAAATCAACATATACAGATGTTTTACCAACTCTAATAAGTAAACGTGACGGAAGAATTCATACAACTTATAATCAGGCATTAACTGTAACAGGCAGACTTTCTTCTTCTAACCCTAATTTACAAAATATACCTATTAGAACAGAAGAAGGAAACAAAATTCGTTCAGCTTTTTGTGCTATGGATAAAGAGAACTCGCTTATTTTATCGGCAGACTATTCTCAAATTGAACTACGTTTACTAGCACATGTATCAGAAGATGAAAACCTTATCCATGCGTTTACATCTGGAGAAGATGTTCACACAATGACAGCAGCAAAAGTTTTTGGAGTTAAGGTTAATGAAGTAACCAAAGACATGCGCCGAAAAGCTAAAGCAGTAAATTTCGGTATAGTATACGGACAATCCCGCTACGGTTTAGCTAAAAATCTTGGGATATCAAATGCAGAAGCTCAAGAGTTTATTGATAAATACTTTGAACACTATCCTCGTGTAAAAGAATACATGTCACGTGAAGTGCAATTTGTAAATGAAAACGGCTTTGTTGAAACTATGTTTGGCAGAAAGCGTTACTTAGCAGCTGAATTAGGCAGTCCTAATTATCAAATAAGGGAATTCGCACAGCGTGCTGCAATTAATCAGCCTCTGCAAGGCTCTGCTGCTGATTTAATTAAGATGGCAATGATTGAGGTTGAAAAACAGCTTGAAGAACAAGGCTTAAAAACAAAGATGATTATGCAAGTACACGATGAACTTGTATTTGAGGTACCTAAAAACGAATTAGGTCAGGTAAAAGAACTTGTCCTAAAGGCTATGGAATTAGAACAACCATTAAGAGTTCCACTTGAAATTGATATCAATTGTGGAACAAGTTGGAAAGAATAATAAAAAGTTTAGATAACTTTTTCACAAATATTGGTTTGTGGTACGAAATTGTAGTCACTATCAACTTTCAGCTGTGAACGTTTTTTACGGAAAAGCATATCAATAAACGCTTCCAAACGTGTAATAAATCCTGCTTCGCCTGTATGTTCATCAATTGTAAGAGCAAGGAGCGGTTTTCCTGCTTCTTTAGCTTTTCTTGTAATACGTTCAATCATCAATGAGTCAGGACCGCAGCCAAAAGCATTAAGAGTAATGATACCATCAATTTTATTGTCTTTCAGGTAATGACCTGCTGTTCCTGTCATTTCGTGCTCATTAGCCCAGTATTTATTCTGCCCGAGAGATACAATACCTTCTTCCATCTGCTCATCTGTTAGTTGAAGTGAAGTAAATACATTCACATCCATTTTCTCAAGTTTTTCGAAAATTTTCATACATGCACGTTCATCATAAATATTGTAACCGTGAGAAACAAGTGCAACATTGATTGGTTTTGAATTTTCAGCTGTTTCTATTAAAACTTTGCCATCAAGTGCATAGTGCATAGCTTTTTTGTAAGGAATACCGGAGCGCATCATTACTAAAAAGTTATTATAAACTTTCCAACCTTGTTTAGAAGCCTTCTTAATCTCGTCCATATCAGTTATACCAAAAGGTTTTACTGCATCAGCCAGAAACGAATATAAGCCCTGCTTTTTAGCTGATTTATCAAGAGTAGCTTCTACAAGATTAAAATCACCTTTAACTACATTTCTAACCAAATCAGGAAGTCCTCTGATTTTAGAACAGTTATAAATCTTAGGTGCAATTGACTGTAAAGAAGGTACAAAAATATTTTTAATACCTTTTTTGTTAATAAGATTAAGGATATGCCCCAAATAAATCTTAATCGGCAAACAAGTCTCTGTAACAACAAGAGCTGAACCATCAGACATAGTTTGCTTTGTAGTCGGATCTGATAAAACTATTTTAAAGCCAAGTGCATTAAAAAAACCGTACCAGAAAGGATAATTGTTATAAAAAGACATTCCACGAGGAATACCGATAATTTTTTCAGTCATAGTGTAACTTCCTTAAAAAATCAATTTCACAAGATTATGATATCACGAATACAAGAATTATGGTACAATTTTAAAATGAAGATTTTAGGAATTGACCCTGGAATGGCAATTGTTGGATACGGAATGATTGGTATTGAAGGGGATAATATAGAATTACTAACATCCGGTTCTATTCAAACGGATAAGAAGTTGTCTGATTCAGCACGACTCTTGGAAATCTATAACGACATGTGCGAAATATTAGAAAAGTACAAGCCGGATTGTGCTTCTGTAGAAAAATTATTTTTCTTCAAGAACCAAAAAACAGTTATTCCTGTAGCAGAAGCCAGAGGGGTAATTTTAATGGCTCTTGAAAAATTTGGCATTCCAACTTATGAATACACTCCAATGGAGGTAAAACAAGTTCTAACCGGCTATGGACGAGCAGAGAAAAAAGAAGTTGACCAGATGGTACATTTAGCTCTTCAGACGGATAATTTACCAAAGCTTGATGATACCGTAGACGCAATAGCCATCGCGATTTGCCATTCAAGGGCTATTATTTAATTATAATATACCCCTTGCAATAAAAATTTGTTTATTATACCATTGATGTTACGGCGACATGGCCAAGTGGTAAGGCAGAAGCCTGCAAAGCTTTTATCCCCAGTTCGAATCTGGGTGTCGCCTTTTTTATTTTTCTTCTGGGGTTGTGATATGGAATTAAATCAGTTTTGGGAGCAAGTTAAAGCCGAACTTATAAGTGCATTACCTGATAATGCCCACCCTTGGATTTACCCTCTTGAATTGTCAGGTTACGATAAAGGTGTTCTTACTGTTGTAACCGGTCAGGCAATGGGTCGTGATTTGCTGCGTAAAAACCATTATCGCCAGATTGTTGAAGTAATCAAAAATATTTCCGGCAATCCAAACTCAGATTTTGTTATTATTTATGACGTTAATGCTGCAAAATCACTAAAAAAAGAAAGTGATAAAATACAAAAAAAAGCAACTGCAGCCGTTCAAAAAGAACAAGCTATGGAAAATCTTGCTTATATGCAGTCTGCCTCTAATCTTAATCTTAAGTATAAATTTGAAAATTTTGTTGTGGGTGAAAGTAACGAATTTGCATATAAAGTTACTAAATCAGTTGCAGAAGCGCCTGCACAAAAATTTAACCCATTATTTATTTATGGAAATTCAGGCTTGGGAAAAACACATCTTATGCAAGCTGTAGGGCATTATACAATTTTTAATAATTCTAAATTAAAAGTTAAATATACTAAGCTTGAAGATTATTTGAATGACTTTATCTCAATAAACAGAAGCGGTAATGCTGTTGAAAACATGTCTAAATTCAATAAGAAATATACTAATATCGATATTATTCTTATAGACGACATACAGTTTATTGAAGGTAAAAAGAAAACTATGGATCAGATGCAGCATACATTTGATACACTTTATAACAAAGGAAAACAAATCGTTATCACTTCTGATAGAATGCCTAAAGATATGCCGGATTTAACGGCAGCCTTAAGCACCCGATTTGAAATGGGTTTAATGGTTGAATTAACCCCTCCGGATTTTCAAATAAGATTTGAGATTATAAAAAAACTTGCTCAAAACAACGATTTGAAATATACAGATGAAGCTTTAAAGTACATCGCCAAACATTTTTCAAAGAATGTTAGAGAGCTTGAAGGAGCGTTTAACAAAGTTTGTGCTTTCGCAGAAATCTCTGAAAAAGAACTGGATTTACAACTAGCCAAAAAAGTTCTTAAATGTGATGAAATAGAAGATGATATAAGTCTTGAAAAAATTGCTCAAGTTACTGCAAAATACTATGATGTTGATATAAATGATATTATGGGTACTGCAAGAGGTGCAAAAGTATCAACAGCAAGGCATTTGTCTATATATTTATCAAGAGAAATTACCAACAAGAGTTTTGCTTCAATTGCTGAGTTTTATAGCAAAAAGCATACAACAATTATGTTTGCACATGAAAAAATTAAAAAAGAACTTCCTCTAAAAAAAGAATTAGACGAAGCAGTACGTGAAATTAAACAGGCGTTGAAGTTCATTTAGCCCGAGAGAGTAGTCGTCAGTGAAACAAAATTATGATACTTAATATTATGTAGGGAATGGAGCGATTATGCTAGATAATATAAAATATCTTATGTGTTTGAAATCTGTCGACAAAAATATTTTGGAGAATAATTTTGATGCAGCCTTAGAAAAATTGAATTACTTGGTTAAAGAGGATTTTAAACCTGCACAAATATATTTAAAACGCGGAAAATTGTGCAAAAAATTGTTAATGTTTGAAGATGCCTATTCTGATTTCACTTATGTTTTAACACATTGTGCACAGAAAAAAGAAGCATATTACGAAAGATTGTATTTGAATTTTGAGATTTCTAACTATTACGAAGCTATACTTGATGCGAATATGATTTTGACCTGGGATGAGGCTAATTTTGAAATAAAGAGAATTAAATTTCTTTCTCTTGTATATTCTATGCAAGACGGAATTGCGGTTGATTATATTCTTGACTTGTTTAAATGTAACAAATATAAAACAATCCAGTTTTTATTTAAAGAAGTTGCGCTTGTGCTTGCCAGCGACGAATATTCAAAAGGTTTAAAGCTGCTTGAAATCATTGATTATATTGATAAAGACAACCCTATTAAATTGTTAAAAGAGTCAAATATCTATGGACTTGCAGGTGATAAAGCAAAGCAACAGGAAATTGCAAAGAATATAGAGTCAATTTTCCCTAAGTATTTTGTATCGCATTTTAGATTTACTGATATGTATCAGGAAAAAGACCTACTTGAGATTTGTTTTCTTCTGGAACTCAATATTTTCGACACTCAGGGGTTATTTATTTATCCGATGAAGATACTTGAAGGGTATAGAAACCACCTTGAAGGACATATTATTGATTCAAAAGAGTGTTTTGAAAAAGCGATTACAATTAATCCTAATAAACCAGAAGCCTATGTTTTACTGGCACAAACATTGCAATTAATGTCGGGGTATGACAACCCTGAATATAAGATGGATGCTGAGTCTAATTATCGGATTGCAATGGAGATTTACAGAAAAGAAAATCAACTTGAAAAAGTAGAAGAGATGAAAAAACAGATTAAACATCTTACTTCAAACTTACTTTTACATTAAAAGAACCGCCTTTGAAGGGCGGTTCTTTGTTATTATGATAATTATTATTATCCGAGACCGAAGGTTGGAGTTGTGTTTTTGACTTCTTGTGAAACAAGTTGTTTGTATGTTTCGATTTCTTCGTTGATTCTTTGAAGTCTTGTATCTTTTTGTTCTTTTTCCAACTCAAGCATTGTTTCTTCGTAGTTGAGAGGTTCAAGCATCATATCTTGTTCTGCTTCAAGAGCTGATTTCTGAGCATCAAGCCAGATAGATACATTAGATTCATATTGTGTACACATCTGCTGAGCATTGAATTGCTGCTGTTGTTGAACGCTCTTAGCATATTGCATTGCCATATTAAATGCTTTAACTTCATCAGCTGTGAAGCCGCCTTTATATTTAGGAACTTTATTTGCTGCATTCGGATCTTCGTAAACAGTTGCGCCATTTTCATCTGTTTCGTAAGCAAATCCTCCGTTTTGCATATATGCTTGATACATTTCTGAGAATCTAGCATTATCAATTGTGACTGTGCCTAAATCTGTACCGTTTGCATCCTTACCTTTATTAATACCTTTAGCAAGAATTTGACTCATACCATTGACAACAAATCCACTAAGCCCGCCATAGTTGTATGGATTTACGCTATCCATACCCAAGCCAAACATGCTTTGGATTCCTACCTTAGCTTGAGATTGCATCATTTTTGCTTGTGAGTCTAAATTAGCGAATAAACTTGTATATCTTTTTTGTACTCGCTCGATGTTTTTTTGCACGCGAGACAGTTTGCTTGAAACCTTGGTTTGATCAAGCACAAGTTGATTCTTTTCTCGAATCAGCCTCATTTTTTGATACATTGCTAATAAAAGTGCCATTGGTTTATACTGTCTCCGTAGTTTTTATACTCTTGTATATATAAAGTATATTTAAAACGTAAAATTGCATAATTCAGGCTAATTTGTTACATAACTTTACAAAGTGATAAATAAAAAATATATACAAATTCTATAAATCAATACATAACTGGATTTCAGAAATTTGCAAAATTTTACAAATAATTATAAAATATTTACAGATGAAGTTTAAAAAGTTAACAAATGACCAAATAATTATATCTTTAGACAGATTAACAAGGTTTAAAGCAACAAAAGAAAAATACTTAAGAGTGTTTTCCGATATACTTATATCCTCACTTATTGAACCAAAATTAAAGAAAACAAATATTGAGAATATGGATTTTGATATTCTTGCTCAGATGGTCAGCCAGATTTTTAATTCTTCATTTGAGGTTTCAAATAATTGTAGTATTAATAAAAAACTGGAAGAGTTTGAAAATAATATATTTATTAATGATATTGAGACGCAAAAACTCCTAAAAAACACTATTAATTATAATGAAGCTCTAAAAATAGTACCTGATAAATGCCCTGTTAATCTAAAATGGCTAAAATCATTAGTTGAGAATTGTAATTCAGCGGAACAAAGAAAAGTACATTTATTAAAGTATCCTTTAGAAAAGGTTATTTTAGTAGAGGGAATTACAGAAGAAATTCTTTTACCCGCTTTTTCAAAATTTCTGGGGCATGACTTTTACGCCGAAGGTACACAAATTATTGCTGCAGGCGGCAAAAATCAGGTTGTAAAAATGTATTATAAGCTTTCACAAGAGGTAAAACTGCCTATATTTGTGCTTTTGGATAAAGATGCGGAAGAAAATATTCGTCAAATTGAACCTCGTTTAAGAAATAATGACAGAATACATCTTGTTTCATGCGGTGAGTTTGAGGATTTATTACCAAAATCACTTATTATCAAAACTGTTAACTCGCATTTTAAGAACTTTTTATCTATATCAGAAACCGATTTAGCAGAAAATTTACCTACAGCTAAAATATTAGAAAATATTTTTAAGACAAAAGGCTTGCATGAGTTTAAAAAAGCCGAATTTGCAAAGCTGGTTAGAGAAAAAATATCTGAAAACACAGATATATCAGACGAAATAGCGATTATTATAAAAGAAATAAATAATATAAAAAAATCACTTGACACTGATTTTTGTTCTTGATAACATAGTTCTTGTGGTCAGGTTAAGGCCTCAAAGATAGCTGAAAATTAAATAGTTTTTACAAATTTTATTAAAATTTGCGCTTGTAGCTCAGCAGGTAGAGCACTCCCCTTTTAAGGGATAGGTCGCGCGTTCGAATCGCGCCAAGCGCAATTTTTTGTTTATATAGAGGATGCGTATATGAAAAGAAAAATCAGCATACTGGGTTCAACAGGTTCAATCGGACGCCAAGCTCTTGAAGTAATTGAGAAACTGGAAGACAAATTTGAAATAGTCTCACTTGCCGGCGGGGCAAACATTGATTTATTGAATGAACAGATTGCCAGATTTAAGCCAAAATACGCATACGCATCAAAACCTGAGCTCATTGAGGGTGCTAAATATTTACCTCTTGAAGAAATATGTTCTGACAAAACCAATGATATAATTCTTGTAGCTGTTTCAGGAAAAATCGGTTTAAAACCAACAATAACAGCGATTAACAACGGTATTGACATAGCTTTAGCCAACAAAGAAACACTTGTTATGGCGGGTGATATTGTTATGCCTTTAGCTAAAGAAAAAGGGGTTAATATTATACCTGTAGACAGCGAGCACTGTGCAATTCATCAATGCATTAAGGATATAGCACAAGTTGAAAAACTTATTATTACCGCATCTGGCGGACCTTTTTTACATAAAACGGTAGATGATATGAAAAATGCAACTGTTGAGCAAACTCTGGCTCATCCGCGTTGGAACATGGGACGTAAGATTACTGTTGATAGTGCTACACTAATGAATAAAGGGTTAGAAGTAATTGAAGCGCACCATCTCTTCGGCATGAACTATGACAAAATTGATGTAGTTGTACATCCTCAAAGCATTATACATTCTGCAATTGAATACGTTGATGGTAGTGTAATTGCACAAATCGGATTGCCAAGCATGCATATTCCTATTCAATATGCTATTACTTATCCTGAACGTTTTGAAGGCATTAAATCAAAAAGTTTCAGTTTCTCTGAAATTGCACGTTTGGATTTTGAAGCTCCTGATTGGAATAAGTTTAAAGCTCTTCAAATTGCTTATAATTCAGGAAGAAAAGGCGGCTCCGTACCGGTTTGTATGAATGCAGCCAATGAAGAAGCTGTTTTTGCATTCTTAGAAGGTAAAATTAAACTATTTGACATAATTAATACCGTTGAAAAAATGCTTGAAACCCATAAATATATTCAAATACCTTCTATTGAAGAAATATTTGAAATTGATAACGAAGTAAGAGCTAAGACAAGAGAACTCTTTTAATATCTTCAAATTTTGTATCAGCAGTCAATGATAATCTTAAGCGAGAAGTCCCTTCAGGTACGGTCGGAGGTCTTATTGCAGGAATATAATACCCCATTGATTTAAGTTTTTCTGCTACTCTTAATGTATCATCATTTGATCCGATAATGATCGGTATAATATGTGTTCCTTCTGTATTAAGAAGTTGATGAGTCTTACTTGATATTTCTTCAAGAAGCTTTTTTCTCGCTTCAATATAATCTCTTTTTTCTGTTAATAGCCAATTTGTCCATGCTATGTTAATTGGCGGTATTGAGGTCGAAAATATAAAAGAACGCGCTTTATTGATTAAGTAACTGATTATTTCATTATTAGCAACACAGAATGCTCCAAAAGAGCCTACCGCTTTACCAAATGTTGCTGTAATAATATCTACATCCTTCCCATATGAAATCCCTGCAAGAGTTTCTCCATAAGCACAAAAAGCATGGGCTTCATCAACCATTAATAAACAATTATATTTATTTTTAAGCTCAATAAGCTTATCTAAATCAACCACATCACCATCCATTGAAAAAACAGACTCTGATACAATTATTGCACGCTTATATTGACCTCTTTTAGCTTGCAGCAAACGTTCCAAATGATTATAATCAAAGTGCTTATATCGGATAAAATCTCCTTCTGAAAGACGCATACCGTCGATTATACTTGCATGATTAAGTTTATCCGAGAATACAACATCTCCCTTGCCGTTTAGAGCAGAAATAACTCCTAAATTACATTGATATCCTGTATTAAAAATAAGGCATGCTTCTTTATTAAATAAATTTGAGACAGTTTTCTCCAAATCTTTAAATTCTTTTGAAGAGCCGCTCAAAAGTCTGGCAGAAGCAGATGATAGCGGTAAATGATTATTTGAAAGAAACTCATCAATCAATTCTTGTTTTGTGCTTATTCCCAAATAATCATTAGAAGCAAAATTTACGTATTCAACACCGTCAATAACAATTTTTCCATCACTTTTACTCTCTATTGAAGGAATTGTCCTTAAATTTCCATTCTCTTCCAGTATTCTTAATTCTTCTTTAATTCTTTGCATTCAATATTTCCTTAGCTGTTTCAAGCTGTATGTCTTTCTTACTGTTATTTAGGTAGAAATCAAACTCATTTCCCACTTCAATATCAGGTTTTATACCCAGTTTATTAATATCAGTACCTTTTGGTGTCAAATATTTAGCAATAGTAACATTTAAACCAGTTTGATTAGGAAGAGGAACTACTTTTTGTACAAGTCCTTTTCCAAAAGTCTTTTTGCCGACCAATTTTGCCTTCTTATAGTCTTTTAAAGCGCCTGAAAGGATTTCACTTGCACTGGCACTAGCTCCGTTAACAAGTACAACAACAGGCTTATCAAGGAGTTTTGGAGTATTATTTGCATTAATTGATTTCTTATAACCATTTCTATAAATAATTTCTACAATCTCGCCATTATCAATAAACATATTTGCTATAAATACTGCATTATCAAGTAATCCACCGGTATTACCGCGCAAATCAATAATTATAGAATCAGTGTTTTTGGTGTTTTCAAGAGCTTCCATAAACTCATTAGGAGTGGTTCCGCCCATAAAACTAACAATCTGAATATAACCGATATGATTATCTAAGACAGAGCTCTTAACATTCTTTATTTTAATTTCTTTACGCTTAATTTTTTTAGTAATTTTCTTACTATCACGTAGAATTGTAAGCTCTACAACACTGTTTTCAGGTCCGCGTACAAGTGTCGCAACCTCTGAAACATTCATGCCGTTAGTTTCTTTACCATCAACAGCAATAATTATATCTCCTTGTTTTAAGCCGGCAAAATCAGCAGGAGTTGCCGGAATTACGTTAAAAACCTCAATTTTACCTGAATTTGAATATATATTAACACCTATTCCATAGATTTTAGATGTAATTGAAGTTGTTAAATCTTCAAAATCTTTCTTGGACATAAACCTTGTATAAGGATCATTTAAGCTTGCAACCATTGTATCAATAGCAACTTTTGCATCATCATCCGTTTTAATCTTACCTTGATAATGGGTTTTCCATCTCGTCCAGTTCTGATGATTTAAGTCAGAATCATAGTACTCTTTATAAACAATTTTCCAAGTTCTATCAAATAGTTTTTGAGGCTGTACGACTTCATTATTATATAAAGATTGCGATGCAAAATAAGTATTAGCTTTAATCAGTGTTTTCATAAAAACACTATTAAAAATAACTAAAATAAGTATTAATAATAAAGATATTACAACGTGTTTAAATTTCATATATGATTATTTAACCGCAATAACGATGCGTAATCAATATACTTTATGCTCTCAATACATGCTTATTCAAATATCTTTTAAAAATCTATTGTCCGCTAAATCCTGGAGAAGTCAACGGCAGGTTTTTATAGCCTTCATTTGCATAAACAGTTTTCTTAATATATTTATTAGTATAATTACCTTTTTCAAGCAGCTGTTTCAAGATGTTTTCACGCATAACAAGCGGTGATTGCAAGTCATTAGACTCAGGAAAACGCTTAAGCATTTCACACCATACATTAGCTTCCATTGTCCAGGCATAAGTCTCTTCGCTTAGAGAATTATATTCATCCTGATGCAAAGCTTCATGAGACAGAAGCGCTGCAAGAGCTGCAGGAGGAGCCTCGCGATGCTTAGGGTTAATGTAAATATATAATTTACCCTTCTTTTTCCATCCAACAGCGTCAAAAGATGCATAAGCCTCATTTAACTCAGTAAGGTCTTTAAACTCAATTTTTATAGGATATTGAGTTAAATTGTAACCTAAAATAGCCTTTCTTGATAAATCACCACTTGTGCCTTTCATCATGTCTAAAGCTACATGAAAAATCTGTTCGTTTGAAACCTTTTTATACTCATCAGCAAGCGTATCAATATATTCCTGAGTATACTTTTTAGGCACTACAACCCTATCGGGTATTGGCTCTAAAGATGCCGCAAATGCAGTATTGTAAGCTAATACAGTGGCTAACGCGACTAGTATAATCTTCCTCATATAATATCCCCCATTTCTTATATTATATACTTGAATACTTAATAAAGTCAAAGAGAGGAAATCTTGTGCTATAATTGCATTATGAGGGATTATGAGTTCTATTATACGCAAGATGGCTCTGTAGGGCTATATTCATACGCTGATGACGATGTCTATCACTCTAAATTTGGCGCCCTTACTGAAGCCTGGGAAAAGTTTATAATCCCTGCACATATAGAGCGTAAGCTTAACCAACAGCCGGAAATTAGAGTCTTAGATGTTTGCTATGGTATCGGTTATAATACAAAAGCTCTGATTAGTTTTATAATTAATGCGGATGAAAAAATTTTAAAACAAAATAATATTTTAAAAAATACAAAAATTGTATTAAAAAATTTTTTAAAAAAAGTTTTATCTAAACTAAATATCGTTTCGATAGATATCAATAATATTAAATGGTCAAGGAGAATATTATTAGAACCTATCGAAACGGTAAATGAGAATAATCTGAGTACAGTTCATATAGATTGCTTGGATATAAATGAAGAACTTGTAAAAATTTCTCCTTTTTTAAAAACAATAGTTACATTGCAAGAAATTTTTACCAGAATTGTACCTCAGATTTTTGATTGTTTTGATACATATTGGAAGATAAAAAAAATCCTGGCAAAATTATCATTAAAAATTGCTCCGCAAAATAAAAAAGAAATAAGAGAATTATTAGAACTAAAATTTAGTAATGATTATGATGAAGTAGCAAAAGAGTATAAACTGCATAAGTTTGTAAATTATATTCTTGCAGAGTCTTTATTGGAACATTATAAAGAAGACTTTATAACAAAAGAGTTCAAAGAAAATATCAAGGACAAGTCAAAAAAGAAGTTTTTTGACAAATCCATCTTAAAATATGCTCAATTTAAGCAAAATTTTAGGTACAATTTACTCACTCGCTTCAATTTATTCGCCTTCTTACATAATATATATTATGACCATTTATCGAAGCGAGATAAAAATGTTAAATTTAAGAACATTCAGGAGCTGTTTAAGCTTAATTTTCACGTTCGTGATGCTCGAAAGACTATTTTAGAAATAAACGGCGAATATGACTATATATTCTTAGACGCTTTTACTTACTCAAAAGCTCCAGAGTTATGGTCAATTGAATTTATGGCAGAATTATATAAACATCTTGCACAAGACGGCATTATTATGACATATTCAAACTCAGCCCTTGTTAGAAATACTTTTTTAGAAAACAATTTTTATGTTGGGAAAATTTTAGATGAGAAAACCGGTAAGTTTATCGGTACTGTTGCAGCTAAAGAAAAATCATTAATAGAACACCCTCTTACTAATTATGAAATAGGACTATGTGCAACAAAAGCCGGAATACCTTATCATGATCCTAATCTAAATCTTGATAAAAAAGAAATCTTAAAACGTCGTGAGAATGAATTTAAAATAAGTGAATTGATGTCATCATCAATGTATATGAAAACTCGCAAAATGAGGAGAGACGAGGATGAATAACAATTATGATATTGTAATTGCCGGAGGAGGCACTGCAGGAGTCAGCTGCGCTTGGAATGCAGCAAAAAGAGGCTTAAAAACATTAATTATAGAAAAAAATTCATTTTTAGGCGGTTCTATAACATCTTCTCTTGTTATTCCTGCGATGAAAACCTCTGAAAATGCTATAAATACTGATTTTTTCAATGCTCTGTATAAGAAATTATATGACTTAGGCGGGGCTATTACTTACGAAGACGGCAATAAAGGATGGTTTAATCCGGAATTAACTAAAATTGCTCTGGATATATTAATGAAGGAAGTCGGAGTTGATGTCCAATTTGAAGATGAAATATTATCGATATGTATCGATACAATAGATGATAATAACTTTGATATTTCCACCCGCACATTATCATCACCTATCGATACGAAATATCTTGTAGATGCGACAGGCGATGCAAAAATTTGTGAAAAATTAAATTGTGCTTTTTTAGAAAAAAATAATGAAACTCAACCAAAAAATTTACGTTTTGTCATGTCCGGAGTTAATATTAAAGAATTTTCTAATTGGATAATGGAATTTGACAAGGACAGAAATGTCACAACATCTTGCATTGTAGATGACAAAACATACTTATCTACAGCATATACGTGGGATGAAGGAATGAAATGGGCTCTCAAACCTCTATTTAAGAAGGCTGTAAGCGAAGGAGTCTTAGCAAACGAAGATTCTAACTATTTTCAGTTGTTTTCAGTAGCCGGAACAGTTGACTCTATTGCTTTTAACGCACCTAGACTTATCAACAACGAAGGTTATTCTGAGGCAAGAATGTCTATACTAAGACTTTCACAATTCTGCAAAAAATATCTTCCGGGCTTTAAAAACGCACAAATATCATCAATCGCAAATTCAATGGGGGTAAGGGTTTCACGGAGAGTTAAAGGTAAGTATATTTATACTTATGAGGACTTAATTCAAGGAAAAACATTTGAAACGCCTGTTTTAATTTCAAATTATCCTGTTGATATTCATTCTGATAAAAAAGACGCTTCAACTTTACAAAAAGTTTACAAAGAATATCAGCTTCCAATTGAGTCATTAATGGTAGAAGGTTATAATAATTTATTTGTTATCGGACGCTGTATATCAGCAGATTTCAGGGCTCAAGGCGCATTGCGGATAATTCCTTCCTGTTTTTCAATGGGCGAAGGATTGGCTAAATATTTAGCAAAAATGTAATACGCTTGCATTATTATAAACTTGTATTATAATAAGAATATACGGAATTATACCGTTTATTTTTTAAATCTCATATTATTTAATTTTGATAGGATATTGATAGTTTAGTGAAATTTTTTATTGTGGTTAAGAGGCTTTTATTATGTATGTAAACAAATGCATTAAGTGTGGTGCTGAATTTGAAACAAAGAACCCCAAAAGAGTAATCTGTCCGAACTGTTTATACGCGGACAAGGGTGAATCTCAAGAAGAAAAACCAATGCAGAGCTATAGTTCTTATAACTCATATTCTGCAGGAGATTCTCGTCCAAGAAATTATGACAGACCTCAACAAGGCGGATATCGCAATAACGGATATTCTCAAAACAGAGATGGACAAAGAGATTACAATCGTAATAATCAAGGCAGCGGATACCAAAGACGCGATTATAATAACAACCGTCAAGGCGGATATCAGCAAAGAAGACCTGACGGACAAAGAAATTATGACCGCAACAACCAAAGCGGCGGTTACAGAAATAATTATGCAAGCGGTGGCAGAAATAACGGCGGCTTCCAAAATCGTCGTCCTAACGGACCAATGAATAGACGTCCAAGACCGCAAAAACCAGCTAAACCGTTATTGGTAAGCAAGGAACAATTAGAACAAATTGAAATTCTATACAAGACTATGCTTCCGCTTCCAAACCCTGATGCACACGAAGTAATCGGAGCAAAAATCGGTTTGGAACCTCAAAAAGTATTTTTTGGAATTAATTTAGTACGTCAAAAAATGATGTTGCCTAAATTACCATTCCCTAAACGTAAATTAGCAATTTCACAAGAACAAATGATTGCTATTAGAAGCTTGTATGAGCCATTATTACCGCTTCCTCCAATCGGATGCCATAAAATTATTGCAGCTCAATTAAAAATGGAAGAATGGCGTGTTCACGTAGGTATTAAACTCGTTCGTGCTCAATTAGGTCTTGATCGTTGGAACGAAGACAGAGCTGATAAACCGGCTGATTATATGGTTTCTAAGCATGAGAAAAAAAGTGAACCTGCGCCGTTAGAAGTTCCAGCAACGGAAACTGTTACAGAACCTGTTGTTGAAGAAAAACCAAAACGCGGAAGAAAGCCTAAGAAGAAAGAAGATGAAGAATAACTTTATTTCTGTAGGAAAAATTCTAAATTTTCATAGTGTTAAAGGTGAAGCTAAACTCGGTTATACTAAAAACAGAGAAGAGTTTTTAGCTCAGCTTGAAGGTGTTTACATTAAAGATAACTACTTTGAAATAGAAAACCTTCGATTTACACCAAAATGCGCTATTATAAAGTTCAAAGGCATCGATTCACTCAATGAAATCATTGAGTATAAAGGTGAATTAGTTTTTGTTGAAGAATCAACAGCTAGAGAAAACCTCGAAGAAGATGAGTTTTTAATAGATGAGCTTGTCGGACTTGATGTTTATGATGGTGAAACAAAAGTCGGTGCTGTTGTTGGAGTGTCAAATAATGGTGCAAATGACTTATTATCTGTTAAAACTTTGAATAAAAATATTTCATTAGTGCCATTTGTAAAAGCTATAGTTCTTTCTGTTGATATAAATGCAAGACGAGTTCAAATCAACAATATTGAAGGATTGCTTTCATGAGGTTTGATGTACTGACACTATTTCCTGAACTAATCCAATCTCACATGAATTTTAGTATAATGAAACGTGCTTCAGAAGATGGAATTATAAGTGTAAACACTATAAATCCGCGAGACTACACACTTGATAAGCATAAAAAAGTTGATGATACTCCTTATGGCGGCGGAGCAGGAATGGTTTTAATGCCACAGCCTTATGTTGATGCGTATGAAGGGGTAAATAAATTTAAAAATTCCATCACCCTTATGATGACTCCGCAAGGTGAGCCGTTTACAGATGAAATATCAAATGAACTGGCTATGTATGAACAGGTGATAATCCTTTGTGGTCATTATGAAGGCTATGATGAGCGAATTAGAGAGATAATTAAACCTCGTGAAATTTCTATAGGGGATTTTGTACTAACAGGCGGAGAATTACCTGCCCTTTGTATTATCGATAGTGTCTCAAGAAAGATTGAAGGAACATTAGGCAAGATTGAATCAGCGCATGACGATAGTTTTTCGGATGGGCTTTTAGAGTATCCTCAATACACAAAACCAAGGAATTTTAGAGGTTATGCAGTACCTGAAGTATTATTGAACGGGAACCATAAATTAATTGACGAATATCGAATGGAACAAAAAATTACTCGTACAAAATCAAAACGTCCTGATTTATGGGAAAAATATAACCAAAACTGACACGAACTAGCTGATAATACATATGTTCCCTCTTGTTATAAAAAAAAAGCCGCATCTTTGCAGCTTTTAACTCTCGTTAGATAAAGGAGTGGAGGAGAAAATAAAGAAAAGAGATTATACTTTATATATTCCTCAATATACTTTTTCGATAACAAATATAGACAAATTTGTTACATTAATTAATAAATCTTTACATTTATGCGCTGAAAGTATTGTATATATTGAATTTCTTTTGTGGTATTATTAACATAGAATTGTTAAGGGGAGATGATTTTATGATAAATATAGCGGTATGTGGTGCTAATGGTAAAATGGGGCAAGAAGTTGTAAAAGCGGTTAATAACGCTGACGATATGACTTTAGTTGCGCAAATAGATATTTTTAACGGTCAGTTTGCTACAATAAAAGATGCAAAAGAATCCGTAAAAATTGATGTTTTAATCGATTTTACTCAACCTGCTTCCATATACGAAAATGCTCTTTACTGCTTAAATAACGGGATTAAAGTTGTTATTGGTACAACCGGCTTATCAGATGAGCAGATTGCAGAGTTAAAAAAACTTAGTGAAGAGACAAAAACGGCATGCTTAATTGCACCTAACTTTTCTACAGGAGCTGTTTTATTAATGAAATTTGCTCAAATGGCATCAAAGTATTTTGATAATGCTGAAATAATTGAACTTCATCACAACCAAAAGAAGGATGCACCTTCCGGAACTGCTGTTAAAACCGCTTTAATGATGGCAGAAGCAAATGATAATTTCACAACGGGAAACTGTCCTGAAAAAGAAACGATTGAAGGAGCTAGAGGAGGAGTTTCTTATAATAATATTCATATACATTCTGTTAGAATGCCCGGGTATATTGCATCACAAGAGGTTTTATTCGGTTCTGGCGGACAAATTTTAACATTGAGACATGATTCAATGAACAGAGAGTGTTATATGGGCGGCGTTTTATTAGCTGCAAGATATGTAAATGAACATTGCGAGTTTATTTATGGTTTAGAAAATATTATGGAGGGGTAAATGAAAAAACCTAATATTGCAATTCTCGGTGCTACCGGAGTAGTTGGAAGAGAAATTACTAAGATTACAGAAGAACTTAATATAGAATTTGACACAATAAAATTTTTATCAAGTGCACGCAGTGCCGGCTCTAAAATTGAGTTTAAAGGAAAAGAGTATACAGTTGAAGAAGCTACTCCGGAGATATTTGAAGGTATTGATATTGTAATGGCTTCTGCAGGTGGTTCTACAAGTCAGAAATTTGCCCCTGAGATTGTAAAACGCGGCGGGATAATTATTGATAATTCTTCTGCTTTTAGAATGGAAAAAGATGTTCCGCTTGTTATTGCAGGTGTAAATGATGAAGATTTAAGACAGCATAAAGGGATTATTGCAAATCCTAATTGCTCAACTTCTCAGTTGATGCTTGTATTGGAGCCATTAAATAAAAAATTCGGTATAAAAAGACTTATTGTATCAACTTACCAAGCGGTTTCAGGCGCAGGGCTTGCTGCTATTAACGAATTGAAAGATGATACAGAAGCTAATCTTGCAGGTAAAGATTTTGAGAACAAGTGTTTCAAAAAACCTATTTCATTCAATGTTATTCCACAAATTGATGTTTTCTGTGAAAACGGATACACAAAAGAAGAAATGAAGGTTGTTAATGAAACAAAGAAAATTCTTCATTTAGCTCCTGAAACACCAATCTCATGTACAGCAGCACGTGTACCGGTATTCAACGGTCATTCTGAAGCTGTTGATATTGAGTTTGCATCAAAGGTTGAACCTGATGAAATCCGAGAAATACTTAATAATGCCTATGGAGTAGAAGTTATGGATAATCCTGATAATTTTGAATATCCTACAACTCGTGATGCAAGCGGTGTTAATCCTGTATTTGTCGGCAGAATTAGAAAAAATTTAGCATTTGATAACGGGATTTCTCTATGGTGCGTTGCTGATAACTTAAGAATAGGTGCTGCTTTAAATACAGTTAGAATTTGTAAAAAAGTTATTGAAATGGGACTTTGGGGTAAATAATGGGGGTAAATAGTGTTAGTAACACAACAAGAAATAATTAATATCGTTAAGAATGGTCAAAAAGAAAGTAAAACTTATGTTGTTACAAACGGATGCTTTGATATTTTGCATGTAGGACATGTGCGTTATTTACAAAAAACAAAAGAATTTGCTGATTATCTGATTGTCATGCTTAATTCAGATATATCAGTAAGAGCTTTAAAAGGTGAAGGAAGACCAATTAACAACGAAAATGACAGAGCAGAAATATTAAGCGCTTTGAGTTGTGTTGATTATGTGGTATTATTTGATGAGAAGTCTCCTGCTAAACTTCTGGAAGATATAAAACCGGATGTTTATACCAAGGGAGCGGACTACACGCTTGAGACGTTACCGGAACGGGAGATTGTAGAGAGAAATAATATAAAAGTTGAATTTATAGATTTCGTTCAAGGCAAATCTACAACAAATGTAATTAAAAAAATTAATGAAAATTAGATATAGGGGAGTTGATTATGAAAACTTTTACATTAGAACAAATTGCTCAAATTACGGGTGGAATGCTTTCTAAAGCAAAAGATGTTGCAATAACAAATATTGCACCACCTGCTTTAGCTGATGAAAACACATTGGCATTAGCATTAGGAGAAGAGGAAATCGCAAACCTTTCTTCAACAAAAGCACAAGCTGCTCTTGTTCCTTTAGGTGTTAACATTGACGGATTTACAACTATTGAAGTTGAAAGACCTCGCCTTGCGATGATGAAACTTATCACAATGTTTTATGAAGAACCTCATACAAACGCAGGTATTCATCCAACAGCAGTAGTCCATCCTTCTGCAAAACTTGGTGAAAATGTTTCATTAGGTCCAAATGTTGTTGTTGCAGAAAATGCTGTTATCGGCGATAATACAAAGATTTTAGCTAACAGCTATATCGGGAATGATGTTGTTATTGGTAATAAATGCTTCTTCCATGCAAATGTAAATATTGGCGACAGAGTAAAAGTTGGAAACGAAGTTATTCTTCATCATGGAGTTTCTCTCGGTGCTGACGGATTCAGTTTTGTAACAGAAAATCCTAATAATATTGAACAAGCAAGAAAAGATGGAGAAATCAAGGAAGGTAATGTAGAACAAGTTATCTTCAAAATTCCTTCAATCGGTTCGGTTGTAATTGGCAACAATGTAGAAATTGGTGCTAATACTGCAATTGACAGAGGTACAATTGAAAATACTACAATTGGTGACAACACTAAAATTGATGACCTTGTTATGATTGGTCACAACTGCCGCGTTGGCAAAGGCTGTATGATTGTTTCTCAAGTAGGTATTGCAGGAAGCTGTGTAATCGGAGACAGAGTTGTTATTGCAGGTCAAGCAGGTCTTGCTGATCATATTTCTATCGGTGATGACACAATTATTGCTGCAAAAGCCGGCGTTACTAAGAGTTTCCCTGCAAAATCAATTGTAGTTGGAGCTCCTGCTGTTCCTAGAAAAGAATTTATCAAACAACTAAAAGTGATGAAAGATGCAGGAGAATTAATTGCAAAATTCAAAAAATATGAACCGCTTTTGAGAACATTTGAAGAAGGTCATGCTGAATAATGATTACAATTAAATCTGAAATAAACACATCAGGAAATTCTTTAATGAAAAATAAACCTTGCGAAGTTGTAATTAAACCTTCTAATGAAGGTAAAATCAGAATTTTCTCAAAGGGTTCTGATGTATGGTTTGAAGCAAGCATTGATAACCTTCACTCAACAGATCACTGTGTAACCCTTTGCAGTAAAGAACACCGAACTTTATTGGGCGATTATAAATACAAAGCGATGTTATGCGAACATTTTATGGCAGCATGCGCGTTGTTAAAAATTGATTCAATTGATGTATATCTTTCTGCAACAGAGTTTCCGATTTTAGACGGAAGTTCTAAAACTTGGGTTGAGCTATTTAAACAAGCAGGTTTAGAAGGAACAAATAACGACCTTTATACAGTGTCAGAGCCCGTTTATTACTTGAATGGTAAGACAAGCATGGTGATTCTGCCTGATAAAGAATTAACCATAAATTATTCGGTTAACTATGACCATCCTGATTTAAGAGGAAAATGGGTCAGCGTAGATTTCAAGAACCTTGATGAAATTATTGAAGCAAGGACTTTTGGATTCTATAAAGACCTTAAAAAATATCAAATGATGGGATTTGGACGCGGAGTTACTATTGATAACACGGTTGGATTGAAGGATATCGGATATACAACTGCGCTTCGCTCCGAGTTTGAACCGGTTAAACACAAAATATTGGATATGTTTGGCGATTTATATTTGGCAGGAGTTTCACCGCTAAATATGAGAGCACAGATTCTTGTTAAAGAAGCAGGTCATACGGTTCACACAAAAGTAGCACAGATATTAAAAAACAAATTAGTAAAGATATAGGAGAATAATTATGTCAGAAGAAATTTTAACTTATGATGTTATGCAGTTAATGGATATGATTCCACACAGATATCCATTCTTGTTGGTAGACAGAATCACAGAATGTGTTCCCGGAAAATACGCTAAAGGTTACAAAAACCTTACTATGAACGAAGAATTCTTTCAAGGACACTTCCCTGGCAACCCTATTATGCCTGGCGTTCTTCAACTTGAAGCATTGGCACAGTGTTCAGCACCTATTCTTATGTCATTACCTGAGTACAAAGGTAAACTAACACTTTATGCAGGTGTTGACAATGTAAGATGGAAAAATGTTGTAAGACCTGGCGACAGATTAGAAATGCATGTTGAAACAACAAAAGTTAAAGGTCCTATCTGCAAATGCCACGGCGTTGGTTATGTAGATGGCAAAGTTGCTATCGAAGCTGATTTAACAGTTGCTTTGAAATAGTATAAATGGAGGAGCCTCGCTTGCGAGGCTCCTTATTATATGCTAAAATACACATATTAGAAGGAAAGAGCTTTGAGTAAAAAAATCATAATCGGTTCTGATCACGGCGGATTCAGATTAAAGAATGAAATAATTAAGCACATAGAGAAACTTGGATACGAAGTTTCTGATTTAGGTTGTAATTCAACAGAATCCTGTGATTATCCGCCAATTGCAAAAGCTGTAGCAAAAGAAGTTTTAGAAACAAACTGCAAAGGTATTCTTGTTTGCGGAACAGGAATTGGAATGTCAATCGCTGCAAACAGATTTGACGGTATTAGAGCTTCTCATTGCACAGATACTTTCTCAGCAAGAATGACAAGAATGCATAATAATTCAAATATTCTTTGTCTTGGTGAAAGAATTACAGGTTCAGGCTTAGCTCTTGATATTGTTGATATATGGCTAAAAACCGAGTTTGAAGGCGGCCGCCATCAAAAAAGAATAGATATGATTTAGTATGGAGAATTTAATGACTGAAGAAATGACATCATATAAGTTTGCTTGTGTTGTTGCAAGAATTTTGGACGAGAAGATTGCAAGCAATATTTCAATTTTGAACATTAGTAATGTTTCGTCTTTTGCTGATTATTTTGTAATTGCATCTGCTCAAACTTCAACACAGGTTAAAGCTTTGACAGAAAATCTTGCAGATAAAGTTAAACAAACATTTTCAAGACTTCCACACGGAAAAGAAAATGATGCAAAAAACCGTTGGAATCTGATTGATTACGGTGATGTCGTTGTTCATATTCTTCATCAAGATGATAGAGATGCTTACGCTATTGAAAAATTCTGGAACCACGCATTCAGCGTTCCTAAAGAAACCTGGTTTAAAGAATCCGAAGAATACTCAGAATATAGAGGTATATAATGGAAAAGAAAGAACTTGAAAAAGCTATAGAAAAAACCGTTTTAAAAATGGCTCTTGAACCTAATAATATTGAACATTATCATGAATTGGCAAAATATTACGCCCTTGATAATCAATATGAAAAGGTTATTTCTGTTTATGAAAGTTTATTAGCTATTGACCCAAAAGACTTACAAACATTATTAAATCTTGGAAGTATCTGGTTCTATGCTAAAGAATACAAAAAAGCTCTTAAATACTTTAATGAAGCAGTTCTTGTAAACCCTAGCAACTACCTTGTTTATTATAATCTGGGTAATACTTATGCAGAGATGAAAAACTTCTCTAAAGCATTGCATTACTATTCAAGAACGCTTGATTTCAATTCTAAAGATCCAGAAGTCTATAATGCAATTGCGCTTTTATACCATGACTTTGAGGATTATGTAGAAGCTCGTGCTTACTATGAAAAGTCACTTTCTATTGAACCAAACAACTTAACAGCACTTGTTGATTTAGGTAATGTTTGCTATAAGTTATTTGATTATAAGCAAGCTCTTGAATATTATTATAAAGTATTTGAGCTGGCTCCTGATAATAAAACCGTTGCTTTATGTATCGCAAACACACTTTCTGTGTTAAAAGACAAAGATAAATGTTATGAATACTTTGAAAAAGCTACAGCTTTAGAAGGAGATAACTACAAAGCTTATATCTGCTATGCTATCGCACAATCTGATTTTAAAGATTACGAAAAAGCTGTAGTAACCTATAAAAAAGCAATTCAATCAAATCCTTCGGAAGTAAATGCATACATCCTCTTGGGTAATTTATATTCTAATCTTAAAAAATACACAGAAGCTGAAGAACAGTATAGAGAAGCGCTTAAAATCAATAAACTTGATGCAAGTATTTTCGTTCTTATTGCAAATGTATACTATATGAATCAGGAAATTGAACGCTCAATATACTCTTATAGAGCAGCAGTTAACTTAAAACCTGAGAATGATGAATATAAACTAGTATTTATTCAAGTACTTGATGATTATATTGATGAAGCAAGAAAGGATGATTTAGTTGCCTAATAAACCTTATGCTATAGAAAGATTATTATCAGCAGCATCATATTTAACAGCAGGTTTTGTTGGTTTTATATGGCTGATTATAGCGGCATTGTTAAAAAAACAGGTTAGACCGTTTTTGATGTATCATATTATGCAATCAATTTTCATTTCAATTGCGTTCTTTCTGGTTTCACAATTAGCAGGTCTGGTTTATGTAATACTTTATAAAATTCCTCTAATTAATGCTATACCATATTTACTTAATATGCCAATGGTAGCGGGTTTATCTGTAATACAATTATTTACAACTACAATTATATTATATCTTACTATAACATCAGGTATGGGACTATATAGTTATCTGCCTTGGATTTCAGATATTATTAAAGGTAACACTCGCTAAAGCACCATAGCCAAAATCATCAGGAGCATGGCTCCAATTTCCATTGCAGTGGACATTCTTTGCTGGAATTTGTTTGAATCATATCTGGACGCGGATTTTTTTGCTTTACTAGCACTATTTAAACGTTTTATACGTTTTTTTGTATCTTCATGAGAGAATTCTGTGCCAAAAGTATTATATTCAAGCTGTGATAATTCATCTTCAAGATTTTGAGGAGTTGGAAACGCACCACCGGTAAAATCACCATAATTTGCGTATGGACGTGTGTAGTTTTCCTGACCATAAGGCATTGCAGAATATCTGCTTGAATTTAGTCCTGATAAATCCGATGAATTAAAAGCATCATCATAATTATGCGCCAATGTTTGAGGCATAACTTCTGCTTTTATTCTATCCATACGAGTGGAATAATCTTCTATATCATAGATTTTACCAAAAAGTTTACGTTCAATTGTAACAATACGTGTATGAAAATCGCGATTTTTATAGGTCTGATTAAATAATTTCATCTCAATCTCATCCACAATAGGATAATTAACAGTGCTATCTGCAACTACATCATCTTCACGAAATGTGTCTTCTGTCGGCGGGATTTCTAAGCCTATTTGTTCGGCTGATATATCGGAAGCTAATTTTTTCAATCTCTTTGAAACATCTCCGCTTGAAGCTTGCCCATAAATTGTTTTTTCAAGACGGGCAACACGATTTTGAAGAGCATCGTTAACATAATCAAACCCGTAAAGTTCATTTTCAATCTTAGAAATTTCTGCTGATTGAGGCGATGCAGCGTATGTTTCAAGCGGCATATATGATATTAAATAAAATAGTATTGTTAAACATATCCATAGTTTTTTCATATTAGCATAATAGATTTTTTTATAGTTCTCCTCTATTGAACTGGTAAGTAAAAAAAATTTTTAGAAAATTATTAAAAATGCTTACTCTTGTAGTACAATTGAACTATGAGATTATACGAACTGTCCGAAATAGTTGATAAAAAATTCTCAAATGGAGAACAAATCAGCGAGAATATAATAAACGAAATTAAAAATATTGTGTCAGAAGGCGGATTTACAGGCATGGCACAAATCAATCCGATTGCAGGAAATATTGAATACAACGCAAAAAAAATAGCAAAATATATTAAATATGCAGATTCAATTGGCTTAGATATGGTGGTATTTCCAGAACTTGCATTAATGGGATATCCGATTGAAGATACAATTGACAGACATCCTTTTATAGTAGAAGAAAATATGAAATGGTTAAAAGGTCTGGCTAAAATTACTAAAAATACAACTGCACTTGTTGGTTTTGTAGAACCTCGTGATAAAAAAGCAGAGGGTAAAAGATTTTATAACTCAGTAGCTATACTTCAAGGGGGTAAAATTCAGGGTATAGTTAGAAAATCTCTTCTACCTACTTACTCAGAATTTAATGATTACAGATATATAGAACCTTCACCTGTTGTCGGGCTTGACGGCGGGCTTTATAATGGAGTTGGTATTACTATATGTGAAGACTGTTGGAATAATAAAAACTTCTTTGAAAAAAATCTTTATGAAAAAGACCCTATTGATGAATTGCACAAAGCCGGAGCAAAGCTTTTTGTAAACTGCTCTGCTTCACCTACAAGAGCTAAAAAAGAGCAGCTCAAGCATAATATGCTCTCTTTTGTTTCAAAGAGCTATAAAACTCCTTTAATCTATGTTAATCAAGTCGGAGCGATTGATAATATCTCTTTTGACGGCTCAAGCAGAATGTTTGACGAAAACGGAGAACTTATCGCACGCGCAAAATCTTTTGAAGAGCAGTTTTTAATCGTTAATCCGACTAAGAAAATCGGTAAGATTTATCCGCTTACAAAAGGATTAGAGAAATCACTCACAGAACAAAAAGTTTTCACTCTTGAATATGAATCCGACTTGGAGCGTACTTATAAAACGATTGTTCAAGGCATTCGTGATTACTTTAACAAGTGCGGATTCAAACGTGCCGTATTGGGGCTGTCAGGCGGCTTAGATTCAACTGTTTGTGCTGTGCTTCTTGCTGACGCAATTGGCGCTGAAAATGTTTTTGGGGTTTCTATGCCATCCAAACTTACTTCAAAAGAAAGCAAGTCCGATGCTGCAGAATTGGCTCATAATCTTGGCATCAACTTTACAGAAGCAAGTATTAAACCAATGGTGGATACAACAACAGAATGTTTAAATGATTTATTCAAAGTTGTTGAAAGCAAATGGGATGACCGCTACAAAACTTCATTTACCCCTGATAATATTCAAGCTCGCTCAAGAGCAATGTTTTTGTGGGGAATAAGCAATGAGTTTGGCTCTTGTATTCCTATTGCAACCTCTGATAAATCAGAGCTCTATATGGGATATGCAACCATTAACGGTGACATGTCAGGTGGTTTTGCACCTATTGCAGATGTTCCTAAGACAAAATTGTTTGCGTTTGCTCGTTGGATGAATGCAAATAGAGAAGTAAAAAATGCAATTCCTGAGGCAATTATTCTTAAAAAACCCGGAGCAGAACTCGCAATTGACCCTAAAACAGGAAAAACTTTGATTGCAGAAGATGCACTTATGCCTTATGAGTTTTTAGACGAAATCATTTGGAGAATTGAGAACAAAAATGAAGGCTACAATGACTTTTTAGAAACAGAATTTGTTTATGAAAAGAAAAACAATGTATCACGTGAGCAAAAAATCGAATGGCTGGATAAATTCTACAGAAGAATGTCAACAGCACTGTATAAATGGTCAATTTTGCCGCCTTCCGTACTTGTAGAAGCGCGTTCGATTAACAAATCTGATTACAGACAGCCAATTACATCAGGCAGGATTAATTATAAAGGTGTGGATGTAAATCATATTGACAGCGCTTTATCTTTGTAATATATTTACCCCTGTAGAGTGCTTACGCCAATATGTCACTCACACAGGAGTAATAAAGGGCTGGATGTCGAAACTCTCTGAAATACTCCACAAACAAAAGGAAAAAACTATGTCTATTAATTTGAAAAACAAACAAGAAATCGTAGAAAAATTTGGATCAAATGCTAAGGACACTGGTTCTGCTGAAGTTCAAATTGCTATGTTAACAAAGAAAATTTCTGAACTAACTGAACACATGAAAGCTAACAAAAAAGACTTCGCTACAAAACGCGGTCTTTTAATGATGGTTGGTAAAAGAAAAAGACTTCTTTCTTACCTAAAAGGTAAAAACCTTGAAGGTTATAGAAGCTTAATCAAAGAATTAGGTATCAGAGGTTAATTCTTAAAGATGTAGTAAAAAAAGACCGATTTAATATCGGTCTTTTTTATTATGTATTAAATATTCTATCTCCGGCATCACCCATACCAGGAACGATATATCCACGTTCATTTAAGTGTGAATCAACAGCAGCAACAATCAGTGTCACAGCAGGAAATTCCTCAAACACAGCATGCACACCTTGAGGAGATGCTATCATACAAACACAGCAAATATTTGTTTCAGGAATACCTTTTTCAACATACAAACGAATTGCTTCAATCAATGAGTTGCCGGTCGCAAGCATTGGATCAGTAATATAAACATAATAATCCTCTACAGGTTTATCAACTGGCATAGGAACTTTGTTATAATACCAAACAGGCTTCAATGTCTTTTCATCTCTATACATCCCGATATGACGAATTGTTGCCTGAGGCAGAATATCAACAGCTTCATCAGTGAAAATTAGCCCCGCACGAAGTATTGGAGAGATAATAATCGTAATATCAGGATTAATCGTTTTAGTAACAAATTTTGTTAGAGGTGTTTCAATCTCCACTTCTTTTTGAGGAAGATTTTTGGTAGCCTCGTACAAAAGAATTCTTGTAAGCTTTCTGGCAGCAAGCCTAACACCTTGAGTATCAGTGTCTTTTGCTCTCATTGTACATAAACTCTGGTTAACAATTGGATTTGCTACAATCTTTAAATTATTATACTTTTCATTCATGTTTTTCTCTCCTTAAATACTTTCTAAACTCTGCTGCCTTAGCTTCTGTGTCATCAATCATATCATTTGAATACTTTAAAAATCCTTCCATATCTGCAGGACTACCTGTTTTTGGCAAATCTAAATTCAATTTCCCGCCAAAAGATGTTGTTGTATAGAATATTGAATCAATCTTCTTAAACATATCATTTAACAAACCTAAAGCTGCATGAAGTCTCTTAGGAGGCATTACAACAAGCAAAGGAGATGTGTTATCCACATAAGTATCTTTGTCAGGCAAATACAATTCAAGTGATTTAGAGCCTGCCATCCCGCTGAATTCAACAGTAACCGAGGTTCCTTGAGGAATATAAACTTCAGGATTTGTTAAAATGAATTTAACATAGACTTCATCATTAATAGGTTTTATTTTAACAACATGACCAACTTCAATTCCCATCATTCGGACGGGTGAGCCTACAATCAAACCATCAACATCCGGTAAATATACACGGTAATCATTTTCAGCATTTTTTTCTTTAACCATATAAACAACAGAAGAGATTGCAACAATAATCAAAATAACAACAAGCCAGAACAACAGTTCTCCGCTATGAGTTATATAAAAAACATCACTCTCTCTATCTTTGCTCATTATCCCACCTCAATAGGTTTATCTAAAGAATTTATACTTATATCAACCCTGTTCGGGAAGACTTGTTTTATATTATTAACCAAATCATTTGTAGAATTAACCCAGAACATAGATGATGTCATGATTCTTGTACTATAACCGTTTATTGGTGGTAATTTAATCATAACAGGGTCATCACCATGGTATTTTGCCAAAATATTTTTTATACCACAGAGCTCTTCATATTTGATTTCATCTAAAAGACTGACAGTTACAATATTAGAGTTCTCAACCGATTTAACATTATCAATTACAAGGCTTATTTGGTCTTCACCTCGATGCTGTACTTTGCCTGTTATTACAACCTTATTATCAGGTTCAAGAATTTCTCCGTAATCTAAAAGTTTTCTATGGAAACAGACACAATCTACTTTTCCTGATAAATCTTCTAACGTAACAAACCTCAAAAACTTACTTGGGTCTTTTTTAGTAGGAATTTGCCTTGTAGCAGTAATCAACCCGCATATAGTAACAACACCTTCTTCCGGTACATCATTCAACTCTGATATTCTATGAGTTGTTAAATATTGAACCTTATCTCTTATAGAAAACAAAGGATGCGAGGTGACATAAAAACCAAGAAATTCTTTTTCAAGCAACTGAATTTCCTTGTCTGTATATTCTTCATCACTTCCAACTAATTGATATTGAACTCCTGAAAACTCTTCCGAGTTTTCAACAGAAGCAAATAAACTAACCTGCCCCATTGCTCTGTCTTTTGCTTCTTTTGAAGTTACATCAAGAATATGTTCTATATTTTCAAACAACTGCTTACGGCTCTTCTCAATATTAGAAAAAGCACCCGCTTTGATTAATCCTTCTAAAGACTTTTTATTCACATATTTTGCATCTACACGTTTGCAGAAATCAAAAATGCTCTTAAAATCGCCATTTTCTTCACGTTCTTTAATAATAGCTTCTACAACCGGAGCACCAACCCCTTTGATAGCAGCCATCCCAAAACGAATATTATCTCCGTCCGGAGCGTATTCTAAATAAGACTTATTAATATCAGGCGCTAAGACTTTGCAGCCATATCTTTGAGCTTCTTCAATATATAACTGTGTTTGGTCTTTGTTATCCGATACACTTGATAGCAGCGCAGAGAAATATTCTACAGGATAATGACATTTTAAATATGCTGTCTGATAAGCAACAAATGCATAAGCAGCAGAGTGCGACCTGTTAAAACAGTATGAAGCAAACGCAAGAATTTGGTTAAAGAGTTTTTCTGCATCCTCTTTTTTCATCTCATGTTTAGCAGAAGCCTCAATAAACTTACCTCTTTGCTCCTCCATCGTTTTAAGGTCTTTTTTACCCATCATACGACGAACCTGATCGGCTTGACCTAATGAGTAGTCAGCAAGCACCTGGAAAACCTGCATAATTTGTTCTTGATAAACAATTGTACCGTAAGTATCATTCAATACCGGCTCAAGAAGCGGATGAGCATAAGTAATTTCTTGTTTACCATGTTTTCTGGCAACAAAGTCATCTACCATACCAGAACCCAGAGGTCCAGGACGGAATAACGCAACAAGCGCACCTAAATCTTCAAATACATCGGGTTTAAGACGTTTTACAAGGTTCATCATACCTTGAGATTCAAGCTGGAATACACCAATGGTTTCACCTTTTACCAACATATCGTAAGTTGGTTTGTCATCAAGAGGAATATGGTTGATATCAACATCAATTCCACGGTATTTTTTTACCATCTTACAAGTCTTAGTAATCATGGTAAGGTTTCTTAATCCCAGAAAGTCCATTTTCAAAAGGTCAAGAACTTCGGTTGCCTCGTGTTTTGGATAACCAGTCTGAACAATACCATCTTTAGACGGCTGCACAGGCAAAATGGTATCTAACGGCGCATGGGAAATAATTACACCCGCTGCGTGAGTACCGGTACCGCATTTTAAACCTTCGATAGCTATCGCCATATCAACCCAGCGTTTAAAACTAATTGTTTTTCCACTTTCCGGATTAAGAATTTGATAATCTTCATTGTAAAGCTGTTTAAAATCAGAAGTTCCTTCTGCGGCAATAATATCTCTTAACCATTCAGCTTTCGGATTAGTTGCTCGAGCTACGTCCAATGCAGGCTCAATAAGTCCTGTAATCCTGTTACTTTCTGCAAAAGGTACTTGCAAAACACGTCCGACACCTTTAAATGCGGCTTTTGGTGCATAAGTTGAGAAAGTAATAATCTGACAAACTTTGTCTTCTCCATATTTTTGAGTAACATAGTCAATAACTTCACTACGTCTTTCAATACAAAAGTCGATATCGACATCGGGCATGGTGAAACGTTCAGGGTTCAAAAATCTTTCAAACAACAGTTTATGATAAATCGGGTCTATATCAGTAATTTCAAGAGCATAAGCAACTACTGAACCTGCAGCAGAACCTCTTCCCGGACCTACCGGAATATCATGAGTTTTTGCAAAATGGATAAAATCCCAGGTAATCATAAAGTAAGCAGGGAAACCCATTTGGTTAATAACACCCAGCTCATACTTAGAACGCTCAATAATCGACTCAGGAACAGGGTCTCCGTAACGTTTTTTAAGCCCTTCCATTACAACGTGTTCTAAATAATTTTCAATACCTTGAATATATATTGCTTCCTCAATAACATCTTCTGTTGAATCCGTTTTATTTTTTTTCTTCAAACGTTCAATAATTTTAGAATCAACATTATCAGCTGTTGCGATAAATTCATCAGGAACATCATAATGCGGTAAAGGTGCATTATGAAGCTCAATTTCAACATCACATTTATTTGCAATTTCTTCGGTATTCTTCACACATTCTTCAAACGTTGCATCATCCATCCAAGAGAAAGCCTGACGCATTTCTTCGGTAGATTTTACATAAAACTCGTTATTAGGAAAACTAAATCGTTTTTCATCATCTTTGTTAGCATTCGTTTGCAAACATAGCAATGTATCTTGAGCATCAGCGTCTTCTTTTCTTAAATAGTGAGAGTCGTTTGTGATAATCATTTTTATATCAAGCTCTTTTGCTAAGCGTATTAAATCAGGATTAGTTCGCTTCTGGTCTTCCAAACCATGGTCTTGAAGCTCAATATAATAATCATCGCCAAAAAGCTCTTTATATTTCAGAGCAGTTTCTTTAGCTTTATCTTTTTCACCGGCTAGAATATGCTGTAAAACTTCGCCCCCTAAACATGCAGACGCACAGATTAGACCTTCATGATACTCTTGTAAAAGCTCAAAATTAATTCTTGGTTTATAATAAAACCCTTCACACCATGCAGTAGAAACTAGTTTTATTAAATTTTTATACCCTTTATCATTTTTAGCTATTAAAATAAGGTGATATAGAGGGTTTTTAGAACTATCTTTAACATGAATATCACCGTCATGTACATAGAATTCGCAACCAATAAGCGGATTGATGCCTTTATGTTTTGCAAGCTCATAAAACTCAACAGCAGAATACATAACCCCGTGGTCTGTAATTGCTATAGCAGGAAGCTCGTTTTCTTTAGCATAATCGACAAGGTCATGAACCCTAATCATACCATCTAAAAGAGAATACTCCGTGTGAATATGAAGTGGAATTAACTTAGCCATAAGTATATCGTATCACAGAAGTATATTAAGGAGTGTAAAAAAACTGGCGATGCATACGCATCGCCAGTTTTTCTTTCTACAAATCTTCAGCATCTTTACCCAATGCCCACCTAAATCCGAAGGTCAATGCAACACCGTTTCTGCCGCCGTTACGAACCATAGCCTGACCATAGCCAGTGAATCTGTCTTTCCA
>CAKNXK010000015.1 GCA_932182025.1 uncultured Candidatus Melainabacteria bacterium
AAACCGCTTAATATCGATATCTGCTCGTCTTCACTCAAATGAAGTCCGGATAGCTGCTCGTTGTATATTGTTAATATCTGGTCGTCAGGGTATAACGCAAGCTCTGGATGAGTTTGCTTTAAATAGCTTATTAATTCTTGTCTTTGAATATTAAAATCTGCCATTTTACAACCTTTATCTATATGTATTTACGGCATTTTTTATTTGAAACTTTAGGGTTTGTTACAAAATTGTTACAAAAAATAAAAGACCGATTAAATCGGTCTTGGAATTAATTAGTGTAGAAGTTTTAATGAACGTAGGAAAATCTTATCTTACATCTTGGATTAAGCAACCATTCCCATTAGAGAATCCATTACAAAATCCATAACCATTGGCGCATTTTCTTCGCCGAATTCTTCTTGAACAATACCGTAAATCATTTCGAATTGTTCCATATATCCTGCAACTCTATCTTGAGTTTGCGGATCAACACCAGCAGGAGTAACTCCTTGTGTTTGTGGTGCTACAAAAATATTATTTGATTCTAAAAATGCCATAACTTTTGATGGATCAACCTGTGTTTCTTCATAATTAATAGCAGGTGCTTGTGCTGCAGCATTTTGTGGAGCTTCTTCACCTTTTCTTTGAGGTACATATCCGCCTACACCGTAGCTGTTACCGCCAAATATTCTTCCGATTCCGTCTGTCATGTTCATTACTCCTTTTTTCTTTTTTCCTTTGTATTATGTATTACGGCATATTTTTTGAAAACTTTAGGATTTTTGAAAGTATTGTTACAATTCGTTACATATAATTTCTAAGTGCCTATTGAAAATATATTTTCAGGGAATTAATATATAGTTAAGGTCGAAGTATTAAATATTCAAGTTTGGAATCTTGAAAGAAAGAAGGTCAAAATGAAAAAAGAAATTCATCCTGATTATAAGAAAACAGTTATCAAATGTGTTTGTGGTAACGAAATCGAAACAGGTTCTGTAGTAGAAAATATCACAGTTGAAATTTGTTCAAACTGCCACCCATTCTACACAGGACAACAAAAAATCCTTGACTCAGAAGGTAGAGTTGAAAGATTTAAAAAGCGTTACGGTACAAAATAACAAAAAAGAAGGTTTGGTTTTCCAAACCTTCTTTTTTTTATAAAAACATGTTATAATAATAATTGTTATATCAATTTACCCTAAACTTTAAAGGAGAGCTTTTATGAAAGAAAAAGGTTATACTCTGGCAGAGGTGCTGATTGCACTAGGAATTGTCGGAGTGCTTGCAGCTGTTATGCTGCCAATGGTTAATAAATACAAACCTGATACAACAAAAGTTTTGTATTTAAATACTTATGATGCATTAGCTGAAACAATTTCTGCTGCAGCAAACAATGGCGGTTATTATGTAAGAGATAATGGTACTTTTTCATTTGAAAAACATCCGTTTGCGAACTTAGATGATTATACAGATAATACAAATAATTCTCATAGAATAGCAGGCGGACAGAATAAATTATGCAGAGTTATGGCAGAAAACTTTAATATTATAGATGACCTGTCAACTATCTCTTCAGGAAATACAGTTTGCAGAAATAATGCCGTTTATAATCCAGACAACTTCAGTGCAGATTTTACAAATAAAAATGGCGTTGCATTTATGATAACAACAAGTACAAATGCTCCTCAAAAAAATAACAACAATTACCAAACAGATATAGTCATAGATATAAATGGCATAAACAAGGGAGATAATTGTATATATAACGCTAATTCTTGCAAAAAACCGGATAGATTTACATTCCGAGTTTCAGCAGACGCAGAACTTCAACCAACAGATGAAATGGGTATAAGATATCTTGAAACCCGTACAAATTTGAAATACAAAAAAGTTGAGGATTATTCTAACAACTCTCAATTGGCGCGTGATATAGAAGAAGCATTACAAAAATCAAGAATTCCTTTTGAGAGATTTGACTTACCTGATTCTGCTACATTAGGCAATCAGGGCAACAATGAAGGCAATGAAGGCAATGAAGGCGATGATGGTCTAAAGGTTCTACCATATGAACCGAAATATCCAATAAAGCCAATGCTAGAAGAGCCGACTTACCCAGACCCTTGCACAAATCCTAATTTTGGAAAATCTGCAGGATATGACTCAAAAGGAAACGAATTACATTATTCTTGCAACTAATAAAAAAAAGAGCCAATTAAATTGGCTCTTTTTTTATTGACAAAAACCTTTCTATCACGATAAAATCAAGATATGGCAATTGTTTATTTATCATTAGGCTCAAATATCGGCGATAGGGTCGGATTTATACAGCAGGCGACAAGCTTGCTTAGTTCTAATGAGAATATAAATATAGTATCAACATCGTCTTTTTATGAATCAGAGCCTTGGCAAATGGACTCAGACAACTGGTTTGTAAACGCTGTTATACAAATATCAACTACTCTCATGCCGGAAACCCTTCTAACAGAATGCCAGAAAATTGAAACTTTTTTAGGCAGAAAACGTCAGGAAGGAAACCCTAATTATACAGATAGAACTATTGATATTGATATTATTTGTTACGATAACCAAATTATTAATTCACCAAAACTAACAATACCTCATAAATATTTTCATAAACGTGCATTTGTATTAGTTCCTATGCTGGAAATAGCTGAGGATTTTGTTCACCCTGTTTTTGGAAAAACAGTAGAAGAACTTTTTGAAGACATTGAAACCCCTGAAATGGTTTGTTTGTATGGAACACGCATCTAGGGGAAGATTTAGCAAAATTCGTGTTGCCATTGTAGGAGCAGGAGCTGCAGGCTGTATTTGCGCATATTTTCTTTTAAAAGAAGGCATTAACGTAACTTTATTTGACAAAGGTTCGCCTCTTAGAACATTGCTTCCAACCGGAGGCGGACGATGTAACCTTGCACACGCTGAATATGATTTTAAAGAGCTTGCTAAAAACTATCCGCGCGGAGAGAAGTTTTTATTATCAGCATTCTCAAAATTCTCAACCTGGGATACCTTAGCTTTATTTGAAGAACTTGGAATAAAAACCTATACTCAGGACGATAATAGAATTTTTCCCGTAAGTAACAGCGCAAAAGAAGTTAGAGAAACAATATTAAATAAGATACGTAAAGCAGCTATTATCAAAAAAGAAATTCTTTCTCTAAAAGATTTAGAAAATGAGTTTACACATATCGTAGTTGCTACAGGCGGACATGCCGGATATGAATTATTAAAAGAATACGATATTAATATTATTGAGCCAAAACCATCTCTGGTAGGTTTGAACACAAAAGAAAACTTCAAAGATATCAGCGGTACAGTTTGCCATGGAGTAAACGCAGAAGGATTATATGGAGATATTTTATTTACACATTTTGGGATATCAGGACCTTTGGTGTACAAGATTTCCTCAATTAAAGCTTTTCAAAAATTTCCTTATGAAATAGAGTTTGATTTAGCTCCAACACTAACTAATTTACAGGAAATTTTAAATATTTCCCCTCACAAAGAAATTAAAAATATTTTGAGAGAATATTTACCTCAAAAACTGGTTAGCAAAATTCTGCTTGATATTGATGAAACAACAAAAGCACATTTAATTAACGGAAAAACCCGAGATTTAATATTAGATAGAATACATAAATTCAGAGTAACTGTTTGCAGCACTAATCGAGGAGAAGAAACAGTTACTGCCGGCGGAGTTGATTTAAACGAAATCAACCCTAAAACAATGGAAGTAAAAGGAGTAAAAGGGCTCTATTGTATAGGAGAAGTCCTAAACATAGACGGATTCTGCGGAGGGTTCAACCTTCAAAACGCATGGACTACAGCGTTTATTGCATCTGAAAATATTAAGCAATAAAAAACTCCCTTTCGGGAGTTTTTTATTATTTGTTAGATACTGTAGGATCTGCGGCATCGTTGATCATAAATTGACCTTCACCTTTATAAGTCCATTCATATACTTTTTGTGTTGCAGTACCGCCAACTTTTTCAGCCTTAACTTTGTCACCAACTTTGCAATCTTTAGGTACATATACCTTGTATTTACCTTGGAAGCCTTTAACACCAGTTGCACCACAGTCAATTATATATGACATTGCATATTCTGTACTATCATTGTCTCGTTTTACATTTTCAGTTTCAATTCCGCTAACTGGTCCTGTAATATAGTAGTCTGCTTGTGTTGTGTTTGAACCTGTATATTTTTCAACTTCAACTGCTACTGTTGAAACTTGTTGTAAGATTGCAACTTTTGGATTTACTGTAGCTTTTGCTACTAAATAATCTTTTGATTTTCCATTTGCTTTAGTTGGTTCTAAAGAACCTGCATCTTTGTTAATATAACCCAATTTAATAAGAATTATTTGAGCTGTTTCAGGTTTAAGAGCTTTTAATTTAGAATCTGGAACATTCTTAAGATCATCTGCATTATTTATTGTTTTACCATCAAGTACAATTGTGATTTCATCACCATTTACTTTAACATTTGCACCATCGCCATTATCAATTTGACCTTTTTTAAGCTGTTCTAATCTTGCTTTTGCTCCTTCATAGTTTTTAATATTCAATTTTTTCTGAGCTTCATCACCATCAAGTGGAGATTTAATTAAACCTTCAAGCTCTGTCATTAAATCAGAAATTTCTTTTGCATCAGGTTTCATTGCACCACTTGCTAATTTTGTACCATAATCATTAATTTTATCATTTATTTGAGCTAATTTAGCTGTATCTTCATCATCAACCATTTTTTCAACTGTTACAGTTTTTGTTGTAGAAGTATTGTTGTTAGATGAAACAGCAGGAGTTCCGCCGAAGCCCCAGTTACCGAAGTTGAATGAAGGGAAGCCAAAACCGCCGAACATATTACCGAAACCGCCGAAGAGGTTGCCGCAGAAACCACCTAGTAGATTACCGAAGCCCATTCCAAGACCTAAGCCTAAGCCGCCCCAGAATCCGCCGCGTTGTCCGCCACAGCAGTTGTATGTATTATTGCTATTGTAGTTAAAAATAAATGTATCACCTAGTGCAGCTCTGTTATAGCGTTTGAAAGAACTGTCGCCGTAGAAGCAATGACATCCATAAGTATTTCTTACATAGCCCATAATTTTTACCTCATCTGTTTACATCTTATGTATATATAAAGTATTTAAAAAATATACGATTTCACAAGTCATATATTTTGTTACAAAACTTAATATTTACAACTTTAGTTATAGATAGGGGTAAATACAGCTAATAAATCCAGAAATTAAAAGTCAATATTTACAAGGGGTTTAGAACCTCCACTCCTCCATATGGAGTATTCTCCAACTAAAGTTGTAAAGTTCATTTTTTTTATTCCGTAATACATGAGGAAAGGTAAATAATTACAAATTTGAAAGGACATTTATTATGGGGTCAACTTCAACAATTACAATTAACACGAATTTGTCATCCCTAACTGCACAAAAATACCTTAGAGACGCAACAAAAGGTATGAATAGCGCAATGGAGAAGTTATCTACAGGCTTCAAGATTAACTCAGCAAAAGATGACGCAGCAGGGTACGCAGTGTACACCGGCATGGAAGCTAAAATTAACGGTTATGATATTATCGAAACAAATGCTCAAATGGGTTTAGATATGTTAACTACCCAAGAAGGTATTCTTGATATCATTAACCAATACTTACAAAGAATTAGAGACTTGACTATGCAAGCAGCTAACGGTACTTATGGTTCAGCATCTCTAGATGCAATCAAAACAGAAGTTGTTCAGAGAATGGACGAAATTAACCGTTTATGCGAAATCACTGACTTCAACGATGCATATCTTTTAGATGGTTCTCGTACAGAAGATATTAACTTGCAAGTTGGTCTATATTCTAACAAAAGATGTGTAATTACTCTGGATTCATTCTTATTTGCAAGTGCGAAATCTACCGTTATTATGGGATTCTCATCTACAACAAACGGCGGGTATATTGATTTAACATCAAGTACTGATCCTGATATGTATGATTACAGAGCTAGAGAACTTAACGCAGATGGTTCGCCTGTTTACGAAGCAGATGGAAAGACTATCAAATACAAAGAAGGTTCTTACCAATCAGCTCTTGCAGCTGCTCTTGCTGAAAACGGCGTAATTGAGGCTGCAGATGGTGAAGCTACGATTATTAAATCTAAAGATACAACTGAGCCAAAAACTATCAGCATTGAAGACATGTGTGCTGCAATCTATAGAAACGACAGTTCTGCACGTGCATTCATCGATAATGTTGACTATGCAATTGACAACGTATCTCTTAGATGTACTAAAATCGGTGCTTATATGAACAGACTTGATTCTGCAATCGAAGCTACTGATGTTCAGAGAGAAAACTTAACAGAAGCAGTATCTACAATCAAAGATGCTGATTCTGCAACCGAGTCTTCTAACTACATCAAGTATCAAATCTTGCAACAAGCAACTGCTTCATTATTAGCAACAGCTAACCAGCAGCCGCAAATTGCATTGAACTTGCTATAATATGATAATAATCAAATAAAACCACAACCTAATATTACTTAGGTTTAGTTGAAATACAAAAAATAATAGATGTCCTTTCAAAGATGTCTGGTATCTTATGATACCAGACATTCCTTTTTTTATTTTAAGGTTTTAACATATTCAATAATATCATTAGACTCATACATCTGGATATTTCTATCTTTATCAACCATAAACGGTACCTGTCTTTTTCCGCCCAGCTGGATTAACGCATCTTCTGATGCCTTATCTGTAATATCTATTTTGTGGTACTTAATACCATTTTCATCCATATAACTCATAACTTTTTTACAATAAGGACAAGTTTCTAAAATAAATAAGTCTAACATATTACCTCCTTTTCTATATTCTATATTTATTCATAAAAATTTAAATTCAACATGCGCATAATTTTTTTGTGCTAGTATAAATAAAGAGGTGAAAGATATGTTATTTGAATTTTTACACTCCAAAATACATAGAGCAACAATTACCGACTCAAATTTAAACTATGTCGGTTCTATTACTATAGACGAAGAATTTCTTGAAAAAGCAAATATCAGGGAATGGGAAAAAGTTGAAATCCTTGATATCAACAATGGTGAAAGATTTCAGACTTATGCATTAAAAGGCAAGTACGGCTCAAAATGTTTCTGCGTAAACGGAGCTGCTGCAAGAAAAGTTCAAGCAGGAGATAAAATTATTATCGTAACTTATGCGCAAATGAACGAAGAAGAAATCAAAACTCACAAACCAACAATTGTTCAAGTCGGAGAAAACAACGAAATAATAAGTTATGGCAAATAATCCGTACAAACCGAAGAAAAAGAAATTCAAAATTGACACAAAGAATATGGGTGTGAATATTGACAAGAATGAGTATTACGAGATAATACTCTCAAATTCTGCGCATCCCGAGAAAAACAATCCTAAGGGAGTATTCTAATCCCGCTGCTAGTTCCATAGTTATTATTCATAATACGATAACCATTTAAGCCAAACGGGAATGAAGAATATTGCATAACATTCGAGTTTGTATATTGAGGCGCAAACCCTGTTGTATAAGAAGGCATCAAGCCTTGGGTCATAATGGAGGGAGTAACACCGGTTGCCTGACCTGCTATATAATTTCCAAGCGAATTTCTGAAAGAGTTTCGATAAGAATTATACTTTGGTCTTGCTAAAATCGCGTTTTCAACCTGCCTGTATCTTGTTGATATATCTCCGTTTTGCACAGCACCAAAAGCAAGATTTTCAAGTCTTTCCAGACGTTGAATATCATTTTCTCTGGCATAGCTTCTGTTTAAAGCATATCTCTCTAGTGCATTAAGACTTCCTGCAGGTAATCTCATTGGATTGTAATATCCCGGATTATAATAATACGGTCTCGTAGTAGTTACTGTTTTTGCAGCAAATACAGGTGTAATGTTAACTAATAATAAAAAACAAACGAACAATCTTAGCATAATAAAATCCCCTTCATATATAATTTAAACGGGATTAATAAAAATATTATTATGCAACAGGGTTATTTTTTAAGGTAAGTTTCAAAACTCTTATCTTCAACTTTATACCCGCAGTCTTTATGAAGTTTACCCGGGTAGCCTATTTTAGAAGCAGGGTATCTCTTACACATTCTAAGTCGTTTCTCATAAACCGAGCACAATCCTTCATCTGTAACATATTTACATGCAAAAATGAGATTACCGTCTTCATCTTTACCTCTAATATAAAATCTTTTATAAGCAGGAAATAAAAATTGCATAATTTTAAAATCAGTTGTTGTATAAGTATCAAAGCTATACATATATCTGCAGCATTTCCCGCATTTCAAACATTCTCCCGTAATTTTATACTCCATTTTTTCCGGCACAAAGTAAGAGAGAAACTCATTTTTTAAAGTTGTCAAAAAACTTAACATATTCTAAAAAAACACCCTTTTCAAATATTTATTTGGTAAAATAGTGATGACTTAACTAATATGTTAACATAAAGAGGGGTATATGAAAAAACAATATAACATACCAAAACCGCGAAAAAGAAAATCTTCCGGACGCGTGACTTTTGAAAATCCTATATTAAAACTTATCGCTACTATTGTTGTTTTGGGGATTGGTGTTCTTTTAGCAGGCATGATTGCTTTGAAATTATACTTAATTTCGCTTCCGCCTATTAAGAATTTAAACACTCTAAAACCTAATATTGTAACAACATTTTGTGCAAGTGACGGAGAGGTTATCAAAACATTTGCAGCATATACATTCTCTAATGTTGAATTAAAAGAAGTTCCAAAAGAACTTGTACAAGCTCTTATTGCAACAGAAGACAAAAACTTCTATAAACATCCGGGCTATGATTTATTAGGTTTAGGCCGCTCTATGGTTGCGAATGTACTAGCCGGACACGTTGTTCAAGGTGCAAGTACACTTACACAACAGCTTTCAAGAATTTTATTCCTGTCAAATGAAAAAACTTTTACACGTAAAATAAAAGAATTACAGGTTGCTGCTCAAATCGAAAAAACAATTTCCAAGGATAAAATTCTGGAAATGTATTTGAACAATGTTTACTTAGGCTCAGGCGCATACGGTGTTAAAGGTGCAGCACGAATTTATTTTAATAAAAACTTAAACGAGCTTACTTTATCTGAAATGGCGCTCATTGCGGGGCTTCCGCAAGCACCATCTGTCTACTCGCCTTATAACAGCAAAGAGCTTGCGAAACAAAGACGTAACCAAGTTCTTTTAAGAATGTATAAAATGAAATACATTGATAAAGCAACTTATGAAAAAACAAAAGAAGATCCGATTATACTTTCAACAATGCCGCAGCTATATGCAACGAATAAAGCTCCTTATTTTTGTGACTATGTCATGAAAGACTTGCGGAAACTTGGATTTACAGAAGAAGAAATCGTAAACGGCGGTTATAAAGTAATAACAACATTGAATTATAAAGCTCAAATCACCGCAAACGAGTCTATTATAAACACACTTAATTCTTGGGGATTAAAAAGTGACAAAAACCAAGCCGCTGTATTTTCGTTCAGCCCGATTGACGGCAGAATCCTTGTATATGTTGGCGGAAAAGATTACGGTAAAAGCCAATATGACCGTGTTACACAATCTTTAAGACCTTCAGGTTCAGCGTTCAAACCGTTTATTTATACTGCTGCAATTGAGAAAGGCTATTCACCTAATGATATGATAGATGACTTACCTTATAAAATAGGTAACTGGTCACCTAAAAACGATGGTAATAAATACAGAGGTCCTATTCCTATGTATACAGCATTGATGGTTTCATCAAATGTTTGTACAGCAAGATTAATGGATGCAATTGGTGTAAGACCAGTTATACAGCTTGCCCGAGTAATGGGAATCTCAACTCCAATACCTTATGATTATACAATCGCACTGGGCTCACATAGTGTTAAATTATTTGAAATGACAAGAGCATTTGGAATTTTTGCAAATGGCGGCTTTAAAGTTGAACCTTATGCCATTGAAAGGGTTGAGTCTTCAAGAGGAACTATTCTTTATGAAGCTAAAAAAGCAAAAACAAGTAAGGTTCTTAATTTAAATACAGCAGCAACAATGACTGCAATAATGAAAACCGTTATTACAAATGGTACCGGACGTTCTGCAAACATTGGAAAACCTGCTGCGGGTAAAACAGGGACAACAGATAACAACAAAGATGCTTATTTCATAGGATTTACACCTGATGTTGTAACCGGTGTTTGGGTTGGTAATGACGATAACACACAAATGGGCGGAGTTTATGGAAGCACAGTTCCTGCAAAAATCTGGAAAGATATTATGCTTGTAGCAACAGCTCCTTATGGAAATTCGGATTTTGAATATCCTGAAATAATACTTAACCCGTTTAAGGCATCAAGCATTTCGATTATTCCTCAAAGTGAAGCGTTTAAAAACTTTGATGAAGAGGATGCAAAAGTTAACGAAAACGAACAAGCTGCCGGTGAAACAGTCCAGCCGGATATTGTAAAACCGGATTCTGTTAATCCGACTGAAATTTTGCAACAAACTTTAACACCAATTAAAAAGAAAGAATCTAAAAAAGTTGAAGTAAAACCGGAAAGAACTAATGAGCAGCCAATGGAACAGTTTGCGCCAATTCCAATGACAACAGCACCGATAGGACAATAGGGAGAAAAGAATGGATATAAAATTATTATATGGAGAAAATGCTTTCCAAAACGCAAGTATTGAGCCAAATGACAAAACTATCGATTACGAAACAAGCAGCAACTTAACATACATCAACATTTTGTCTCTTGTAAAAGGGTTAAATGTAATAAGCGAGTTTTATGATGTAAAAGCAGCTTGTACGATTAAAGGAACAGCTATCTGTGCCGTTTCATTAGGTCAATCCCTTGCAGATGCAGTACAAAAAGTAATGGACGTCAATCCGGTTGATTTTATGTCCTCTGTTATTGTTGTATCAGATGAAGTGGATAGTGAGATTGCAAGATTTTTAAAAGATACTAACATTATTGCAGCACCTCAATTTACTAAAAATGCATTAGAAATTCTTCAAACGCGCAATGTAACTTATGTAACCATTAACACACCGTTAAAAGACTATAAAAACTATCTTTCAAATGAAACAAAAGTAACTCCTTTAGGAACTCTAACACAAACTCCTAATACAAGTGATTTGGACAAAGATTTATTCAAAGTTGTATCTAAAACTAAACCAACCGTTGAACAAATTGAAGATGCTGTTTTTGCCTGGAAAGTTGCAAAACATAATAACTCACAAGCAATTGTTATCGCTAAAGACTTAAAAACAACTGCTATTGCTCAAGGGCTTCAAACCGCGTCTGTAGAATTTGCACTTGACTATTCTTGTGATATGTCAAAAGATGCAGTTTTAGCTTCTGACATGCCAATAACAGTACATGACGTTAATGTTGCTTCTCAAGGAAGAATAGGATTAATAATTGTTCCTTTTGCTGATAAAGAAGTTGTTAATCAGGCTGATAAATACAATATTGGCTTAATAACAACAGGATTTACAAATATTTTATATTAATTTAATATATTTTCAAAAACCTATTGACAAGATAGGTTTTTTAATGTATTATCTAATTATGGAAAATATATTAAAAATAAAACTTATTGCAAGTTTGGAACAACAAATTACCAGAAATCTTGATCTGTTAGAAATCGCTAAAACATACTGCGAATTCAACTGCGACAAGTCCGACGAAATCTCCACATTATTCTCCATATTGGAACTTATCGTCGAACAACAGCAAAATACAGTAAAGGAACTGGAAAGCAACTTACTTGCAGGTTAAACAAAAAGGGCGGGTTCTTTATAAACCCGCCTGTTTAACTAAAAACTTTTAAGCAATTCAGCACCCTTAGACTCAGGGGTACCCTCTAATAACGATTGCATGATAAATTTAACGGGATTTACACCAAATCCGGCATTTTTACGCAAGGATGCAATGTTCACAATATTTCCAATACGTTGAACATTCTCTAATGGAATATTATCTTTATAAATAAATTCAATCGCTTCTTTTCGTCGTTTATACAATGGCGCTTCCTTAGCTGGCGTACACCCTCTTAAATGTTTTTGTAAACTAAAACTAAGCTCATTAAAACTCTCTTGCGATTCTTCAAATTTAAATAATCTGTTCATACTCCGAACAAAAAGCTTATCAGAGTCTAATTTTGAAGTTGGAATTTTTAGTATAACCAAATCTCCCTTGCCGGAAGAAGCAGATTGAAACCAACGAACAATATGTCTTAATATAGCGCGTTGTAAATCATCATAACCCCAGTCTTTATCTTTTTTCCAACGTTTAAAAAAATTACATAAATCAAAAGCATAAATACCTTTATCAATATGCAGCTTAGACTCACCCAGTTTTATAAATCCGTCATTCAGCATTGACTCATAGTTAGCTTTAGAAGTCATGTGATAAATATATCGGGGAATTTTTCTACTATTTCCAAACCCGGGATTATTCTGCTGTAATTGATTTATGGTATTCATATATCACGTTAAAGATAATGAAAATACTAAATTGCTTTAATATTACAAATTTGTTACAAAAAAAGCTCCGAAAACTCGGAGCTTTTTAGATATAAAATTATAAAAATTAATATCTGTAGTGAGCAAACGCTTTGTTAGCTTCTGCCATTCTGTGGGTGTCTTCACGTTTTTTGCAAGCTGCACCGTTACCGTTAGAAGCATCGATTAATTCACTTGTAAGTTTTTCCACGAATGATTTACCGCCTCTATTTTTAGCAGATGCAATCAACCAAGAAGATGCTAGAGCAAAACCTCTATCAGGTTTAACATCGATAGGCACTTGATAAGTTGAACCACCGATACGTCTAGCTTTAACTTCCAATAATGGAGTTGCATTTGTAAGAGCTTTTTGGAAGATTTCCAAGCCCTTTTCGTTTGTTCTTTCTTCAATTTTAAGAATTGTAGAATAGAAGATTTTTTCAGCTAAAGATTTTTTACCACGTCTCATAACACGGTTAATGAATTTAGATACATCAACGCTGTTGTAAATAGGGTCAGCTGAAGGAACTCTTCTTTCTGGTTTAGATCTTCTAGACATTATTTCTTACCTCCTTTAGCTCTTTTAGCACCGTATTTAGAACGGCTTTGTGTTCTGTTAGCAACACCAGCTGTATCTAATGTACCACGAACGATGTGATATCTTACACCTGGAAGGTCTTTAACCCTTCCGCCTCTGATTAGAACAACACTGTGTTCTTGAAGGTTGTGTCCGATACCTGGGATATAAGAAGTAACTTCAAATCCGTTAGTAAGTCTTACTCTGGCAACCTTTCTCAAAGCAGAGTTAGGTTTTTTAGGGGTTGTAGTGTAAACCCTTGTACAAACGCCGCGTCTTTGAGGACATTCCATAAGAGCCGGCGATTTGGTTTTGTCTGTTAGCTTTTTACGTTCTGAACGTACAAGCTGGTTAATTGTAGGCATAACTTTTCTCCTTTTACCTTTTACTTATATTAGGGACAACACTCATTTTTCCATTAGTCACACTGAAAATCCGAGTTTTGCACCCTTTCTGACTAGCCCCGACAGGGGGTACGTCAACCCTCTAACCGTCAAATCCGGCAGAAATTTCGACTAGAGTACCTCAATATTAGGACGAACATGCTTCTATGTCAATAAATATAAGCTTTTATTGTAACATTACGCAACTATTGCCAAAATAACCTTCTATGTAGTATAATAAACGAGACTAAAATCACAATCGACACAAAGAAGGAGAAGAAAATGTCAAGAATTGAAAGTTTTAAAAGAGCATTAAGCGAAAAAAGAGCAGTAAAAATTATTGCAGGTATTGATAATTTCGACGCTGAAAGCGTAAAAAAAGTTGTTATGGCAGCTGATAAAGCAGGTGCAAGCGCAGTAGATATTTGTGCTAACCCTGATATTATTTCTATGGTTAGAAGCTTAACTGATATGCCTATTTTTGTATCATCAGTTGTTCCTGAAGAATTGGTTCACGCTGTTGCATTAGGTGCTGACGCGATTGAACTTGGCAACTTTGATGCTCTTTACAAAAAAGGTATCAGCTTCAACGCTTCACAAGTACTTGGTCTTGTAAAAAGAACTATGGAATTGCTTGATGGCGAAGAGATTTTCTTCTCTGTAACTATTCCTGGCGAATTAGAAATCGGAGAACAAATTTCTCTAGCTCGTGAACTTGAATCAATGGGTATCGACTTAATCCAAACAGAAGGTCACTTCTCTAACGAAAATCCTTCAAACGGTGCAAGAGGTCTTGTTGAAAGAGCTGAATTAACTCTTTCTAACACAATTGAACTTTCAAGAAACATTGAATTACCTATTATGACAGCAACAGGCATTAACCCTACAACTGCTTCATTAGCATTTGCATCAGGTGCTTCCGCTATCGGATGCGGTTCTTGCGTTAACAAACTTGATTCAGAAATCTCTATGATTGCTGTTTCTAAAAACCTTGTTGAAATCGCAGAAAAGAATGCTCAATACGTTGTTGAGTTAGTTTAATTCATAACAGATATACAAAAAGGGCGAAATGCAAAGCATTTCGCCCTTTTTGATTAAGAAATATTACAAAAATTGTAACAGTTTTTGTAAACTTTGTTATCAATCCACAAATATTTGGCATTAAACAAATATTAGGATACGGATATTATGTCAAATTGGCTAGAAAAATACAGCTATAATGCAATAGAATTCGGCGCCCTCAACTCGGGGGGGGGGGGGCAAAACCCGCTCCATAACTGAATT